>NZ_CP036262.1:1202765-1804147 GCF_007741495.1 Roseimaritima multifibrata
TTCAGTCCTCCCTTGGGAGCCACCGCCAGGGCTTGGTCGCTTAAGATTTGTCCGTAATCGCAGACGAACAGAATGTCAGGGCTGTGGCTGCGGATCGTTTCGATCGCGGCGGGGTCATTGATCGAGGGGGGATCAAAAAGTGGCAGTTGGTGGGCCTCGGCCCATTCGCGTACGGGGGCAGGAGGCGGTCCGCTGCGGCTCTTTTTCGTCAAGGCTGGGCGGGTCACGACCAAGGGGATTTCCATCCCCGCTTGCCGAATCGCTTCGAACGAAGGGACGGCAAAGGGGCCGGTTCCCATCAAAATGATTCGCATCTCTTTTGCTTTGTTATCTAGATCAGGCATATCGGTTTAGCCACTCGGCTTGTTCTTTTATGATCGACTGGTCCGAGGGGATGGTTCCGCCCGCTTGCCGGCTGCGGAATTCAAATTCGAATTCTTCCAGCAGAGGGTCGATTTCTTTGCGAGCACCTTCGGGCATGCGGTCGAAGAACATGGTTCCGTCCAGGTGGTCGGTTTCGTGCTGCAGCACCCGTGCGAAAAAGCCCTCGCAGGTAAAGTTCAGCGGGGTCCCTTGCAGGTCGTAGCCCGAGAACTGAATTTGCTTGGCTCGGATGACATCCCCGAAGACGCCGGGGACGCTTAGGCAGCCCTCCCGGTCGGGTTCTCTGCCCTTGGGGCGTTGGATGACCGGGTTGATGACCACCATCTCTTCCCCTTCGCCCTGCTTGCCCGTTGGGTTGAGGACAAACATCCGGAGGGGCAAGGCGACTTGGTTGGCGGCCAGGCCGACTCCTTCGTGGCAGTACATCAGTTCGATCATCTCGGCAGCCATCATTCGCAGTTCTTTATCGACCCGTTTGATGGGCCGGCTGGGGAACCGAAGGGTTGGATGCGGATAGTTGACAATTTCCAGCGGCATTCGACTGTACAGGAGCAGCGTAAAACGATGAGGAAAAACTAGGCAAATTGCCCGGTTTCTGAAGCTTCCATCCTATCGCCGTTGTCGCCGGGAAGGGAGGGCGCTACTTTTTCGAATAGGCCGCTCATGTTATGGTCTCTGTCTAATTGTGCACGAAGCGAGGAAGCCGGCTGTTTCTGGACGGCTGGCGACCAATTTACCTTTCAGCGGAACCGGCCCCCCCAAATGACCATCGACACCTATACGACTTGCCCCTGTGGTAGTGGCAAGAAAATCAAGTTTTGCAAATGCAAAGATTCCGTTGGTGAAATGGACCGCGTGGTCAAGATGATGGAAGGGGGGCAATTGGTTGCCGCCTTAGATCGACTGAACCAAATTCTTGAAGAGCATCCCTCGGCAGCTTGGGCGTTGGCCGTGCGAGGACGTTTGCTGATTGAAATGCGGGAATACGGTACGCTCGCCAGCAATGCCGAACGATTTGTGCGGTTGCAGCCTTCGAACCCGCTGGCACTTGCCCAGTTGTCGCTCGCTTTGATGACCAAGGGAGATGTGGCCAAGGCGACGGAGACGATGCTGCAAGGGCTGAATGAGGTCGGCCCGGATGTCGATCAATTCTTCCTGATGGTTTCCAGTACGGTCGCGATCGCTCACCTTGAAAACCGAGCCTTCTTGAGCGCGACGGCGTGGGATTCGTTGAGCCAAAACCTCCCTGAATTTCAAGAGCAGCGGGAGCGATCCGCCGGTCGTATGCTCAGCCGATCGCCTGAAGTGAATCAGTTTCTGAAGGGGCCGTTTGCTCTGTTGGAACGCCCCGAGGATGTGGAGTGGGGCGAGCGGTATGACGAAGCCGCTGGTTTGATGCATCATGTTCGCATTCTGGCTGCAGAGCCCAAGTTGGAGTCTCTGGACCGGCAGTATCGCGGTGAACCTGCGATCTTGTCAGGACTGCTGAACTGTGCCATTTGGCGTGGTGATGTGGAACGCCAACAAGCGTTGTTCGGAAAACTGGCCAAGTGTGAATCGCTTGGCGATGAAGAACAGGCTCGGATGCTGGCCCTTTCGGCTCTGGTTGAGCCCGACAGTTCGTTGATGTCGGTGGGGATGGAAGAACATGTCTATACGATCAACGACTTCGAAGCATTTACCGTTGCCTGTACCGCGAACTCTCGGATCGTTGGTAAGCCGGTTGACGATTCATATCCGGCCGAAGCCGAGGATGGCGGCGTGCCTCCGCGATTTGCTTATCAGATTCTGAATGCTCCGTACCCTGAGGTCGCCAGTGCTGCGGAATTGCCGCCGGTCGCGGAAGTTCCCGGTGTTTTGGCCAGTGCCCTCGCGTTTGGTCGCCAGACCGACCGTGCCGCTCGGCTGAAGGCTTACGTCATGGCAAGCAAGGCTGACGCTCTGAAGTCTCTGTTGACGGATCTTCTGGGTGGCGAAGTCGAGATGACTTCGGAGACTCTGCGTGTCTTCATGGCTCATTCGCTTCAGCGAGAAATGCCTCATCCGTTTCAGGCCGCCCTTGCCGGGAAGACTGATTCCTCGGCAGCGAGTGTCGAGTATCTGCGGGAAGGCTTTGTCGATACGGTCATGCAGCTGAAATTGCCTCTTTTCGATGACAAAGCCGTCTCGGAAGTGGTCGACGACGATCAGTACCGCATCCAGCGTTTAGCGTTGGTCCGGACCCTGCAGAATCAGTCGGATTTGGCGATCATTCAAGGCGAAAATCTCGCCAAGCTGGCAGAGAAGCTTGGGGTTTCCGACCTCCCGCCGATTGTTGTCACCGATGCTGAATCGGAAAACGTGAAGGTTTACGAATTGCCGCAAGTCGATTTGTCGCAGGCGGATGCAGAAACCACGTTTTTATACCTGAACTACGCCGAAGCCTACGTCTCTCGCTCGGCAGTCATGGAAGCCGCCGATCGGCTGATTGAGCTGGATCCTCCAGGAGACCTTCGCAGGGCTAAACTGGCCGCCTATGTCGCCAAGGCGTCGGGAGCCCCGGACCATGCGGAAGCGTTGGCCATTCTTGGAGAAGGGCGTCAGTGGGCAGAAGCGAACGAAGTCCCTGCTCCTTCGATTCTTCTTTCCATCCTGCCTCATGCCTTGTTAGGTGGAGCCGGTCCGGTCTTTGAAGAGACGGTGTCGAAGCTGTTGTCCGAGTATCGTGAAGATCCAAACGTGATGGCTCGCCTGCAGCAATTGCTGGTTAATTTCGGGTTGATCAATCCAGATGGGACGCCTCGCAATGCTCCACAGGCAAGCCCTGAACCGCAGGGTGGT
Organism: Roseimaritima multifibrata; assembly: GCF_007741495.1. Lineage (NCBI taxonomy): Bacteria > Pseudomonadati > Planctomycetota > Planctomycetia > Pirellulales > Pirellulaceae > Roseimaritima > Roseimaritima multifibrata. Next base: position 1,205,970 of record NZ_CP036262.1, read on the forward strand.
CTTTGGACGCCTGATCAAGGGGACGCTCCTGCGGGAGCTCCACCAGCCGCCGATGGCGGAAGTAAGCTTTGGGTTCCAGGAATGGACTGATCGATCGATGAAAGCATGAGGCGGTTCGGCTGGTTCGGGTCGCCGCTGCTGTCGATCTGGCCAACCGGCGAGCTAAATCGCCGCGAAGCTGTCCGGATTCCAGCATCGCCATTTAATAACCAAGGGACATGATGTTACACGCTGTTATTATGGCTGGCGGAAGCGGAACTCGCTTTTGGCCTGCCAGTCGTCGCGATACCCCGAAACAACTTTTGAAGCTGTCTGGCGATCGTACGATGATCCAGGCGACGGCGGACCGGTTGGGGGATCTGGTTCCCGATCAACGCAAGATGGTCGTCACCAATGCGGCTCTCGTCGCTGCGGTTCGGCAGCAGTTGCCCGACCTTCCGGTCGAGTCGATCGTCGGGGAGCCTTGTAAGCGTGATACCGCTCCCTGTATCGGTTTGGCCGCGACCCTGATCGCCGCCAAGGATCCGGATGCGACCATGTTGGTAATGCCGGCGGATCATGTGATCACCAGCGATGCGGATTTCCAAAAGGCGGTTCTCGCGGGGGAGGCTTTGTTGGACGAGGATCCGACCCGGATTGTGACCTTTGGGATTGAACCGTCCTATCCGGCGGAATCTTTTGGCTATATCGAACGGGGCGAAACGCTCGGGAAGGCGGATTCGGCAGCCTATCGAGTTACCCGATTTCGCGAAAAACCGGATGCCGCGACCGCTCAGCAGTATCTGGCTGCAGGGACGTTCTACTGGAACAGCGGGATCTTTATGTGGCGTTGTTCCACGATTCTGGAGGCGTTGCAAAAACAGATGCCCGAGATGATGGAAAAACTGGAAAACATTGGTCAGGCGGCTGGGGAATCGAATTTTTCGGAGGTTCTAGAGCGAGAGTTTGCGGCCATCGAAGGCAAATCGATCGATTACGCCGTCATGGAGGATTACCCCAATATTGTCGTCCTTGAAGCTCCCTTTCGCTGGGACGATGTCGGCAGTTGGCAGTCTTTGGCCCGTATGAATCCTCCCGATGCGGATGGAAATACGGTCCTTGCTAATCACCTGGGGATCGATACTCGGCAAACAATCGTTTTTGGTGATACCGACCACCTAATCGTGACGATCGATATCGAGGACCTGATCGTGGTCCACACTCCCGGGGCGACTTTGGTTGCCCCGAAATCGTCTGAAGAACGCGTCCGTGAAGTGGTCAAGCGATTAACGGAAGAGGGTCGTGAGAGTCGTTTGTGAGAAAATGGGCATAAAATTGCTCTTTCGGAGCGCTGCCTTAGTTGTCACAATCGCCGGCTACCCCTATCTTCACGGGTTCAAATAACCACATATTCCCCCAGTCTCCACTGCTTGGCATTCCCCTAGGGGGCTGTTTTGCTGCTGAAGACCGAGCATTGATATTGAATATTAGGAGTTTTCCACAATGACAATGGACAGCAGCCTGAAAGTTCAGGCCGGAGCGATTAAGACTCGCAACGTTTTGACCCGTGCAGAACGTATTACGCGATTGAAAGAATTGGACCGCTGGAATGAAGACGACAGCGTCGTCGGCATGCCCAAGGTTCGCGTCGTGAAAGTCTCGCTGAAGAAGAAGAAGAAAGTGAAGAAAGAAGAGACCGACGACAAAAAGAAGAAGAAGTAGGCTCGAAATCGAATGGAAGGACCTCCGTTTTGGGTGGCCTCCGTTCGTCTTTCACTCTTTTTTTCTTGAACCAGGGTTGGTCATGAGCGTTGTGGACACGGATTGCCCAAAACCGGGTGCTGGCTCGGCTCCTGCTAAAGGGGAGCTGGATCCCGTTCAGCAAGATGCGACCGGCCAGGCCGATCCATTGCGACTTCCGCTGCCTGAGGCGACTCAGCCGCTGCAGCTGATGTGGCGGTATGTCATCGTGTTGTCGTTGGTGCATCTAGTCGCTCTGATGGTTTTCGTCCCCTGGTTTTTCAGTTGGTCGGGAGTGGTTTTGGCAATCGCCGGGCATTTTGTGTTCGGCATGTTAGGGGTGACGATCGGTTACCACCGGCTGCTAACGCATCGCGGCTTCGAGTGTCCTAAATGGCTGGAGCATACGTTCGCCATTTTGGGAATGTGCAATTTGCAGGACAGCCCTGCTCGTTGGGTCGCGATCCATCGCCTGCACCACCAGCACAGTGATCATCAACCCGATCCGCATTCGCCACTGGCCAGTTTCTTGTGGTCTCATGTCGGCTGGGTCGTCTATCGTCATCGCGACCTGGATCGCACGTCTCGCTACGAACGTTATGTCCGCGACCTGTTGCGAGATCCGTTCTACCTGCGTCTGGAAAAGAAGGACGGTTGGTTCTTCGTTTTCGCTGCACATGCTCTGTTGATCGTAGGTGCGGGAGCTCTGTATGGATGGTTTTCGGGTGGGAGTGGGCAAGCCGCTTTCCAGATGGCGGCCAGTTGGGCTGTCTGGGCGGTCGCCGCACGAACCGTGTTTGTTTTGCACGGGACCTGGGCTGTTAACTCTTTGACGCATGTCTTTGGGTATCGAAATTACGAAACCCGTGACGAAAGTCGCAACAATTGGTTGGTTGCATTGTCAAGTCACGGTGAAGGCTGGCACAATAATCATCACGCACAACCACGCTCGGCGGCTCATGGCCACCACTGGTGGGAATTTGATATGTCTTGGTGGGTGATTCGCGGGATGGAAATGGTAGGGCTGGCCACTAAAGTTGTACGTCCCAAACCTGTTGCCGACCCCGATACCTGATGCCTTCGGATCCGGATCAGCTCCTCTTCCGCTTGTGCTAAGTCAAAACTAATACTTGGGGATAAATGGATGATCCTGTTCCTGCAGCAAGCTTTTCGTTTGGTTCTTGCGGAAGTATCCGGCATGTCCCGGTTCTTCCCCCTTCTGAAAAACGGCCTCCCGCGATTCGGGGTTGTGGCCAGTTCCGCGACGATGCTCGCGTTGGTTCTTGGCTTTGCCGGGTGTTCTGATCCCGGGAAAAGTGCAAACAAAGAGGGTCTGCAGCCGGTCGTGATTCAGTTGAATTGGTACCCGGAGGCCGAGCATGGCGGTGCCTATGCTGCCCTGGTCGATGGATCCTATGAAGCGGCCGGCTACGATGTTGAAATCCGCTCCGGAGGTCCAGCGACCCCGGTTGCCGCCGACCTAGCCAGTGGCCGTTGTCAGTTCGCTTTTGCAAACGCCGATGACGTGGTCCTTTATCGCCAACAGGGCGTTGATGTGGTCGCGGTTTTGGCCGCCATGCAGAACCATCCACGCTGCATTCTGGTGCGGGCCGATTCCGGAATCACCAGTCTTGATGACCTGAAAGGGCTAACCCTTCAGCGTCAGCCTGGCAAGCCTTTTCTGGAATTCATGCGGCAACGCGGATTGTTGGACGGAGTTCAGGAAGTACCTTATCTCGGTTCGGTATCGGCCCTGGTGGCGTCGAAGGATATCGCGATCCAGGCCTATTCATTTGCCGAACCGCTGCTCGCCGAACAGCAAGGAGTCGACGTAACGCCATTGATGGTCAGCGAGCTTGGCTGGAACCCTTACAGCAGCGTCTTGCTGACCACGGGGGAACTGATTCGTGACAATCCGACGTTGGTTCGAGATGTGGTGCAAGCGACTCAGCAAGGTTGGCGTACCTATCTAACCAGCCCCTCGGCGGCGAACGAGAAAATTCTTGCTGCGAATCACCATGGAATGACCGCTGAAGTGCTTGATTTCGGAGTCAAGCAACTGCCAGGACTGGCGATGCCTGACGGGGCAACCATTGAAAGTGTTGGAGGGATGTCTCTCTCGCGTTGGAAAACTTTAGTCGAGCAAATGACCAAACTAGGCATCGTCGACCCCGAGAATGTAAAAGCTGAAGATTGCTTTGACGCTCAGTTTTTGCTTCCTTAGCGTTTGCTACTCATAAGTTTCCCGCTTCAACGATAGACACCGGTGACACAGACCACTCTCCAACGCATTTTTCTGGGCTGGGATCAGCCTCTTCTGCAAGCATCCGTCAACTATTTGCACAAGCGATATGGTTCCAGCAAAAGTTGGGATCTGTCGGCGACGACGTTGGTCGTTCCGACTTCGCGTTCGCGTCGGCAGTTGATTGCGTTGCTTAAACAGCACGCCGCTACGGAGCAGCTGGATTTGCAGCCGCCTCGGATTCTGACCGTCGGAACGCTGCCGGAACAGCTCTACCAGCCCGCGGGCGAACTTGCTTTAGAACTGGAGCAGACACTTGCCTGGACTCAGGTTCTGTTGGCGACCGACCCCCAGCGTCTGAAGGCGTTGCTGCCCACTATTCCGCCGCATGACCCGATTGCGCCGTGGGTCGAACTTGCCGCTTCGCTACGCCGCTTGCATGACACGCTGGCCGCTGACAATTTGCGATTTGCCGACGTCATTGCGTTTATTGAAACCGCTGCCGAAAAAGATCGCTGGCAATTACTGGATGAATTGTTGGATGCATATCGAGGCCAATTGAAGGCAGCCGGGCGGCTGGACCCTGCGGCGGCCAGGCAGACGGCGATCGAAACGGGCGGCTGTGGGACCGATCGTCAGATTATTTTGATTGGTGCTGCCGACCTGAGCGGTGTTCTTTGCAAAATGTTGGACACCGTTGCTTCTAAGGTGACTTCGCTGGTCGGGGCAGCCGAATCCGATCAGGTTTTGTTCGACCGCTACGGACGGGTCGAACCGCAAGAGTGGGCGATGCGTGACCTGCCTTGGCGGGACGAGCAACTTTTGCAGGCCGATGATGCCAGCGATCAGTCGGCCGTGATGGCAAACCAGGTTCTAAAACTGCAGCAGACCTTTAGGCCGGATCAGATCACCGTTGGGGTCACCGACGATTCTTTGGTCACCTTTGTCGAAACCGAACTGGAACAGTGCAACCTTGCCACACATCGCGAGCAAGGTTGGCCACTATCGCAAACGGCTCCGGGCCGGTTCCTGCGTTTGCTGTCGATGTTACGGACGCGGATGGACTGGAATTCTTTGGCGGCACTGGTCAGGCACTCGGATGTTTACGATTGGCTGGACCGGCAGCTGTCGGCGGAAAACGAAGAATCGGGCCTTCCGAAAACGCGTCGCGATCTTCCCTGGTTGACTCAACTGGATCACTTTTTAGGAAACCACTATCCGACAAAGTTGGATGTGGCGATTCCGGCGGTTGCGTTGGACGATTACCCCGTCCTGCCTGCGCTGCTGCAACGCGTCACGGATTGGCTGGCTCCGTTGCTCGCGCCACCGAAGTCGTTGGCCAAATGGTCGCAATCCCTGCTGCGTGTGATCGACGCGATTTATCCGCCCGTCGAAGAGTTCTCCGAAAGCGATACATCGGATTCCGGTGAATTTGGTGCGGATGAAACCGATGCCGTTCCTGGTGAAGACATTGGAGTCCAGCGGACTCAGTTTGCGATCGACCGGATGCACGTGATGTTGGAGCGGTTGGAAACGCTCAGCGATGTCTTAGACGTTCCGGTCCCCGCGGCGGTGGCGATGGAGATGCTGCTGGGTAGGTTGGCCGAAGCACCGATTGTGCTTGCATCCTCCCCCGAGAAAATCGAAATTTTGGGGTGGTTGGAACTTGCCTTGGATGATTCCGAAGGCTTGGTGGTCGTCGGGCTGAATCATCCTTATGTGCCGGAAAGTATCACGGCGGACCCGTTTCTTCCGGGCAGTCTGCGGTCTCGGTTGAACATGGCCGACAATGAACGTCGTTTTGCCCGAGACGCCTATGCGTTGCACAGTATTCTAAGCACCCGTCCCGATACCCGATTTATCGTCGGTCGCCGCGGTCCCGACGGCAGTCCAACGCCGCCCAGTCGTTTGCTTTCGGCGGCATCGGGGGCGGATCTTGCTCGCCGAATCATGCAGTTACTCTCTGCCGCTGATTCTCCGCGTGTGATGCCCCCTTCTTCCTCTGGGGAAATCAGCAAGACATCGCTGCCGATTCCTGTTGCGGGCAAAGCCGACATCAAGGTCATGAGTGTGACCGCTTTTAGTGCCTACTTGGCCTGCCCGTTTCGGTTCTATTTGCGACACGTTTTGGGACTCCGTCCTCAAGACGATCAGTCCCGTGAATTGCAGGCCAACCAGTTCGGCGACTTGGTTCACGGAGCACTCGAGGATTTTGGCGACAATGAAGATCATCGCCAGGCGACCAAGGCAAGCGAAATCGAAGAACTGCTGCTTCAGTATTTGTATGCCTATGCCAAAAAGCGATTTGGGGAAGATCCTGCTGCCGCAGTGCAGGTGCAAATCCATCAGGCGGAGCGACGCTTAAAAGTGGTTGCGTCCCGTCAAGCGGAACGGCGTGCGGAAGGCTGGGAGATTCGCTACGCGGAAGCTTCCGTCGATCCGAAACCTGCGGCGGACGGAAGCCCAGGTGCCGGGATCCAGATCGGCGATCGCCGGATGGGGCTGAAAGGTCGTTTTGACCGTATCGATTACCATCCGCAAACCGGTCAGTGGGCGATCCTTGATTACAAAACGCATGGGCACCTACCGCGTAAAAAGCATATCGATTCAACCAGTGGTGAATGGGTTGATTTGCAGTTGCCGCTGTATCGTTTGATGACCGAGTACATCGAAGGGGTCGACGCTCCAGCGGATCAGATTCAGTTGGGGTATTTCAATATTGCTGACCAAGCGGATGCAACCGGCATTCATCTGGCCGATTTTACAGAAACCGAATTTGAAGCGGCGGAGAAACTTGTGAAGTCATGTATCGAGCGAATTTGGGATAACGATTTTGCCCCGAGTCCCGATCCGGTTCCGTTTGATGACTATGCAATGATTTGTCAAACAGGATTGGCAGCAACTCTGCTCGATTCCTTCTCCCTGCCAAGTGTTGAGGAGGTGAGTCAATGAACGATCCTTCTTCACAGCAAATCCAGTTTGATTTTGACAGTGGCCCAGCGGAAAAAGCCCCCGCGTGGGACTTGCCATCCTACGCGATTCCCGAGCAAACGCTCCCGGCCCTGTTGGTCCGGGCCTCGGCAGGAACAGGAAAAACTTACCGTCTGACGGGCCGACTGCTGCATTTGCTGTTGCAGGGGGCTCCGATCGAAAGCCTGCTTGCTACGACGTTCACCCGGAAAGCCGCGGGTGAAATTCTAGAGCGTCTGTTGTCGACTTTGGCGTCCGCGGCCGATGATCGTACGGATAAATCGTTGCTGGCGTTGCAGCAGCAGATCGGGCGAACCGACGTGACGCGGCAGCAATGCACGCGACTGTTGCATGCGATCATTCGAGAAATTCACCGCTTGCGTATCGGGACCTTGGACAGCCTGTTTTCGCAGTTGGCGCGTTCCTTTCCCTTTGAGCTTGGCTTGCCACCAGGCTGGCGATTGACGGACGAGAACGAGGAACGTTGGCTTCGCAGTCGAGCAATCCATGCGATGTTATCGGAATCCGATTTGGCGGAAGTTACCTCGCTATTGGCGATGCTAACCAAGGGCGAAATCAAGCGTTCCATCGCCCGTGAAATTGAAATGGTGATTGTCGATACGTATGCCGTGGCGCGTGGTTGTTCGCTCGCTGCGTGGGAGAAACTGCAGACGCCGTCCGCCCCAGAGAATCAAACGCTCACCGAATCAGCGGGCTTGTTGTTAACCGCCCAAGTCGGACACAAATCCGCCGATAAGCAATTGCATGCGATCGGTGAATTGATGGAAAGCCGTGAAATCGCCGAATTGGCTGGCAAACCGCTGCCCGCCACCGTCAAAGGGTTGGTGGAACGGGATGAACCGGTCACCTATTACAAACGGGATTTGCCCGAATCGATTGTCAGTGCGCTTCTGGCAGCCTATGACTGGAGTCGTTCGCATACGCTGGGGTTGCTCTCAGAGCAATCGCAGGCGACCGGGCGTATCCTGCAAGATTATGACCATCATATCCATGCGTTAAAACAATCGACTCGAGCCCTTGCGTTTGATGACGTGGCACAGCGATTGTCGGAATGGATCGACAAAGAAGACCTCGCGACGATTGCCTATCGGTTGGATGGTGCGATTGAACATGTGCTGTTGGATGAATTCCAAGATACCTCTCCACAGCAGTGGAAAGTCCTCCGTCCGTTGGCTTATCGAGCGGCCCTTGAATCTCAAAAACAACTCGCTTCTCCGGACGATAAACGACTGAAAAATGGGCGTCCGGTCGCTCCGACTTTTTTCTGTGTCGGAGATACCAAGCAGGCGATTTACAGTTGGCGTGGCGGGGTCGCGGCGATCTTTGATTCGGTCGCCGAGCAGATCCCCGGAGTCACGCAAGATGAAATGTCGATCAGCTACCGCAGTAGCCCGGTCATTACCGATGCCGTGACTCAGATTTTTCAAAATCTGTCTCGACATCCGCTCTGTCAAAACGCTGGCAGTATTGCCTCGGATCCTGCCGACGCATCCGCTTACGAAGCCGATGCGATTCAGCGTTTTAATAATGCCTTTCCGGATCACGAATCCGCGGGTAAATCATTGCCCGGTTACGTCTGCCTGCAGACCGGTCCGGAACACGATGGTCCAGCCGACGAGAAGTCAATCGTTTTGCAGTCCTATGTGGCGGCAAAGGTTGCGGAACTTGCCGAGAGTATGCCAGGCCGTTCGATTGGGATCCTGACGCGCAAGAACGCGACGGTCGCTCGGTTGATTTATTTGCTTCGTGCCCGCGGCGTTGAAGTCAGTCAGGAAGGGGGGAACCCTCTTGTCGATTCCGGTTCGGTTGAACTGCTTCTTTCGGCATTGATGTTGTCGGAGCACCCGGGGGATGGACGTTGGTGGTACCACGTTCGCAATTCACCACTTGCCCAGCACGAGGTTTTTCGGCCGCACGCGGAGGCTGCCGAAAAATTGGCTGCTGGCAATCCAAATCCACAGGATTGGTCTCACCAGGCCAGCATCGCCCTGACCGCACAACAAGCCGGTTCATCGGTACGCCGATGGATCGAGCATCGCGGGTTGGTGGTCGCACTTCGTGAATTAGCGAAACCGATTGCGGAAGTTTCCGAGGCATCCGATCAGTTGCGGATGCGGCAGTTGCTGCAGTTGGCCCAGCAGTTTGAACGCAACCCGCAGCCACGCCTGAGCGATTTTGTCGACCAGGTTCGCCAACAACGCGTTGAACGCCCGCAACCAGCTCAGGTTCGTGTGATGACGGTTCATCAAGCGAAAGGGCTGGAATTTGATGCGGTCGTATTGCCGGAACTGGAATACGCGTTGGGGGCGAGTGGCGTCCGCTGCGTCGCTCGACGTCCTTCGCCGACGGATCCTCCGGAAGCGATGTTGCGGTACTTGGGGAAAGCCTCTTGGCGATTGCTGCCCGAAGCATGGCAGCGAGCCTTTGGAGCAATGGCTGCAGGAAGTGTCACCGAAACGTTGTGCTTGCTGTATGTGTCGGTAACCCGGCCGCGGCATGGGTTGTACATGTTTGTGGCCCCGACCCCCAGCCGGACTGCGACGTCTCAAGCAAATGCTAAAATGTTGCTTTACAACGCTTTGCAGTGCGATGCCAAGCCAGCCGATGGCGAAACCGTTTGGTTTGAAACCGGGGACCCTCTCTGGTATCAGACGGATCCGGCCGGTTCCGAAGACAAGTGATTCACTTGTCACCGGTTACGACGTTCTGTGTTCGCTCTCTTACAGTTTCTTTCTTTCAGCTTAGTACCTTGCGGTGAAAAAATTCATTCATGCGGCGGATTTGCATTTGGACAGTCCGCTCCAGCGCCTTGAGCAATACGAGGGAGCTCCGGTCGAACAGATTCGTGGAGCATCGCGACGTGCCCTTGAGAATCTGGTTGCGCTGGCGCTGAAAGAAGAAGTCGATCTGGTGGTTATCGCCGGTGATTTGTACGACGGGGATTGGCAGGAATTTAACACCGGCCTCTTTTTTGTGACTCAGGTCAGTCGTTTGATCAAAGCGGGGATCCCCGTGGTAGCGATCAGTGGTAATCATGACGCTGCCAGTCAAATGACCAAGTCGCTTCCACTGCCAAAAAATCCGGACGGCAGTGAAATCATGCTTAGCAGCCGGCAAGCCGAATCGCGGCGTTTTCTCGATCTGGGGATCGTCGTCCATGGCCGTTCGTTTGGGAAACGTTCCGAAACGGAGAACATGATTCCAGGATACCCGCCTGCAGATGCGGGGATGTTCAACATTGGCCTGCTGCATACCAGCCTTACCGGGGCGGAAGGGCATGATAATTATGCACCTTGTACGCCAGCACAATTAGCCGACAAAGAATATGACTACTGGGCACTCGGGCACGTGCACACCCGTTCGGAACAGCATGACGTAACCGATCCGGCGGCCGCACCGATTTTGTTTTCGGGCAATATCCAAGGCCGACACCCGCGGGAAACCGGTGCTAAAGGTTGTGTCGTGGTCGAGATCGACGAACAGGGAAAACCGACAACAAAGTTCGAGGCCCTGGACGTTGTTCGCTGGGAAGTTTGTGAATTAGATGCCGCTGAATGCGAAACCGAAGACGAACTGTATGACCTGTATGCCGATTGGTTGCAGGCGGCGATGGAACAAGCCGAACACCGGATTTTGGTCCATCGGATTCGGGTGACCGGAGCTTCAGCACTGCATGAAATTCTAAATTCGAATCGAATCGATTTTGAAAACAATCTTCGTGCTCACGCGATTAGCGTTGCCAACGAGCAGACGTGGATCGAACAGGTCCGAATCAAAACCCGTCCTAAGTTAGAATCGGAACTCGATTTTGATCCCGCCGGCCCACTGGGCTGCCTGGAAGCGGTGCTGTCCGAAATGGAGCAATTGACGGATTTAGAATTGTTCGAAGAAGCGCTGCAGACGTTGCAGCGAAAATTGCCCGCAGAACTGACCGCTGCGAATGTGGAACCGCTTGATCTGTTGGCGCCGGAATCGCTGCAGGAATGGGTTGCCGCCGCACGCCCCCTATTACATCATCATTTGAAACAGCAAGAGGATTCGTAATGCGATTGGAACGTTTAGACCTATTGGCCTTTGGTGGGTTTACCGATCGCAGTTTGGATCTGTCCGCTGGCCCTCATCGTTTGCATTTGATCTTTGGACCCAATGAATCGGGGAAGTCCACAACGCTCCGTGCGATCACGGGGCTGTTGTATGGGATCGAATCGCGAACTCAAGATAACTTTCTGCATAGCAATGCGAAAATTCGCGTTGGCGGTCACATTGTCGACGATCAAAATGGATCGCTGGAATTCGTCCGTAGGAAAGGGAATCGCAATACGCTTCTCAATCCGGATGGAAGTGCTCAAGACGAAGCCAATCTGGCTCGTTTTTTGACCGCGATCGATAAAGAAATCTTCGAGCGGCAATTTGGCTTGAATCATCCGCGATTGAATGAAGGGGGCCAATCGATCAGCCAAGGGGAAGGCGACCTGGGCGAAATCTTGTTCGCTGCTGGAGCGGGTTTGGGACAGCTGACAAATATTCAGCAGATCCTGAAGAAAAAGCAGAGCGACTTGTTTCTCCGCTCGGGCGCAAATCCTGCGATCAATAAAAATCTTGAACGTCTGAAACAGGCCAGACGGGAAATGAAAGAGGCGCTGCTGAAACCGGCGGACTACGTTCAGCGGGTTCAGGCGTACGAACAACTGGCTGCCGAAACCAAGGAATTGCGCGAACAAGTTCAGAAACGCAAAACAAGGTTGGATCGCGACCGTCGCCGTTTAGAAGCTTTGCCACTTGTTGCCCGCCGCGCCATCCTTTGTGAAGAACTGAAGGGGTGTGAAGGCATCCCGATCCTCTCCAAAGATTTTGCGGAGCGGCATCGTGCTGCGGACCGCAAACGGATGCTCGTTGAAGAACAACGGCAGCGGATCGAGAATGGCTTGAAGGATCTGCAAACCGAGTGGGACGCGATCTCCTCGGATGAAAATGCGCTCCGCCATGGGCAGCAGATCACGTCTTTGTACGAGCGATTGGAGTCTTGGAAAAAGACCTTGCGGAAATTGCCGGACATTGGTGCTGAAATCGATTCTCTGCAGCGGCAGATTGCGAACGATCTAAAGCGGATCAATCATGACGCCGCGACGGTCGATATGGAATCGCTTGAAATTCCAGTTGCTCGGCGGGAAGCGATCCAGAACCTTTTCAATCAGTACGGCGGATTGAACGAGAAGGTAAGTTCCGCGGAACGGACATTAAAAGAACTGCAACAGCAGGCCGAAGAGGCCGAGCGGAGTGAACGGGGCAGCGCCCCGCCGACCGACCCGCAGGCTTTGGCGGTTGTTCTGGAACAAATTGGACAACCACAGCTCCTTCTCGATCAACTGCGAACGGCCGAAAAGAATTGCAACAAGCGATTGCAACGCGCGGAAAGCGAATTGCAGAAGCTGGATGGATTTCAAGGGACTTTGACCGAAGTCTTTGAACTGCGAATCCCGTCCGCTGCGAAAATTGCTGAAGAGACCAAGCTGCTTGAAAAGCTTGCTAAAAACTTGCAGCATTCGATCGATCAAATCCACGCCGGTGAAGAAAAACTGACCGAGATCACCGACAAACTGGCCGCCGCCCGTGGCAAGCAGTCGCTCCCTAGCGAAGCCGATTTGGCCAAGTTGCGTCAGGTTCGCGATGATCAGTTGCAGGGGCTTGGACTGAAGCAGGACGGCTCGGGTGGAGAGTGGGCGATTCTTGGGAAAGCGATCGCAGACGCCGATGCCTGTGTCGATATCTTGCGCAGTGAAGTCCAACGCGTCGAACGCAGGGCGCAATTGGAGCACGAGCAAGGTGTGCTGCAAACGCAATTGGAAAACTTGGCAGAAGCTAGGCAGGAAGCCGATGCTGCGTACAACGAGGCTTGGCGGCAATGGTTGGACCTTTGGCAACAGCATGGGATCCGTGCGGATCAGCCCGCGGTTATGAAAGATTGGGTAGCCGCCTTTGATCGTTTGCAGCAGATGCACGGCGAGCTTGATGACGCTCAGCTGGCCGTTCGCGAAGCGAAACAGTCGGTCGCTCTGGCCGTCAATCGATTGCAAACAGCGTTGCGGTTTGCAGAAGTCCCAGCCGGTTCCGGACTGCCAGAGGGAACACATACAGAACAAGATCTAGCGCCGTCCGAAGATGATCGCCCCTTGTTGGACGTGCTTGAATCGCCGCATGAAGAATGGCTGGGTGATGGCGAAGAACCGGTTCATCAATCCAGCTCTCCCGAACCGCCGCTGGAACATCCGCAAGATCTGATCTGGCTGTACACGACCGCGAAGCATCAGCTGGAGCAGCAGCGTGCCCGGTTCTCTGATTTTCAGCAACAGGCACAAGCACGGCAATTATTGAAAAGCCAATTGCCTCGTGCGGAACGTCATTTGGAAGAGTGCAATGCGGAAATGCAAATTTGGCGAACGCACTGGAAAGAGGCCACCAGTTACCTCAATCAGTCGGCTGATCTGCACCCCGATAGTATTAATCGGATCATCCACGATATCGATGCAGTCCTTCGGCTAAATGAAGATCGTGCTCGTTTAGAACAGCAGCGAGACAGCATTCAGCGGGAATCGGATCTGTTTGTCAATGAAGTCCAAGACCTTTTGGATCTGATGGAATTGCCTGCGGACGAAGATCCCGCGAAGTCCGTTCTGCAGTTGTGGCAGGAATTAAATGCCCAGCAAACGAACCACCAGCAACGTGCTTCATTGCGGAAACAATTGGAGCAATCGGAGCAACAAAAATCGCAGATGCAGGTCGACTGGGAATCGGCAGAGACCGAATTGAAGATTTTGATCAAAGAGGCTGGCTGTGAGCGAGCTGATGACTTGAGTGCCGTCGAGCAACAGGCCCTGAAACGGGATCAGTTGGTGTTGGAACGGACCAGCCTTGATTCGCATCTACAAACATTGGCGGGGTCGGGAGACTTGGCAGCGTTTGTTGAAATGGTGGAAACGACGGACGCCAGCGAGCTGCAAGATCAGGTAACCAGCGAACAGGCCGAGTTGGCTGAGATCGATGAACGATTGACCGAGCAGTTGCAAAGGCTAGGTCAGCGTCGCAGCGGCGTCGAAGCGATGGACGGTCGAGGTGCCGCGGCGCAGGCCCAGCAGGAGCTTCAAGATAGTTTGGCGAAGATTCGACGGGACGCAATGGATTACGCAACGCTTCGCGTCGCGGACATCGCGCTGCAACAGGCGATCGAACGCTATCGAGAAACGAATCAGGGGCCTGTTTTAGCGCGCGCGGAAAGTTTGTTCGCTCGTCTGACGCTTAATGACTACAGCGGATTGCGAGCCGATTTTGACGAACGCGGCCGGCCGGTGCTGGTAGGGCTGCGAGGTTCGGATATGGTCCCCGTGACTGCGATGAGCGACGGGACGGCCGATGCGCTTTATCTGTCGCTTCGCTTGGCGAGCCTTGAATCGCACTTAAAACGTCGCGGACCATTTCCATTGGTCTTGGATGATATTCTGATTCAGTTTGACGATGGACGTTCGGCAGCCGCTTTAAAGATTTTGGCAGAGCTAAGTCAGCAGACGCAGGTGTTGTTTTTCACGCATCACCAGCATCTGTTAGATCTAGCGAAGGAGACTTTGCAGTCAAACGAATACCATTCGCATGCGTTGTAACTGCAAGCGAGTCGTTTGATTGGCCGTGCCAGCGTCCCCCTGCCTTCTCCCCGCGGTACCACCCCTCATCGATCGCAATCGATGAGGTGCGTGCTGCCACGTCCACGCACTATCACCCACGTCCGCTATCGCCTGAGCGGAGGCTTGGCGTCCGACCAAGTTGTCGTCATTGAGCATTTTTTTGGGGGGGGCAGCAATCGCCGTTTTTTGTGTGAGCGGTACAGTAAGTCCTATTTAAATGCGAGTCATCGATGTAACTGTCGATTCGCCAATTACCAGGGGACTTAAAGATCTGTGCACGAGCGATTGGCGTCGTCGAACCCAAATTTTCGATGCAAAGCGGTGTGCGATAAAAAAGGGATGTTACTTGCAAGGCAAAAGACGCAGAGGTTGCTGAATGCATTTGCTGATTCATCTCCGAGGCGATTTAATCGCTAGCCATCG
This sequence comes from Roseimaritima multifibrata, assembly GCF_007741495.1. Lineage (NCBI taxonomy): Bacteria > Pseudomonadati > Planctomycetota > Planctomycetia > Pirellulales > Pirellulaceae > Roseimaritima > Roseimaritima multifibrata. The sequence goes on from NZ_CP036262.1 coordinate 1,221,018, forward strand.
CAATTAGAAGCTTGCTCCAGTCCGATTTAGCAGTGAGAATAGAGGCATGGTGGTGGAGTGAAGTGGTGAGAATAAGTCTCCCACCGCCAAAAATCGTCACCGCATACAGATTTGTTCACACCGCCGAACCACCAAGAATCCTCCCCAAAACCATTTATTCCTACCCGGTACGTCCGGTAAGGATGAGTGTTATCCGACTCATCTGAATGGCAGCCAAATGAATAGACATCGTTACCTAGCAAGAACGCTCCTTATTGCAGTCGCTGTTATTGTTGCATATTTCCCGCTTGCGAAACTGTATCACCTGTGGTTTACGAGCGAGTACTCCTCGTACTACGTGACATCATTATTAGCGTCGGAGATTCACAACGGTGATTCAGTTGATGAAGTTGCGACGCACTTTGCATCTCAGCGATTTTTGACCGCTTCGGAAATAGATGTCATGAAGGATATCCCAGATACATTTGGAGGAACCGAGCGTCCGATGGAAGATGGCGACACATACTATTGCTTCTCAACTTACAGTGGCGAGAGCATCTTTGCGCAATTCCGAGATGGTCGCCTTGTTGGGCTTCCAAACGAGTGCTACGAAGACTTGCCCCTGCTTGCAGAAATCAATGGATTTTCGCTGCCAAACCCAATTTTCCGGTTCGGGTTTTGGCCACTTTACCTTATTGGCATTATTTGCATTTGGCTGTTCCTTGTGTCGCGTTGCTGGATTCGCCGACCAGGCAGCAGCGGCCAATCGCTCGCGGTATAGTTACGCGGATAACCATGGCATTCACACGGAGCGGGGCTTGCGGCCGTTTTGAAATAGAAGACTTTACTCTCCCCGCCCGGTGATGCCTGGCGTTACCCGACTGAATCATGAACGATGACCTGTCGCCACGCGAGAAGAAGTGGTCTGACCTTTATCTCCGCTCCGAAAAGCTGCACCGCGCGAAGCAACTCGGCATGGAATACCCACGCGTACAAGGGCATCACCAAATCGAACAACATGCTGTAAACGTCCTGTTCATCTGCTCAAAGAACCGCTGGCGCAGCCCAACCGCAGAGAAGATGTACACTGACCACGACCTGATTCGGGTTCGCTCGGCTGGCACCAGCCGGTCCGCAAATCGCGTTGTGCGGTCCGGAGACCTCAAATGGGCGGACGTTGTGATCGCCATGGAACCGAAGCATGTTTCACGTCTGCGAGCCGACTTCCCTGGCGAGACGCGATACTTGGACATCCACTGCGCTGACATCCCAGACGACTACCGGTTCATGGACCCGGAGCTACAGAGCCTCATCGCTGATGCGGTCGCCCGTATTCTCCCGGACCACGCAAGCAACGGATAACCATCGCATTCATACGGAGCCGGGCTTAGGCGATTTCACGAATGGACACTCAACTTTCCCGGCCCGGTGATACGGGTCGTTATCCGACTCGGATTCTCATGAGTGACACAGTCGAACCCGAGGTGCACTTAGAAGCCAGTCGCTGGCGTTTCTTTATCACGACGGCCTGGTCGAGTTTGTCTATTGGGATTCTGGTCTATCTGCTTACGATGTGGTTAAACGTTCCGTATGGATGGGCTGTTTTTCTCGTTGTGTTGCGTGCATTTCTCTGGGCTGCAACCATCGACATTCGCAACCTGGACGTGCGGGTTGATGCAAACAGTTTGACGGGGCCAGGTATGCTCTTTTCCTCGAGTTCCAGCACGTTGTTGTTGCCGAATATTGACGGCGATAACGTGTTTGAATTGCTCGGCGTTTTCTCCGTGGAGGATTCGGATGGGAATGAGATAATGGGACACTACAGCTACTATTCTCGTGCGGATCGCGAATTCCTTCGTGAATTTATTCAGCGTCTTCGCTAAACTTTACAACTCTTGCAGGGAATCTGCGGATAACCATCGAATCCACCGAAGTCGGGATTGCGAGGTTTTCCAAATGAACAATCAACTTTCCCGACTCGGTGATGCGGGTCGTTCTTGCCGGCTGGCGCGCCTTCAAGCTGGCAATCAATGCTCCCGGTGATCGATCGGTTCTTTCGGCTCAGCGTCCCTTGCAGCTTTCGTGGTAGCCTAAGGCTGTAGGCAGCCATTGTTCGCATCTGGCTAAAGCAACCTGGCGCATCCATTCGCGAAATTAGCGTTATTAGCGGGCAATGTTGCGCGCATGTTTTTGCCCGCGAATGACGCTAATCTACGCGAATGATGGGGCTCGTGATGCGCGGTCGACCTTGATGCGTGTTGTCGCTGCTTCGCGACTCGATGTCGATTTTTGTTGCTCGGCTCCGGTTCGGCCAGTAATGGGGATTTGATTACCGATCCAATCTTCGACCACGATCGGCGCGATGTATATCGTCTCTCGATCGAATACTTTGCCGAGGCATTGGCGTTTGTAAATCACCCAGCGGATTGTATTGTCACGCCAGCGACCAGTGGCTGCGTGCAGCTCAATCGATCCCGCTCAACTTCGCCGAAGGCAACGGAAAATCCCGGCGCACGGATCGTGCGTGATTCCTCGACATTGCATGTGGTTCGGCGTTGGAATATGCGGCAATTCAGGAGATGCTACTGACGACGAAAGGGCTCAAGGTTCAGGACGATGCCGCGGTGAAGGCATTGCTGCACCGGATTGTCTCGATGCTGACTTGAATGGCGATGAAATTTGGCGGTGTCGCCGAAGAGGTCGCGGAGTATGATGCTGCGGTCGATTACGATTGCGATTGGGGAGACCCGCCGGAACCATGTGGTGTTCGTGCGGCGGCAACGGTTTCTCGTGAACGCAACGTCCTGAATCGCCGCCGTGTGACCACTTACGTTCCGTCACTTCCATGCAACTATCTGAAAACGCTTCAATGGCCAATCTGCCCAAACAGCGCATTCTAGATTCACGGCTGACACAAATTAGTCATTCGCATCCAACCAAACCTGAGTTTGTACTTAAAGGAATTGGCCCCGCCGAATTCCGATCTCACTACCTCCGACTTGAATCTGGTGTGGTCCTTGATCTTTTCACTGCCGAACTAACTGTCGCAACCAGCGATGAAATGGTCTGCGCTGGAGAAACGGATGGCATCCCGGTGGACGCCCTAATTGGTAGAACCGTAACCGGCGTTTGGAATGACGACACCGGTTCCTGTATCGTGGTCCTGGACCATGAGATTTATCTGAAGGATTCGAACGACGGTGCGTACGGTAACCCGCTGCGTGCCGGCTTGATCGTCAATGACTATACTGAAGACCAGCGGTTAGAGTTCACTGACTATTGGACCGAAGAGCCGTTGGAATAGGACGCAACCATCGATTGCAACGAAGGCCGCGCGTCAGCCGATTTAAATTGGTCAATCCATTACACGGCCTCCCTGAACCGAACCGTTATCCGCCTGAACCCATCATACGTGCCCAGCATCCTGAATGTCCCAAGCGATGTCTGACAACGAACATTGCGCCATAACCGTTTTTCACGTCGACCCGTTCACTGGGATTTTGCTTGAGCCCACGCCTCCCTTCGAACGCTACAACACTGTTCCGAATCGAAACTGTGTCAATTTCGATACCGCATCCGACGCTATCAAGTATTGCCGGGAAACAGTCGCTTCCCATCCACATGTCCAGTGTGTCGTTAACGGACTTCCGGTTGGCACACCATGCGAGTTTGGAGACCCCGCGTGGGTCGAGGGTGAGTCGAAGCGTCGGATGGAACAAAACAGACTGATTGCCGACGACTTGGAACGCCGCCATCGCCGGGATCGCTTGTGGCTTACGGGATTCATCATCGCTGTTCTAATTGGTGTGGTACTGTTCGTGCTAACCCGATCGGGAGGGTGACTAGTAAGTTGCACTGGAGCGGAAGGTCAGTTGCCGCCGCGGAGTGAGTTTTAACGTTTTGCTGTCCGTGTTTGCTCTGGTCGATTGCAGGCTTGTTGGGCGTTCTTCGCTCTTGCTTAGGCTGTTCCCGAGACTCATCGGCTTCTGATCTTCCTGCCCCCATTTTCCTGCCCATTTGCTCGGCAGGAGTTGGCAAGAAGATGGGGGCAATAAAATTCTAATAATGGTCGAATTGTTGCTCGATCTCTCTTTGGCCAGGGTGCTAAGGGCTCTGGATCCAGGCCGCTTGACCAGTCGTCCGCCACGCATGTTCAGTGCAATGCCCATGTGACGACCAACGTTCTTGCAGGCTAACGTACCGTCCACGCTGGTACTCCATGCTCTTGGTGGTCGATCGGTTCTTTTGATCCGGCGTTTGCGCATCGGTTGTGGTAGGCGAAGGCTACGTGGCAGTCATTGTTCGTTTCTGGCTAGGGTAACCTGGCGCATCCATTCGCGAAATTAGCGTTATTAGCGGGCAATGTTGCTCACATGTTTTTGCCCGCGAATGACGCTAATCTGCGCGAATGATATTGCTTGTGATGCGCGGTCGACCTTGATGCGTGTTGTCGCTGCTTCGCGACTCGATGTCGATTTTCGTTGCTCGGCTCCGGTTCGGCCAATCGGTTGCGATCTACATGTCGATGTTCCTGTTTGCGGTTTGTATCGATCTCTGCTTGCGACCGTTCGTCAGGTTCCTTAAGCGTATCTGTCGATGCTCTCGCGTATCACGGTCTGCGGATCAGGTCGACGGTTCCGCGACTTCCGGTAACGATCTCGCAACAACGCAGCTTAAGGTCGCGCTCGATGCGATGCGAGAAGGTGAGGAGGTTCTGTCTAAATCCTATGCGGCACGACGCTGCTCATTGGATGATTTCGTCCGTGCGAAATCACTTCGAATCCAGACCGAAATCGCGCTGTTTCGACATGAGGCAATGCCAAGGCCTTGGGAAGAAGTTTGTGGAAAATCTCTGTCATCAACATGATTGTGAGGGGATGCACCGATCCGCAGTTGAACCGGCGAACCACGAACTCCATAGAAAATCGCCATGACGTGCTGGACACTGGATCCTCGTTAGGGCGAACCCCGTCAATTTGAACCTTCGACTGAATCTTCGGATCGAACGCATGATTGGGAATCACTCTGAAGGCGTTATCGTGACCGCAGTTTATCGTCATTGCGGTATTGTGGGGCTTCGTTGGTTTGGTCGGGTTTACTTCCCGCTTTTACTCGGTTGCCTAGTCACGCTTGGTATCGCCGTCGTGTGGGCAACACCTTTTCTCCCATCGCCACAACGAGTCGTGACACAAGTTGCGTCGGGTGCACTATTGCTTGTGGGCGTATTTCTCGTCTGCCGTATGTGGGCCGCATTTCAGCGTGAATTGTCTAACCTGGACGGATTGCTGCATCATTCCATTGACGATATTGCTGGCGAGGACGGATCTATTTGTTTCCTTGGCTTCAAGGTGATACCATGCACTCAGGGCCTCGCGTTCTCACGATCTGCCTTGGTACGCACAGCGGTGAACAGCCTGCGTATGCATCGGAGACCGCGAATTTTGTTACTTGGTCGTAGGTAACATTGCCACCGTTTCCGCTGATGCGAACCGTTCTGTCATTACTCTTTTTGAGGAAGCGACATGCGCCTGCTCTCATTACTTATCGTTGTTTTGGTGCTGACTCCTGTGTTTGGGCAGGATGAGGAAGTGCGTTCTGTCGTAGAGTCTACGCCGCAAAAAACGGACTCGCCGCAGGTCGCTCCAATCGCTCTTTGGAACGTTGCACCACTTTCGGCGTCCGAAAATCAGCTGGTTGGCGAGTGGAAACAAACGATCTTACCTACGAACGAAGAGGGCCCAACGTGCACATTCTCGTCAGACCGCGCATTCCGTTCTGACTCAGGGATTGCGGGGCGATGGCATGTCCGTGACGAACTGCTACACATTCAATACTGGACAGACAAGCAGTCTCTTTTGCCGTATGCCGACCTTTTACGACGCTGGCACGCTCCCGCGGATACCTGGAAAATTACGTTTAGCGATGAAGGCAACCGGGTTGAACTGGCTCCACCAAACAAAGCGATTGAGGCTGTATTCACGCGTTTAAAGGATAAGAGCAAACGCAGTGTCGCTGACCAGTCGCAAGCTCCACGCTGAGTGCGACGAAGACAGAAAGCCAGGGGCTGGCAATGCATTGACGTATGGCTTGGGTGGTTTTGTGAATGGAAGATTAATTGTCCGTCCTCGGTGACGGGAGATGTTCGCCGACTGGAATCGACTTGCTATACAGATGATGGACACTAAAACCGTAAATCCATACGATCCTACATCGCTTCCGGACGATGTATTGACTTCTGGATTGACTCGCTTGCAAACCTCTCTCGTTACAATTCTTGCGATAGTGTTGCTTTTGCGAGGCGGTTTCATGCTCTTCTCGTGGGTGATGCAACTGTCTTCCGGCTTCACCATTGATTCTCATTTCTACGCGGCGACCTTTGCCAAAGATCAGATTTACGGGCTTTCCGCGTTCATTGGCGGGTTGATGCTATTGCCCCGGCACAAGTCCGGTTGGTGGTTCGCGTTGATTCATTGGTGCTGGTACGTCGCTTACGAAATCTGTGTTGTCTCCGCTGCTGCGGCACTCGGTTGGCGCATTCCCCTGCATGCCTACCCTCCAACGCTATACCGCGTCATGGGGTTCACCGCGTTTCTTGCGATTTGCGGGCTTTCTATTCTGCTTTGGCGACCCGTTGCCACTGCCTGCCATGCGCCAGTATCCAAGCGGTACTTGGCGGTAACGGCGGTAATGATCTCTTCCGTGGCGCTGGCGTTCGCCGTAAACTGGTGGATGTCACAACGCTGATTTGCGAATGTGGCGAAAGCGACGCGGCAACGGGTACTGTTAAGATCAATCGCAAGCTAAATCAACCTTCTGTCTCGCTGAATAAGCGGTGGCGATTCCGTCCCGCTTCGTGGTCAATGACGGGTAACCCTGCGATGGTAAGAGCGGCGCCGAAACGCGATTGCACATGGTCGACCAACCGCGGCGGGCCGGTGATCGCGGTTGTTCTAGCAGGCTGATGCTCCGACCATGTTGGCAAACACTACTCGCGGAAGGCGATCGGCTCCTGCGTTCCCTTTTACTTTGGGTGACAGCCTAAGCCTGCAGGGCAGGTGTCGTTTGTTTGGGGATAGACAGGTTGATGCATCTGTTCGCGTTATTAGCGCGCAAGGTTGCTCGGATGTTTTGCCCGCTAATAACGCTAATCTACGCGAATGATACTGCTTGTGATGCGGCGTCGACGTTGATGCGTGTTGTCGCTGCTCCGCGACGTGGTGTCGTTGTTTGTTGCTTGGTCCCGATTCGTGCGATATGTTAAAAGAATGCTATATCGATGCGGATGGCGAATCGTTCGTTGTGCCGTAAACCTGTCGCAGGAACGATTTCCCCGCGGGTGGGCGCAAGGCGACCGGCAAATTCGTTGTGTTTTCAATGCGATTGGCGGACGGTTCGCATCGTTCCGCTAAGAACGTAGATGGCATTGGGCTCTTCCCCTCACGTATGGACCAACATGCTCCGTTCCACTCGTGTCTACTCACTTGGTATCTGCACTGGCGTTGGGATTACCTTAACGATTCTCGCAGTCACGGCGCGGCTCGGGATTCTTGCATCCGATGCGTTGCTTGATATCGGTTGCCTTGTCTCTGGCGTTCTCCTTTTGCTTTTCAGTAGCGCGATGTGGTTGCGCCGCAAGCCAATCGTCAATAAACATCTTCCACCTCATCGATCATCTTCCACGCTTCGGAACTAGTTCGAATCCATGGGGTGGCGTCCTGGCGTTGTTTTTCACTGTCGTGCTCCAATGCTCGCTATAATCGCCGATAACACATGGTGTGTTACGTGGCCGGGTTTGCGAACGTTTCTTTCAGCTTGCAAGTTAAGTCTCCCGGTTCCCAGAACCCTACTGTTCGTCGGCCAAACGGACGTCTTAAAGGAACGCTGTGAACGTCATTCATCGACTGACGGCTTGCGAGCGTTTGGCGTTAAATGAATCGTATTCGTACTCAGAGCGCAGCCCGGTACTCGTACTTGTACTCGAATCTGGGCACCGTTGATCGATCCTCGCTTCGAGCACGCTCAAATCGGTCTTTGTCGTCTCTCGTCAGTCGCAGAATGGGATGGGGGCGTCGAGTACGAGTACCGCGATGCTGAGTACAAGTACGAAAAAGGCAGGACCTCAGAACCAGGCTGTGCATCTGCGGACGGCTTGCGAGCGTTTGGCGTTGAATGAATCGTACTCGTACTCAGGGCGCAGCCCGGTACTCGTACTCCTACTCGAATTCGGGCACCGTTGATCGGTCCTCGCTTCGAGCACGCTCAAATCGGTCTTTGTCGTCTCTCGTCAGTCGCGGAGTGCAATGAGGGCGTCGAGTACGAGTACCGCAGTGCTGAGTACAAGTACGAAAAAGGCAGGGCCTCAGAACCAGGCCGTGCATTTGCGGACGGCTTGCGAGCGTTTGGCGTTGAATGAATCGTACTCGTACTCAGGGCGCAGCCCGGTGCTCGTACTCCTACTCGAAATGGGGCACCGTTGGTCGATCCTCGCTTCGAGCACGCTCAAATCGGTCTTTGTCGTCTCTCGTCAGTCGCGGAGTGCAGTCGGGGCGTCGAGTACGAGTACCGCGATGCTGAGTACGAGTACCGCGATGCTGAGTACGAGTACCGCGGTGCTGAGTACGAGTACCGCGGTGCTGAGTACGAGTACCGCGGTGCTGAGTACGAGTACGAGTACAAGTACAAATACGAAAAAGGCAGGGCCTCAGAACCAGGCTTTGAATTTACTGACGGCTTGCGAGCGTTTGGCGCTGAAGGAATCGTACTCAGGGCGCAGCCCGGTACTCGTGCTCGTACTCGAATTGGAGCACCGTTGCCTGTGCGTCGACCGACTGGTTTCGATTTCCGAGTGGGGGTGCAATTCAGGGCAGCTTGCTAGCTTCTTAGATTCCAGTCTTGCATCTCTTCGAGCAATTCTCTGCGGGTGAGGTCAAACTTTAGCGGGGATACGGTGACGTGTCCGTCGCTTAGTTCGGTGACATCGGTGTCGGCTGCCGGAGGTTTTTCCGGTGCGTGCCATACGGCCCAGTAGTAGTCTCGACCGCCTGGATCTTGCCTCTTTTCGTATCGGTCGCCGTACTGGGCCAACCCCATCGGGACGACTTTGACCTCGGCCGCATGATTGGTCGCTTCGGTCGGAATGTTGATGTTGAACAGTCCGCCCTCTGACGACGGTTTCGAGGCGATTCCTCCAATGACGTTTCTGGCAATCACCGCGGCGGCCTGGAAATCGGCATCGGGAGCGTATTCCAGCGAGACGGCACAGCTGGTGATCCCGAAAAAGGCTCCTTCGATCGCTGCGGCGACGGTCCCGCTGTAGAGGACGTTGATCCCTGCGTTCAGCCCGCTATTGATCCCGCTGACAACGATGTCGGGACGCCACGGGCAAAGCTCGGCAATCGCCAATTTGACGCAGTCGGCGGGGGAACCTTCGACCGCCCAGACCGTGCGACGATCGGGGAGAATGATCTTTTTGCAAACCAAGGGGGTGAGGAACGTAATCGAATGCCCTACTCCGCTCTGCTCGGTTGCGGGGGCTGCCACAAAGACCTCCCCTAGGTGCCGCAATTGACTTTCCAACGCTGCCAGTCCTGGAGCGTAAACGCCATCATCGTTGGTCAATAAAATTTTCATGAAAACTCGTTATATAGTTCAATGTGTTTACGGATCATTTGTGAGACCGAGAAATGTTCGGCGATTCGCTGTTGTCCGGCAGCCCCCATCGCTTTGGCCCGATCCGGGTCTTCAATGATCATGTTGGTCACCTGGGCAAAACCTGCCGGGTCACCCAGGGGACGCAAATAGCCGGTCTGTTGGTCAATCACGAGGTCTCGATTTCCGGGAATATCGGACGCGACGACTGGGACTCCCATCTGCATCGCTTCCATCACCGCGTTGCTTTGCCCTTCGTATTCGCTTCCGATCCAAAAGGCTTTACTGTGGGGGAGCAATTGTTGGATGTCACTTCGAGAGCCCGCGAATTGAACCCTTTTCGGGAGCGTTGCCGCGTCGCGGTATCGCAGCAGTTCCGCTCGCTGAGGCCCATCGCCGATGATGACAAGCGTGGTGTCTCGGCGCAATTCGCCCAGCATCTGGCCTCCCCAGACAAGGTCCCTGTATCGCTTCTGGGCCCAGAGTCGACCGACCGCAAGAATGAGGTGCCGTTCGGGGTCGACATTCAACCGGCGGTAGGCTTCGGTTCGATCGATCGGTTCCACTTGAGCCGGCTGGATTCCGTTGGGGATGATGCGAAAGCGTTCGGCTGGGATTCCGTGTGCGGCGTAAAAGTCGCTCACTCCGGAACTGTTGGTTGTGATCGCAGCACTTTTTTTGGCGAGGTAGCGATCGATAAAAAAGTGGCGACTTGTTTTCCATGGATCGACGCAGCGTTCGGATCCGATCACCACAGGAACGTTGATCGCCGCAGCCGCAGCACGGCCGTAGCTGTTGGCGGCAAAGATCCACGTATGAACGATATCGGGGTTCAGTTCGCGGAGGATTCGTTTTAGTCGCCAGTATGCCGAGGGGTCGGCTTTGAATCGTTTGCCAACCAAGGTGACGGGGATCCCCGCCGCATCGAGGGCTTCTCTGCGGGGGCCATCGCGGGTGAGCAGAACAACGTGCGGATCGAATTGGTCCCGTGGTAACCCTGCGGCCAGAAGCGTCAACTGTTTTTCGGCGCCACCTCGATCCAAGGTCGGGATGATCAGGCATAGTCGTCGCGTCACGGTGTCAGCTCAGCAGTCGATGGGTTGGGGGTCGGGTGTTTTCCTGTCAAACGTTCGAATAAGCGAACGTGCTGTTCAACCATCTGGTCATACGGTGACTGCAGCATCACCTGACGAATGCGGCGAGCCTTTTCCTGGCTGATATCGTAGGGTTCTAGCGTGGCAGTGATCGCGTTCAATAGAGAGCCCGTATCGTTTGCGGCGAAGGACTGGCAATCGGAGAACGAAGTTCCCAGCATACGGCGAGTTTCCAAACTGTCGACCACCGCCGCTGGCACGCCTGCACTCAGGACGCTGGGCAAATAGAAGTCCAGTCCATCGGAGGCGCTGGGAAGAACATAGGCATCGGCGGCCAAAAGCGGTTCCGCAAAAGAACTGAACGAGCCCGGCATGCTGATCAGGTTTTGGACACCGGTGCCACGCAGTGCACCGTACAGGGCCATTCGGTCGGGACCGTCGTTCAGCAGCCAAACGCGGAGACGCGGGAAACGGTCAAGCAGTGATGGCAGGGTGTCGACCAGATGCCGCAGTCCCCCTTCGGCATTCATGCGGTTGGTGACCAGGAGGACCTGGGCGTCCAGGGGCACAAAAAGATCTGAATTGATCGCAGAGAGCGCATGGCGGGCGGATTTTCTCGCTTCGGGCGTCCGCGGTTCAGCCGCTTGGTACCCTTGTTGGATGCGTTGAATCCGGTTGGGTTGAGCTCCGGCAGCGATAAGGGCTTGTTCCGCCGAAGCGCGACCCGCAATCAGGTGGTCCGCTTTCAAACAGTGGGTTGCACATTTCCGATTCGAACGCGAACCGCCCCACCAGGCGGCATCGCTGCCGATTTCTGTACCGTGATACCGAAGGATGGAGGGGATTCCTAGTCGCTTGGCGACCTCGACCACGACGGCCCCTTCTTCACGCATCGAATCGGCATACAGGGCGTCGTATCCGCCCGCGTTTGCCTTCAGCCAATTCGTCAAAGCACGCGTGTACCGTGCCATCGACCACTCACTGCGAGGGGCTGGAGCCGGTCGGTGTAAGGGAGTTTCGTTGACGGACAGGGCCCGAGGCCAAGAAGCCGCGTAGCGGGCGGCAACGACTTCGGCCTGAACATGGTACTTCCTCAGCCCTGAAGCCAGCATCGCCAACCGTTGAGTCGCATCGTCACCGACCAGCGGCCAAAAGCGACGAGTAACCATTAGGATGCGAAGAACGCTCATCTTCAAAGTGACGATGGGTTGCGATGGGTTGATGAGTCAGTGGGAAGCGTCTGAAGGATCGCAGCGTTTTCTCCTGCGGCGATCTCTTCGTCATCAAGAATGGCGATGTAAGGAAGGTTTCGATACATGTCGTGGTAGTCTAAACCATACCCGACGACAAACTCGTCGGGGATTTCGAAGGCGACAAAGTCGGGCCGGACGGGGACGTCGTGGGTCCGCTGTTTGTGTAGCAGCATGGCGCTGCGGACACTGGACGCGCCAAGTTGTTGAACCGTTTGGATCAACCCGTCCAAGGTCCGCCCGGTGTCAAAAATATCATCGACCAGCAGGACATCGCGGTCTTTGACATCAAGCAGCATCTTTGTGTCGACCGCCAGCTTGCCGGCGGTTTTCTCCCCGTGATAACTGCTTGCTTGGATCACCCCCACACGAACAGGCATCGACAGCATCCGAATTAAATCGGCAAACAGGATGACCGATCCGGTCATCACGGCGACCACTGTGAGCGGCTGACCTTGGTAGTGTTCATCGATCTGTTGGGCCAGCTTGCGGACGCCTGCTAACAGTTGTTTTTCATCTAGAAGAACTTTCATCGCTCACACGGCTTGGCACAGATTTTACGGACTGGCAGACCTTTTCGGACTGGCAGAGGGGGAGGCAAGTGTAACCGAAATCGCTCGCATTCGCAGGGCTATCGGCTGCGATTTGTCAAACCCGCCTGGCTCGCCAACCACCTTGAAAGGCTAGATAGCAAACAATTCCAGCGCATAGGCGGAGCGGCCAATCCCCCCACCATTGGTAGAGGCTCCAGCGGCTGTCGCGCGTTGGATTGACCAAAAGATGCCCCTTTGTCATTTTCGGTAATGAATCGATAACTCGCCCACTTCCATCGGCCCAGAAGGTGGGGCCTGTGTTGGAGGCCATCAATACGGGCCGCCGGGTGGCGACTGCCGCAAACTGCGAACAGCGACGGTGGTGCCCCAGGATTGGCGACCCTCCGAACCATGCGTCATTGGTCAGGTTGATGATTACATCGGGGTTCTCGCCCTCCGCCAGTAAACTGCGAATCTGACCAATCGGGACCGATTCGACGGCGGTTTCAAAACAGATGTTCGGGACGATATTTACGTCTTTGCACTGCAGCGATTTGACCGCTGGGCCTATTGAAACTCTTGGCATCTGGATCCAGGTATGGACATCGGGGAACCATTCGGTGAACGGGATGTATTCGCCAAACATGACAAGGTGCCGTTTTCCGTACCAGTCCGACACCCGCCCACGCTCTTCGACCAAAACCGCTCCGCTGTAACTATGAGGACGCTCTGCAAACCGAATGACGCCGCACCCTAACAAGAGTGCTGGGGGGACGGTTTGTTTGCTCCCTGCGGTCATCCGGCGTTGGACTTCGCCAGCGTTCAATTGCCATTGTTCAGCACTAACGGTGACTCGATTGGTGAATTCACTTGAAGTCATGCCAGCATCGGCGGGGACGATTGCAGTTTCCTCTAAAAGCATCCAGGGGAAACCACGCGTGAACATCGATTCGGGCCAGACCACCAAATCGACGGTTTGATCGGACGCAGCCAACGCAGCCTTGGAACCATCCAAGTAGGAATCAAATATTTCCGTTTCGCGTCCCGGTGGCATGATGTATTTAACCGCTTCATCACGTTGCACCAAGGCAACGCGGATCCCCAGCGATGGAGCGTCGGGGCCGGATTCCGGTTGTTGCAGTCGCCAAGAACCGTAAGCCAGGGTCGCCGTTACTAGCACCACGCTGGAGGCAACGGCCCCGATCACTAAACGCTTCGGAATCGCGACGGTGCCGGCGCCGAATCGAAAGCGAGCCTGGATCACGATCGCGATTGTCGCAGCAACGGTCGCCAATAACGCACTAACGGCATAGCTGCCCAGAAGGTCGGCAATTTGGATGACAACCGTGATATCGGCTTGAGTGTGTCCCAGCATGCAGGCAGAGAAACCGGTGAACGCGTAACCGCGGATCCATTCCAGACCACACCAGATTAGCGGGATTCCGACGAGTGGTGGGATTCGATTAGCGATCCCGGTCCGCACTAAACCGACAAACAGCGGTGTATAAAGCCCAAGGTAGGCCGACAGTGTCAGCCAGCCGAGAAACATTGCGGGATGGGCGAAGCAGAGACCATATAAAGCGGTCAACCAAAACAAGGTTCCCGCGTACCAAAGACGTCTGTAGCCGCTCGCTCCAGGCCCTTCCGTTTGCAACGCGAGGATGGACCAGGGGACCAACGCTATCCATCCAAACACCCACCATCTCAGCGGATCCATTGCCAACCAGAGAAGGACAGCACCTAGCCAAGGGAGCCACTTCTGCAGTCGCCGAGATCGTGGATCGGGAGATGAAGGTGTTGGTGTTGGTGAAGGCGATTCGGAACCAGAGGACATGGGGACTAGTGGGGTAGTGATCGATCAGAAGGATTGTTTGCAAAGACGCATCCGATTAGGTGAACGTCTTCGACGGGCGTTTTTTTTGTCGTCAGCGATTTGTAATGAGAATCGCCATCGAATGATCTGGAGCGGTTATGGCTTCGCCTTTAGTTGCTTGAGGGCAACCGACCCCGTCTGCGGCGCTTGGCAGGTGTGGTTTTGGCACTCGTACAATGTCGGTTTATTGTCGACGGGAAATTTTCCGCCTAACAGAGCTGCCAGAGGTCCCGCATCGGGTGGGTCCTTTTCCAGGATCGCGATCGTGCTGTGTGGGCGATAGTGAAGAAAAAGTGCATCAAGCATCGCTTGCCGTTCGCTGCCGTTTTCTTCTTTGGGCAAGGCCAGCACAAGTTGTTGGTGGGCCTGATGCCAGTTGTCCAGCGCCGACAGCAGTTTCGCCGCCGCTGCCGATTGTTCTTCGATGACCACGCTACTGGCCAACAGCGTCTTCTCGGCCGCTTCCAAGTAACGCGGATTTGCGGTCAAACGTCCGAGCTGGATCAACGCCACGGCCGCGGAGCCATTGCTGCTGGGAATGCTGTTGTCGTGCCAGTCTTTGGTTCGCGAGATCAGGGTTTCCGCGTCATCGGCTGTGTAGAAAAATCCGCCCGCTTGCGCATCTTCGTAATGTTTCAGCATCTGGTCTGCCAGGATGGATGCCCGTTCCACCCACTTCGCTTCGCCGGTCGTTTCATACAGCTGCACAAAGGCTTCGATCGTATAGGCATAATCATCCAGGTAAGCGATCAGATGCGCTTCGCCAGCTCGGAAAGCATGCAGCAGCCGGCCTTCTTCATTTCGCATTTTCGTCCAGACGAATTCCGCGGCGGTGTTGGCGACCTGCGCGTAATCGAAGGAGGGTTGTTCATCACTGGAGGGGGGCAGTACGCGGCTACCAAGTGCCATCGCAGCGATCGCCATCGCGTTCCAGCTGGTCAGTACTTTGTCGTCTCTACCGGGATGGATTCGAGCATCACGGTGAATTCTTAGTTTTTCGCGGTCGGCGGCGAGTTCCGATTCTAGCTTCGCGAGCGGGATGTTTTGCTGTTCCGCGATGTCTGCTAAGGGAACCGGTAGATTGAGGATGTTTTGATGTTCAAAGTTCCCTTCCTCGCTGACGTCATAGACGGCGGCGAACCGTTTGCCTTTTGTTTCTCCTAGGACTTCAAGGATCTCTTCCAGCGACCAGACATAGAACTTACCTTCCACCCCTTCGCTGTCGGCGTCCTCGCTGCTATGGAAGCCACCGGCAGGGTCGACGAGGTCTCTGGCCAGATAACGCAGGGTCTGATCGGCGACCACCGCGTATTCGGTTGCTGCGGTTAGCTGATAGGCATGTAGGTACAGTTTGGCCAGCCCGCCGTTGTCGTAGAGCATTTTTTCAAAGTGCGGGACAAGCCATTTTTTATCGACGCTGTAGCGTGCGAAACCTCCGCCCAGGTGATCGTAAATGCCGCCGGCCGCCATTCGATCCAGTGTCGTGCGGAGGACGGTTAGGGCGGCTGGATCCTGGCGTCTTTGGTAGTACCGCATCAGCAATTCCAGATCGGTCACATGCGGGAATTTCGGAGCTTCGCCGAATCCACCCCAGGTATTGTCGTGAATCCGGATCAATCGCTGGCAGGCCTGATCGATGGCGGCCAAGGGGGCAACGCTGTCGGCCGTGGAGGCGGGGCCCGCGGCGATTTCCTGTAGTGATTTTGTAACGTCGTCGGCAAATTTATGGGCGTCGGCTTGACGGTTTTCCCAGGCGTCGGCGACCGCATCGATCACGGTCCCAAACGCGGGCATTCCCGCTTTGGCTTCGGGCGGCCAGTAGGTGCCGGCGAAAAAGGGTTTCCGGTCAGGGGTTAAGAAGACGCTCATCGGCCACCCGCCATGCCCGGTCATCATTTGCACGGCGTTCATGTAGATCTGGTCGATGTCTGGCCGTTCTTCGCGGTCGACTTTGATGTTGATGAAGTGCTTGTTTAGCTTGGCCGCGGTCGCTTCATTTTCGAAGCTTTCGTGTTCCATCACATGGCACCAGTGGCAGGCGGCGTATCCGACCGACAGGAAGATCGGTTTGTTCTCCTTCTTGGCTTTGTCCAGAGCCTCCTTACCCCAGGGATGCCAATCGACCGGATTGTCCTTGTGTTGCAACAGATAAGGGCTTCGCGATTTGGCTAGCTGGTTGGGCATCGGTCCATCTCTGGAAGGGATTCAAGAAAGGTTTTGCCGTACGGTTTCGTTTGGATTCGAGGATCCAGGATGACAACGATTCCCGTATCGGATGCGGTACGAATCAATCGTCCAAATCCTTGCCGAAGTTTGATCACCGCTTCAGGCAATTGGTAGTCACGGAATGGGTTTCCCCCGGAAGCGCGGATCGCTTCAAGTCGAGCTTGCAGCAGGGGATGATCGGGAACACTGAACGGTAGTTTCGTGATGATCACGTTTTGCAGTGCATTGCCCGGGACATCCACCCCTTGCCAAAAACTATCGGTCCCCAGCAGGACGCTTCTGGGGTGCTTGCGAAATTCTTCCAGCAACTGAGTCCTCGTTTGGTCTCCGCCTTGAGCATAGAGGTTCATTTTTTGGACGCGGCACCATGGCGTGAGTGCGGTTGCACAGCGACGCAGTAGGTCGTAACTGGTGAACAGCACAAAAGCATGCCCATCGGTTTTTGCGATGTACTTTTGAATCTGCGCCGGCAGAGCCTGTTCAAAGGCGTGGCGTTCTGCCGACGGATCGGGCAGGTCGGTCACGATCGCCAGTTGAGCCTGTTTCTTGTAATCAAACGGGCTGCCAACTTTAAGGGAACCGCCGGTGCTGACCCCTATTCGCGATCGAAAGAAGGAGAAATCCTTTTCCTTGCCAACCGCCAGGGTCGCGCTTGTCAGGATGACCGACTTGGGACGGGGGATCTCTTCCTCTTCGCGAGGTTGGAACAACTGTTGACGAAGGACCGAGCCAACATCGATGGGGGCAGCGGCCAACGTGACCCGAGGTAGGCCACGGCTAGAGGCCGATTGTTCGATCCAGTAGACCGAATCGCCAAAGGCCTGTTCGTTCCAGCTGCGAAGATGCCCTGCCAGTAACATCAGACGATCGTGGGCGGAAATGAAGTCCTGTTTGTCCGATTCGTTCTTCAGGTCGCTGCCATATTGATGCAGTTTTGCTGCCAGCAGTTCAAGGGCTTTGCTGACGGGATTGGCGACCACTTTGGTTGCGTTCACTCGCCCGTTCTTTTGTCCTTGGGTCTCCTGCCAGTCAAGCAGGTCTGCAAAGAAGTTGGTCGAGGCAAAACGGCAGGCTTCCACGTCTTGTTGCAATTGCTGCAGGTCATGCACCACCAGCAAACCTTTTTGGGTTCGATCGTTGTACAGCTTGTTCAGCATGTAATCGATCTGTCCGCTGGTGACGCGAATCCCCATATGGTCTCCGGCAACGGCTTCGACCGTATGGCATTCGTCAAGGACGACCGCATCGTAATCTGGCAGGATGCGGGCTCCCTGTTGGCGGAGGGCCAGGTCGCTGAAGAACAATGCATGATTTACCACCAAGATCTGCGCACGCATGGCTCGGCGGCGGGCCTTGAAATAGAAGCATTCATTGTACATTTTGCATTTGCGGCCCAAGCAGTTGCCTGAATCGCTTTGCACTTCATCCCAAACATCGCGGTCAGGGCGAATCGGGAGGGAACTGAGGCTTCCGTCATTCGTCGATTTTGACCATTGATCGATCGCCTTTAACTGTTGGATTTGACGATCAAATCCCATCAGCTGAGTCGATTTGGCCTTGGCGGAAGCAAGTCGGCGGAGGGAGACGTAATTGCCGCGTCCTTTGACCAACACGGCCGAGAATTCTCGGGGGATGACACTGTTAAGAATCGGCAGGTCTTTTTCGATCAATTGTTCTTGCAGGCTGATCGTGTGGGTGCTAATCAGGACCCTGCGGTTTTTCTTTCCGGTCGCTTCTTTGGGGCCTGCAGCGCCGGAGTCGGCAGCCTGGCCGGAGGCTGCTTTTTGCAAGGCATCATTGGGGGCATCCATTGCGTCCGGCGAATCAGCGGCATCGGGCGATTCGATTTGATCGGAGGTGGCATGCAGGATTGCTGGAACCAGGTAGGCAAAACTTTTGCCCGTTCCGGTGCCTGCTTCGGCGATCAGGTGTTCTTCCCGCTCGAAAGCTTTGGTGATCGCGGCGGCCATTTCCAGCTGTTGCGGTCGGTTTTCGTATTGTTTTAATCGCTGGGCGATCCGCCCTTCAGGGCCAAGAATCGCATCCGCATCGAGGGGAGGGGGCACGGGCCGCTGTCCTATATAAAAAGCTGGCGGAGGAGGTGTCAGTTAAATCCTCGCCACGTATTGGCCACTCAGCCGTCGTACCAACTGACGTGACTCGAGAACACTAATCGTGGCTAGGACACGCTGAACTGGCAACCCACTTGCCGAAGTGATCACGTCAATCGAAGTGGATTGGGGCTGAATGGCTTGCAAAACCGTCCGCTCTTGCTCATTCAGCAGCAACTCCGCCCCGCTGCGGATCGTCTGCCCGGATTTCATTGGGATCGCTGCCGAAACCGGCCCTAGCGCTTCGAGGATATCTTCGGGCCCGCGAATCAAGGTAGCTCCGTCGCGGATCAGCTGATGGCAACCCTGCGAAGTCCGTGAATTGACCGGCCCGGGCAGCGCCAGTACCTCTCGCCCTTGTTCGCCGGAAAGTCGAGCGGTTATCAGGGCCCCGCTGCGATCGGGAGCCTCGACCACGACGGTAGCCATCGACAGCCCACTGATCAGTCGATTGCGCTGCGGAAACATTCCGCCACGCGGGGAGGCATCGGGGCGATATTCACTGACAACGGCGCCGTTGGAGGCAATCGTGGTGGCGAGCGGCTGGTTTTCGGGGGGATATAGCTTTCCCAGCCCGCCCCCCAGGACCGCAATCGTTCGTCCGCCCGCATCCAGGGCCCCGCGATGGGCTGCGGCATCGATTCCGCGGGCCAGCCCGCTGACGATCGTCACCCCTGCGCGGGCAAGCCCGTAGGCGATTCGTTCGGCCTGAGCCCGCCCGTAGAGGGTGGCATGCCTCGTTCCTACAATGCCAACGGCAAGAGCATCCAGCGGCTTCCACTCCCCTTGGCAAAACAGGATGGGCGGGGCGTCGTCCAGGTCCCGGAGCGGATTGGGGTAGGGGCCATGATCCTTCCTGAGGATGGTGGTGCCGTTTTCGGCACACCAATCGAGGATCTTCTGTGCCGCCACATGGTCGGCCGCGTGACGAATTTTGTTCGCCAATGTCGATCCGACGCCGGCAACCGTTTTCAGTTCGGTTTCGCTGGCTGCAAGGGTTGCTTCCGGAGTCTGGAAGCGTTCGAGAAGTGCGGTCAAAATCCGCGGGCCGATCCCGGGGAGCATTGTCAGTTGAAGCCAATGGATTTGTTTCGCCGCTTGCAGATCGACCGATCCGGAATCGCTCGATTCTATCCGCTGCCCCATGAAACCTGCCCCATAAAAAAACCGGGACACGCAAAATGCGTGTCCCGGCAGTTTATCGAACGCAGAGCGTCTCTCGCAAGCAAAAACCGTCAGGTCAGACGATGGTTTCCGGCGGAGGGGGGCCCTGGATTACTCAGCGCTGGGGCGTTGGCGACGTTCGCCACCGCGGCCACCACGTTCACCACCACGTTCGCCACCTCGTTCGCCGCCACGAGCACCACCTCGTTCGCCGCCTCGTTCACCACCGCGTCCACCGAAACCACCACGTCCGCGGTTTTCCTGTGCAGCTTTGACGGCTTCGGAAGGATCTCCCTTCAGTTCATCGAAGGCGACTTGCTGTTCTGTGGTCAGCACGGCCAGCAGTTTTTTCTCTTCGGCTTCGCGGGCTTCGGTAATTTTTTCGCGGATGTTTTCGCGATCTCCACTGGTCATGACTTCGCGGAACGATTCACGAGTCGCGGTACGAATCTTTTCCATTTCGCTAGTTTGTTCTTTGGTGATTTCCAGCTTTTCGATCACGGTTGGATCGGAAAGCGCTTGGATGCCCAGCATTTGGATCGTCAATTGGTTTAGGCGAACCTGTTGTGGTTCAAGAAGGATTTCCTTGATGTCGGCGCGAATTTGTTTCGCTAGTTCCTCGTTCGCTTTTTGCATTTTTGCGACCATTGCACTCCGTTCTTCTTCCGAAGCTTCACGCAAGCCGCGGAAATCGAGGCGTTCGCCTTCGGGGCGTTTGCCTACTTTTTCCAGAGCTTCCAGCTGGTCTGGCATGATTTCGATCTCCTCTTGGACGGCTTCTACTCCCAGTAAGGCCAGCATCGTCCGTTCCGGAGAACCGCCTCGCATGCCTCCAGGTCCGCCGGGGCCACCAGCACCGCGTCCACCTTGGCCGCCACGTCCCTGTGCTGCGAGTGGCAGGGCCGAAAGAGCGACTAAAGCGACGCAACTACCAAATCGAAGCAATTGTTTCATCGTACGTTCCTACAAGAATTTGTTCAGAGAAGCAGAGGTTCTTGGCAAGGTGAAATCGCTTGCCACACCCCTTATGTAACCAATTGTAGGTTCAATGGTTTCGCAGATGTTTAAAAAGAAACCTTAGTTTTTTTTGTCTCCACTGGCGGATTTGCTTGCCAACCCTCCAGACGGCACAATGAGCGATCTTCGTAAAGGCTTTCACTAACGACTCTTTACTCTTCTCTTTTGGGCGACTTCCATGCCAACCAAGGCTTCTGTGCTAACCAAAATATTTCTTATGGGGGCGATCTCTTTCGCCGCGGTTTGGGTCGGTGGTGCCGGATCGCTGTCAGCGCAGGTTTACTCTCATTCCAATGCATTTCCTCACGATTCGAATCGCTACCAAGGGTTGCCGCCAGGCAGCATTATCCTGAGCGAAACCATCTTGCACGAGAATGTCGGTCAGCCTCCGAAAATTTATTGGTATCCCGTCCCCGTTGAAACCGTTTACCCCGCGGTGCCTGCGATGACTCCGATTCCGACGCCCGTTCCCGATACGCCCGAAACCAGGGCCGAAGGGATGGAAGATGACGATAGCGATCCCAATGATTGTCTTCGCCCGGGCAGCGAGAGCTGGGACCGGATGGTTGAATTGATTCGTGAGAATGCGCGGCTGGAAGCCGCTGTCGGTAAGGCCGAAGAAATTGCCGAGATTCGGCAAGAGATTTTGCAAGACCGTCTTGAGCAGTTGAAAACGAAGCTTGCCAAACAAGAAGTCCGAATGGACGACAATGCTGAAATCCTAGAACGCCGCCGATTAACGCTGGCGGAGCAAGCCGTGCAGGTGGCTCAACAAGCCGAGGCCATCGAGCAAAGGGCTGAGGAGCTGGCTCAGCAGGAGCAGCAGTTGACGCAAGCGAAAAAGGTGGTGAGTGAGCGTCTGTCGCACGCCGAACAGTCGTTTTTGAAAAAGCAGAAAGCGATCGCCGAAGGAATGCGAAGAGTGGAGGAAACCAAGGCAGCTGCTGCAAAAATGGCGGATAAAATGAAAGCGGAGTCGGCTAAAACCGTCGAACGGATGAATGAACTGGAGTCGCAGCTGGGGATCGCTCAGGAACGTGCGGATGAATTGGCCGAAGAGCTTGCGACGAGCAACGAGCATCTGGAATCGGCGAGGAAACGCGAGCAGGCATGGAAGAAAGAGCGCGAGCGGATGCAGCAGGAATTGAAGAAAGGACGCAAACGCTCCTAAGGCATTCGGGAACCTCTGAGGTCTCTGGATGCGAGCGGTGTGCGATTTGGAATTGGTCGATTTGTGGGATTCCCAGCGAACTTTTTGGGTTTGCGACCGGCTTGTCCGAATCGCAGCTCCGGTTGCAAACGAGACCTGGCTTGGGAAAAGCCGAAACCATTGCCTGTTCGTATCACGTCCCGTGTGTCCTTGTTCGATTGTCGCACGACCGCGGGCGGTCCGGTAAACACCTGTGGGACAAGGTTTTTGCGATGCTGTGCGCCAAATGGTCGGTTTCCTTGGGCGTGAGCCGTCCGCTGGCACGACCTTCAATTTCGTCAATTATCGGAGCGGCTCACGCCGTGCCGATACGCTCGAAAGGGGACGCAATCCCTTAAGCCTTCACCATTCGGGACTTAGACCCGCAGGCTCGCCCAGATCATGGTATTCTGTGGTGAATTCGTTCTTTAGTCCCGGTCGCTTTCCTCGCAACTGCCCAATTTTACTCAGCGATCAACCTGCTGGATCATAATGACTCGAATCTTAATCGTTGAAGACAGTCCGACTCAGGCGACGCAAATTCGATTTTTGATCGAAGAGGCGGGGTATGATGCTGTGGTCGCAGAAGATGGGCTGGCGGCCCTTGAATCGTTGGCAAATCAGCCGTGCGATATTGTGTTGACCGATTTGCATATGCCGAATATGAACGGCTTGCAATTGGTCGAAGAGGTTCGCAATCGTTATGAAACGATACCGGTGATCTTGATCACCAACGATGGCACGGAAACCATCGCAGCTCAGGCGTTGCAAAAAGGGGCGGCAAGCTATATCCCCAAACGCTATCTCGATTCGACGTTGCTCTCCACGCTAAAAGGCATCGTCGAGATGCAGGATGCCGCCAAGTCGCGGCAGCATATTCTTAATACGCTGGTCGAATCTCGATCGAAGTATATTTTGGGGAACAACCAGGAATTGGTTGCCGTCCTTGTCCAGCACCTGGAAACCGAGCTGCGGACCTTTGATTTCGGAGACGAAACGGGGCTCTTTCAGATTTCGATGGCGTTGACCGAAGCGGTCCTCAACGCGATGGACCACGGCAACCTGGAACTCTCTTCGGCTTTGCGCAGTGATGCAGAAGCGTACCAAAAACTACGGGACGAACGTTGCAGTACGCCCCCCTACGAATCACGCCGAGTCGCCCTTTCGGTCGAACTGACGGCGGAGAAAATCAAGCTGGTCGTCGCTGACGAAGGAAAGGGCTTCGACCCAAGCACCATTCCTGACCCGACCGATCCTGAAAACCTGATGCGAGAAAACGGTCGAGGTCTGATGCTGATCTACAGTTTCATGGATGAAATCCACCACAACGAAACAGGGAATGAGATCACGATGATTAAACATCGCCGGGATCCAGATGCCGAGGAATCCGCCTAGCGAGATGACCGGTCGATTGTGATTTGGTGTATTGGATGTCGGTTTCGGTCTTGATGAAACCGACAGCCTATCTGCCCCCTGCGGAGGGGGCTGCGAAAAGCCTTCGGGGCCGCTTTTCCGCTGCGTCGTAGGTTGTATTCGCCTGATGAATTACAATGGGTTTTCTTCTAGGTCTGCACCGACTTCGACAAAACTGCCTCCAACGCGAAGACTTCTATGTTCCGCTTTGCTGCCCTGATGTCCCTTGCCCTTGTAGGTTCCTCTTTTCTTCCCTGCCCGCAGTCGGTTGCCGTCGCCGCTGACGAAAAAGCCTCTAAGCAGGAGGCCGATAAAGAGGGAAAGGCGGAACGCGAAAAAGAGGCCGTTGCCGAGCCTTCGGTTACCCAGGGCACCGCCACGATCGGGGGCAAAAAAATCGACTATACCGCCACCGCAGGCAAGATGCTGATGAAGGATGATGCGGGGGAGGCGAAGGCCGAGGTCTTTTTTGTCGCCTATACCGTCGAAGCGGCGGATGGGGCTAAGCGGCCGATTACTTTCTGCTTCAATGGCGGACCTGGATCGTCATCGGTTTGGCTGCACCTAGGGATGCTGGGGCCTCGACGTGTCAAATTGAATGACGATGCCAAACCGATTCGCCCGCCACACGAATTGATCGAGAATCCCTATTCGTTGCTGGACAAAACGGACTTGGTCTTTATCGATCCGGTCAGCACCGGTTTTAGTCGCCCCGCAAAAGGGCAGAACAAGAACCAGTTCCATGGATTTGACGAAGACGTTCGCAGCGTCGGGCAGTTTATCCATGATTTCACCACCAAGTATGGCCGCTGGGGATCGCCTAAATTCCTTTTGGGCGAAAGTTATGGCGGTCTGCGGGCGGCAGGTTTGAGCAGTGAATTGCAGGGCCGGTATCACATGTATCTGAATGGGATCGTGTTGATTTCGGCGGTTGTCGATTTTCAGACGCTAAGTGCAAAGGGGAACAATGACATCGCTTACGCGTTGTTTCTTCCTTCGTTTGCAGCGACGGCTTGGTATCACAAGGCGCTGCCTGAATCACTGCAGAACCAGAAGGTCGAAGAAGTGGTTGCCCAAGCCGAAGCGTTTGCTCGCGAACCGTACCTGCAAGCGTTATTGGCCGGTGATTCACTTTCGACGGAGAAAAGAGACGAAGTGATCGCTCGGATGGCAGAGCTGACGGGGTTGTCTGCAGATTACATCGATCGCGCGAACCTTCGCGTCAATATGGGCCGATTTGGCAAAGAGCTTCTTCGCGACCGGCGACAGGTCGTGGGACGTTTTGACGGACGCTACACCGGCGTGGACCTAGACCATGTTGGTGAGCGGACCGGGCACGACCCCAGCGGTTCGGCCGTTTTTGGCCCTTTCACTTCCGCGATGAATCAATATTTGCGAGACGACCTGAAAGTTGAAGAAGATCGCGTCTATGAGATTCTCACAGGGAAAGTGCATCCCTGGGACTATAGCGAATTCACCAATCGCTACGTCGATGCCTCTTCCAAATTGCGTGATGCAATCGCTGACAATCCGTACTTGCGAATCTTTGCGGCCTGCGGGTATTACGACCTGGCAACCCCTTCGTTTGCTATGGAATACACCCGTGATCATCTGGGCCTGCCGGTCGAACTACGAGAGAATTTCACGATGGAATTCTACGATGCAGGGCACATGATGTACGTCCATGAACCTTCGCTGATAAAGCTTCGCGAGGACCTGCTTAAGTTCTACGACACAACGTTGGCTGACGCTCCCGCTGTAAAGAAAGAATAGCGATTCAGGATGCTGCTGGAGGGCTCTTGAAGTAGTCTTCCAGGAAGGCTTTGCGATCTTCCGATTGTGTGTACTGAACCAGTGCATAAAGACGCTGCTGGTCCGCGGTCCGCTTGGCAGAGAGGGCCGTGTTGTCTGCGAATGGGGCCGGAGGTGGATCGACGGGACAACGCAATTCGAAAGCTTGCGGCGGGTGGGGGCCGGCTACGATTTCGTGGCGATCGAGGATCGCAAGTGCGGTCGAAAGTCGGTGGTCATGCCGGCTGACCGATTGCAGTTTTTCGTTCAGCCAGTCGAAACCAAACGCTCGAACTTCTTCCTGGTGTTTGCCGAGATAATGAAACAGACGCCCGTAAAAATCGGCGTCGGGATTTCGCCATTCGATGAATTGCATCTGAGTCATTAGATCGCCTTGGGCGTACAGCAGTCGACAAACCGCGGGCAGGTTGTCACGCCCCGCGCGTCCGATTTCCTGGTAGTACGATTCAATCGACCCCGGCGCTTCGGCATGAATGACAAAGCGGATGTCCTCTTTGTCGATTCCCATTCCAAACGCATTGGTGGCCAATACCAGCGGGCAGTCTCCGTTCATGAATCGCTCTTGGATTCGGCGACGCTGTTTGCGGTCAAGGTCGCCGTGGTAGCAGAGGTGGTCGATTCCGGCTTTGCGGAGATAGTCGCTGAAGCGTTCGAGTGTTTTGATCAGTGTGAAATAGGTGATGCCGCTGCTGCCGGTTGGGCAACGTGGATCGGCAAGGATTTCTTGGATGTGAGTGACTTTTTCCTCTTCGTCCCAGATTTCGGCGACTTGAAGGTCTAGGTTTTCTCGTTCGATGCCGCTGTTGAATATCTGGACTTCCGCGGGGGAGAGTCCCAGTTGGCGGAGGATATCCTGTTGGCAGGCAGCGGTGGCGGTCGCCGTGAGTGCAATCGTGACCGGATTGCCAAGTGATTGTCGGATCGATTCCAGGCGGGTGTAATCGGGCCTGAAGTCGTGCCCCCATTCGCTCACGCAGTGGGCTTCATCGACCGCTAAAAGGTGGACGGTGCGCTGGCTTAACGCATCGCAGAAATCGGGTTTGCGAAAGCGTTCAGGCGTGACATAGAGCAAACGGTATTTTCCAGCCGCTAGGTTTGCATAACGCTCTTTTCGTTCATTCGCCGAAAGCGACGAATTGATGAAGGTGGCATCGATCCCTTTGCGACGAAGGGAATCGACTTGGTCTTTCATCAACGCAATTAGCGGGCTGAGAACCAGCACCAGAGCCGGAGAATCGCCCATGGGGAGCAAGGCTGGAAGCTGATAGCAGAGCGATTTGCCGCCGCCTGTCGGCATCAACACAAGTGCATGTTGGCCGGCGAGAAGCCGGCGAATGATTGGTTCTTGCGAGCCACGAAACTGAGCGTGTCCAAATACCTCTCGCAGAATCGTGTGAAGAGAATCCATCTTCGCTGTGGGTGGCTTGATAACGGCGGGGGCGAATGGTCACGGAACGGAGCAAAACGTTCGGTGGGACAGCGAGAACCTTAGCGAATATCGCAAGCGGGAGGCAACCGCCTGAAAAAATCAATTCTTGCCCCGCGTGAGGCAGTCGGGGCCCGCGAGCGGGAATCTCGGATTGAAGCGGCGGGGAGGGGAGTCAGGTTTTCTTTGCACATCCTCCGCGAAAGAACGCTCCCTTAAAGCTACTTTCGCGAAGCATAAGGCTACGGTCCCTCGCCTACGCATTTTGAAGTTGCGCTTTTGAGGTGATTGCTGTGGTCAATCGTCCTGATTTCCGAACTCTTGCGGATGCCTCAAATCATTCGGCGATTCCAGCGTCTTTGCAGCTCCAAGTATCAAGAGTTCCGTTTCCGGTCTTGCCCCGGACCGGGACAAGCCCGGCGGAAGCAAAGTAGCCAACTCCCAAAAACGCAACTTCAAAACGGACGCAGCGGGTTGGGATTTTGACAGCCTGCGGGCCCGGAGAGTCGGCCTGGTTAAATACCGGACAGAAGCAATACGCAACGTTTCGTGGACCGGCAATGCGTCACCTATTCACTTCACGTCGCGGAGCGAAAGGCGACACTAAAAGACGCGATTCCCAGCAGGGGAATAAGAAGGGGCGTTCAGCTGTGGTTTGAAGCCTCAGCCACGCCTCCGGGAAGGCTGTTAAAGCCTTCCGCTATGCACCGCACGTTTCGTGCGGTCTGATTGAGTGAAAAGTTCAGGCAACTAAGCGATTAGGGCTTCGTCGCGAGCTTTCTTTTCAGCAGCATTTTTGTAGTCGACAACATCCCAGACCAAGCCTAGCTTTTTCAGGGTGCAGATGGCCATCCAGGTAACATCGATTTCCCACCATTTGTGACCATGTTTGGCCATCCGTGGGTAAGCGTGATGGTTGTTGTGCCAGCCTTCGCCGTAAGCGACGATTGCGACCAACCAGTTGTTGCGGCTGTCGTCGGTGGTGGTGTAGTTGCGATAGCCCCACATGTGGCTGAGCGAATTTACCATCCAAGTTGCATGAAGAACAAAAACCAAGCGACAGAATACGCCCCAAACGAGGAATGAGATTGCCATTTCGGTTCCGCCCAACCAATAACCAAGTCCAGTGACCAAAAAGCCGTTCAGGACATGGATCGGTAGGAACAACTTGTCCAGGACCCGCATCCCACGCTCTTTCAACAAATCAGGAACCCAGCGCTGTAGGTATTCTTGGCGGCTTCCGGTGTGGGTATGGAAAGCCAGCCAAAACATGTGGCTCCACATTCCGCCGTCTTGAGGCGAATGTGGGTCTCCATCATGGTCGCTATACGCATGATGCTTGCGGTGGTCGGCGACCCAGTCGAGTGCCGAGCCTTCGCCAGCAAGCGTGCCAATACCGGTGAACAGGTAACGGACCCAGGGGTAACACTTCATGCCCATGTGCGTCAGCAGACGATGGTAACCCAAACAGATTCCTAGACTGCCCGTAATCCAGTGCATGAATACGGTGAATGCCAATGCCTGCCACGTGAAGGTGAACGGGGCTGCAAGGCAGACGATGTGGGCTAGTCCAAGCCAGATCAGCGCGTACCAGCTGACGCGACTCCATTGCTTCCGTTCGGAAGCAGGATTCAGGTCGGTCGCGCTTGAGGCTTTCTTTTCAACGGCGACGCCATTGAGGGAATCTTTCTGCTTCCCAGCCTTGCTTTTCTTCGTACGGCGGGGGGGCTTAGGTTGACTTGGATTCGGTTCCAGAGTGGTGGACATCGTCGTCATTTCCTCTTGTGAATTAAGGCCTTGGGGGGCATTGGTTCCCCGAAAGGGGAGTTTTTGTTCGGTTTAAATTCCTTGGCGACATGCTTGTCGCGGCCGGACAGGGGAAGTTTACCCAGATGTCGGTAGGGACAAGTCACAGACAAGGCCTATCCGTGTAACGGAAGTGTAAAAGTCGTTTTTTTTGATTCCCAGGACGGCATTCGTGGGGGGGTAGGTGTCGGTGAATGTTCTCTAGTTGCCAGAGCCTTCGCAACCGGAAGCGGATGTTTTTGGCGGCTGATTTCAGCGTGCATTGCCTTGCGACTAGGTTCTGGGCGAGCGGTACTGCGAGGCGGGTGCGCGGGGGGGGCGTAACGGGCAAAAGAAACTGCCCAGCGACCGAAGTCGTTGGGCAGTTTTGAAGTTTTCAGATTTTGAAATCCTAACGATAGGATCAGTCGCGTGGGCGGCCACCACCACCACCACCACCGCCACCGCTGCGGCCTGAACCGCTACGGCCACGATCTCCGCCACCGCCGGTACCGCGTCCGCGGTTCCGCTGTGGACGGCGTGGGCGATCTTCGTCGTCTCCACCACGTTCGCCACCTTCGGCTTCAGCTTCGGAGGCCATTTCGTCTTCGATGCCAAGTTCTTCGATCGCCTTGCGGCGGCTCAATTTCACTCGGTCGTGCTCGTCGACATCGATAACCAACACTTTCATCGAATCGCCAACTTGGACGACCTTGTCGATGCTGCTGATGTAGCCACTGGATAGTTCGCTGATGTGGCACAAGCCGTCACGTCCTGGAAGGATTTCGACAAAGGCTCCGAAGTCCTTGATGCTGCTGACGGTGCCGTCGTAGATCTTGCCGATCTGAACGGTTGCCGTGCAAGCTTCAACACTGCGAAGGGCCTCTTGAGCACTTTCAGCGTTGCCGCTGGCGATCAAGACGGTACCGTCGTCATCGACTTCGATAACCGCACCGGTTCGTTCTTGGATGCCGCGGATGTTTTTGCCGCCAGGACCGATCAAAGCGCCGATTTTGTCGGCAGCGATCTTGGTTCGCAACAGGCGAGGCGCTGTGGCGCTGATCTCTTTGCGTGGGCGAGAGATCGTTGTCAACATCTTGCGAAGGATTTCGATCCGAGCTTCGCGGGACTGCTTCAGGGTCGCACGGATGATTTCAAACGAAACACCGGTGACTTTCAGGTCTAACTGAATGCCGGTGATGCCGTTTTGAGTTCCAGCGATTTTGAAGTCCATGTCGCCGAAGTGATCTTCGTCGCCAAGGATGTCGGTCAATAGGCACCAGTTGTCTGGTGAGGATTTGACCAAGCCAACCGAGATACCTGCAACCGGATTGCTGATTGGAACGCCCGAAGCCATCAGGCCGAGGGTTGCACCGCAAACCGAAGCCATCGAGCTGGAGCCATTCGATTCCAGGATGTCGCTGATGACGCGGATGGTGTATGGGAATTCTTCTGCGTCTGGAAGGACAGGAGCGATGCTTCGCTCGGCCAGCATTCCGTGACCGATTTCACGACGTCCTGGTCCTCGGATCGGGCGGCATTCGCCGACCGAGAAGGATGGGAAGTTGTAATCGAGCATGAACTTCTTGCTGATTTCGTCCTGCAGTCCGTCAACGCGTTGTTCGTCTCGCGAGGTTCCCAGTGTGATGGTGACCATCGCTTGGGTTTCGCCACGTTGGAACAATGCCGA
Organism: Roseimaritima multifibrata; assembly: GCF_007741495.1. Classification (NCBI taxonomy): domain Bacteria; kingdom Pseudomonadati; phylum Planctomycetota; class Planctomycetia; order Pirellulales; family Pirellulaceae; genus Roseimaritima; species Roseimaritima multifibrata. The sequence goes on from NZ_CP036262.1 coordinate 1,251,228, forward strand.
ACCGTGAACCTTTGGAAGCAGGTCGGTTTCGCAGTAGATGGGGCGAAGCGAGGTGCGATCGCGACCATCGGGGCGAGTTCCAGCGACGATCAGGTCGCAGACGATTTTTTCTTCCAGGTCGTGCCAGACCGATTTGAAGCGGTCGGTGCTGATCGCGCCTTCGGCTTTCGGGTCAGGAATGACGTCGCTCATCGCACGATCGCGAAGGGCGCGGACGGCTTCGGCTCGTTCTTGTTTGCCAGCGGTTTGCTTGACCGAACGGAATTCGTCGTAGTAAGCGTTGTTCAGACGCTCAAATAGGCCGTCGTCTTCAGGAACGGTGTAAGGTTCCTTGGTCGGGTTCACTTTGCGATAGAATTCCTCTTGCATGTCGAGGATTTCTTTGATGACGCCGTGAGCGAACTGAATCGCTTCCATCATCTCTTCTTCAGGCATTTCTTGGGCAAAGCCCTCGATCATCGCGACTTCATCGCGGTTGCCGCTGACGATCATGTCCAGTTCGCTTTCCTCAAGGTCATCGACCGATGGGAAAGGAATCAGTTTGCCATCAACTTTGCCGACGCGGACGCTTGCGAGCGGTCCGAGGAATGGCAGGGGGCTGATGTGGCAAGCGGTGGAAGCACCGTTCATTGCCAAAACGTCGCCGTCATTTTGCATGTCGCTGGACATGACGAAGTTCTGGATTTGAACTTCAGCTTTGTAACCGGCTGGCCAAAGAGGGCGGATCGGGCGGTCGATCAGGCGGCTGCTAAGGGTTTCTTTGGTGGTCGGGCGGCCTTCACGTTTCAGGAAGCCACCTGGGAATTTACCGGCTGCTGCGTAGCGTTCGCGGTAGTCACACATCAATGGGAAAAAGTCAATTCCCTGGCGGGCTGGCCCACTGGCAACCGCACTCAATACAACCGTGTCACCGTACTGGACCAGCACCGAGGCGGCCGCTTGCTTGGCCAATTGGCCGGTTTCGAAGGACAGCGTGTGGCGTCCTATCTGCTTTTCAACTCGAATTTTCACTATTTCTTTTCCTTCATACCTACAAATACAAAATATGCACGAGCACCGTTTGCCGTGCAAAACCAACAAAGGGGCGACCGTCAATGGTCGCAACAACTAGGCTCGACCCGTCGGTCAACGGATAGTGTCGCAATGGAGTGCGACGTTCGAGCAAACAACTTCCGGCGGTAGAGAAGCAGGAGTGCGGAGTCCGCTAAATGCGGACTGTCGCTCCTGTCGCGGAACAGCATTCACCGATTAGAGAAAGGGCCGTGGTTTCGACCGCGATTGCGGTCCCAAAATTTCCACGCTGCCCGAATCCTGTGGGCGACCGCTGCGCGGCTCGGGCGGCTAGAGCCGCCGGGGCCCCAGCCAAAGCCACCCACGACAAACTACTTACGGATACCCAAGCGACCGATGATATCCAAATAACGCTGTGGATCTTTGCCACGAACGTAGTCCAACAACCGACGACGACGGCTGACAAGACCCAGCAGGCCGCGGCGTGAGCCGAAGTCTTTGCGGTGGGTCCGCATGTGTTCGGTCAGGCCATTGATCCGTTCGGTCAAAATCGCAATTTGCACTTCAGGGGAACCGGTATCGTCACTCTCGTGACGGAATTCGGTAATCACTTCCTGTTTGCGTTCTTTCGTAATGGTCATATTGTTCTAGATTCTTTTCCAACACTATTAACACGGATTGCACGCCTCCGCAAAATGCGGGGCAAATGACATAAACCACTAGCATGCAAACCGTTACGGCACAGACAGTACGGTAGACGGTGGTTTTTGAACGGTCAGTGTAGCGTCCCTCAGCACTTTTGCAACGGCAAAACGGGCTCCCCACAAGGGAGATTGAAAGGAACGTTTCCCATTCTGACGGAAGGAGAACGCTGCCCGGTTGCGCAACTTATCACGACCCATATCCCAAAACCTCAAAAACCAATCACTCCTCCACTCCTCCACTCCTCCACTCCTTGTCTCCAGCACTACCGCGCCGCCGGTTGCTGCTGGCTGGCACAGTGGAACGCTCCAAGTCCCCAGGCTAAATCGGCCGCGTCGACCGGTAGGACTTCGTAGTTCGGCAGCAAGTTTCGCATGATTCCGAGTGCGACGCGGTCGGTCTCGGGCGTTCGGAACTGCGGGAAGAGGATCCGTTTGTCGCTTAGCATTAGGAAATTGCAGTAGCTTTCAGGGACTCGTTGCCCGTCGATCGTCCGCCTGGGCGGGATTTGGAGGCGATGGATTTCGACCTGAGGCGACGTCTGGCGTCCCCATACGAAGAGTTGCCGGTAGAGTCGCTGCAGCGGTTCGTAGTTGGGGTCCGATTTTTCCTTGCAGGCCGCCACCACGACATTTTGTGGGTCGGTGAAGCGTGCGAGTTGATCGATGTGCCCGTCTGTGTCGTCTCCTTCTAGCCCGACTTCGTCAAGCCAAAGGATTTCTTCGACGCCGAGGAATTGGTGGAGTTCCCGTGCGATATCTTTTTGGCTCCAGCCTGAGTTTCGCGATTCGGTGACCAGGCAGTCCGTTGTCGTCAGGAGACGTCCCTGTCCGTCGCTCTCTAGGGCGCCTCCTTCGGTCGTGAGGCGGCTTGCCAGTCGCGGGATTTTGACTGCGCTGCAGATCGCTTGGGCGGCCGCGGCGTCGAGGCTCCAGGGAGAGTATTTCCCGCCCCAGGCGTTGTAGTTCCAGTCGACTCCGTGGATGGAACCATCGCTTTGTTTTTGGACGAAGGTGGGGCCGTAGTCTCGGACCCAGCAGTCGTTTGTGCCGATTTCAAAGGATGTGATGTTGGAGATGTTGGCAAGCCACTGAGCCGATTCCTCGCGGCACTTGGCTGGCACGAGCAGGCGTACCGGCAGCACTTCCGCGATGTTTCGGATGAATCGCACGAATGCGGGGGGGACTCGCTGGAATCGGCCGGGCCAGGTGTCTCGGCTGTGGGGCCATGCGATCCAGATACATTCCATGGGCTCCCATTCCGCTGGCCAGCGATAAGGGGAGGGCGAGTCGGAGTAGGTGTTCAATTCGTGGGCATCCCGTCGGGAGGAAGGGTGGGGCGGGCGTCGGGGCACTTGGCAAGCAATTGGTATAGTGCGATTCCGGCGGTGACCGCAAGGTTTAGGCTGCGGACCTGGGGGCGGGTCGGCAGGTTTATTGCGTAGGGGCTGGAGAGGTCGAGAATTTCTTCGGGCAGGCCAGCCGATTCACAGCCGAAAATGAACGCGTCGCCTCGTTGCAGGGGGGCGTCCCAAATCGGTCGTTTCGCAAATCGGCTGAAGAACCATTGCCGCTTGGTGGGCAGTTGTTCTTGCAGGGATTGCCAGTTTTCCATTTGGACCCACTCAAGGTATTGCCAGTAATCCATCCCGGCGCGTTTCAGTCGGCTGTGGGTTATTTCGAAGCCGGTCGGGCCTACCAGCCATAATTTTGCCCCGGTGGCAACACAGCTGCGACCGATGTTTCCAGTGTTTTGTGGGATTTCGGGGCGGTAGAGAACAATGTGGGCCGTAGGGTCGCTTGCATCGGCTTGCATCGAAGGGGTCGCGTCTGGGAAACTACCCGGCGACGGTGTTTGCTTTTCCATCTCGGTTTCTCTTTTCAGATTCGTCATGCCGATCCAAGTTACCTGCCCTAGCTGCCTGAGTCGATTCTCTGTAAGCGATAAATTTGCGGGCAAAAAAGGGCCTTGCCCCAAGTGCAAGAAAGAGATCATGGTTCCGTCGAAGACGGACGAGGTCGTCATTCACGCACCCGCAGATGATGCTCCGAAGGATAGCAAGGGGCAGTCGATTCTGAAACCGATCACGCGAAAGGAGACGAAGGTCACCAACCGCGGGATCGCGATCTCTGTTGCCGTCGTTCTCTTTTTGTTGCTTGCGGCAGTCGGCGTGCGGATGGGGGGATTGGGCGAAGGAGGCGGGGCAACGATCGCCGTGATTGTCGTTGGGTTGCTGGTGACTGCCCCGCTTGCTGTCGGGGCGGCCTATTCGTTTGCTCGTGATTCGGAACTTGCGCCGTTTGTCGGCGAAGAGCTGCGGAACCGCGTCTTGATTGTCTCGGCGGTCATGGCTGCGTCGTGGTTGATCTACGCCTATGTGCCGGTGTACGTCATGGGGCTGGGGAGCACTTCAGAGATGTCCTTTTTTGTCGCCGGGGTCATGATTGTGGTCATGCTGGGGATCGGGGCGGTGACCGCCGCCAATGTTCTGGAACTGGAGATGTCCGGGGGGATGGTCGTGGCAGGGACGTATGTGGTTGTTGCCCTGGTGCTGGCGATGGTCGCGGGCATCCCGTTGGCTGGGAAGGCTCCGGCGCGAGGCATGGAGAGGGAGTTGGTCGTTCCTCCGACGGTGCTGTTGTATGATTCTTTGGAATCGCCGCAGTGGGCTGTCCGGTTGGTGCGGGCGGATTCGGTTGCCCGGTCGCCTGCCGCGATCCTGGAGCCGATTCTTTGATCGAGGAACTGCGTGCGCTGGCGGTCCCGCAGCACTGGGTCCGGATCGCTCCGGAGGTCGACGTTCCGCTGACGCCGCGAGTGACTCGGTTGCTTGATAGTCCGCCGCTTCGGAGGTTGGCACGAGTCAGTCAGTTGGGGTTGGTGTCGCAGGTCTATCCCGGTGCCATTCATCATCGCCTGGAGCATTCGCTGGGGGTTTATCGGCATGCCCTCGAAGTCCTGTCGCGGTTGCTGGTCGAGCCTGGGTTTGCTGCGAATATCACCGAGCGTCAGGCGGGGACGTTTGTGGCGGCGTCGTTGCTGCATGACGTTGGGCATTGGCCGTTTTGTCATCCGATTGAAGACATGCAGTTGGCGGGTTTGCCGCGGCATGAGGTGTTGGCGAGGGATTGGCTCGAACAGCCCGAAATGGCCGCCTTGGTGAAGGAGGACTGGAGCAGCGTCGATGAAGTCTGCGACCTGCTGAGCGGGCGGTATCGCGATCGTGGCTCGGAATTGCTGGGGTCTCTTTTAAGTGGCCCGATCGATATCGATAAAATGGACTATTTGGTCCGCGATAGCTTGCACGCGGGCGTTCCGTATGGGCGGCACTTTGATATCCGGCGATTGCTGGGGTCGTTGGTCCCGCATCCCGAATTGCCGCGGATGGCGCTGGGGGAAAAGGGGCGGACGGCCGCGGAGATGATGGTTTTTGCTCGGTATGTGATGTTTAGCGAGGTTTACTGGCATCATGCGGTGCGAAGTGCGACGGCGATGTTGCAGCGAGCGGTTTATATGCTGCAGGGTGAAATCGATCTGGTCGCCATGACGCGACTGGATGATCATCAGTGGATCGCCTCGCTCTGTCGGGCTGCCGAGGGGACGGCCGCGGAGCCGCTGGTTAGTGGCCTGTTCGGCGATCGGCGGCAGTTGTGGAAGCGAGTCGCCGAATTTGATCGGCTTCAGCATGGCGATTTGCATGCCCAGTTGGCTCGACGTCCCTATGGCTGGTTGGTTCGGTGTAGCGAGGCGCTTGCCGGGCGGTTGGCCCGTGACCTGGGGATCGAAGTTGGTTTGGCCGATGTTTTGATCGATGCTCCGCCGGTGAAGCTGGAAGTGGACATCAATATGGATGTCGTTCGCCGCGATGGAAGTGTTTGTCCGCTGGGGGAAATCTCGCCCGTTGTCGAAGCTTTGGCTCGCCGTCAGTTCGATAATCATGTCAAACGTGTCCGTGTCTTTGTGCGTCCGGACATCCGAAAGGCACTTGAGGGGGGGCAACTGGACGAAAAATTGCTGGAAGAGGCAGCTAAATCGGTTGGCGAGTGAACCTGAAAGCCTGTAAATTGCTCCTTCGTGGGAAGGAATGGGAAATACTTTCAGGAATCTGCCGGGAAAACCGGCCAAGAAGGCCGAATCCGTCTTGTCGCATCCGCCTGGATCGCTAAACTCTTCCCTTCTCACGCCACCCCTGACGGGGAACTGGAAGAGAGCAGCCAGCGTAGCTCAGTTGGGAGAGCAGCTGATTTGTAATCAGCAGGTCGTGGGTTCGAACCCCTCCGCTGGCTCTGTCAGCTGGATAGTCGCTAGAACGCGTCAAGTCGAGTTGACGCTGGCGTGCAGAGAAGGTACGAAGTGAGTCGATTGGCTGAGAGGCTGGTCAAAATCGGGGAGTTGCCCGAGTGGTTAAAGGGGGCGGACTGTAAATCCGCTGACTATGTCTACATAGGTTCGAATCCTATACTCCCCATTGGCCGCCTTATGGCGGCGATATACGATAGTTGGTGAAAGCCAAAAGCGGGTGTAGCTCAATGGTAGAGCAGCAGCCTTCCAAGCTGAATACGAGGGTTCGATTCCCTTCACCCGCTCTCAACCGCTGTTGTAGCTCAGTTGGTAGAGCACATCCTTGGTAAGGATGAGGTCATGGGTTCAAGTCCCATCAACAGCTTTTGACACTACTGGAAAGATTCTCTGTAGGAGGCTTTTCGGCGGTGGTTAATTTTTTTTAGTGATAAGTGATTACTGGCACGGCCGCGGTTTTCTCGATTTACGTTGTGGTGTGAAGGCAACGCGAGAGTAACGAGCGGATGTCACGGGGCGTTCCCGTCGGCACAGTCAGTCAGATGGTTGCAGGTGAAAATAATGGCTAAGGCAACTTTCGAACGTACCAAACCACACGTCAACGTGGGCACGATCGGTCACATTGACCATGGTAAAACGACCACCACCGGTGCAATCCTTGCTGTTCAGGCAGCCAAGGGTCTAGCTGAAGCAAAAAACTATTCGGACATCGCCAAGGGCGGTACCGTTCGTGACCAGACGAAAACGGTTACGATCGCGGTTGCTCACGTTGAGTACGAAACTCCGAATCGTCACTACGCGCATATCGATTGCCCGGGTCACGCTGACTTTATCAAGAACATGATCACCGGTGCCGCCCAAATGGACGGTGCGATCCTGGTTGTCAGTGCTGCTGACGGCCCGATGCCGCAAACCAAAGAACACGTGTTGTTGGCTCGCCAGGTTGGCGTTCCTTACATCGTCGTATTCTTGAACAAGTGCGACCTGGTCGACGACGAAGAATTGTTGGAATTGGTTGAGCTTGAAGCTCGTGAATTGCTTAGCAAGTACGACTTCCCTGGCGACGACCTTCCAGTTGTTCGCGGAAGTGCTCTTCCTGCTTACAATAACCCTGCCGATCCAGCTGCAAGTGCTTGCATCACCGAACTGATGGAAGCCCTGGATAGCTCGATTCCTGAACCTGCTCGTGAAGAAGACAAGCCATTCTTGATGGCTATCGAAGACGTCTTCTCCATCGAAGGTCGTGGAACGGTTGCTACCGGTCGTATCGAGCGTGGAGTCGTTAAGGTTGGTGAAGAAGTCGCAATTGTTGGACTTTCGGACACCCCTGTTAAAACGACCTGCACCGGTGTCGAAATGTTCCGTAAGGAACTGGGAATCGGTAAAGCTGGCGATAACGTCGGTTGCTTGCTTCGTGGCGTTAAACGTGACGACATCCAGCGTGGTCAAGTTTTGGCCAAGCCAGGTTCGATCACCCCGCACACCAAGTTCGAAGCTGAAGTTTATTGCTTGAGCAAAGACGAAGGTGGCCGACACACGCCATTCTTCAGCGGCTATCGTCCTCAGTTCTACTTCCGTACCACGGACGTTACCGGAACTGCAAACTTGATCGATGCTGAAATGTGCATGCCAGGCGACAATGTCAAAGTGACCGTCGAGCTGCACAAACCAATCGCTATGGATGATGGTGTTCGCTTCGCTATTCGCGAAGGTGGACGTACTGTCGGTTCAGGTGTTGTTTCGAAGATTCTTGAGTAATCAAGTAACCTCGGTTTTTTAAATCGAGTTAGAAAACATCCAATGACAGAACGGATTCCGCATCGTCGGCCGTTTTGTCATTTGGACGTTACAGGGGTGTAGCTCAATTGGCAGAGCACTGGTTTCCAAAACCAGCGGTTGTGAGTTCAAGTCCCACCGCCCCTGCTTTAAACGCGTTTTTATATTACAGCTGATGCAGATTCACTGGGTTCGTCCCGCAAATCTGCCTATCATCGTCCCTCCCTCCCAGGAGACAGGATCGTTGTCCAGGGAAGTCGCTAGCTCGCAATCATCGACGCCGCTCACGTCCGAGTTGCTTTCGTTCGATGTATACAAACGTAATCAGGGACGTCTGGTTCGGCAGTTAAGCTGCCTCGCCGTGTGGGCTGTCGTCGCAATCGGATGTTGGCGATTGTACGAAACCCTTAAAGGTGGTGAAAGCGCTTGGGTGGGCATGGGTGTCCCCGGAGTGATTTTGGCAGCTGGCCTGTGGATCGGTTACCGATTGGTCAATTGGCCTCGTTTTGCCGATTTCCTGATCGCTGTCGAAGCGGAAATGAACAAGGTCTCATGGCCTTCCAAACAAGAGATGATCCGGTCGTCGATCGTGGTTATCTTTACGATCTTTTTCCTGGCCATTATGCTGTTTCTGTTTGATATCGTCTGGCAGGAAGTCTTTACCTTCCTTGGCGTAACTACCTAGTCTATCCGCTACTTTCGACCAAGGTTCTTTCAATCGTGTCCGATCCCGACGCCACCGATAACGATGTTTCTGAGGAAGTTGTTTCCGAGGAATCTCAGGCAGCGCAACCGGCCGCGGCCGAATCGACTCCTCCTGCCGCCCCGACTCCCGAGGCGGTTGATGACGGTCCCAAAATGGACTGGTACATCCTGAAAGTGGCTTTCAATCGTGAAGATTCGATCCGTGATGGATTGGAAAAACGCGTGCGAATGGAAGGCATGGGAGATCTGTTTGGGGAAATCATCGTCCCCACCGAAGACGTTGTCGAATTCACGCGGAACGGCAAGAAACGAATTTCCAAGCGGAAATTGTTGCCAGGCTATCTGATGGTCAACATGATCATCAATGATGACAGCTGGTTCCTTGTCCGCGAAACCTCCGGGATCAGTGACTTTACCGGAGCCGCCGGGAAGCCGATGCCGATGGACCCCGCCGATATCGAACGCTTCATTCAGAAACCAAAGAATGAAGACGATGAAGATGCCCCGATGAAAACGGCGATCCCGTTCAAGCCAGGGGATCGGGTTCGAGTCAAAGAAGGGAATTTCCAGAACCAAGAAGGCGAAGTCGATACGATCGACGAAGCAAACGGTCGCGTCACCGTGATCATCAATATCTTTGATCGTAGTGTTCCGATGGAACTGGATCACTGGCAAATCGAAGATCTGTAGTCCGCTTCGGTCGCCTCACGTTAAGTGCGATTTCTTCCTATCGGCGATCGGGCAATTTCGATAGGATCTGAGGACTAATTCAGCTTCACCGGAATGGACTCTGGTTTGATGGCCTCTGTGCGTGTGAATCGACTTGCCCCACTTGAATGGGTTCGCGCTGGTGCGACCCTCTTGGTGGTTCTGCTGCACGCTTTAATGCCCTACGTTTCGCAGCCGATGCCGGGTGTCGCTTGGCCCGTTTGGGAAACCGGCAGCACGACCGCCAATGCGGTCTTCTGGGCAATCGAATTGTTCATCATGCCCCTGTTTCTGGTGTTGGCCGGATTTGTGGCGGTTGGATTGATTGGACGGTTGGGGAAAGCCGATTTCTTGCGGCATCGGGCACGTCGGTTGTTGGTTCCGCTGCTGTTCGGTTTGGTTGTTGTTCTGCCAATCGATCTTTATGTTTGGCTGCTCGGCTGGGTCGTTGAGGGGAAGGTCGGCTGGCAAAAAATGCGCAGCCTGAAGATTGATCCTGAAATCGCGAAGAATCTGTGGGGGACAAGCCATCTTTGGTTCTTGCAGTATCTGCTGCTATACAGCGTGCTATATGCCGTCGTAAAAGAGGCGTGGCCTGAGCGTTGGCGGCATCCGGTGAACCGCAGGACTGTCCGTGCAGCGAGTCTGCTGGCTTTGATTGCAATCGGCGGGAGCGTCCTGTTGGTTCGTCCTGAAGTTGTGTTCGGATTCCAGCACGGTTTTTTTCCCGTCGCATCGAAGTGGATATACAACGGGACTTTTTATGCCGGAGGTATCTGGCTGGCCGTTTTTGATTCGCGGCTGAGACGGATTGAACGGAACGGTGTCGGAGTGCTTTTGTTTGGTCTGCTTGGCGGAATCGCGTCGCTTTGGGCAGGGATGCAGTTCCTTCAAGGGGATGCCTCGCGATTGATTCTGGTGTTAGGTGCGGTCGCAACACTGGCATCCGCTTGGGCCTTAACGTTTGGGATTATTGGGGCCGCTGTCCGGTTTGCCCAGCGTCCTCGGCGAATCGTTTTGTATGTCGCAGCCGCGTCGTTCTGGATTTACCTAGCACACCATCCATTCTTGGGATTGGTCCATATTGGGCTGAAGGTACAGTTCCCTGATGCGGCTCCGCTCGGCAAGGGAATGCTTGCTTGGGCAATCGCAACCCTATGGTGTTTGGGGACTTATCAAATCTTCGTCAGGCATACTTTCATCGGACGCATGTTAGGCGTCCGGCACGCAGAAAGAGTCTGCAAGCAATCGGTCGCCAAGGAACTGGCGAACCTCCGTCAAGCCGCGTAGACGCGGTAGGACAGACGGCGGGCAGTGAAATCGATGGGTGACAGTTTCTGAGCGGGATTGTAAGTCCGCGACGGGATGGGTGTCGCCGGAACCACCGTCTGGCGACGGTAGTGTCGTAGCTACACACGCCAGAGCGTGGGCAGGCCGGCGATCTTTCACGGATAGGTTTCCATGTCCCTAGCGAAAGCGGCCTGGAGAGAGGGGGATTTCGTGGGGGAGGTGAAGTTTATAGCTGGCGAAAGTCTGGCTCCCCTCGCCCCTAAGCAAGCTCTTTGTTGCGGAAGAAATCTTAGCTAGTTTAATTCGTGGTCTCTGCCTTTTCGTTTGGTTTGGCGGAGCTTGCTTGGGGGAGAGGGGCTGGGGGAGAGGGGGGATTTTCGCGAGGCGATTTTGCAGTGCAGGCCTGGGTAACGCCGCGCATTTCAAGCGGTTATGCCACGCCTTGCCTGCCTCTGTCGGCCCCCTCTCTCCCAGCCCCTCTCCCCCAAAACAAGCCTTTGAATCGCGTTCAACCGAACTAGCTGGCGAACCGTTGATTCAATATCCAACCTGTTTTAAGCGAGCTTGTTTTGAGGGCGAGGGGAGCCAGATTTTCTTTGCTTATTCTTTGCTCGTTCGCGACGGGATGGGTGTCGCCAGAGCGTGAGCGGGCGGCGATATTTCACGGATAGATTCCATGTCGCTAGCCTGCCGTGCGTTTGCGGTGGCTATTTCAGCACCGGCAAACTTGTTTTGTCCGTGGTTTCAGGGTCGTTGGTTCGGTTCGCGTCGGGGTCCTTCCAGCGGTCTTCCGAGAAGTGCTGGGTGTAGGTTCCGAAATCGTTGAACGCGTATTTTTTGGCCCAGCGGTAGGCCAAGCTTCGTTCTGGAATTTCATCGCCTGGCTGGAACTGGCTGCGTCGTGGGGAAATGTCCTCCAGCTCTTTCATCACCGAGCCACGAGCGGTCGTGTCTCTTGCTCCGTGTCGATTCGCTAGATCGATCAACAGGTCGGGGCGTTCCATGATGACGCAACCACGAGTGTGCTGTGCGGTCAATTCGCGGAAATCTCGCAAGAAGGCCGATTCGTTGAAGGTATCTTTTAGCGATCGTTTGTCGTGAATCGACTCGGTCGCCAGTTGGATGACCGGGCACGGTTCCAGGTCTCCCCAGGGGCCCACGTGATGAGTGAATCCGGTGGCGGCTGGGCAGAGTGCATTGCCCGCGTCGTCGTGGTAGGCATCGATCACGATGATCGGTTTGGTTGCTCGAATGTCGACAACAAATTGGCGGACGCGACGTTGTTCTTCGCTGTTGAGCGCCAGGTCGGGGTTCGATTCGGGGCCGACAGGTCGGTAGATGTGGAACCAGCAGTACATCACGCCCATTTCGATCAGCCGGTCGATCCAGCGTTCAGAAACCAGGTCATCGATATTAGATTTGCAGACACTGGTGCAGACTCCGACCATCAATTTATTGCGGAGTGCCGCTTCCAGGCCTTTCATGGTGTCGTTTAGGACACCGGCACGGCCGCGTCGTTCGTCGCTGATGATTTCGGAGCCTTCCACCGAGATCAGGGGCGTGACGTTCCCCAGTTCGCGAAGTTGAGCGGCAACTTCGTCGGTGATGAAGTGTCCATTGGTGAAGACTTGGAAATAGGCATCGGGATGGGCGGCGAAAATTTTCATCAAGTCTTTGTGCATGAACGGCTCGCCACCGAGGATGCCAAAGAACGCATTGCCCATCTTTTTCGCTTCGTCGATGGTGCGGTTCGCCGCGTCGACTTCGATCCGTTGCTGTTTGGCAGCGACATCAACCCAGCATCCCTGGCAGCGCAGGTTGCAGCTATTGATCACCGACATGTACAGGAACGGCGGGAAGAATTCGCCTCGTTTCAGACGCCGCTTATGTTTGTGAACGCTCAGTAATCCCTTGAATCCAAGGGTCCAAGTTGCCTTCCAAAGGAGACGTTTATCGGTTTCGGTAAGCAGCCGTTTGGCCATCCGAAAGTACATAGATGCAACCGTGTGAGGTTCGAGGATTCTACCGCGGGCAAGTCCGTCTATCTTATCAGACCGGGGCGAGGATGCACCAGCAACTGCGAAATAGTTGTTCGGGGATGGTACAATGAGGGCGATGCCCCCCCGTGGAGGCGGGGGCGACAAAGTTCGCGTAAAAGGACTTTTTTAACAGTTCAGGTATTCTCGCTTCTCTTTTGCCCCTTTGGTCACCTATGATTGGAGAGAGTAAAGGTCTGCAGCGATCGGCTCATTACCCTTTGGTTTCTGTTTTCTGAGAATCATGTCTAAAACAAAACAATCCATTTTGCTGGCTGGCGTGTTGTCTGCCCTGTTGTTGGCGGCTCCTCTGGTCAGCTTGGCCTGCCCGTTTTGCTCGGCGGTTTCGCAGACCTTGCGGCAGGAAATGTCGACGATGGATGCAGTGGTCATTGCCGAATCGATCCCCGGAGAGGTTCAGGACAGTGAAACCGGTAAAATCCGCATGAAGGTTGTGCGAGTTTTGGTAGGTGAGAAAATCGTCCAGGTTGGCCAAACCGTGACCCCCGTTTATTACGGCAACGTTGGCGAAGGGCGTCGGTTTTTGCTGACAGGCGTCGATCCGCCCGATTTGCAGTGGTCTTTGATGCCGGTGACCGAACGAGGTGAAAAATACATTCTGCAGGTCCTCGCACTTCCAGACGATGATGTCGCGCGATTGACTTTCTTTCGCAACTACCTGGAAGACGAAGAGCCGATGTTGGCTCGTGACGCTTATGACGAATTTGCAATCACACCGTATGAAGCGATCATTGCCTTGAAGGATAAAATGGACCACGACCAATTGGTCGCGTGGATCCAAGATCCTGAAATGCCCGCCGACCGCAAACGTTTGTATCTAACGATGTTAGGGGTTTGCGGAAGCGATAAAGATCTTCCGATGCTGAAGGAAATGCTGAGTGGCGAGCAAACCCAGGGTGGTTTGGATGCAATGATCGCTTGCTATTTGACGTTGGCCGGTGAAGACGGTTTGGAGCTGGTTAACGAACGTTTTCTCGGCAATAAACAGGCCCCCTACACCGAAACCTATTCGGCAATCATGGCGGTTCGCTTTCATGGAACCGAGGGAAATACCATTCCTCGTTCCGCCCTCCTCCCCTCGTTGCACCTGATCCTAGACCGTCCTGAATTGGCCGATTTGGTGATCTCCGACCTGGCACGCTGGAGTGACTGGAGCCAAGTTGATCGTTTGACGAAGCTGTTTGTCAACGCAACCGAAGACAACAATTTCGTGCGTGTTCCCGTTGTGAATTATCTCCGTGCCTGCCCGCTGCCCGAAGCTGCGGAAGCGTTGCAGGAACTGGAGAAAGTGGATCCTGAGAGCATTCGTCGATCGAACATCTTCTTTGCTAAACCGATCGCAAAACCAAAACCGGGGCCAAAATCGTCCTCTTCGTTGACTCCTTCGCAGAAGACCGACGAAGAAGAGAAAGTCCTTGAATCGCCGCTGCCAATCGTACCGGTATCAAACATCGGCGTGCAATTGCGCAGCCGCCAAATGCTTGCTTCAGCGAACGGATTGTTGCCCGTCGCTGCAGGGGGGACCGCTGTTGTGGCGGCGTCCCCAGTGAACCGACTAGGGCTGGCAACCGTATTATCGGTAGCCCTGTCAACGATGCTGATTTTCGCATGGTTAACCCTTACTAGCGGGGCCCCGGCAGTGGCGGCCGGGATCGAATCCTAAATTTCTTTAGGTCTAACGAGCCATGGCAACCAATTTGGACTCTACCCAAAACGATTCGCACGACTCCGCGGAGAAAACTGCGCCGGAGCCGAACCTATCGACCGGAAACGCCTACGAAGCGACTTTGACTTCGGTCTCGGGGAGTGAATTCCCTTATCGTGCCCTCAGTCGCGGCGCGATCGCGTCGGTGTTGGTGGCTCCTTTCGCCTTGTTGGGCTTTGTGCCCGCCTTCAAGGTGATGCTGGTGATGTCCCTGATCGGATTGGCCGCAGCGATCTTGGGTTTGCGAGTCACGCAGATGCATCCCAAGGAATATAGCGGGCGGATGCTGGCGAAATTTGGGATGGGGCTGAACCTGTTGTTGCTGGCTGCTGGAATCGGCATGCACGCTTACATCTACGCGACCGAGGTTCCCGATGGTTACGAACGGGTTCACTTCTATGCGTTGCAGCAACCGACCAAATCGAGTGTCGATATGCCGACCGAAGAGGCGGTTGAACTGAATGGAAAGAACATCTTTCTAAAGGGGTATATTCATCCCGCTTCGGGTAACGGCCGTTTGACTCGCTTTGTGCTGGTGCCTGACCTGGGAACTTGTTGCTTTGGCGGTCAGCCCCGTAGTACCGACATGGTGGAGGTGACGTTGACCAAGGGGAACACGATTCGTCACAGTATGATGCAAGTGAAGCTGGCCGGAGAATTTTTGGTTTCCAATGGCGTCCAGAAGGGTGGATTTGATAAACCGGTCTTTTATCGCTTGCGAGCCAACTACGCAAAATAAGACGGATTGAATTGTGAAACCGATAACCGCGCTGCTGACATGTTTGCTGGCTTTCACGGTGTTGCACTCGGCAACGGCCGACGATACCGAGGACGAGAAAGAACGCAAGACACGGGAAGCCGCTTTCGCTCGCGGTGAAATCACGTTCGATGACATCAAATTTGACATCGAAAAGGATGGTGATTTCGAAAAGAAAATGTTGACCGATAAGGTTCGCAAGTTGGAAGGCAAGACGGTTCAGTTACGCGGCTACATTCTGCCGTCGACCCTTTTTCGCGAAACGGATATCAACGAATTTGTCTTGGTTCGCGATAACCAGGAGTGCTGTTTCGGTCCCGGAGCCGCGCTTTATGATTGTGTGATTATTAACCTTGTCGATGGAGTCACCACCGATTTCACGACTCGACCGGTTACGGTCAAAGGTAAATTCCATTTCAAGGAATATCTTTACCCTGACAATTCAGGCCACTTCGCCGTCTTTCAGATCAAAGGGACGGCGGTAAAGTAGCTGGCTTCGCGGCGTGAAAAGAAGCCAGCCCCTGGGGCTGGCTGCCAAAACCAGCGATTTTCTTAGCGAAACGGCGCGAACCGTCCGGCCGTCGCATCGAAAACAGAATGCACTTGCGGTCGGCTTGCGTCCTGTTGATTTTATCGAAAGCGAAAGGCGGCAACCACTAAGTCACCAAGCCGCTTGCGCTGGTCCGCTAGGAATTCTGGCCGCGGATGTCAAAGCCGATGGCGTTGGGCTTGCTCCGCTCGTCCCAGGTGCTGGCAAGGTGGACGAGCTACGGGGACGTCTGCGAATCGCTGGGCAGTCTTAGCTGCATCACTCGGATGGGATGTTCGGGATCGTCGCTTAGGGCGACCGAGTGCTGTTGGTATTCCCAGCCTGCGGCCTGAATCCAGTCACGGAATTCGTCCGCGATCAGACGGTGAGGATCGCTTAGTAAAACCTCTCCGTTTGGTTCTAGGTGCAGTCGCAGGCAGTGGTCCAGCTCAGGCCAAAGCTGCCTCAGGTAGGTGACGTCGGATCCCAGGATTAAAGGGAACGTTTCACCCTCCAGGCGGTCTTGCCCAAAACGCAAGCGAAGGATTCGGCAACGTTCGGCGAGGTCCCAGCACGTTAGTCGTACCAGCAGCAGCGGGTCATCGACGCCATCGGTAAGCGTCACGTTGGCTCCGCGAAGGGCGGCGGATAATCCGGCGCGCCCGGTGCCGCACCCCAGTTCCAGAACCTGCGTTCCTTCCAGTTCGTAGCGATCAAGGAATTTGTCCAGTCCTGCGGACGCTCGCCAGACCGCTGCCCAGAACGGATCAATGACTCCGGTTTCACCCGCGTCTTGTCGCTCGCAAGCTTCGATCAGCATGCCGTCCGGATCGGATGCGGTCGCAATTTTCCAGGGTTGGCCAGCGACACGGAGCGGAGCCCAGTGCCACTGAAAGCGTTTGGTCGCTTCAGCTTCTAGTTGGGCTTTCGGCGATAGTTCCTCGGTCGTTTCCTCCGCTGGAGGAAGAGATAGATCATCCATGCAATTGTTTTTCTGAGCGGTGATTAGGAATTTCGCAGGTAGCCGGCACTGGTTTGGAAATAGCGTGTTCGGCGGGCCTGGGTCGAATCGACGGCATCGTCTTGCTGGGCCTGAAGGTCGACAAGGTTGGCTTGGCAGCGACGGCAGCCAATGCGTTCGATATGGAAACGAATGTAGTCGTTTGTCGGTTCGTCCAGGACGTTAAGAAGGTATTGCCCAAGTTGCCGGCGATCGGGGCAGGAGAGTCGATGGCGGCGCCAGATGGCCCCGATGGTGTGTAGGCCTGCGTCTTCGCGTCCGCGAACCATGGCCAGCCGTTTCAGCAGCGATTGATCACTGCGGCAGGCTTCCTCGATCGTTGCCATGCCTTCGGGCGGAAGGGATTCATCAAGGAAAGCCAAAAGATCGGCATCAGACCATTCAGGCATCGTACTGCTCGTGAGTAAGGAGTCTTCGGCAACCGGTACAAGATAAGGGCCTAAGAACGACCTCAGGAGGGCGCTTGGACTTCATTTTACAATTGCGGAATCGTCTAATCGCTGCTGCGCTGAAACCATTCCGGCGAAAGTCATGACGACCCCCGCTATTTGCCTGCTACTTCTTTGCTGGCAGACCCCGTATCCCGTCTCTTGTTTGGGCAGCGTCCCAGTATGGCTGAATTTGAGGTCCTCTCCTATCGGGTGGTCAGCGGGCGAATCCAGATATTGCGATATTGAACCGGGCTGCCTTGGTCCTCGAGGACGAGTGGAGCGGCTGGGGGGCCCGCATCGTACTTGGGCAATTCACGGAACTTCGTCGCTCCCATCAGTTCGCGGCGGTGGTGAACCAGCACGCCATTGTGGAACAGAGTCAGATAGGCGGGCTGTTCCAGTTTCCCTGACAAATCAAATTGTGGGGCTTCAAATACGATATCGAAGGATTGCCATTCGCCAGGGGCTCGGGAAGGATTTACCGCAGGTGGGAATTGGCCGAAGATCGCACCGGCTTGTCCGTCGGCAAACGTCCTATTATCAAACGAATCAAGAATTTGGATTTCGTATTGTCCCATCAGCAAAATCCCGCTTCCGCCTCGTTCTTGACTGTCCCCTTGGACTTCTGCTGGGGTCGCCCATTCGACGTGAAGCTGGCAGTCTCCATAGCTTTCAAGCGTCCTTAGTGAACCGCTGTTGGGTTTCACGCTAAGCACGTTCCCATCGATTTTCCACTGGGGGACTCGCAGGTCGGCGCCGCCTTCAGGTCCTTCATGGGCCCAGGCCGAGAGGTCTGGTTTTTCACTTCCCAGCAGGACCGTGGCGTCACTGGGGGCTGCAGCGGGTTGTTTGTCTGAAGCGGGGTGACCGGGCGTGATCGATTTTGGACGAGGCCGTACGACATCGTGGACTCGCCAAGGTTGTCCGGGGAGCTTCGGGGTGTCACTAAAGCCAACGTTCGGCAATGGGACCGGACTGTTCTTTTTCTTCTCCGCGGCCGCTTTTGCTTCAGCCGCCTTCTTCTCGGCCGCCATCTTTGCGGCTTTTTCGGCAGCCGCTTTTACTTCCGCAGCTTTCTTTTCGGCCGCCATCTTTGCGGCTTTTTCGGCAGCTGCTTTTACTTCCGCAGCTTTCTTTTCGGCCGCCATCTTCGCGGCTTTTTCGGCAGCCGCTTTTACTTCTGCAGCTTTCTTTTCGGCCGCCATCTTCGCGGCTTTTTCGGCAGCGGCTTTTACTTCCGCGGCCTTCTTGTCGGCCGCCACCTTTGCGGCTTTTTCGGCAGCTGCTTTTACTTCCGCGGCCTTTTTGTCGGCCGCCACCTTTGCAGCTTTTTCGGCAGCGGCTGTTGCTTCTGCCGCCGCTTTTTCCGCTGCAGCTGCATCCGGTTCGGCTGGCGGATCTACCTTGGTTTCGGCGTTAGGCGTTTCGTTTGCAGGCTCCTGAGCGAATGCGGGCCTAGCGTTTAACGCCGCAAATAAGAGAACAAGCGATCCGAGGACGAGGCGAATGATGTTAGAATGCATGAACTTTCCGTGAGACGCAGCGGTAAAGGTGAGGGGCGGGATATTAAGGGCCAATTTATGGCAGCGTGGATGCTCCGGCACCTCTATTGTAGTTAGGAAAATGAGATTTTGGTTGCACGACTTTTCGGCTTCTTCCCTTTTTGGGGCGCCTTGGTTTTAGGTGCCGCCGGCAGCTTGGGGGCAGTCTTGTCCGCTCAGCCGCCGCTAGGGCCAAGAGCCGCCGAGGAAGGACGTCCTGTCCCTGATGGGCTGGGCGTGCCTGCAAGCCTTTCGGCGGCCGATACGTTCGGGAATCCTGTTGAATTGCCTCGGCCTGAACCCGCGGTTCGCCGAGTTCTTGAGCGGGGAAATGTGCGGTTTGTGTTCTACGATGGCGACCGGCAACCACGGTTATTTCCAGGCAAGACGGAACTGGACCTGAAGTTCAAATACCACGCCAGGACAGAGTGGGAGGTCCCCGCGTCGAGGGGAGTGCGAATCCTTGTCATTCGACCCGACTATGATCGAATCGACTGGATCCTTGACCATCAAATCGAGCTGCCGGCCAGCTTGGTTTCGGCGGACTTTTTTGCGGATGCTTTGGTGCAACATGAATTAGACCATGTTCGAATCAGTGCCGACCCTCGGATTGAGAGGCTCTTCCGGGACCGTGTGCGGAAAAACATCCAGGAAATTCGAATCCCTTGGGAATCCGATCAGCCGCCGCTCAAAAGCATCGTCCAGCAACATGTTGATCGAGCGATTGTCGCTGAATTTAAACAAGTGCTCCAGTTCTTGCAGATCCGATATCGCGAACTGGATCGAGTCACCAAGCACGGGCTGAGCAGATTGCCGGGCGGCTTTTTAGAAGACGCTCCTGATTTGGAGCGAGCTTCAAGCTCGCGTTAAGCCGGGACCGCATTCCGCTCGGGGGACGTGAAACTTTTAGGTGACGATTTCACCCCAGCCCATCCGAGTCTGAGTGCAGTGCTTGTAGCCCAGCGGGCGGCAGATACTTGCCGTTGGCGTAAACTAACGGGAACCTTGCGTCCACATGAAAGCCCAGCGGGCGACAGGCAAGGATGGCTCTGTCGCCCGCTGGGCTTTCCTTTTCGCGATCCCTACTCCGGCGGCTCGCGCCGCCGGCAAGTATCTGCCGCCCTCCGGGCTAAGTGTTCACTCGGACGCCGTTACTCTTTCTTGTCGAGCGCCCAGCGGATTCCGTTGGCGGTCATCTGCATCCAGTGTTCGTCTGCGATCGTTTCGTTGTGGTGGCCTAGCGTGGTGCCAAAGACTCGTGCCCCTTGGTACTCATTGATCCAAACCACGGGCTGTTCGGCTTTCTCTTCTTCGCTGTAGGCTTGTGCGAGGACGGTCGCTGTCGGCCATACTTTTTCAATCACGTATAGTTCTCCATTTGGCGTTTGCCATTTGTTTGGAAAACCTTTCATGATTGGATGTTCGGCCGCTACGGGAATCACATCGAGGGCTCGTTTCGCTTTCTCGTGACGACGCGAGGTCACGCCTAGGAAGGCTCGCCAGGTTTCGGCGGTCGCCGCGGCGCGATAGGAGTGCATGGAGCAATGGATGACCACTGCGGGAACTCCGGCCGAGACATGTCCAGAAACAATCCGTTCGACGAAGGCTCCGTCTTCAACGCCGCCAAAGCACTCGTTGTGGATGACCAGATCGTAGGGGGCGGCCCAGTTTCCTTGGTTGTAGATTGGGGGCATGATGGTTCGCTCGGAACCATGTTCCTTCACCGTCCATTCGATTTCACCAAGCTCCTTATCCAGCCCTTTTTTGATCAGCTTGATCTGTTCTTTATAGTCGTGGCAGCAGCCGCCGGTTACCAGCAGGATGCGTGTCGGTTTGGCCTGTTGTTCGGTTTCTTCAGCGACAGGGGATTTCGGATCGGTCGATTGAGCAAAACTTGGCATCGAAAATGCAAAGGTTACGACTCCTGCGGCGAATAGCAGAGTCCGTAAGGAAGGAATGCGTCGGTGTACCACGTGAATTTGTCCTGTAGGATGAGGGGCTTGGCAAGCGAATTCCTAGCATAACTACTAGATTGGCGGATGGTGGTGATATCCCCGCTATTTTTCCTTCCCGTCGATTTCCCTGCCCTTCTATCCATTCGAAGCACAACGGTTAAATATTATGTTATGGCGGATTTTTCTCGCCTTTACTTTGATTCCATTGATTGAGCTGTACCTGCTGTGGAAAATCACTTTGGCAACCAGTTTGCCCGTGACCATTTTGCTGGTGTTGGTGACCGGTTTCATCGGTTCGATGTTGGCTCGCAGTCAAGGAATACGAGCTTGGCAGCGTTTTCATGCGGCGATCGGTGAAGGGCGGATGCCGGCTCAGGAGATCCAACATGGGTTGCTGATCGCATTTGCTGCGGCGATGTTGCTGACGCCAGGGTTGGTTACGGACGTCGCCGGGTTCGTCTTGCTGGTGCCGTTCACCCGAGAGTGGGTGAGAAAGTACTTCGCGGCTCGACTGAAGAACAGTTTCCAGCTGCAGGTGACCACGTTCGCTGCAGGAGGAGCATCGCGACCGGCTGGCGGGAGCGATGTCGTTGAAGCCGAAGGCGTCCGTCCCGTCGATTCGAATCCAAAGGGTGTCGAATTTAGGCAGTAAGTGATTGTCGCCTTTCAATCGGGACGGGAAACTTATAGGTGACGATTTCAACCCTGTCCATCCGAGTCTGAGTGCAATGCTTTTAGCCCAGCGGGCTTTCCTTTTCGCGATGCCCACTCCGGCGGCTGACGCGGCCGGCAAGTATCTGCCGCCCTCCGGGCTACGTGTTCACTCGGCCCCATATAGACTCGTCAGTTGCTGCAAACCTTTCATTTATAGATTTCGCGTCCCGAGCGAAAGGCTGCCGTTTTTCTCCGCTTCCGATTAAAACGGCAGCTCCTGAAAAGGCGGGCGTGGAAGGTTCGTTAACCGATTTATCGCAGTCTTAAGCGGGCGCCTTTGGGGGCGTCCCGCTTCGCTGATTGCTGACGTTCGGTTTATTTAGGCAGCCGTCCTGTTTCGACTTTTGGGAAGTCGCCGGTCAGGCCTTCTTTCATGAAGTTGACGACGTCGGTCACTTCCTGATCGGTCAGATTCAGAGGCTTCATTTTGTCGCTTAGCCAAGCGTTCGGGTGGCCCCCTTTGTTGTACCAGACCATCACCTCTTCCAAAGTCTCTTGGCTGCCGTCATGCATGTAGGGACCTGAGTCGGCGATGTTTCGCAGTGTGGGCGTTTTGAAAGCACCTTTCTCGGTTTCCTTCTTGGTGATTTCGTAACGTCCTAGGTCTGGGGTTTCCACTTCCATGCCGACGCCAAGATTGTGGTACTGCTCGTCGGTAAAGTTAGCGCCCGCGTGACAGTTTTGGCAGTTGGCTTTCGAGAAAAACAGCTTCATCCCATTGATGGCCGAAGCGCTCATCGGGTTGTCTTTGGTCGCCTTGATCAGTCCTTCGTACTGCGCGACAAACTTTGGGTCTTCGGTGCGAAGTTCGTCTAGGTACTCGAGGTCTTCCGCGTAGGCTTTTTTGAAACGCTCTAGTTCTTGGTAGTGGTCGTAGGGAGTTGGGCCCGTGACGATGGCCCGCTCAAAAGTCGCGAGGGCTTTGCCCACGTTTTCGATCGTCAGCCCATCGTCGAAGATCGCTTCGAACTGCAGGTTGTATCCAGGGATGCCAGCCAGGCAGGCGACGCAAGCGTCATGGTCATGTCCCATTTCGATCGGGTTGGCGATAGGGCCGATCGCTTGGTCTTCAAGGGTGGAGGCACGTCCGTCCCAGAATTGTTCTCGGCTGACAATGCGGTTGTGCGATACCGGTGAATTCCGGCCCCCTTCCTGGCCGCGGACGCCTACTCCAAATTGAGTGTGGGCCGCGTAGCCTTGGTCGGGTGCGTGGCAGCTTGCACAGCTGATCGTCAGGTCCACCGAAAGTCGGGGGTCGAAGTAAAGTTGTCGGCCGAGTTCAATTTTGGCTCGGGTCATCGGATTGTTTTCAGGAATGAAGACGTTTGCCTGGGCGGCTTTCAAGCCAAGCGGCAATTCGACGTCGAGCGTTTCGTGGTTGGCAGGCTTGCTAAGCCATGCGGTTATTTCTGCCTCGGTCAGTGGTCCGCTGCCGGGAATGCCAGCGGTAAGACTTTCGTCACCGAGAACAACCGTTGTAGAATCGGCAGCGGAGACGTGGTGGGAAGGGGACAAGACCATCCATGCAGCAATGCAGGCACCGGATAGGAAATGAAAGCGACTCATGCTTGGCTCCGAGGGGGATAACAGGGTGGGGTGTCGATACGCGGCGGGTGAAGCGTCTATTAGGTATTGTAAACGATTGGGAAGTTGATGACAGAATCATCTCTGGGCATTCAAAACGCAAATTTGCGAGACGCGAATCCGTCTGATTTGCCGGAATTAACCGCGATCCTAAATCAGCAGATCGAGGAAACGGTGAACTCCTTCCGGCTAGGACCTATTTCGGGGCCTGCATCCTTGCAGTGGTGGGCTGCCCATCAAGACCCCCGCTTTCCGATTCTAGTTGCCCCGGCGGGTGGGGGGAATGCTTCGGCGGGGCGCGATGACGTTTCGGTGGCAGGTTGGGCATCCCTGTCGCCATGGTCGTCGTACGAAGCGTATGGCAAGACCGCGGAGGTATCGATCTGGGTGCGTCCCGATTTCCATCGCCAGGGGCTGGGCCGGCGATTAATGGAAGGCCTGGTTGGGCGGGCACGAAACGTTGGTCACCGTGTCTTGCTTTCTCGAGTGGAAGCCAATAATCGGGGAAGCCTGCGTCTGCACGAATTGTTCGGCTTTCGGACGATCGGGACGATGCATCAAGTCGGTGAGAAATTTTCGCAGCGATTGGACGTGGTGATGCTGGAATTGCTGCTGGACGGCGAGCAATAACTGGACGCAATCTCTCGCTGACCGGTCTGTCCACGCGCTGGCGGAGGAGGATCGAGTGGGGGTAAAGGCATTCAGGTAGCTGCCAGTTGTTGTACCGACCGGGACGAGCCCGGCGGAAACAAACAAGAGCAGCCTGATCGGAAATCGTCAACTTATAAATCGCACGTCCCGACCGAAAGGCGACACGAAAGCTTTGCGGCGTCGGTGGGGTTGCCGTTTATTAGGCGTCCGTGAACAGGGCGTCGCTGAAAGCGTCCGAATCGAAGAGTGCAAGGTCTTCGATTCCTTCTCCGACGCCGACAAACTTGACCGGCAACTTAAATTGCTCGAGGATTGGTAGGATCACTCCCCCTTTGGCCGAACCATCTAGTTTTGCCAAGATGATTCCTGTGCAGCCGGCTACTTCGCTGAATCCTTTGGCTTGGCTGATTGCGTTTTGGCCCGAGGTCGCGTCCAGTACTAGAAGGACTTCGTGCGGCGCGTCTTCGACAGGTTTACCGATGACGCGGCGGATTTTTTCCAGCTGAGACATCAAGTGTGTTTGTGTCTGCAACCGCCCGGCGGTATCGATGATCGCTACCTCGGCTCCGGTCGCGACCGCTTTTTCAACCGTCTGATAGGCAACACTTGCGGGGTCGGCTTCGGGTTTACCGGTGACGATTTCGCAGCCAATGCGTCCTGCCCAGACCGTCAATTGTTCGACGGCAGCGGCTCGGAATGTATCACCGGCACCGAGGACAACCGTTCGTCCTAGTTTGTTGTGGATGTAGTTTGCCAGTTTTCCGATGGAAGTTGTTTTGCCACTTCCATTCACCCCGACGACAAGGATGACCGTCGGAGCTTTGTCTGCGAACTGCAGTTCGGTGTGTTCTTGTTGCAGAAGTTCTCGGGTCTGATTGCGAATCGATTCCAGGACATCTTCCATCTGGACTTTTCGGGCACGGAATCGCGTTGCGATATCGTCGCGGATTCGTCCTGCTGGTCCACCGCCCATGTCGGTTCGAACCAATTTGGCAAACAGTTCACTGAGGAACGCATCGTCGACCAAGCGTCCGTCTTCTTTGAAAAGGTCGCGGATGTCGGTCCCTAAAACCTCACGGGTTTTCTGGAGCCCTTGGCGGACGCGCTGAAACATGCCGGTTCCGTCACCCTGCGTTGCTTCGCCACCTTGGGCGGCCGACCCGTCCTCAGTCGAAGCGGAATCGGTGGTCGGCTTGTCGGGGGACTCTTCTTTTTTAGAACGCCAAAACGCCATCGTTGGAAACTACTGTCTTGAAAGGTGTTGATTCAAAAGGGAGTTCAGGTCCCGTTCAACGGTCGAGCGTTTGCAGTTGGAAAAGCTCGGGGCCGGAGTGAACGGTTTTGACTCGCCCAACCAAGGTTGTTGAGGAAACATCGGTCACTTCGATCGGGAGGAATTCACCCGCCTGACGTCGGTTTCCATCATAGACAACGATCCGGTCACAGATCGTGCGACCCATCATTTGAACCAGAGGGCTCTCTTCGGGCTGTTTCTGGCCGCGTTTGCTGGGGCCTTCCACCAGGATTTCGACGGTCTGACCGATGAATTTTAGATTGTCCTCCGCCGAAATTTCGTTTTGGACATCCAGCAGTTCGTTGTTGCGACGGTTCTTAACATCTTCTGGGACATCATCTTCCAGACGTTCCGAAGCCTTGGTGCCGGGGCGGACACTGTACTTGAAGATAAAGCTATTTTTGAAACGGCAGCGGCGAACCAGGTCGATCGTCTTCTGGAAATCCTCTTCGGTTTCGCCACAGAACCCGACAATGAAGTCGCTGCTGATCGAAGCTTCGGGAAGGATCCGTTCGATCCGCTCCATCATTTCCATGTAGTCGGCAACGGTGTAGCCCCGTTTCATCCGTTTCAGTTGTTCATCGCTACCACTTTGTGCGGGGACGTGGAGGTAGGTCGAGCATTTAGGAAGGTCGCGAATCGTTTCCAGCAATTCTTCGGTCATGTCTTTGGGGTAGCTGGTCACAAATTTCAGCCTGCGGATCCCCTCGATCTCGCTAAGCTGCCTGAGCAGGTCGCTCAGGCGTGTGACGGTTCCCTCTTCGTCGGTGTGGCGATAGCTGTTTACCGTCTGGCCAAGCAGCGTGATTTCCACGCAGCCTTGGTCCGCCAAGATTTGAGCTTCCGCAACGATCTGTGCGGGGTTCCGGCCCTGCTCGGGGCCGCGAGTCATCGGCACGACGCAGTAGGTGCAGAATTTATCGCAGCCGATTTGGATACGGAGGTAGGCCTGGAATGGCGTCGGACGCATCGAAGGGTCACGAAGCGGATCAAAGGTTTCGTGACTGCGGCGAATCGTATCCTGCGAACCTGCTTTGCGGCCAAGCGAAACGGCCAATTGGCGGCCTTTGCCGGCAGCAATGTTTTCCAGCAGCGTGGGAATCTGCTGAAGTTGGCCGGGGCCGACGATCAGGTCGACAAACGGAGCTCGCTGGAAGATTAGTTTTTGGTCTTTTTGGGCCATGCAGCCCATTACCCCAATCGTTTTATCGGGGTTCCGCTCTTTGGTTTGCCGCAGTTTCCCGAGCGCGCTGTAGATTTTTTCTTCTGCATGCTCGCGGACGCTGCAGGTATTAAAGAGCAGCGTGTCCGCTTCCTTGGGGGTGGCTACCAATTCGTAGCCGTGCTGTTTCAGGTCCGCGACAACCATCTCGCTATCCAGAACATTCATCTGGCAGCCAACGGTTTCGATGTATAGTCGTTTGCTCATTGCTGTGGCTGTTTAATACAGTCGCTAGAGTTCGCTGGGCGGATTGCTTGCTGGTGGGTTGGAACCGTTGCGTTGTCGTTTGACATAATCGCGCAAGGATTCCGTGCACTGGGTCCGACGGCGGACCATGATGCCGGAAAAGAGGGTGACTGCGACCGCTACAGCGACCGCCCACAACAGCCCGTCGGTCATGGAAAATGCGAGCACACCCATTTCCATAACCTAGCAAGAAAGAGGGTTGAACGGGACGGGGGATCTACCGCCCCATTGCGGATTGCAGGAAATATCCTGCAGAAGTCCGGGTTTGGATCTAAATCAAGGAATCGCTATGATTCCGCCGGCGATCGCAGCCCCTTCCACAATCGCTGCGTTCCGCTGGTATGGAGGACGCTGCAGAAGTGCTGGAGCCCGACTTCCAGGCCGGTAGTAGCCAACCGAGTAGTTGGTTTCACACGGAGGCTGGACGGTCGCTAGATAAGGAAGTGCTGGGAACGTGGCGAAAAAGCGAGCCCCGCTGACGAAGGGGGTCAGCATCGGAAATCGCTCGTGCCCATTCCGCTCCAGCATCGTGTCTTCAAAATAAAGCGGATGAGAAAACGTATTGGGGGCGTGCCACATGTAAGACGTTAATGTCCAGTCTCCTGGGCGACCCGGCCCCTCTGGTAGGAACATTGTGGCGTCTGGAGTCTGATTGGCGAAGGAGGCGGGCAGTTCGCCGTTACCGATCGTATCGATTTCCATCGTCGGGGCGATCAGCGGCGGGATGATGAAATTTCCATCGACCCGTTTGGGAGCTCTTGCTGAGCCATACAGGGATTCGCCACCGATTTGTGGGATTCTGGGAGCTCGCTGCGGGCTGTCGGTTCGAGGTCTTTGGGCCGAAGCTGACGTGCAGGCTCCGATGAAGACGGCTAGGCAGCAAGCTTTGACTGTAAGGTTGTTCACGGCAGGCATCCATGTCCAAAATAGGGCGATTCCGCGCGATCCTCGCACGTGTTCCAATCCCTAGCATCGGTCGTGCCGTGGTCTGATCATCAGAACGAAACCACGTTCCAGCATAATCCGGTGAACGGGCACAACCGTTACAGCCCCACTTTCTTATCGCCAGCTCTCACACCAGTTTTTGGTGTGCAGCCCGCTGCGGATTCGCCATTCTCGCAATTCCCCCAGCAGGCGGGCCTGAGCTTCGGCGGCGATCGGATGGTTCCAAAGATTGTGGCATTCGTCGGGGTCGGTCCGCAGATCAAACAATTGCCCGTGCGGTTCATCTAAGAAATGGACCAGTTTGAATTGGTGATCGCGAACCATCGTCATGAATTGGCACCCTGTCAGGATCCCATCTTGAGCCTGTTCGCAGTAGACGTAAGGTCGTCCTTGCCAGTCGGAGGTTTCCTGAAACGCTCCGTTCAAGGAACGCGCTTCCCAGTCGCCGGGAACGTCGATACCGGCCCACTCCAAGATCGTGGGCCCCAGGTCCATTTGCTGGACCAGTCCGTCGACGCTTCGCCCTGCCTGGAAACGTCCGTTCGTTCGCATCGCGGGCGGTGCCCAGACGATTAAGGGAACGCGAGTGATCGCGTCGTACATGGTCCATTTTTGACTGTGACCATGATCGGTCAAGCAATCGCCATGATCGCTTGTGAAGATCACGATGCTGTTTTCAAGGTAACCGTTGGATTCGAGAGCCTCCATGATCTGTCCGACTTTTTCGTCGATCATGGTCACGTTGGCGCAGTAGTACGCGCGTTGGCGGTGTCGTTGGGCTTCGCTTGGATTCAGGTCCAAGACGACCGAGTCGTGGTCGATATCTTGGTTGTGTTGCCGCAGTTCTTTAAATGCGGGCGGTTGGTTTTCAAGTTCTTCGTCGCTGACCGGTAGCAGCGGAAGGTCTTTGGCAAGATAGGGTTCCGCGTAACTCGGTACCGGGTCGTAGGGTGGATGCGGCCCGGGGAAACCAATTTGTAAGAACAGGGGTTCGCTGCGAGGATGCGAATCGATCCACCAACGGGCCATGTCCCCGACAAACATGTCGGGATGGGCGTCGGCCGGCAGTTCCCAGTCGAAGGCGCCTAACGCTTCCCGGTAATCTTCTCGCTTGCGATAGAGTTCCCGTTGCTGTTTGATCAGCCCACGAAAACGCAACGCTTTGTCCCATTCGTCGAAGAAGTAACGCCCTTCGAGGTAGCGATCTTTGTTCTCGACGACATAGCGTTCGTGGAAACCTAATTCGGTCTCGAACGGCCATGTATGCATTTTGCCGATATTGGTGCAGTGGTACCCGGCATCGTTTAACTGCTCGATCCAGCTTCGTCGCCAAGTGTCGGCGTTGCGGAGGATCCCGGTCGTGTGTGGGAAGTATCCCTTGAAGAGACTTGCCCGCGCCGGTGCGCAGGAGGCCGCCGTGACATGGCACTGTTGGAAATGGGTTCCCTCGTTGACCAAGCGATCGAGGTGAGGGGTGTCCATGTGCGGAAAACCAAGCGATGCGATTGTGTCGTATCGCTGTTGGTCCGTGATGATGAAGATAATGTTGGGGTGTGTCATGCCTGATAGGATAATCAAGCCACGAGGCCAACTGTAGATGCCTGAATCACGCACGGCCGTGGGGATATAAAGTAAGGCGAGGCCGGGCCCGAAAGCCCGACCCCGCCTCGCACGGGGGGATCCACTGTATGGTTGGTCTCAAGCGGGTCCCGTTTGGGGCCGGTCCCTTTTTGGTAAGGGGACTAGGTCGACGGGGCCGCGAATCTTTTTCGCTGGTCGTTGCCGTCGCTCACTCGCTTGGACACCTTTAAACTAGTTCGGGTCCGGCAAGGTTCGCGATAAATTGAAGGAAAAGAGCCCAGCGAATTGGTAAACCAGTCGGTTTTGTTGTGGTTATGCGGGCTGGTTTGTTTGTACGGCCGAAATGGGCTAGTGAAGCTGCGTAAAGCTGGCCATGGAGGCTTCTGGAGGGATCCAAATGGTCGATTTGTCGCTTCGTTGGTGGCGTAAGTGTCGTGAGCATCGGTGGAAAATCATCATAACCGTTACGCTGCGAAAAATGCTGCCGTAATCGTTTAACATTGGGCTTAAGTTTTCTTTGAAAGCGTTGACGCAGGCCACTCTCTGACGTCCAATTCCGCGAGACCGATTGGTCTGCACGTTGTGCACGCTCTGATAGCAAGCTGTTCTCCATCGGAGAGCCGGAAAGTCACAGAGCGTCGTCATCACTTGCTGTACTGGATCGGCTGGCAGTTTGGGGTTTGTCTGAACTGCGTTCCGAGTCTTTCGCTAATTTAAGTTGTCACGATGATTTTTCACCGTCGTCTTCCAACGGTTCTGGCGCTCACTGCGACCAGCTTTTTCGCTTTCATGCCACCAGTGAGTGCTGGTTGTTTGTGCGATTGGCTGTTCGGGCGACCGCCAGCTTATGCCGCCGGTTATGCGCCGGTGTATCCAGTGGGTCCGGCGTATCCGGTAACCCCAGGGTATGCTGCGAACATGCCCGTGCTGCCTCCCGTGGTGACGACTTCGGCTCCGGTTGCTAATAGCGCCCCGACCGCTTACGCGGCTCAGATGCCTGCGTATGGTTCGGCTCCGGCTTCGGCTCCGGTATTGCCCAACGGGTATGCGGGTGCTTACAGCAGTTTGTACGGAGGCGCGACGGCCAGTGCAACGCAGGCGGCTCCTAGCACGCTCAGTTCATCGCTGTACGGGACAGGCAACACCTATGCGAATTCTCCGACGCCTTATCCGGGAACTTCCTATTCGGCAAACATGCCCGCGACTTACAACGCACCTGGAGTGACGGCGTATTCGCCAGCTGCAACGCCATACATGGCAGGTCAACCTGCTGTGGTCGCTCCGCCTGTGGTTCCAGTGGCACCACCACGAACCGGTTTGTTCCCTCGGATTCGAGGGTTCTTCGGGAATCTGTTTGGGACAAATTATCGAACCTCGTACTACCGTGCTCCGGTAACGTATTACCGTCCACAGACGACCGTTGATCCGGCGACTGGAACGACCGTGACGGTGCAGCGTCCTTGTACGTCGTATCAGTACCAAGTGCAGCGGATGCCTTACGTCAGTCTGGATCCCGGCGCGTCGACTCCGGTCGGGGCGGCTCCGGTAGATCCCTGTGCGAACATCAGCCCGTACGGTGCAACGGCTCCCTATGGTCAAACGGCTCCAGGGTTGAGTGGCATCCAGGGTGGCCAATTCGATCCGTATGCTCAACCAAGCTACGGGCAGCCAAACTATGGGCAAACCACTCCCGGTGGGCAACCTGCTCCGCTAAACAATACAACTCCAGGGGCATCGAGTGAGGGGTATGTGCCGCAGCCGACGTTGCCGCCTGTTGTGGAAACACAGCGGTACCCGACTCCTGCCGTTCCTTCGCTCCCGTCGACACCATCGACGGGCCCACTGACCGGGGCTCCAACTCCGCCCAGTACATCGCCGACGACTCGTTATCATCAACAGCCTTACGCAGGCGGAGCGGCGAACAGTCCATTCCCAAGCACACCTTCGACACAGCCAGCGGCACCTTCGCAGCAGTTGCAGGGTTATCAAGTTCCTTCATCGGGGGCGAGCGTTTCGCCTGTACCGCCGGCAGAATACGCACGGCCGATTCCCGCACCTCCAACGAATTGGGACAACCGCGATGCGGCCCCCGTTCCAAGCCGAGAAGTCGCAGGAGGCCGGACCGCTTCCCGACCGGCATGGGGATTCAAGACGATCAGTTGGAGCAAGCCAGTCGACGATCGCTCAAGCGATATTCAGCGAGCAACCTACGACAACGAATCCTTGTCGCTATCGGCGCCTGCCAATGAACCGACCAGAGCCGCTCAACCATGGCCAACACCAACACGTGAACCAGTCGCCGAGCAACTGCCAGAACTTCGTTCGGCTCCAGCACGGCCAGCCGTCACGGCACCACGTGTGAAAGCCTACGACGATTCAGGCTGGCGTTCGAACCGCTAAGAAGTGAGCGGTGGTTGCCAGAGTAAATGGCATTGGTAGCGAGTCCCCTGCACCATCCAGAGCATGGGATTTTAGGCCCGAAGGGTCGGCACAATTTCGCCCAAGGCTCAATGACTCCCACACAAATCTTGGGTCATATTGGACTTCATGCTTGTCGAGTAAGCGAAGGTGTTCGGACTCGAATGATTCCGCTGCATGGTGTTGCATCTGATTGGCAATGTATTGGTACACCGAGTTCTTCTGCGACGGACTGACGGTGAAAGCACCAAATCCGTCTTGCCATCCAAACTTCTTGATGATCTGGCTTGTCTCGTTGATATGTTTACTGGTATTGCCCTTCACCTTGCCGACAAAATTGGAAACAGCAACTTTGGCGGGGATGCGGACCAATAAGTGTGCATGTTCAAAATAGCCTCCCACGATTAGTGCGTATCCTCCAATCTCCTTGGCAACGCCTGCTAGGTAAGCGAACACGCTCTCGCGAAATTCTTCATTTCGGAGGTATGGCTTGCGGTTCTTTGTGCTGAAAACGACGTGGTACAACAACTGTTGATGAGTGCTCATCATTGTCCTCGCAGTTCGGCTGGAGTCTGGGGAGCAAAGTTTGTGCTGGTCCTTTGTGTCTTCTCGTTCGTCGAGCTTGGCAGTTCTCGATTTCGCCAGCCATTTTATCAGCGTTAGAAGAATGTTTGGGCCGGAAGAGATTGTGTGTAATCTTCGCGACACCAATTGTGTCGACCCTTCGGGCCTTGCAGTCCTTGGGGGGATGCAGACCGGGGGTTTGCACCCCCGGCAGAGATTGTGCCGACCCTCCGGGCCTCTTGAATTTGCCGCATGCAGGTCTTGCTACTTGCTACTTGCCGATCATGCTTAGCAGGCTGCGGACGCTGCGGAAGGTTTCTGCCATGGTTAGTTTGCTGTCCCCTTCGGTGCGGTCGTGGAAGGTGATGGGGATTTCTGCGAACTTGGCTCCGTTGCGATGCAGGCCCAGCAGCAGTTCTTCCAGCATTGCGTAACCGTCGCTCTTGAGGGCACCGGCGGGAAGTTTGGCTAGAGTCGCCATCCGGTAGCAGCGGAGGGCTCCGCTGGAATCCTTGACCGGCAGTTTTAACGCGCGGGTGGCGAAACTGTTGACCATCCGGCTCATCAGTTTCCGGCGGAGCGGCCAGCCTTCGATTTTGCCGCCCGCGACATAACGTGAACCGACGACGACGTCTGCTGGCGGGTCGGTTGCCAAAGCGGCGTCAAGCAAACGTGGAAGGTCCTCGGGCGAATGGCTGAGGTCTCCGTCTAGGTTCAGCAAAAATTCGTACTTCCCTTGGTGACCGAACTGGATTCCGGCGCGAAGTGCACTGCCTAGGCCTCGCTCGTCCTTGCGGACCAGGACATGCAGTCGAGGTTCGGATTCGGCTGCCGATTCGGCCCAGGTCCCCGTTCCGTCTGGCGAATCGTCATCGACGACAAGCAGATCGGCCTTGGGAAGTGCAGCCAAAATACGAGGGAGCAGCCGAGGCAGATTTTCCCGCTCGTTGTAAGTGCAGACAACGACCAGAGTTTTGGGCGATGGGGCCGCGGTCGACGGAGGAGCATTACTGGTGGAAATGGGGAATTCTCAAATTGAAATAAGCACGAAAGCAAAACGCCAAGCGTAACAACTTAAATATCGGATCGGATTGTGGGAAGTGAAGATAGGTGATTTGCGGAGAGGGTGCCGGTCTTTCGGAATGTTCTGCATTTTCCGAAAGAATCGGTCCGATCAGTTGTATAGCAAGCGGTAGAACCTCGTCATCGTTAAAGGGATTGAATATGCTCCGCCCCGCAAACCTAATTCTCTCATCGTTCCTCTTGGGAACGCTGTTTTCGTTTGGACTTCCAGCGGTAACCGTCCAAGCACAGGACTGGCCGGCATTGCATGTCGGAGCGAAGAAAATTCCAGCCGTGAAAACCGCCTCGGCAACCGAACCTTCGGCTAGCCAACTCGCACCGACGCGAATGGTCTCGGCCCGGTCCACACCGCGGCTCCGGGACGTGCAGGCTGAGCAGCCGAGTCACGAATCGCAGATTGAACAGGTGAACTACCATCGTTCGGTTGGTTCAGCGGCCCCTAGCTGTGGTTGTGAGGACTGCCGCCCTGCCCCGCGTTTGCGGACTGCGGTCCAAAATTGCGGATGCGGAAGCTGTCAGCTCGGTGGGCCACCATGTCGGGCTCCACTGCGTCGGCTGATGTTGCCGCCGAATCCGATCTACTGTGTTCTGGACAAAGTCGCTGGTGGAGTGGAGTGCGTGCTGGGGCTTTCCCCAAATTGCCGCGTGGGACGATGTGCTCTTCCCGGTGGCGGCGATTGTGGTTGTGATACTGGCGGATGTGATTCGATGGGCTGTGATTGTGGGGATTCTGGGCGAGACGCCCATCCGGCGACTTTGCTCCCGGTTCCGAAACCGCATCCCACGATGGCACCGATGCCACCATCGACAGAGAAGGCGGTGGAGGAAATTCAACATCTGCCAGCTCCGATCGTTCCCGATCGCTTGAAAGATCCTTTCAAGGATGATCAAGCTTGGATTCCGGGTAGCGATCGTACGATTCAGCGAAGTGCGTATTACGAATAGTCGCCAGCTAGCGATTTAGGTAACGCCAATCGTCTTAGAAAATGTCGGGCTCTGCGCCCGGCGATCGGCCCGCAAGGAAATCAAAATCGCATCCTTGGTGGGCTCCCGTGACATGGGACGCGTACATTTGACCGTAGCCTCGAGTGAATTTGGGCTCGGGAGCCGTCCAGGCGACACGGCGACGTTCGGCTTCGGCTTCATCGACATGCCAGACGATCCGCCGGCCTTCGACATCGATTTCGATCATGTCGCCATCCTGCACCAACGCCAGCGGGCCGCCGACGAAGCTTTCGGGAGAAATGTGCAGGACACAGGTGCCGTAGCTGGTTCCGCTCATCCGCGCGTCGGAGATCCGGACCATATCGCGAACGCCCTGTTCCAGCAGTTTTTTCGGGATCGGAAGCATGCCCCATTCCGGCATTCCCGGAGCCCCCAGCGAACCTGCTGAGCGGAGCACAAGCACCGAATCGGCTGTGACATTCAGGTCCGGATCGTTGATGCGTTCCTTCAGGTGGGCGTAGTCATCAAACACCACGGCGGGGCCGGTATGTTGCGTCAGTCGAGGGTCGGCAGCGATGCTTTTGATGACACAGCCATCGGGCGATAAATTGCCACGCAGCACGCAGGTGCCCCCTTGGGGGCTGACCGGATTGTCGATTGTGCGGATCACTTCGTCGTTGATCCCTTCGGCTCCCGCGATCTGTTCTCCCAAGGTTTTTCCCGAAACCGTCATGCAGTCCAGATTTAGATGGTCTCGCAGTCGTTCGAGGAGTGCGGACAATCCGCCAGCGTTGTAAAAA
This sequence comes from Roseimaritima multifibrata, assembly GCF_007741495.1. Lineage (NCBI taxonomy): Bacteria > Pseudomonadati > Planctomycetota > Planctomycetia > Pirellulales > Pirellulaceae > Roseimaritima > Roseimaritima multifibrata. The sequence goes on from NZ_CP036262.1 coordinate 1,285,762, forward strand.
TCCTCCATCAGAAAACGGCCACTGGGACGAAGGTCACCAAGGACGGGCGTCGTTCTGGAAAGTTCGTCAAAGCGATCCAGTTCCAGGGAAATTCCGGCACGCCCAGCGATCGCCAGGATGTGCACGATCGCATTGGTCGAACCACCGATCGTCATGTCGGTAATGATTGCGTTGTCAATCGATTCGGGGGTGACCAACTGACTGGGGCGAAGCTGATCCCAGGCCATCGCGACCGCTTGGCGTCCAGATTGGACGGCCAGTCGAGAATGTTCGGCTAGGACTGCAGGGATGCAGGAGGCGCCTGGCAGCGTGAAACCGAGGGTTTCGGCGATGCAGGCCATGGTGCTGGCGGTCCCCATCGTCATACAGGTTCCTGCGGAGCGGGCGATACAGTTTTCGATCGCGGTCCAGTCGGTGTCGCAAAGGTTTCCTGCACAGCGTTCATCCCAGTATTTCCAGGCGTCGCTACCACTTCCGAGGGTTTCGTTTTTCCAGCGGGCCTTCAGCATCGGGCCTGCGGGCAGGAAAAGGCAGGGAATATCCGCCGACAGGGCCCCCATCAGCATTGCTGGAACGGTTTTGTCGCAGCCCCCCATCAGGACCGCCGAATCGATAGGGTGGCAGCGGAGAACCTCTTCCACCTCCATCGCCAGCAAATTGCGGTACATCATGGTCGTCGGCTTCATCAGCATTTCGCCCAGCGACATGACGGGGACTTCGACCGGGAAGCCTCCTTCCTGCAAAATTCCGCGGCGGACCTCGTCGGCTCGATTGCGAAAATGGGAATGGCAGGTATTCAGGTCGCTCCAGGTGTTCAGGATCGCCACCACGGGGCGGTCGCGGTAATCCTTGTCATCGAATCCCATGCCTTTTAGGCGAGAGCGGTGGCCGAAACCACGTAACGTGTCGGCTGCAAACCAGCGGTGGCTGCGAAGTTGGGTCGGATCGTGTGTAGGCATGGTCAGCAGTTGGTTGGGAGGCGGCGAATGAGCGTACGTATGGACTGAGATGAGTGGACTGGGGGGGCTTTTCGTTTTATGGCACAATGCTCTCTTCTGCAATCATGACTCCCTGCTGCAAGCATGTCCTTTTGCAAACACCGATTCCCTGCAAACACTGACCGACTGATATGCGCCCAATCGAAATCTACGACACGACTCTCCGCGATGGGACCCAAGGCGAAGGGATTAGCTTTTCCCTGCAGGATAAACTGAATATTGCCAAGCGTTTAGGTGAAATGGGGATCCAGTTCATCGAAGGTGGATATCCCCTTTCAAATGAAAAGGATACCGCGTTTTTCCAAGAAGTTCGGAAACTGGACCTGGGCGACGCCAAAGTCTGTGCGTTTGGCATGACCCGCCGGCGAAGCATGAAAGCGGCTGACGACCCCGGCATGAAGGCGTTGCTGGCTGCGGAGACCCCGGTTTGCACCATGGTCGGAAAAAGCTGGGATTTTCAGGCGACCGAAGTTCTCGGGGCGACGCTGGACGAAAATCTGGCGATGATCGGTGAGAGCGTTGCATTTTTAAAGCAACAGCGAGACGTTATCTTCGATGCCGAACATTTCTTCGACGGCTGGAAAGCCAATCCCGATTACGCGATGAAAACGCTGGATGCGGCCGTCCAGGGCGGCGCGGGCTGGGTCGTGCTGTGCGATACCAACGGCGGGACCCTCCCGGAAGAGGTCGCCATGGCCGTCGCCAAAGTGAAGGAACTGTTCAAAGACCGTTCGGTGGTGGTCGGGATTCACTGCCATAACGATAGTGAACTGGCCGTTGCCAATTCGCTCGCGGCGGTCGATGCCGGTGCCGATCAAGTCCAGGGGACCATCAACGGAATCGGCGAACGTTGTGGGAATGTCGACCTGATCTCGGTGATCGCTAACCTGGCGATCAAAAAGAAGGGATACCAAGTACTCGGCGGTCGCCCACTGACCCAGTTAACGGAACTGAGTCGTTTCGTTTATGAAACGGCAAACCTGCAATGGCGAAACGGACAACCGTTTGTTGGGCAGAGCGCATTTGCCCACAAAGGAGGGATGCACGTCCACGCGATCAATAAAGCAGCCAGCACGTACGAGCATATCGACCCCGCCGTGGTCGGGAATGAACGTCGCATCTTGGTCAGTGAACTAAGTGGCCGCAGCAATATCATTGCCCTGACCAGCAAGGATAATTTGCAAGATGACAAAGAATTGATGAACCGAATCCTTGCGGAAGTGGTCCGTTTAGAAAATCAAGGTTATCAATTTGAATCGGCGGGAGCTTCTTTTGACCTGCTGGTCAAAAGACTGGCCGGAACTTTTACAGCCCATTTTGAAACCATTAAATACCGAATCGTCGCTGGCGATCGCGATGCTCAGCACGCCGACGGTTTCGCCGAAGCGATTGTGAAATTGCAGGTGGGTGAAGAGATGTGGTTCGATGCGGCCGAAGGTCATGGACCGGTCAACGCCCTCGATGCTGCTCTGCGAAAAGCGTTGCAAGGCACTTATCCCGAACTGGCGGAAATGCGTCTGCTTGATTTTAAAGTCCGAGTCGTCGATAGCAGTGCCGGCACGGCGGCTCATATTCGGGTCAATATTGAAAGTGGTGATTCGAATGACAGCTGGGGGACAATCGGTGTTAGCGAAAACATTATCGAAGCCAGCTGGAAAGCCCTGGTCGACGCCTTTGAGTACAAATTGCATAAGTCCGATTCAGGGGCTTAGAACCAGCCGCCCAGCGATCTGATTTTTCCCTTGCGATGTTGACGTGATTGAGCCTCGTTCTGCTGAATCCTCTTAATTATTCTTCTTCTTCCCTGTTCGATCTTGTTGAACTGTCATGACAGCGACCCCTTCCGATTCGTTTCCAGATGCCCAAGACATCCCCAACCGTTTTGATCATGCGGAGGTCTGCACCAAGACCTATCAAACTTGGGAAGAAGCGGGGTGTTTTCATGCGGAACCAGGTACCGGACGGCCTCCTTACACGATTGTGATCCCGCCGCCCAACGTGACGGGAGCGTTGCACCTTGGGCATGGCCTAAACAACACCTTGCAGGACGTGCTGATTCGAATGCACCGAATGCGGGGGTATGAAGCCCTGTGGATGCCGGGAACCGATCACGCTGGGATCGCGACCCAGGCGGTTGTTGAACGGCGTCTGCAAGAGGACGAAAATAAGACGCGGCACGATCTGGGACGCGAAGCCTTGATCGAACGTATTTGGGCTTGGAAGGACCAGTATGAAGGCCGCATTCTTGGCCAATTGAAACGGATGGGCTGCAGCTGTGACTGGCGACGGACAAGGTTCACGCTTGACGATCGTTGTGCCGCTGCGGTGCGCGTTACCTTCTTTTCGCTGTTTGCAGAACAGCTGATTTATCGTGGCAAGCGACTGGTCAACTGGGATACCTTCTTGCAGACCGCAGTGAGCGATGACGAAGTTTTTAACGAAACCGTCAAAGGGCACTTTTGGCATTTCAGCTACAAGGTGATCGATCCTAAACCAGGCGAACCAAGTTCTGTTGAAATCGCAACCACGCGTCCCGAAACGATGTTGGGCGATACGGCGGTTGCCGTGCATCCCGATCCTAAAGGGGCGCTCGAGCGGGTCGAAAAGGAACTGCGAGAACGCCTGGCAAGTGCACCGGCAAAAGATCGTGCTGGTATCGAAGCTCAGTTAGAAGGGATCACGAAGCGTCGCACTGAATTGTTGCCACAGTTGGAACTCCTCAGCCGGATGGCTGCCGAAGGGCGTCAGCTGATGCTCCCATTGGTCGATCGGCCGATCCCGCTGATCGCTGACGAATGGGCGAAACCGGAACTGGGAAGTGGCTGCGTGAAAATCACGCCGGCTCATGACCCGAATGACTACGAAGTCGGCAAGCGGGGCGATCTGCCGATGATTAACATCTTGAATTCCGACGGGACGCTAAATGAGGCAGCCGGAAAATACGAAGGTTTAAATATCAAGCAAGCCCGCAAGGCCGTCGTCGCGGACCTTGATGCACTCGGTTTGTTGGGGGACATCGAAGACCGCGAAATCGAACTGCCATACAGCGATCGTAGTAAGACGCCGATCGAACCTTATCTGGCGGACCAATGGTTCGTGAAGATGGATACGCTGGCACAGTCGGCCATGGATGCGGTCACCGATGACGAGGTTTCGATCTTCCCTCATCGCTACGAAAAAGGCTACCTCGACTGGTTAAGTGAAAAGCGTGATTGGCCGGTTAGCCGGCAACTTTGGTGGGGACACCGAATCCCGATTTGGTCCATCAGTGGAATGAACGCAGAAGAGGTCGCTGCCAAAAAGATTGCCGTGAAATCGGCAGCCGGTGACAAAGCCGACGATGTTTCAATGCATCACGACGAAGAGCATCTTTTTGTCTGTTTGCGAAACGAAGATGCTGAATTGGAAGCGGCGATGGCTGAGCTGGGATTTGTTCAGGATCCCGATGTTCTCGATACTTGGTTCTCGTCGGCTCTTTGGCCGCACAGTACCCTTGGCTGGCCGGAGAAGACTCCCGAACTAGAGGCTTTTTATCCGACCAATACGTTGATCACCTCCCGCGATATTATTTCGCTGTGGGTGGCTCGAATGGTGCTGATGAGCAAACACAATTTGCAAACCATTCCGTTCCGTGAAGTCTATATCCATCCGACGATTTTGGATGGGAATGGGGAACGGATGAGCAAGAGCAAGGGGAATGGCGTTGACCCGATCGACGTGATCGACAAGTTTGGCCCCGATGCATTGCGGTTCGGTTTGGCTCGCTTGGCTACCGAAACGCAGGACGTTCGCCTGCCGGTCCAGTATGAATGCCCGCACTGCGAACGTCTGATCGACCAGACGAAGAAGAATCGTTCTCTGGCGAAGATCGAGTGCCCTGAATGCAAAAAAGAGTTCGCAACGCAGTGGGCTGAATCCGCAGAGGATCTGAAAATTCCTCGTGGTGCAGTTGTCAGCGAACGTTTTGAAAACGCTCGGAACTTTGCCAACAAACTGTGGAACGCCTCCCGGTTTGTGATGATGAACATGGAAGGTTTTGAAGCGACCACATTGAAGCAGGATGAATTGAATGTGGAAGATCGGTGGTTGCTCAGTCGATTGTCGACCGTGAACCAAGCGGTGAATGAATCGCTGAAGACCTATCAGTTCGCTGAAGCCGCTCGCTCGCTTTACGATTTCGCATGGGACGATTTTTGCAGTTTCTACGTCGAAATCGCCAAGCCTCGTTTGGCAGACCCTGCGGAGCGATCGAAGGTCCAGAATGTTTTGGCTCACGCCCTTGATCAATTGATGCGGTTACTGCATCCATTGATGCCGTTCGTGACCGAGAGTATCTGGGGACACCTGAATGAAATTGCACCCAAACGCGGAATCAAGGAATCGGAAGTCGCTGTGCCTCTGGTAATGCGAGCGGTTTGGCCAGAACCCGCGATGTCGGACCAAGATCCTGCCATCGAGCAGCAATTCGCAAGATTCCAAGCCGTCCTTGGTGCCCTGCGAGAAATTCGCAGTCGCCAGAATATTCCCCCGAAAGAGAAGGTTCCCTTCTCCGTTCGCTGTGACGCCGCGACGGTTGAATTGCTGCAGCCGATGACCGAATACTTTGCGGCTTTGGCGGGGGCGGACGCGGTCCAGTTTGGTGACGTTGAGCCGTTCGAAACGGGAGTCCAGGTATCGGTCGCAGCCCATGACTTGGAAGTTTTTATCGACCTAGAAAAATTCATCGATGTCGAAGCGGAACTGGTTCGTTTGGATAAACTACAGGAACGACTGGGGAAGCAGATCCAAGGGAAAAATGCGAAACTGTCGAATGAAAATTTCGTCAGCCGGGCTCCCGCCGACATTGTCGCCCAGGAACGGAGTAGTCTGGAGGAGATGGAATCCCAGTTGGTAGATACCAAACAAGCCATCGAACGCCTTAAAGCGAAACTGAATTAGTGCCTGAAACTTCGACCACTCAATTAGTCGTCCATGCCAAAGCCGGTAACTCCGAAGCGTTGGGACGACTTCTTGAACGGTATCGAGGTTTCCTGCTGATGCGAGCGCATCGCTATATGGATGAACGCTTGCGTCGCCGAGTCGATCCGTCGGATGTCGTGCAGATTACGTTTCTGGAAGCACAGCGTGATTTGCACGGGTTTCGCGGGAGTAGTCCTGCCGAATTTGGGGCGTGGCTGAAGAATATTCTTCGAAACAATTTGGCCACGGCCGTCGCACAGCATGTGACGACTCAGAAACGTTCTTTGAATCGCGAGGCAAATCCGGTCCGTTCGCCGGACGCCGGTTCAGGCGAAACGCAGTGGATCGCTTCGCTGCCAGCCAAGCAGTCCAGTCCCAGCGGAAAGGCCATTCGGATGGAAACCGCTTTGGAACTGCTTTCCGCTCTGCACCAGTTACCCGAAAATCAAGCCGAGGCGATTCGCTTGCGGTACATCGAGGGGCTGACGCTGATCGAGATCGTTGAACGGATGGACAAAAGCGATACTGCGGTTGCAGGTCTGTTAAAACGCGGCCTGCAGAAATTGCGGACGTTGCTTGTCTCGCCTGATCAAGAGGGCCCCGCTGGGGCCTCGGAAATCTGATGCAGGTTACTTCGCGACCGCGGTATCTTTGAGAAGTTGTTCGACCGCTGGCACGATATCTTTTTCGTATCCGAATCCAGCGGTCTCACCCGCGTCGACAAACTTCTTGACGATACTTCCGTCGGCTGCGTAAAGGATCACTGTCGGAATCGAACCGATCTTCAAAGCGGCAAAAACTTCGTCGCTGGGGGTGGTGCAGATATAAGAGGGGACCGCTGCTTCCTGGGTTTCAAGGAAAGCGGTTACCGCTTCGCGATACGATTCGGCAGGTTTGCTTTTCCGTCCGTCGTAGTCAACGTCGACGGCGATGCAAGATAATTGGTCGCCATGTTCGAGGTGCAGTTTGACCAGGCCAGGGAATTCTTCCATGCAGGGTGGGCAGGCCAAGGACCAATAGTCGACAACCGCCGGACGGCCAAGTTTCTTAACCATTGCGCCGATTTCGTCCAAGCTGGCGAATTCGATTTCGACAGTAGGTTTGGCTGCGGCAGCGTCCACCGCCGGAGCTGGTTCGCTTGTCGGGGATTCCGGTTCAGTCGCTTGTTCTGATTCGGCAGGTGAAGGCTGATCGGCACTGGGTTGATCGGCACTGGGTTGGCAGCCTAGCGAAATTCCTGCCAAGCCGAGTGCAAGGCAAACAAGCGAGCGACGGATCAGGCTGAGAGATGGAGCGGCAGCAAACAAGGGAGGCACCTATCATTTCAAGGGAGGATGGAGGTAGGAGCCTCATTCTACCATTGGACCTCGCCTGGAGTGAACCTTAGGGAACGTGAAAGAGGTCCGTTCCCTAGGATGTTTCCATCCTCCTGTCGCAAACTATCGGCCTGCTGTTAGGCCGCCTGCAGCCTCGAATAGCCGAAGAGCGTCCACGGTATCTGCAACATTGTGGACTCTTAGCACATCGATCCCTGCTGCGGCCAAAGCGAGTGACGCCCCGAGAGTTCCCGCGTCGCGGTTCTTCTCGCGGTCGTTTAGGATTTTGCCCACAAAACCTTTTCTTGAATGCCCCACCAGTATGGGCCAGCCGAGTTGAGTGAATTGCTTGGCATCACGCAACAAGGTCAGGTTGTGCTCGTGCGTTTTTCCAAAACCAATGCCGGGGTCAAGGCAGATGCGTTCGCGATTAATCCCCGCTTGCAAGCAGGCTTCGGCCCGCTGCAAAAGGTATTGGCATATCTCCTCGGTAATGTTGTCGTAGTGCGGGGCGTCTTGCATGGTGGCGGGAGTCCCTTGGCAGTGCATGACACAGACACCCGCATCGGTCCGGGCAGCGGTCGCTGCCATGTCGGGATCCCCCTCCAACCCTGAAACGTCATTGATGATTTCCGCGCCAAGATCGATTGCGGCAGCCGCCACGACCGCCTTGGATGTGTCGATTGAAATGGGAATCGATACACGGTTCTGTAAACGCTCTAGGACCGGAGTGACTCGGCGGAGTTCTTCGTCACCGGCAACCGGTGAACTATAGGGACGAGTGCTTTCGCCGCCGATATCGAGGATGCCGGCGCCAGCGTCTTCCATCCGCAGGGCAGCCTCAACTGCGTCGGCGACCCCAGAGTGTTGTCCGCCGTCGGAAAAACTATCCGGAGTCAGGTTCAGGATGCCCATGACAATAGGAAGCGTTTGCCGCTGCAGGGACCGCGTGCGCAGTCGCCACAGAACGTTGGACGTTGGTGGGGTAGAAGGAGCGGCCACGAATTGTCTTGTCCGAAGTATTGGTGATTTTGTCAGCAAATAAATGCCAGGTTTTGCTTGTCCCCAGCTCTGGTGGGACTTTGTTTCCGCCTGCGAACGCTAACCGAACGCCTAGGCATTCATTGCACCAGGTTGCGGATTGTCTAGCGGCGAAATCATTGGAGCGGCGGCCGGTGGTTGGACGGTTGCCTGGCCACTCATCTGCAAAACGGCAGTGCATATTAGCAGCACGGTTGCCGGCAGGGTTGCGGCTTGCCCGATGCAGCACATGCACATCCCGGCAGTCCCCAGGCCCATCCCCAGCAGCAGTAGAAGGAACGCATTCACTTTGTTGATCGATGCGATCTCATATGCCTTTTGGAAAGCCTCTCTTAAACTTAAACGCCGATCGATTAGCAGGTACTGCCAAGGCCATAGGAACAGATACATCAAAGTCATGGCGGCAAGTGCGATAAATCCACCACCAAGAAAAGCCACCCATGCAAGTGCTTCTGGTACATCCACGCCCAATACAAGGAGCGCGAACGGCGCGGCTAATAGCAGGAAGGGAATCCCTAGAACGAGATATCCCAGAATGGTTTGCCCAAACAGAATGGGAGGGACTTCAAAGCCCTGGCTGAAACGTATCGGGCGACCTCGGGCCAAGTCGAAACCCATCTGCTTCAACCCGATCATTACGTACAGATAGGCGAGCGATAAAAGTACTTGGATGACAATGTTTACCAACATGAAAACCCATTGGCCACTTTCCTGAAAGGCCATCGACAGCACCTGGCTGAGCACCTGATTCAGGATGTTGATGACCAGCAGGATCGCGCCAACTCCGACCAGTGGTTGCCATGATTGCTGAAACAGATAGATCGTAGCGCTGATGTACTGATCGGCAACCACCGTGGTCGCTATGAACGGTTGCGAGGCACGCTGCGGTGAATGGGTGGTGGTCCCTTTCGGTGCATACGGATTTTCCAAGTCGGGGTTGGTTCGGCGGTCGTTTGGTGGAGGGACCGTGTCGGCCGCCGAGAGAACTGGATCGGCCGTCGAATGGGCCGGGGCAGTTGACTCGGGGGCGTAGAGAGGGGCGGGCGCGGGCGTTTCGCTTGCCGTGATCACAAACAGATGATTGCAGGAGGGACACCTCGCCTGACTGCCCACGCTATCTTCTGGAACGGCTAGGGTTGCCGAACATCGAGGGCATACCTGTTGGATTTCTTTCATCAATCATCCCAAGGGCTGGTTGCGGGCTGTTCGTCATCATCCGACATGCCTGCGGGTTGAATCCACCGAACCAGGCTTACGCCGATTCCCAGCAGCCCTGCTAACAGCAGAGGCGCGGAATAGGTGAACAGCAAGAACGTCAAATGCAAAGTGCGGGAAGTCTCTCCACTGGCGACCTCTTTTCCAAACCACCCTAAGACTTCATTGCGGATTGCGGGGACGCGCGAGGCGTAGAACATCGCTGCCGACATCGTACAGATGATGGTCATCATCAATAGCATGATCGCGATGCTAACCTGTGGTCGCCGTGCCTGTGGTCGCCGGTTTGCGGCTTCGGGCAAAGACGACAGCGGCGACCCTTGGGGGGGGCGGTCTGACGTCTCGCTGGGCTGGCTGACCATGGTTTCGGCTCTTGTTCGCGAAAAGACTACAGTCCGGCTTTTCCCCAAGTTTCGGAAAACACAAACTCCGAAAATGCTTTTCGGGTGCGGGGGTTCTGATCGCGTGTGGCTAAATCGGAATGGGTTGACTGGGTGTCAACATAACCAACTGCGATGGCTGTTTGGGGCTGGTACCCTTCGGGAAGAGAATAAGTCGTCCGGATTTTCTCCAATTCGACGCCGGCCATCTGATGGGCCTGCAGCCCTTCCTTCGCGGCCTGCAAGGCGAAATAGCCGGCGGCGGCTCCCAGGTCATGCAGGGCAACTCGGTTCGCTGAGCCATTGCGATCAAACCGGGTGTGAATCGCCGTCAGGATTAGGACGCCAGCATGTTTTGCCCACTCTTGGTTCGGTGCGTTTAAGCAGCCCAGCATCCTTTGGAATTCCGCTTCTTGTTCGCGGAACGCAATCAGGAATCGCCAAGGTTGTTCGTTGTAGCTGCTGGGGGCCCAGCGAGCCGCGTCGAAGCAAGCTTCGATTTTTTCCTTTTCGACCGTTCGCGGCGTGTAGGCGTACGGACTCCAACGCGATGAGAAGGGTTGGGGAACGGAGTCTTGGGGGAGCGGAGCATTCATCGTGGTCAGACTTTCTAATCAGACGTGGGGTGAGGTCACACGAAACCATTTCGCCAGATGCCGGGCTCAATGCTTCCTTCAAGACATTCGGTTGATGTTAATCCTTCGGGAGGTCTGCAGCGGCCGGAGCCTCGGTGGTTACCCGTCGTTTCAAATCTTCATCGGGCTGACTGTCTTCGGGGGCGAACTTGTACTCTGGATTGTCTCGTTGAAAGTCTTTGTCCGTCAATCCGGGGTTCAAGCTTAACCGAGTGAAGACATATTCTTCTTGAAGTGGAGGTTCGGCTTCAGGGTCTTCGGGCCATGCGTAGCTGGCGAAATAAATCGGCAACCGCAATTCTTCATCCATCAGAATACGAGCGATCTTGTAGTCCGAGTCAGGGCGTTGCTCGTTCAGGCGGACTTCGAAGTGTCGGCACTTTCGCCCGTTGATTTTTGCGGAACCGTATTCGATTAAATCGCAGTCGGTATGGCGAAGTTCCACATCGATTCGCCGGACCAGTTCCTCAAGCATGTGCTTCAAACCAGCTTGCGTGACCGGGTAACGACTTTCCGACATCGCCAGCATGCTGGTCGGTCGGACTTGCATCGTCGTATTGGGGATGCTGCGACCGCCGCGTCGAGCCAGCATGTCTCCGTCCCGTTCGTTTTCTACGTAAAGGATCTCTCTCCCCTCCATCACCGCTGGCTTCATGTAGCGGATGTAAATACTGAGTGGAGTGATCAGTTCGTCCCCTTCTTGTTTTCGCTCGCGAACTTTCATCCACAGGTACTGTGGGCCACTCATCCGATCATAGATTCGCTCGCGTTTGATCAGCACGCAGGTGTAATCGCTGATCTCGTTATCAAACCGTTTAAGGGCCGTCTGAGCGGTTGCTAGGAACGGGCCCAGTTTCCGCAGCGTTGCCGCTTTATCGGAATTGGCGGTGATTTTGGTATCGGTTTTCTTTTGCGCTGTGTCGGTTGCGTCCGCTGTGTCGGTGGCGTCCGTTACTTTGTCGTCCGTTGCAGCCGGAGTTTTTGTTGCATTCCGGGCATCCGTTGTGATTGGAGCCTCTAAAACATCCGAAGCGGCCGCGGGGCTCGCTTCCTCGGTGGGAAGGGGATCTTGGGCGTTGGCGGTGACTTCGCCGAAGAGGCATCCGCCAAAACCAAGAAACGCGATGGCAAGGCCGTTTGCTAGAGGCTCTGTCCAGGAGAGTTTTTTGGGCGTGGGGATGGTTGAGTAAGTCATGGCAACACTCCGGGACTGGCGGAATAAACAAGGGAATAGGGCAGGCGGTGTCAAATCGCCGAATAATGACAACAATTCGTGTGCCAATCGGCTCACGATTTACCAGGTATAGTGGTGGAGTCGAAATCGCCGTGCAAAAATCAGGTTTCGCTGCGTTTCCGATTGCATCCAACCATTCCTTTTTCTTTCCAAAAATTTCAATCCATGTTGCAAATGTCGCGTTTTCAATCTTCTAGTCGTCCGTTTTTACTATACCGTGTCGGGATGCCAGGATGCTTGCGTCGGCTGGCTTGTCTGGTTTGTTTTCTGGGGGCTCTTCCCGCGTGGGCACAGGACGGGCATCGCGTGGCGCTGCAGGGTGGCGATCAGTTGATGATTTTGGCCGCCGATGGATCGACGGAATGGCAACGAAAATGGGGCGGGATCCATGACCTGCACGTTCTTCCCAACGGGAATTTGATGGTGCAGGAAGGGGCGGCCGCCGTGGTGGAAATCGACAAGGATTCAAAGGACGTCATTTGGAAATACGATTCTAGGTCACAGAATACGACCGCGAAAAAAGGAACCACCGAAAAACCGATCGAGGTCCACACCTTTCAGCCGCTCCCCAATGGAAAGGTGATGATCGCTGAAACGACTCGCAAACGAATTATCGAAGTCGATCGCGATGGCAAAGTGCATTCGGAAGTCCCGTTGCAGGTCGATCACCCACATCCGCATACCGATACGCGATTGGCTCGCAAATTGGATAACGGGCATTACCTGGTTTGCCATGAAGGGGATGGGACCGTTCGTGAATACGATGCGGCTGGCAAAGTGGTGTGGGAGTACCAGGTTCCCATGTTTGGACGGCAGGCCGCAGGTGGCCATGGCCCCGAAGCTTTTGGCAACAAGGTCTTTTCCGCGGTTCGCCTAGAGAACGGAAACACGCTGATGGGAACCGGAAACGGACATAGCGTTCTGGAAGTTCAGCCCGATGGAGAAATCGTTTGGAGCATCCAGCAGAATGAGCTGCCGGGCATTCGCTTGGCCTGGGTGACGACCGTTCAGGTTTTGGAAAACGGGAATCGAGTCATCGGCAATTGCCACGCTGGTCCAGGGCAACCGATCCTCATCGAAATCGAACCGAAAACCAAGAAGGTCGTTTGGACGCTTGATCGTTTCGAAGATTTAGGGAACAACGTTTCAAATAGCGTCGTTTTAGAAGACTAAAGTTGCCTTTCGCACGTCCCCCGCGAAAGAAGGGCCACTTGAAGCAGCCTTTCGCAACCCGCGCGAAAGGCTGCAATCTTTGTAAGCTTCCGATTAAATCGGCAGGCTCTGTGGTAACCGGCATCCCCAGACCGCTTCTTTGGCGATCGAAGTCAGCCCGGTTCGGTGGTAGATATCGATCGCCGGTTGGTTCTTGGCGTCGACCGCTAGGATCAATTCCGTCAGTTTGAATTGCTTGGCAATCACGATCGCTTCGTCAATGATTTTGCCGCCCCAGCCCTGTCCGCGGACTTCCGGGATGGCTCCCATGTACGTCAGTTCGAGGGTGTTTGCCGAAGCGTATGGAGTGGTGATCAGGCAGGCGATCGGTTTTCCGCCCTGTCGGAAAATGCGCCATCCGGCCGGCTCAAACGCTGGTGAGTCCAAGTAGGCATCGACGATGGTTTGCGGAGGTCGGAAGTGATTCAGGCGAGGGCAGTCGAGCGTCTTTTCAAAAGTGTCCGCGACCACTTTGTAGATGTCCAGACGATCCTGGGCATTGTCGGGGTCGAACGCCTCGATGGCTGAAGTGGATTCCGGAGGGGTGGGATCCGTGGAACTGGCCTTCGTGCCGGCTTTCAAGCGTTCCGATTGGTCGTTCGAGCTCGCCTGCAGGTTTTCGATCGTGCCGGCTAAATAATCTAGGTTCGCAATGAATTGAAACCCGTTCTTTTCGAAAGGGGGAGCGTCCGGGGAATCGTCCCAGCATGCTTGGACGAATCGGATGCCGGTTGCGGACAACTGTTCTAGAAGGTGTGCGAGGGTTGGCTCAAGTAGTTCCGAGCCAGCAACGTCTTCCGTTTGGCTGCATCCGACCAGCATCGCGGCATCGGGCGAAATTCTGGTTGCTAGGCAAGCTGCCAGCATGCCGTCGGTTCCAAGACACTGACTCCCAAATACGGCGTCGGCCCCACGCTGCTTGAGGGCGTCGGCTAGTTGGCTGAGTGCCAAGTGCTGACGCCCGATCGAAAGGGTTTGAGTCGCAAACTGGGCTAACTGCGGAATGTCGGCCGTCTTGCTAGGGGTCAGCTGGTAGGGAATGGGCATCAAACTTGCATCTCTTGTCATTCTTGGCTAGACAATCGTGATTGAATCGCGATTATGAACGTAGTTCAAGTTTACGGGAAATAGGGAGGTACATGGCAATGCGGTGCTTACTAGCGATTTTGATGCTCGGTTTTACGAGCGTGGCTTCTTCGCAAGGGATCCTTGAGCGGCTGGAGAATCAATTCCAGAGTCGTTTGGGAGTAGGCGCTCAGGATGTTCCGTTGGTCGATCCGGTGCCAGATCCGGCAAGCCTTGGAAGTTCGCGTTCGAATCTGCCTCAACCTCTCCGCTTGGGGATTCAGGCGGAAGAGCGAGAATTGGGGCAAGAGACCTCCGTTTATGTCGACACGATCCAGCCAGGAAGTGCGGCCGCCGCGGCGGGGCTTCAACGCGGTGATCGGATTGTCCGTCTGAATGATCAACCGATTGCGACGATTGGCGAAATCGCCCGCTTCATGGCGGCTCGTAAACCGGGTGACAAGATCGAAATTGGGGTGGAACGCGATGGCCAAGAAGTGGTCGGTTCGGCCACGCTGCAGGCCGCTCCCCCCATTATTGCGCGGCCCGGTGCTGGGATGCCAAGTCCTCCTTCGCTCAATTTTGATCGGGAGCCCGCCGATTCGAATTCTGTCTCGCATGGAAGATTGGGCGTTGTCGTCGAAGACAGCTCGCCCGTTGAAGAAAACAGTCCCGCTCGCGTCGTGAACATCATGCCCAATTCCCCTGCAGCGAAAGCAGGCCTTGAAGTTGGTGATCAGATTCTCAGCATCGATGGCCAGCCGCTGGGGGGCGCTTTTGATCTGCAGCAGCGGATGCGATCGACGCGTCCTGGCCAAGAGATCGAGCTGGTCTTTCAGCATCGCGGCGAGACGTCTTCTGCGACCATCCGTTTGATGGGAGCTCCACCGGTGGCCGGAGCCCCGCCTGAATTAGGAACTCCGCCTGGACTGGGGACGCCCCCGGGCCAAGGGCCGCGTCCAATGCCCGCTTTGACTCCACCACCGACGAATCGTCGACCGCCGATGATCGAAGGCCCGCAGTCCGAGCAGCCTGCTCCTTCCGGCGGAGCTGCCCCGGCGGCCAAAGCGGCGGTGGAACCTGCGGCGACGAAAATCGAAGTCGAAGAATTGCGAGCGGAAATCGAAGCGTTGAAGGCCTCGATCAAGGAATTGAAGGAAGAGCTTGCCAAACCGGCTTCTCCCGCCCCGAAACCTGCAACGCCCGCGGAGCCGGAAAAGCCAGCTCCGGCTCCACCTGCTGCGGCCGATCCACCTGCCGCGGCCGATCCGCCGGCTACGCCTGCTTTACCAGCTCCACCTGCAAAGCCTGCTCCGGTTTCGGTTCCGGAATTACCTCAGCTGCCGCCAGCGGCCGAACTACCGGCACCCCCTGCCAGTCCTGAGTAGCGGACATGTGCGAACGTGAGAGTGTTGATTGTCCCTTTCGGTTTGGCAGACCTTGCTGTAACGATGATGCCAGCTTCCTGGGCTTGTTTCTTTCGTGCCAAATGTCAAACCGTGTAATTGCATCCGCGCTCTCCAGGGGCGTTCGCGTCTGAGGCTTACCGCCTCCTTCGTGGTCACGCTGCGGCAGATGGATTCGCAAGCTACAATAGGCCTCATGAACATCGATAGAAAATCATTGATCTTGAGACGGCTTGGAGTCAGCTGTTTTTTGCTTCTTTTGGCCTTCCCCGTCGTCGGGGTCGCTGAGGATGATTTTCTATTAACAGAAGCTCAAGCGGTTCGCAAAGCGGCTGACCAGGTTGCTCCGGCGGTTGTTCGTGTCGAACTGGTTGGAGTGGCTGAATCGACAGGGGAAGTCGCCGCCGATGCGTCGACCGTGGGGACGGTGGTCGATCCCGATGGCTGGATCGTTGCGTCCTCGCTGGTGGGGGACCGCCCCTCTGCATCGATCTTGATTGTTTCTGCCGATGGGACTCGTCAGACGGCGAAGATTGTGGCTAAAGACCTGCATCGAGAGTGGGTGCTGCTGAAGACCGAGCCCAAGGAACCGATGGCGGCGGTTAAGTTGCCGACGTCGATCGACCCGACGGTTGGGCAATACACCGTTGCGGTCGGACGTGTCGAAGGGGCTGCGGAGCCGGCCATTTCGGTTGGGATTCTAAGCGCTGTGGGGCGATTGCGTGGGCGAGCCCTGCAGACGGATGCCCGAGTCTCGCCCGTGTACTACGGGGGCCCGTTGGTCGATATTCGAGGAAATTTGTTGGGGATTCTGGTTCCTGCGATGCCCGCTGCCGCTGGTGCTGACGAAAAATCGGGCTGGTATGATTCCGGAATTGCGTTCGCCATCCCTGCCGATGTGATTGCGGCTCGACTAGAAAAAATGAAAGCGGGCGAAGACGTCCAAGCAGGCTTGTTGGGAATCGTTTCGGGGGCGAGTGACCCATTTGTACTAGGGACCAAAATTGATGCCGTCCGCCCGCGGTCGCCAGCCGCCCGTGCAGGCTTTTTACCCAATGACGAAATTCTTGAAATCAATGGCACGCCCGTTAAATACCAGTATCAGGTACGCCAGGAAATGGGGCGATTCGATGCAGGTGAAAGCGTGTCCTTTAAGGTTCGACGGGAAGACAAAACCGTTGACTTGCAGACAGAGCTAACCGATTCCATTCCTCCATTGGAAATGCAGGCTTGGGGCGTTTATGTAAAAGAGAGCGAGGGGGAGATCGAAGTGGTTGCCATCGAACCTGATTCGAAGGCGGCTGCGGCAGATCTTGCTCCGGGCGATCGGTTGTTGCAGTTGGCGGGACAGCCGATTCGCTCGATCGACGCTTTACGAAATCAGGTGGCTATAGCGGATCCTGAGGGGGGACTGGAATTAACGTATCGACGCGGTGAATCGGAAATGACCGCGACCCTGGGAACCCAGCCGGTTGCTGGGATGTTGTCAAAACTGCCAGAGCAGGAAAAGGCAAAGGAAGCGGGATCGGGCGAACAAAAGCCTGCGGAGTGGTCGGTTTCGGAATTGACGCTTACCGATGCGGCGAATTCGATTTCCTATTTCTCGCCCACGGATCTGGAAAAGACCCCGGTCGAGGGATTGCTGATCGTGTTGCTTGATCCCGGCAAAAAAGAAAGTGAAGAGGGGCTGGAAAAATGGAAGTCTGCCGCCAAAAAGTACGATGTGGCGGTGGCCGTGGTCGCGTCGGCATCCGAACAGCGTTGGACTCCGGCCGAGGCTCAGGACATTGGCCGTGCTGCTGCCCAGCTTGGCAAGCAATTGAATCTGACTAGGAATGCAATCGGGGTTAGTGGTGATTCTCAAGGCCCTAGTTTCGCGATGGCTTTGGTCGTCGCAATCACACAAAAAGAAGCTGTCAGCGGGGTCGCAACGACGACCGATATCAAACCGCCCGCGATTCGTTTACGCGAGAACGACCCCGAATCAAGTCTTCAGATAGCATTGCCGCTGACCGTCAAAGCAGAGCTTCCTCCTTGGGCGGGAGGGTTGCCTCGGCTGGGATTTCCGATCGTTCGCATTTCAGATTTAACGCCATCGTCGGTTTTGCATTGGGTACGCACCCTGAGTCGGATTTAACGTGCCCCCATCAACAACGAATCCTGCGGCCCCGGGTACCGGCTGGCGTCGTCCGCTGATCCTCGTTTTATCCATTGTCCTATTGGCAGTGGGGGCGTTTGTCCGTGCGACCACCGATGAGAGTAGCGGGCATTGGAATTTCGGGACGGGGACCTTGTTGCGTTTGGGGCTGACCTTTGGGGCACTTTGGCTGGCTTGGCCCTCTTTGCAGCGGCCCGCTAGTTGGCTTCCCGCGGGGATGCCTTTTTTGATGTTGGTTGGCGTAGGAGTTATCGCGGCGCAGCCCCGGCTGGTGGTGGCGGTTGTTCCTGCGATTGGCCTGTTGTTTGCACTTTCGGTCGCGGTCAGGATTTTTCGTACCTAGGTGCCATGTCGCAGTGGGGCTCATTTCGCACTGGGGCGATTTGCCGCAACACTTGCCCCCGGGTTCCACGGAAAAAGATTTGCAATTCCGCTACAATGACGTGGATGCTTCTTCCCCGCTGTTGTTTTCTGTATTTCCTGATCGAACGATGAATCACCACTTCTCCGCACTAACCGTGATCATTGCTGCCCTCGCTATCGCTGGATGTAGCAAAGAGGTGCCTCAAGGTCCTCACCCCTTCGAGCCCAACTTGGTTCACGCCTATAAGTATCACGTGTCCCAAGGGTTGCCGATGGATCAGGTGTTGAGCGACGCCGATTGGACTGTCGATAGCCTGCTGGGGGACGCGAACGAGATGCGGCTGAATGAAGAGTTAGCTGCATCGGAGGAGGATTTGGCGACGGTTGTTGATTTTGAACAGCTGAAAATTGGACAGCAGTTGTACATCGACAAACAGTGTTACAGTTGCCACGGATATACGGGCGACGGACGTGGGCAGAACGCCGGCTTGTCCAATCCCTATCCGCGGGATTTCCGCAAAGGGATGTTCAAGTTCAAAGAAACCGAACTGAATTCAAAACCGACTCGAGAAGATCTCGCCGAACGGATCCGGAATGGGATTCCTGGAACGACGATGGTCAAATTGCCTGCGGTCACCGACGAAGAGGTTCAGGCCCTGGTTGATTACGTGATCTATCTGTCATGGCGTGGTGAATTGGAACGCGCCCTGATCGATGATGCCGTGCTTGAGTTGGACATCGAGGGTGGTGATCGCTTGATCAATCCTAGCCACCAGAATTCGACCGATGAGGAAGAAAAGGAACTGTTTGACGAGTCGTGGGATATCGCTCTCGAGTATGCGGCCGACATCGGGTTCGCATGGTTGGAGGCCGAAGACGACATCGTTGAAGTCGAATTGCCCACCGACATTCCTGTCCCTTCGTCCGGGACCGAGTTTTTGGCGATGATGCAAGGAGAGGATGCTGCGGCGTTAACCGCTTCGGTCAAACGAGGTCAGGAAGTCTTCCGCGGTAAGATCGCCTCTTGCAGCAAATGCCACGGAAACGACGGCAAAGGAGACGGTCAGACGGCCGACTACGATGCTTGGACCAAAGATTACACGTTGGCGATCGATATCAAACCGGAAAATCGTGACGCGTTAATCCCGCTGCTGGCTCGCGGTGCCCTGCAGCCGCAGAATATCCTCCCACGTAACTTCGCCGAGGGCGTTTTCCGCGGAGGCTCAGATCCTGAAGATCTGTATCGTCGTATCACCGTCGGTATCGGCGGAACCCCAATGCCAGCGGTTACCTTCGTTCCGGGTGAATTTGAAGAGCCCGACGTTTGGCACCTGATCAATTACGTGCGATCACTAGGAGCCGAAGTCGCGGCCAAAAATGAAAAAGCGGCCGCTGAACAAGCGGTAGCTGAAGAAGAGCAAAGCCCGGAATCCGAAGAAGAGAAGTAGGCAGCGGAGGACAGGTGATTGCCGTTGGCGTTTTTAGCCCGGAGGGCGACGGATACTTGCCGTTGCTGTAAGCCAACGTAAGCTTGGTGTTTTTAGCCCGGAGGGCGACAGATATTTGCCGTTGGTGTAAGCCAACGGAAACTTGGCCAATGGCGCCGAAGCCCAGCGGTCGACAGATTCGGAGAATCTGTCGACCGCTGGGCTTTCTTTTTTCGTTTCCTCCCGGCGGCTCACGCCGCCGGCAAGTATCTGTCGCCCTCCGGGCTAGGCTCTTCTGTTGTCCTCCGGGCTAGGCTCTTCTGTCGCCCTCCGGGCTAGGTCCTTCTGTTGTCCTCCGGGCTATGTCCTTCTGTTGCCCTTCGGGCTAGATCTTTTAGGAATCCTCGTCTCGGGGGACGCGAAATCGAGTGCCGCCGCCCAGAGAGTGATCCAAGACCATGTTGATGTGCGCTACGTCCGATAGGACGCAATTAGAGCAGCGAATCATGATTGGTATCGAAACCGTCGAGTGAAATCGGGCATTCTACAATCCGGCCCAGCGGTCCTGTGCGTCTTGCCCCGTCGCGGGGCCAGCCTGTTACCGTGGACAATTCCGGCATGATTTCCAAAAGTTGCTCGCGCAGGCGATCGGCCATCCGTTGCTGGGACGAGGATTCGGCTTCATTGCGTAAAGCCGCCACGGTCTTCATGATTCGGATTAGCTGTGCACGCTGAGCGACTGAGGTGGTCAGGTTATCGCTTGGCTCGCACAGTAGGTCATGCAACGGAACCTCCAATGCCTGAGCCCAGCGTTGGAGATCGGACAGGCGGAGGTCCACCTGTCCGGTTTCTTCCAGCTTCAGTTGACGGACGGAGACTCCGCACCTTCTTGCAATGGTGCGTAACGTGACGCTCTGCGCTTCGCGGACCTGAGTGATTCGATGAGGCGGCCCGGTTTTGGCAGTGCGTCCCCCAACTGACGGTTTCTCGTTTAAACCCACCCTAAAGCGATCCTTGTTGTCGGGCTATCAGCGACACGGCCCCGCGGCCGTTTTGTCATGCTTTTCCACCCGATTAATCGCTTTCCCCGTAATGGGGAAATTTTCCAACGGAAGGAAAATATGCAAATTAAACGCCGTTCATCCAGCACGGCGGGGGGGGAACGCTTAGATGACTTAGGGGCCCGGAAAGTTCCCTCTCAATAGCGAGATCGCCGGATCAAGCTGATTCGCTTGCCGAGATGTTTTGCCGACAGCATCCGCAAGGCATTTGCAGGTTTGAATTGCGGATCCCTACGGAACGAACTCTGCGGGCAGTTCGTATTTTCCTTCTGCCCCAGCTCGAGTGGAAATCAAGATCGCTTTTTCCCCTGGCTTATTTGGATTGTCGCCGATCACCCAGACCAGCAGCTGTTGTGGTTGGCTGGCATCGGTTACCGATTTATCGATATTTGCTTGCATCACCAGAAGCGTAAGGACCTTCCGGAGAGGTTGATCCTTGATCTTGAAGTCTCGGATCTGTTGGTTCTGCGTAATCCCTTCCTTTTGAAGGTCTCCGCCCAACAGCACGTAGGGAGGGATCGTTGTTCCTGGCGGGGCTTTGCCTTTCACTTCATCGATGACCGCTTGGCCAGCAAATTCAAGGCTCTCCTGATCGAAACTGACCGAAATCGGCATTTCCAGCAACTCTTCAATCGACATCGCTTTGGTGGCCATCGGCGTGGCGGCAATTGCGGCGGCTTTGCCGGGTAGGGTGTTTGCCGCCAGCATCGAAGCCAGCAAAATGTTCGGAGCCGCCTCGCTGGGAAGGTAAAGATTGGCCGTCGCCGCGTCTTCAGCGACGCCGTATCTCGCGTAGCGGTCGATTGCACGCAGCATTTGCGGCATTCGGTTTGCCAATTTCCGCCAAGATGGATCGGGGGATGTGTCGACCAGGAAATTCTCCGCCCAGGTCGGTAACTGAGCAACCGTTGTCTGCATTTTTCTGGAAAGCGTCGTGGACGTGGTGCCAGGCCCCGGCAGCATTCGCGTTTCCAGATACCAGTCCGGTTCCAAATTGCTTACCAATAAAACGCCATTGGCGTCGGGTTGGAGGAATTCTCGCAGCGGGCCGATGATCTGCGGCGCGTAGGTTTTCAGGATGTTTCGGCCATCGGCGAACAGGTAGTTCGGCAGTAGCAACAGATTTAAATCGGCTTCCGAGTTGGCGCTTTGCCACAAACCTTTCAATTGCGGAGGCAGTGGAATGGGAGCTCCGCCCATTTCGGCCACACCTTTCATTTGTTCGATACTGCCAATCGAAAACGCATCGACCATTGCTCCTTCGCTGACGTCACGAACGAAGAAGGCGTCGGGGCCGTCGCCAGCAAGGATCGGATCTCCTTCGGGGGTCTGCGCGATTTCGACCTTCCAGGTTTGCAGTAGGTCTTTCAGCGGGCGAGGCTTTTGTAAATGAATGCCCATGGTGATCGATGCCACGCCCTCCCCCTGTCCGTCAAAAGCAAGGGTCAAGCGTTCGATATCTTCGGCTGGGATCTTCGTTCGTTGCGTTAGGTTCTCCAGTGCGTCGCCAAGTTCTTGAGAGAAGGCGTTGCTAATCGCTTGCCCGGTTGGGGACTGAACTAAATCGCTTAACCGTAGGACGATCACCATCTGTGGGCCGCCGGGAATCATTTCTAGCGGCGGTGGATCGGGAACGCTGGGTGGAGCCCAAAGGGTTTTTTCGTTGTCCGTTAATTCAAAGGGCCCCATCGTTTCGTTTTCGCC
This sequence comes from Roseimaritima multifibrata, assembly GCF_007741495.1. Classification (NCBI taxonomy): domain Bacteria; kingdom Pseudomonadati; phylum Planctomycetota; class Planctomycetia; order Pirellulales; family Pirellulaceae; genus Roseimaritima; species Roseimaritima multifibrata. The sequence goes on from NZ_CP036262.1 coordinate 1,307,936, forward strand.
GGCGGAGTTGCCGTTTCCTGCACCGGAACCGTTTGCCGAAGGAGACGCAGCAGGGGCACGCGGGGTTGGGACGAAGGGGGCGGGTGTTGTCTGCGATACCTGTTTGCTGGGGCCACTGGGACGCCCCAGGATCAGGATCAAACCAATCATCGCAGCAAAGCCAAGCCCACCGATAACGATCGGCCCACGGTAGCTCTTCTTGGATTTCTTTCTTCGTCGTCCCGCTGAACCCGCTCGTTTTCGCTTTGGAGGGGCGTTGGTTTCGGCAGGGGTAGGACTAGGACTAGGATTCGCGGGGGAAGCGGCCTGTGGTTTTGGGGTTGGCTTGAGGGCTTTGGGAGCCTGCGGTTGTTTGCTGACTGGCTCGGGGGATGAGGCGGCCGGTTTTGCAGCGGGGGTTTGCTTGGCGGGCGACGCTTCTGCTGGCGGGACACGCTGCGTTGGAGGAGCTGAGGCAGGAACAGGTGCAACGGGTTGTTTTTGATGGCGAGGCGGTTCCGCTACAGGTGAAGCTGTCTTGCGCGAAGCAGGAACCACGGTGTCAGGCTTTGCCGGAGGTGCTTTAGGGGTTGGGATAGGGGTTGGGATTGGGGCTGAAGCCGTAGGCGTTGCCGCGGCGGCAGCGATTTCATTCGGTTCTTGCAGTTGTTGGAGTGCAGCGATCATGCCGTCAAGGTTTGTGAACCTAGCGGCAGCATTTTTGGCCATCGCATGCCCAATCACGCGGACGATCCCGCTGCCTGATTTTTCGCTGCCGTTTGCCAATGCCTGGAGTTTCGCAGGAACTTTTTCAATGTGCTGTTGCAGCAAGGCGTCTGAATTGTCCGCGGAGAACGGCGGGGTGCCGAATTGCGATTGGTATAGAAGGCAGCCAAGGGCGTATTGGTCCGAAAGCGGATCGACTGGCTGTCCGGGGAGGGAGAATTCGGGGGCAGCGTACAACGCTGGTTGTTCGGGGCGTCGTAACCAGACCGATCGCTCGCCAAGCGGGTGGTCGATCCCCAAAGGGGCGTCGCGAAGGAGCAGGATTGGGCTGGTTTTTTCCTTGGTGGGCTTGCCGATCCAAATCCGTTCCGGGTGGATGCCACCGTGGGCGTATCCGGCGTGGTGAAGCGGGAGCAACGCATTGGCGACCGCCTCTCCTAGTTCCGCGGTCCGGGCCGGATCCCATTGGCCGCTGGCAAATGCTTCCGCCAAAGTTCTGCCAGGTGGAAGCCGGCTGACGACCAGCGTTTCCCCTTCGTTCCGCTCCGATTCCAGCGGCTGCAGGTTCTTGCTCCGCAAAGACAGATGCAGCGTCAGCCACCGTTGGGCGATTTCGGGAGTGTCCGCAGGCTGTTTGTGGACCAGCATTTCGCCACGACCGCGAGCTTGTTTGGCCCAGAACCAATCGATCCAGGGGGCTTCGGCAGGTCGGCGAAGGACGTAACGCCCGGTGCTTAGGTCTGTCAGATTCCCCGCTAATAAACACTGCACCTGATAGCTGGTCAAAGCCCCGCCGCGGATCAGGAACTTGGCAAGGGTCGCCGAGTCGGCCGGGGGGCGACCGGAATTTTTTTTGGCGTACTCGACAGCCCACCGCCGACAGCGTTCCGCGTCGGCCAGCCCGCTCTCGGTCAGCCGGTTCCAGAATTCGTTGACAGACAGTCGCGGGCTCATAATCAGCAGAGGGGCTGGAAGCGGAACGTATGTGGGAAGGCCTTGGAAAAGACGATATTTTCCAGGGCTTGGTTCCCAAAGCTTGATCTATTCTAGTTGAGTAAGTTGATTCCGTCCTTACCAACGGCCATCGCACCTTCGCTTTTCTTGGACTAGAAATTAAACTTATAAAAAGCAATGAACAAACCATCTTTTGTCTACCGCGGGAAGCCAGCGTGAATATCGTTATTATCTCCACTGAAGCCGTTCCATTCGCTAAAACCGGAGGATTGGCCGACGTCTGTGGAGCCTTACCCGTGCAACTGGCACAGCGGGGCCACCAGGTCAGCCTGATCATGCCGGGGTTCCGGCAGATTCGAGCGGCAGGCCGAGACATCGAAGAAACCGACCTGTCGGTTCGGGTGTCGATCGATGGTCGCGAAATTGCGGCCAAGATTTCTCGCTCGACGCTGCCCGATTCGGATGTGCCTGTCTACTTTATCAACCAACCGGAGCTGTTTGATCGGGCTCAGCTGTACGGTGATGAGAAGGGCGATTACCGTGATAATTGCCTGCGGTTCGCTTTCTTTTCGCGAGCCTGCTTGGGGGCGATCACGCGTTTGGATCTCCAGCCAGATATCGTTCACTGCAATGACTGGCAGACGGGACTAGTGCCAGCTTATATCTCAGAGGATTTCGAGCAGCATCCGTGGATGAACCGTGCCGCTTCGCTGATGACGATCCATAACATGGCTTACCAGGGGGTTTTTCCCAAAGAGAACTTATCCCTGACCGGATTCGATTGGGGACAGTTCCACCACAATGGTTTGGAATTCTATGACCAAATCAATCTGCTTAAAACCGGAATTCAGTACGCCGACACGGTCACCACGGTCAGTGCTCGGTATGCCGAAGAAATCCAGACCGAAGAACATGGGTGTGGCTTGCAGGGAGTCCTGCAAGCACGCTCCGAATCGCTGTTTGGAGTTCCAAACGGTATCGATACCGGGATCTGGAATCCGCAAACCGATCCTCATCTTGCCGCAAACTATTCGCTCGATAATTGGGCCGAAGGTAAAAACGCAAATAAGCGAGCCATCCAGGAACGGTTTGGGATGGAGGTCGATCATGAAGCACCGGTGATCGGATTGGTGGGAAGGCTTGCGGAGCAGAAAGGCTGGGAACTGGTTATCGAATCGATGCAGCACTTTTTGGCAAGCGGCCACGAAGCTCAGTGGGTTGTGCTTGGCACCGGAGCACCGCACTATCACGATGCTCTAACACAGCTAGCGGAAAAATACTCGGGACGGCTGGGCCTGCATCTAGGGTTTTCGGATGCGTTGGCGCATCAGATCGAAGCCGCCTCCGACATCTTCTTAATGCCCAGTCGTTATGAACCGTGCGGGCTGAATCAGCTGTACAGCCTCCGCTATGGAACCGTCCCGGTCGTCAATCCAACAGGTGGATTAGCCGATACGGTCGTCGATACCTGTGAGCAAACTTTGGCGGAGAAAACCAGTTCCGGATTCTATCTCAGTACTTTTGACGCGCCGGGTTTGACCGCCGCGCTCTCAAAGGCCTTGCGAATCCGATCGCAGGAGCCGGAAAAGTGGTCGCAAATCGTCACAACCGGAATGCAGCAAGATTGGTCGTGGGGACGGAGTGCGGACCGGTATGTGCAGATCTATGGCGATACGGCAGCCCGTAAGGGGAGGAAAGTGCGAATTTAAGGATTCTTCTACAAAAAGTTTTTGTGAAAAAAACGCTGCCAGCACTCGGTGGCGGAGGATTTGCACTGTAGGATGTTCCCCCCAGAGGCCGATGGGCAACACACCCTCCTTAATTGAGGGTGGTTCGCAAGAGACTGCATGAAATTAGGATTCTGCAGCGAAGACACTAAACAGTGTGCTTGCTAACACAACCCTCTCGGGGCAACCAGTATAATTTCCTCCTTTCAGTGGAAGAGGACATGATCATGAGTGATCTACGCAATCGCATCGATGATTCTTCGTCGATCAGGCAATCCTCTTCCTCGGCAATTTCGGTGTCGTTAAAGACCGCGACGTCGAGTGAGCAAGCGCCACCGGCGGACTACATCCCCGGTCGATTTGGGGCACTCAGCGAACTTCGCCTGGACGTGCTTACCGGCCGTCAGACCATTTTTGCAACCAGCCGAGGCGACCGCCCGGTTGAAGCGGCTCCGCCCGATGTTGTTTCGGAACCGTTTGGCATCTGCCCCTTCTGCGAAGGGAATGAAAAATTTACCCCGATGACGCTGCTGTCGATTCCTAATGATGAGGATCCGGACAGCTGGTTGGTGCGCGTCGTCGACAACAAATTCCCTGCCGTTACCTGGCGAGGTCTTGCGGGAAAAGAAAATAAACGGCTCCCTTCTGGATTGAAGTGGAAAAATCAGTCCAACCGGCGTTCGCCGCAGCGGCGTGGTAGTGTCGGGCTGTTCGATTCCGCGCCGGTTGCCGGCGGCCACGAAGTGGTGATCGAATCGCCTTGGCATTCGCACTCGATTGTCGATCTGAATGTCGATCATTTGACCAAGGTTTATCAAGCGATTGCCCTCCGGATTGGTGCCTGGAGCAAAGTTCCTGGAGTCGAGTACATCTCGGTCTTCAAAAACGTTGGCTCGCGAGCCGGTGCCTCCCTCAGCCACGCTCATAGTCAGTTGATCACGACCGCGGCACTTCCTCCGCGTGTTGCCGATACGATGCTTCGGTCGGGGACTCACTTCGACCAGACGGGCTGCTGCCTGCAGTGCGATCTGCTGCGTTCGGAGTTAGAAACTGGGCAGCGGATTGCATTTACGACGGAGCATTTTGTCGCCTATTGCCCATTTGCGTCTTCTCTACCTTACCTAACCCGGATCTTGCCCCGGAAACACGGAGCTCGGTTCGAAGATTCTTCTCCAGCAGTCCTGGCAGACCTAGCTCAATTGACTCGCCGTCTGGTCCAATGTTTCGAGACGCTGTTCCCGGAAGTTTCGTATAATTACGTCCTCCACACGCAGCCGCCAGCTGTGTCGAACGAGGAACCATTCCATTGGTCGATGGAGTGGATGCCTCGTGTGACGACTCAGGCAGGCTTCGAATTTGCATCCGATTGTTACATTAACCCGACTTTACCCGAAACCGCGGCGGCCGCACTTCGGGAAGTAGCCCGACAAACCAACCCCTTACGGGGTTCACGTCCGAGAACCGGCCATTCTGTCATAGAAAGATAAAACGATTCTGTCTTTGTGACCGATAAGGTTGGTGAAGAATGGATCGACACTCACAATCGCTAGCGGTCAACATGCAACCACACGTTCATCTCTGCCTGGTACTGCACAATCACCAGCCTATTGGCAATTTCGACGGGATCTTCGAAGCCGCCTATCAGGACAGCTATCTGCCGTTCCTGGAAGTCTTCGAGCCCTACGAGCGCCTAAATCTGTCGCTTCATACAAGCGGCCCTTTGATGCTCTGGTTGGCGGACCATCATCCCGAATATATCGATCGTGTGCGAGCATTGGTCGAAGCGGGACGCATTGAAATCGTCGGCGGGCCGCAGTACGAGCCGATCATGACGATGCTGCCGCAGCGTGACCAGATCGGACAGATCCAGTCCTACGCTCAATGGCTGCGCCGTAAATTTGGGGTGACACCCGCCGGAATGTGGACTCCTGAGCGAGTCTGGGAATCGGGGTTAACCGCGTCGGTCGCCCAAGCGGGAATCCAGTACACGGTGTTGGATGATTTCCACTTCCGCGCCGCTGGCGTGACCCAAGAGGAAATGACCGGATACTTCCTGACCGAAGATGACGGGCACATGCTGCGGATCTTCCCCGGCAGTGAACGCCTGCGGTATTCGATTCCCTTTTTGGCCGCCGATGAAACGATCCGCTACTGCCGCGAAGTCGCCGAGCAGCATCCGGGGGCAGTGTTAACCTTTGGGGACGATGGCGAGAAATTCGGCACCTGGCCCGACACCCAGGCGCACGTCTATGAACGAGGCTGGCTGCGTAGTTTCTTCAACGCGCTGTCCGACAACGCTGAATGGTTGCACGCGACCACGCTAGCCCAGGCCGTTGCCCAAACCAAACCGGTTGGCAAGGTCTATCTGCCCGACAGCAGCTACCGCGAAATGTCCGAATGGGCGTTGCCGGTGGAACAGCAGCAGAGCCTTGATGATGTTATCCACGACTTTGAAGGGGACCCTCGCTGGGATTCCTTGAAGGCATTTGTTCGTGGCGGTTACTGGCGTAATTTCAAAGTCAAATACGCCGAAACCAACGAAATGTACGCTCGCATGATGGATGTCAGTCGACGCCTGGCGGAAGCTCGTGAAGAAGGTTTGGACGCCGGGGAATTGGCGGTCGCTCAGGATCACCTTTACCGTGGCCAATGCAATTGCCCTTACTGGCATGGTGCTTTTGGTGGGGTTTACCTGCCGCATTTGAGAAATGCGATTTACCAACACCTGATCGAAGCCGATTCGATCTTGGAACGTGCCGCCCGTGGACCTCATTCGCGATGGGCGGAAGGGACTGCGGAAGATTACGATTTTGACGGTCAGAACGAAGTGCGGATGTCGACCGATCAGATGGTCGCTTGGGTTTCCCCGGGGCGTGGCGGACGGATTGTCGAATGGGACCTGCGAGCGATTTCGCACAACCTGCTGGCGACGATGCAACGCCGGCCCGAAGCCTACCATCGCAAGGTGCTAACCGGTCCCAATGCTACGGAAGGCGAAGTCGCAAGTATCCATGACCGAGTGGTCTTCAAGCAAGAAGGTTTGGAGCAACGTCTGCAGTACGATCGCTTCCCGCGTAAATCGTTGATGGATCATTTCTACGACGAACAGACTACGTTGTCCGCCGTCCAGAATAATGATGCCCAGGAACGTGGCGATTTCGTTGATTTGCCGTTCCAGGCCAAGCTTCGCCGCGCTTCCGATCGAGTGCAGTTGCGGATGCATCGTGAAGGGAACGCCTGGGGAATTCCCCTGACGATCACCAAAGCGATCACCATGACCGCGGGATCCGACACGGTGGAAATCACCTATTTGCTGGAAAATCTGCCTCCCGGGCAAGTGATGCACTTTGGGATTGAATTCAATTTTGCAGGATTGCCGTCCGGAGCCGATGACCGCTTCTTCACCGATGCTGCAGGCAATCGCTTGGGGCAGTTAGGGGAATCGCAGGATTTGTCCGACACCACCGGGCTGATGCTGTCCGATCAATGGTTGGGGATTGATATCGGTTTGGATATCGATCGTCCGAGCGGAATCTGGGCGTTTCCGATCGAAACGGTCAGCCAAAGTGAAGGTGGCTTTGAATTAGTTCATCAAAGTGTCTGTGTTCAACCACATTGGCTGGTTAGTGGGGATGCCGAGGGCCGTTGGGCGGTTAAGATGTGGGTTCAGAATCGTTGTCGTAATTCGACGGCGATCGAATCATCTAGCACCCAAACCACTACGGTTTAGGCTCGCCAGGTTAGGCTCGACCCCTTACTTGACTGGTGGCAAATCCTTCTGCCACCGAACTGGACCACAGAATGCCCTTACTGGTTTTTGGACATCGCAATCCTGATACCGATGCGATTTGCGCTGCCCTGGCGTATGCGAACCTGCTGCGACAAACCACGCACCCCGACGCGGTGGCGGCCTGTTGCGGTCCAGCCAACCGACGAACCGAATTCGCTCTGAAGCGATGTGGACTGGAACCGCCGCGGATTATCATGGACGTTCGTCCCGAAGTGGAGGATGTCTGTCACCGCGATGTCGTCACGGCAGAGGAAAGCGAGGTCTTCTACGAAGTCTATCGCCGGCTGAAAAAGCATGAACTGCGAAGCATTCCAGTGCTTGATAAGGATCAAACATTGGTCGGAATCCTCAGCCTTCTGTCGGTGATGGAGCTGATTTTTGACGGCGAACATGACGCCCGGATTTCACGCTGCGTCTCGTCCAGCCTTGAGAAAATCCGCCGCGCCGTCGACGGTTGGTATCAGAACGAAGTCGAAGTCGATAAGCGACAGGACTTCATGGTGATGGTGGGGGCGATGAGTGCCGAAAAGTTCACCGAAAAAATGGGGGCACTGCCGCATCGCGACACGCTGGTCGTTAGCGGTGACCGCCCTACCATCCAATTGCCTGCCCTTGAACGAGAGGTTCGTGGGTTGATGGTTACCGGTGGTTTTGAACTTTCGCCGGGTTTGTTGCAGATCGCCAAAGCAAACGGCGTGACGGTCATCGTTAGTCCCTACGACACCGCCACCACGACGATGCGGATTAAGTCCGCACGTGCCATCTTGCCGGCCGTGGAACGCAATTTCGTTTCGCTTTCCGCAAAACAGCCGATCGAAGAGGCTCGCCAGCAAATCGCTCGATCCAATCAAGCCGTTTTTCCTGTCCTCGAGGACGATGGTTCCTTGATCGGTGTGCTTTCAAAATCCGATTTGGTGAATCCGCCAAAACCCCAATTGGTTTTGGTGGACCATAACGAATTAGGGCAAGCGGTTGACGGAGCCGAAGGAGCCGAAATCCTGGAGGTCCTTGATCATCATCGCTTGGGAGGAAGCCTGCGTTCGACTCAGCCAATGCGGTTTATCATGGAACCTGTCGGGTCGACATGCACCCTTGTCGCACAGCGATATCGAATGCACGGAATCGATCCCACTCCAGGGATGGCGCTATGTATGGCTTCGGGGATTATCTCCGATACGCTTTTCTTGCGTTCGCCAACAACCACCGATGTCGATCGCAATGTCATTGATTGGCTGGCAGGATTCTGTGATACCGATTTGGAATCCTTTGCGAAAGAATTTTTCGAAACCGGATCCGCCCTGCGAGTTAGCAACGCCGAGCGAGTCGTCGGCGAAGATTGCAAGGAATTCGAAGAACATGGGCACCGATTCTCGATCTCGCAGATCGAAGAGATTGGCTTTGACTTGTTCTGGAGCCGGAAGGACGAACTTGCAGATGCACTTGAGCAACTGACGGTCAGCCGGAATCTTGATTTCTCCGCATTGATGATCACCGATATCGCGACCAACGGCAGCCTGCTGTTGATGTCGCGAGAACCCGCTTGCTGGGAAGAGATCAATTATCCACGCGTCGATTTGAAACTTTACAAATTGGACAACGTGGTAAGCCGTAAAAAGCAATTGTTGCCGCTCTTCAGCAGCCTGCTAGAAACCGGCGGCGATCATTCCGACGCACGTTAACGTGGGACGCTACTTCGCTGCTGCCGAGAGGGCCCGGTTTTGAGGCAGCGAAACATTGTTTTGCTGCCGCGTCGGATCACTTGAAATGCCGCGGACTTCTGCCGGTCATGGAGACCGGCTTGGGGCGTTCGCTTTTGCGGTTAGGCGTTGTAGTACTCTCGGTACCACTTGATGAATCGATTGATGCCGGTTTCGATCGAGGTGGCTGGGCGGAAACCGACCGCTTCTTCCAGTGCATCGATATCGGCATAGGTCGCGGGGACGTCGCCAGCTTGCATCGGCAATAGATTCTTTTCGGCTTTTTGACCCAAAGCTTCCTCGATGACTTCGATGAAGTAATTCAGTTCAACCGGTTGGTTGTTGCCGATGTTATGGATCCGGTACGGAGCCATGCTGCTGCCCGGGTCGGGCTTGCTGCCGGTCCAGTCGGGATTGGCGGTCGCGGTATGCTCGGCGACTCGATAGACCCCTTCGACGATGTCGTCGATGTAGGTGAAGTCTCGTTGCATTTTTCCGTGATTGAAGACGTCGATTGGACGGCCTTCTAGGATCGCTTTGGTGAACAAGAACAACGCCATGTCGGGACGTCCCCAGGGGCCGTAGACCGTGAAGAAACGGAGTCCCGTGGTCGGCAGACCGTACAGATGGCTGTAGGTATGTGCCATCAGTTCGTTGGCCTTCTTGCTGGCCGCGTACAAACTGAGGGGATGGTCGACGTTATGGTGGACCGAAAAAGGCATTTCGGTGTTCGCCCCGTAAACGCTGCTACTGCTGGCATACGTTAGATGCGGGACCTTCGCGTGACGGCACCCTTCTAGGATGTGCAGGAATCCGGTGATATTGGATTCGGTGTAGGTGTGTGGATGGGTCAACGAATAACGCACACCTGCCTGAGCCGCCAAATGGACAACTCGATCAAACGAATGATCTGCGAACAGTTTCTCGATGGCCGCTCGATCGGCCAGATCGGCTTTGATAAATGAAAACTCGGGGTGTTTTTTGAGGATCGCCAAGCGATCCTCTTTTAACTGGACGCTGTAGTAGTCGTTGACACTATCAAGACCAACGACTCGGATTCCCTTCTTCAGCAGCAACTGCGATAGGTTAAATCCAATAAAGCCAGCGGCTCCAGTTACCAGGTAGGTTTTCATGATCTCAATAATTAAAAACGTTCGTCTGCGTACGCAGGCTCACTATGGGGAACGATTCGGGTTACGTTGACCTTCGTCCGCCGGAGTTCATCGATTTCTACCGTCATCCGTTGAATCAGATTGGCGATTTCGGTTCCAGCGGTTTCGCCGATATGGACAGTTAACGCTTTGCGGGCATTGTAGCTTAGTCCGGTCGATTTCATGAGAGCCTCCAGGCAATGAAAAAAGAAGAATCAAAAACAACGATCGTAGGCCTTAAATTCAAGCCTACTTTGGGTTCACGGCAAAAGCCTATTCCACCGTCACACTTTTAGCCAAATTCCTAGGTTTATCGACGTCACAACCGCGCAGGAGGGCCACGTTGTAGGCAAGCAACTGCAGGGGAATGACGCTGACGATGGGCTGCAGGAATTCAGGTGTCTCGGGAACTCGGATGACGTCGTCCGCCAAATTGTCGATCGCCGGGTCGGCATGGCAGGTAACCGCGATCACAGGACCGCTGCGCGCCTTGACCTCTTCCATGTTGGCGATCACTTTTTCGTAGGTGGTCCCACGAGGCACAATAAATACGCTGGGCGTGTGTTCGTCGACCAATGCGATCGGTCCGTGCTTCATTTCTGCAGCGGGATACCCTTCGGCATGGATATAGCTGATTTCTTTCAGCTTCAGTGCACCTTCGAGCGCCGTGGGGAAATTGTATTGACGTCCCATGTAAAGGAAGGTTGTGGCCGATTGGTATTTTTCGGCGACTTCCCGGACGCGTGATTCGCACGTCAGTGACTGTTCGACCGCCGCGGGCAACCTTCGCAGTGCGGTGATGAATTCCTGTCCCGCTTCGTAGCTCATGTGCCGAAGACGGCCAAAATAAAGTGCCAACATCGCCAGTGTGCAGCACTGCGATGTGTAGGCTTTTGTGCTGGCGACGCCGATTTCAGGGCCGGCGTGCAAGTAGACGCCACCATCGGCCGCTTGGGCGATGGAGCTGCCAACGACGTTGTTGATCGCCAGGGTTCGGTGCCCTTTGCGTTTGGTTTCGACCAGAGCGGCCAAGGTATCAGCGGTCTCGCCACTTTGTGTGATTCCGAATACAAGCGTTCCTGGTTCTATTGGTGGATTCCTGTAACGCAGTTCGCTAGCGTATTCGACTTCCACTGGAATCCTCGCGAATTCCTCGATCAGGTACTCGCCTACCAAAGCCGAATGCCAACTGGTTCCACAGCCGGTCAGAATGATTCGATCAACACTGCGTAGTTGCTGCGGGGTCAGATTCAAACCACCAAAAATCGCTGTCGCATTTTGATCGTCCAGTCGGCCACGCATGGCGTTGCGAATCGAATCGGGTTGTTCATGGATTTCTTTCAGCATGTAATGGGGGTACCCATCCAGGCTGATTTGTTGCGTTTCGGTTTCTAGTCGCTGGATGTCGTGCCGGACGACGCCGCTGTCACGGTGCAGGACCGTCAGGTCGTTCGCTTTCAGGATCGCAAGCTGATGGTCCGCCAGGTAGACGATCCTGTCGGTATGCCCTGCCAATGGTGAAGCATCCGACGCCAGGTAATGGACTCCGCGTCCGACTCCGACCACAAGTGGGCTGCCGAAGCGAGCGGCGATCATCATTTGCGGACATGCAGGAAAAACGACTGCCAGGCCATAGGTGCCTCGCAACTGATTGATGGCGACGCGAACCGCTTGAATGCAGCGTGCTTCTGGGTCGGTCTCTGCAGCAAGTTCGTCGTAGCATTCGGCGATTAAGTGAGCGATGACTTCGCTGTCGGTCGCCGAATGAAAGACGTAGCCCTTGGCGATCAGTTCCTCACGCAACGGTTGAAAGTTTTCGATCACCCCGTTGTGAACCAGGACAACCTGCCCATTTCCGCCTTGGTGTGGGTGGGCGTTGACTTCGGTTGGAGGGCCGTGTGTGGCCCAGCGCGTGTGTCCAATCCCCAAAGGCCCCGAGGGTTTTTGTTCGGCGATCGCTGTGGCAAGTTGATCGATTCGGCCGACGGCACGCGTTATTTGCACGCCCTTGGGATCGATAACCGCGATTCCAGAACTATCGTAACCGCGGTATTCCAATCGACGTAAACCGTCCAGCAGGAAAGGGACGGAGGTGCCATGTCCAATGTAGCCAACAATTCCACACATTTTTCAGAGCCTTAAAGCAGCATTAATAATCGGTTTGGAAAGCATGGCACTTACATCCGCAGGGGACGATTCACCAGCGTTATCTGGCGTTGGCTTGGGGGCGGGTTGCGATTGCCCCAAACGCCGGTTGTTCATAAATGGAAAATTCAGCCCAGATCGGCTGGTGGTCGCTAACGGCCCAGGCTTGGTCAGGAGTCAACCCCAAGTGTTGCACCAGTTCCAGGACTCCCGCGCTTCCTGTGAACTCGCTGGTGGTCATCCGGTCGACCAGGATATGGTCGTAGATCGCGGTTCCCTTAGTATTGGTCGGGGTCGGTCCGGTAACCGACTGCAGACCGGGAATCTGCCCCAGTTCGTATAGGTGTTGCGGATCGACGTTCAGGTCGCCGACGAGAAAGAAATCGTCTTCCCCTTGTCGCATGTACTCGAACTCTCGGACCGATTTATAGACATCATCCAGCACGTTCAGTTCATTCGCTGGCGTGTCCCCTTTCACCTCGTCAGGGTCGGTGTGAACATTGATCATCGTGAATTTGAAACCGTTGCGTCCCGCGTTGGCGGGGACGATGCACTCAAAGGTCGCAACCATGGGGGAGCGATGCATTAGGTCTTCTGGATCGTTGACGACATAAGTCGCGTTTGGGATCTCTCGGATTCGGGTCGTATCCCAAACGTAAGCGTATTGTTCAAGCTGCGAACTTCGCCCTTGAGCGACTCCGACGCTAGACGCATACCGCGTGTTCCCCTGATTGATTCGCTGGATGAGTTTGTCGACGGGGAAAGAATCTGGCGAGCGAACTTCTTGGATGGCAACGACATCAAACAACTGCATGATGTGCGCTAGCACTCCCATGACATTGGTATCTTCCGATTTCGATTTGCCGAATACTTTGATGTTGAAGCTAGCGATGCGAATTCGGTCGAATGGCTTTTGATTGCCCGACGAAGACGTCGGGGGCTGTTGCGGATTGCCATTTCCTGCCAGAGCCGCGTTGTTGTTCGCGGAGCCATTGGGTTGTGCTTGGTTGGGCTGTGCTTGGTTGTTGGTGTGACCGAAATCGCTGGGTTGTGGAAGACCGTTTACCTGAGCGGGATCGGTTGGCTCGGAAGGACTGTTGGCCAGCGCGTGCCTGAATTCCGTCAGCAACGGTCCTTCGCCATCGGCTCGTTCGCGTGCTATGGCGGCCACTTTGGCCTCCGCAAGCACTTCATTGCCCCGGTCGAACCGCGATAGGTCGATCCCTTTGGTGACTCCAAATCCCAATAGGGATAGCAGCCCCATGATGGCTGAGATGGGGCCGATGAATCGAGTCAGTGGGAGTCGCGTTTTGGTGCGACTTTTAGTCTTCCAGAACACTAGGCGGCCATCCCACGAATCGATTCCAGGGCGATCATGGCAAGGCGAGCCAGCCGAGGGGGCCCTGATTGGGCTGCTTGGCTAAGCGTTTCCGACGCTTCGCGTGCGGCGGGGCCAATTCGTCCCAGTGCGGCAACGGCTTCTTCACGGACGGCCAAGTAGGGGGAATTCTTGACCGCGGCCGTCAGTGCCGGCGTCGCAGCCGAAGCAGCGGGCCCTAAGCGACGCAAGATCCTTGCGGCCCAGTAGGCCGATTCGCCATCCGCTTGAGCCGCAGACGGTTCTAAAAATTGAATCAATGCGGGAACCGCACCGGGATCCGGGGCTCCCGCTGTTTCTAACGCTTCCGCTGCCCACATTCGGGTTGAATCGTCACGGTCACCGGCCGCTCGCACCAACGCCAGGATCGCCGGCTTGACCGACTGTTTGGCATTTGCAAGTTGTTTTGCCGCCTCTGCCCGCTGCTCAGGGGCGCGTGAAAGTGCGATGATCCATTCGCTCAGAGTTCCATCCATGACTCGATTTCACCATCCTTAGACAATTTCTCGCCGGGGCCTTAGAATTACCCAACGGCAGCCGTTTTGGTTGTTGGGGATCCTCCCCATAGTTTGTCCATACCTAAAAGGGAAATCGCGTGCAACAGCAACCAGATTTTGCAATGATTCCCGGTCGGGACGAAATCGAGAAATTGGAAAGAGACATTCGCTTTTTCCCCACATCGGTTGCCGCACCACAATCCCTTACCGCCGCCGAGATCGCTCGCTGGAATGAAACGGGGTATCTCGCTCCACTCACCGCGTATGATGGTTCCCAAGCCGAGGATCTGCGGGAGTATTTCGACCGCTTATTGAATCAAACTCTCGCTGCTGGAAACGATAGTTATTCGATCAGCAGCGCCCATCTGAAACACGCCCGGGTCTGGGATCTGCTGAACCACCCCGCGATCGTGGCTCCGGTTTGTGACTTGCTAGGCCCCAACGTGATCGGCTGGGGAGCTCACTTTTTTTGCAAAATGCCGGGCGATGGAAAACGGGTCGACTGGCATCAAGATTGTAGCTATTGGCCCCTGACGCCCACGAAAACGGTTACCGTCTGGTTGGCCATTGATGACGCGGACGCGGAAAACGGATGTATGGAAGTTTTTGCAGGTTCCCATCGGTTTGGTTTGATCGACTTCGAAGCAAGTGATGCCAGTTCGGGAAACGTGCTGAACCAAACGGTTTCGCAGCCAGAAAAGTACGGACAACTAGAATCCGAGCCGCTTCAAGCCGGGCAATTTTCGCTCCATAGCGATCTGCTACTGCACGGTTCGCCCGCGAATCAGTCGGGCCGCCGCCGCTGTGGTTTGACGCTGCGATACTGCCCTGCCGATGTCACTGCGTCGCTGGACTGGAATCGAAAAGGAGTCATCGTTGCCGGTGAAGCCGACCCCGAAAAATGGCCAAACGCGCCCCGTCCCCAAGCGGACTAAAGTCGTTTTAAATATAGCTCCCTCATGCCCGGCGGAACCCTGCTCCGCCAATGCTCCCAAGGATTGAATCGCAACTCCAATGAAGCTTGCTGAATTTTACCGCAACGGACACCGCGGCCTGTCGTTTGAATTGTTTCCGCCCAAAACAGAGAGCGGTCGACAGGCGTTGTATGAGCACGTTGATCGATTGATGGCTTTTCAGCCCGATTACTTTACTTGTACTTACGGTGCTGGCGGTTCCACTCAAGGAACGACCTTGGAGGTTCTGTCGGAAGTCCGACGCAGGACTCAACTGCCCGTCGCGTCCCACTTAACCTGTGTTGGAGCGACCTGCGATGAAATCCGCGAATACCTAAAAGAAGCCGAGTCCAGGGAAACCGATTTCATCGTGGCCCTGCGTGGAGACCCGCCCAAGGGAGAAACCACCTTCCAAGCCGTTGACGGTGGGCTGCAGTATGCCAACGAATTGGTCGAATTGATTCGGGCCGAGAAAAAGCCGTTCGGAATCGCGGTCGCCGGATACCCGGAAGTTCATCAAGAAGCGGTGGACGCCGCGAGCGATTTGGCGAACCTAAGACGCAAAGTCGATGCAGGGGCTGACATCGTGGTGACGCAGTTGTTTTACGACAATGCGGATTT
The DNA here is from genome assembly GCF_007741495.1 of Roseimaritima multifibrata. NCBI lineage: Bacteria > Pseudomonadati > Planctomycetota > Planctomycetia > Pirellulales > Pirellulaceae > Roseimaritima > Roseimaritima multifibrata. The sequence continues at coordinate 1,323,554 of NZ_CP036262.1, forward strand.
CTACCGCTTCCGTGACGCCTGTGACCTTGCCGGAATTCGGGTGCCAATCGTTCCAGGGTTGCTGCCAATTACCAACCTGCAGCAGGCTTTGCGGATCACTTCGATGTGTAAAGCAAAGCTTCCGCCCGCGTTGGTCGCACGCTTGGAGGAAAAGCCCGAGGACGCCGATTGGCAGTTTGAAATTGGCGTTGAACATGCCCGTCAGCAATTTTTAGATCTGATGGATAACGACGCTGCAGGGATGCATCTCTATGTGCTGAATAAGAGCCAAGCAGCGGAAAAAATGCTGGAAGGCTATACCCGCTAGCCAACCGGCTCAGAGGCTCGATAATCCTTCCTGAGGCAGATACCCAATTTTACTTTTCATTCGATACCTACAAACCACGCACTGAACCACGATGGCGAAACAAACGATTGATCAAACCGATGTTGCTGGCAAAACGGTCCTGATGCGAGTCGACTTTAACGTCCCTCTGAACGATGCGGGCAAGATCACCGACGACCGCCGGATTCAATCGGCAATGTCTAGTATTCAGTCGGTTATCTCCCGTGGCGGCAAGTTGATCTTGATCAGCCACCTCGGTCGTCCCAAGGGAGACGGTGGGGATGCAAAGTACTCGCTCGCCCCAACCGCAGAACGACTAAGTGAAATGCTGGGCCAACCGGTTGCTTTTGCTACCGACACCGTCGGTGACGACGCCAAGGCCAAAGTGGCCGCCCTGGAAGCCGGCGGAGTCGTGATCCTCGAAAACCTGCGATTCAATCCCGGTGAAAAAGCGGGCGATGCAGAATTCGCAAGCAAACTAGCAGCGATGGCCGACATCTACTGCAACAACGCCTTCGGAACCTGTCACCGCAAAGACGCTTCGATGTTTGCGGTTCCGCAGGCCATGGAAGGGAAACCGAAAGTCGTTGGCCATCTAGTGGCAACCGAAATCGAATACCTCACCAATGCGATTTCTGCGCCGCAGCGTCCCTTTGTCGCCATCCTTGGTGGTGCCAAAGTGAGTGACAAAATCAAAGTGATTAAGAACCTGCTTGATATCTGCGATACCATTTTGATCGGTGGAGCGATGGCCTACACGTTCTCGTTGGCCAAGGGGGGCAAAGTTGGGAAGAGTTTGGTGGAACCCGATTATGTGGACCTTGCCAAAGAACTGATCGCTGCAGGCGGCGACAAATTGCAACTTCCTATCGACACTCATTGCGGCGACGATTTCTCCGGCAGTTGTAACAAACAGGTCGTTGCAGCAGGGGAAATTCCTGAAGGTTGGGAAGGTCTGGATATCGGTCCTGAAACCGCCAAGAAGTATGCGGACATCATTGCGTCGGCGAAAACGGTTGTTTGGAATGGACCGATGGGCGTCTTTGAAATGAGCCCCTTCGACGAAGGAACAAAAATCGTTGCCCAGGCCGTCGCAGATAGCGATTCGATCAGCATCATCGGTGGTGGCGACAGTGCTGCAGCCGTCGATCAACTTGGGTTCGCAGACAAGGTCAGCCATGTAAGCACCGGCGGTGGAGCAAGTCTGGCAATGCTAGAAGGTCAGCGTTTCGCTGCCGTTGATATTTTGGACGAAGCCTAGTCCAGGTTTGAAGGTTTCTGCCGTCTGCAGTCTGCATGACTGCGGCTTCGGGGGGCGGAATTTATCGATGACGTGTTTGTCAATTTCTTGACGGACCTGTTTCGCTTCCCTCGAGTGGTGTAACCACTGGCAGTTCCATTTACCCATCCCGACATTCGCAGCCGGCCCCTAATCCCTTGGCGATTTTGGGGCCGACAGAGAACCGCGTTTCGATCGGGCAGCAGGCGAACTGCCCATTGCGATCCCCGGGGCAAGTCCGGGGATGGAACTCTTGCCGAAGCTAGCCGCCAACCGCGGCTGATACAAAAAACGATCCGTACTTACCGCTGCACGTTGGATCGTTGTCTTGCCAGGTTGCCTCGAGGGCGAGCTGCATAGACCCGTGAATCATCGATGATGTAACTGGTGCTCCAGCGTTGCCCGTCGTCTGCGCTACAGACGTTGAAGAAGAAGGTTCGGAAACGTTCTGCTCGGTAGCCGTATGGGAACTGACTGGTGATGTAGTCGTCTTCGGTTAGGTCTTCGACGCCTGGTTTTGCATAGTAGTGAACCATCCCGTCTGGCGTGACAGACATTCCAAGCGTCCACCAGCCGGTGGTCGTTACTTGGGGACCGCGGATGTCTCCACCGCGACTGTTGCTACGGATGCGCCAAAAAGCGTAGTCATGTTCTTTTTTTGAATTCGATTTGCTTTCGAATTCGATGAACATGCCGGGCCAGTAAATTTCGTCACCCATCTCTTCGCGCTTCAGGCCAAAAATCATTTCCTTTTCGACCATTGCAGTGGTCCCGAGGGCCAAGCGGAAACCGAATTGGGGGCCGGTTCGATTTTCCCATTCCGCGACGGGCGGCAAGAAGACTCGGGTTACCACGCTGGGGACTTCGGAAATATCGATCGTTCGTTTTAGACGATATTGCACGTTGGCAACAAAGTCGTCCTGATGCATGGTGTTGCTGGGGCGGCCGGGAATTCCCGTGAACTTCGAACGCAGCATCATCCCATGGGTACTGCCAGGCAATCCACCTTCAGGAATCGGGACGCGTTTAACGATGTCGGGATGACCCCGTTTAACCCCTTCGTACCAACGACCATTCGTCGTTTTGCCTGTGGGGCCGCGTTGGTTCTCGTCAATGTCTTCGGAGCTTTTGGGGTCACGCGGGACGTAATCCCAGTTGGGGTCTTCGAAATCGTCCCCAACTTCCGTTAGCAGGACTCCTGTTCCGGGGACGACTGGCCGCTGAGCGGAAACATCTTTCCCAGAAACGGACAGAAGCATGATTGCTAGCGTCGTACCTGCAAATTTTAAATACCACTTCATCGCTGCGTGACCCCCGAGATTGGACCTTGCTACCGCCTTTTATGACGTACTAGCACGAGTAATCGGCATAATCGACCGAAAGACTTCAACCCAATCAGTCGCAATGAAAAAAGTGCTTTCCTTTTTCTTGCAAAATGCGAAAGATAGGCTAACGGCTTCGGAATGGATGGCCGATACATAACCGATGCAGGGAGGACTTCTCCATGAATGCTCGAAAGATTGCGAGTCGATTCATGAGCTAGATGAACGGGAAGTCCAAGCAGTGCAGGCCAGGGAGATGGCCATTTTAATGATCACTCCCTAATAGGTTAACTGCTATGTCCATTGACATGATTCACATCGCACTTGGTGTTGCGTTTGTTGGAATCTGGATCTTGGTTGGTCAAATTTTAGTCGCGGACCATCAGCCTAGCTAAAGCGATTTCCTCAGCGATGGATGGCCAACGCCGCCAACACAATCGCTGCGGTTTCGATTCGGTAGACCAGTTGTCCTAAACTGACCGTCTGCCAACCGGCTGCCTCAGCCGCTTCTACTTCGTCTGGCGAAAATCCTCCTTCCGGTCCGATCGCGATTCGTATGCCGGTTGGTTCAACCGCAGAATCTTGCGATTTGGCTGCGAGAATTTGTTCTGCAAGCAACTGTTGGAAAGGGGGGCTTGGATTCCCTTTCTCGGCGGTTTCAGGATGAGCGATGAAGTTAAGCCAATTCGTGTCGGCTGTCGGTTGTTCTTGAAACCAATTGATCACCGAGTGTCCGCTATCGATTTCCATCAAGCGGTTGCGGCCAGATTGTTTGCATGCCGCGAGCATTGCGGAACGCCATTTTTCAATGGCTCCAGCGGACGGGGCGAACTGGGTTCGCTCGCAACTTAGGGGCACGCATTCTTGGACCCCTAGTTCCGTTAGTTTTTCGATCAGCAGTTTGCTGCGGTCTCCCTTGGGGAAAGCAACCCCCATCACGACAGGGACCGGGATTCCGTCGGAAGACTGTAGAAGCGGTTCTGTCTGGCAGATGATTTGTCGTTTAATGATCTGCTGAATCGTTGCTTTTGCACTGCCACCCTCGCCATCGAACAGTTCGATCTGGTCGCCTGTTCGAGCTCGCATGACGGTGCGAGCATGGTGAGCCTCGGTCTCTGGAAGGTCCAGTTCGCCACCGTCAGGGGGCAACTGGGGAACGTAGTAACGTTGTGTCATCGTTTCATTTCTTCTGAAGCCAGCGGGGTGGAGGGCCGATAGTATGGAATAGTGCGATTCTATCGACATTCGAATTTGAGTGAATGCAACGCGGTTATGAGTACTATGTCTTACCACGCTTTTTGGTCACTTCGCAGAGCCCCTTTCGGTTCTGGTGAACTTGGACAATCGTTTCACTCGGCCAAACCACAGAAAGAAGCCTTTGCGCGTCTTCATTATTTAGTGGAGAACGGACACGGAACAGGTGTCCTTATTGGCGAACTGGGAAGCGGCCGGACGACGCTTCTTAATCAGGTCGCATCGAGTCGTGGATTCGGAGATACGGCGGTCGATGTTGCGCTTACGACCTGTGCCCACCGAACGACTGCCGAATCGCTACAGAATTTGACGATGCAGTTGGGTGTTTGCAACGGCGAAGCACCTTGGCGAGCGATTGGCGATCGGATCCTTGCGTCGGCTAGGCAGCAAGTCCGTACGTTGTGGCTAATCGATGATGCAACCGCAGAGATTGCGCAGTTGGCCGGTTCACTGGTTTCAGAAAACCGCTGGTTAACGGTTATTGCATCGACCCATCCAGAGAATCTGCCCTCCTTGGCAGTGAACCTGGGGCAATGCCCATTGCGTATCGACCTGCCGACTTTTTCACTCAGGGATACGATGCAGTTTGTCCGTGCAAGGATCAAAGATGCAGGAGGCACTACCCAGATTTTCAGCGATAGTGCTTTGGTGCGAATGCACGAACTGGGGGATGGGCGGATCGGGATCATTGCCCATCTGGCAGAACTGGCACTCTCTTCGGGGGCGACCCACGGTTTGTCTGAAATTCAGGCCGAGTGGATCGAAGCGGTCCAGGACGAATTTGTCCGCGCGGCGTAAGTCTTACACCGCGTGAATGGTTGTCTGGATCAGGATGCTGGTTTCTCAGCACGCGTTTGCTCAAGCTGTCGCAGCAGACTCCATTCGTTTGTCCCTTCTTCAGCTTCGGTCACACCATTCAATTGCTTTTCCAATTGATTGATCCGTTTTTGCCAACGGTCGATCGGTTCGACATCATTGCGATAAGCTCGCTTGTGTCTTGCTTGCAATTCGCGGTGAAGACTTCGTTCGTCGATTAAGGCTGCGTTACGATACTCTTCATCACTAAGGGATTCAGGAGACTGCAAGAACTTGGCTCGCAGTCGGTTCTGGGCTTGCGGAGAAAGCTGCTCGCTTTTTTCGATCACCGCAACGGGATCCGAATCGACCATTTGTCGATGCCCCTGAGCCCACGCAAGCAAGATTGCAAAGCCGATCAAGCCGATCGAAACCCCTTTCCACCACTGGAATTTCGGGGGCGAAGAATCGGTCGCTTCAGCTTGCTCTGAATGGGATTTCAAGGGGGGTAGGTCGTGCATGGTTCTCCGTTTAAGTCCTTCGAGCAGTGACTGCTCCGATAAATTTCTAGCGGCACGTGGCCACTATTCGGTTAGAATCGTCGGCAAGTTGTTGGCGACTTCGCGGAACGTTTCGATCAGGCTGGCACCATCCTCTGCGTGATACAGCTGCCCACCGCCGGTGTCGGCAACACTTTGCATGCGAACCTGGTCAGCTCCGCTGGTGAATGTCACCGAATGGATCGTGACCTTTGCGGAATTTACAATGTCCTCTGCAACGGTCCGTGGATCGGTCCCTGTGTTATGCATCCCGTCGGTCATGACAACCATGGTTTTTGCTGCGTAGCGGCGGCCATTGATTTCATCCAGGATGACGGTTTTGCCTTTTTGCATCCCGTATCCGATGGCGGTGTTGCCACTTGGCCCCAAGGTTGCCAGTTCCGCCATGACATCGGCATAGTTGTCCGTCAATCGCAGATCGATCGATCCCGAAGACGAATAACTTGCTAGTCCGACGCGTTCGATTTGAGGCGTTTCCTCTAGAACCTGCAAAAATGCTTCGACGGCTAGTACCAAGTCATCCCAAGGACGTACTGGCGCTGGCCCGAGGTCAAAGTATTCTTCCCAGGCCCAGTCGTTGTAGTCATCGCTGGAGACGCCACGAGCATAGCTGTAGCGGTTTCGGTAGCTGTCATAGGTCATTAGGCCAGCTTGGTAAGCGGCGTATTTCACTGTATTGCTGTTTGGGTTCGTTCCATCTGGCCAATCGTAGTCTTTCCAGCTCATCGAACCGCTACGATCCAGGACCAGAACGATGTCACGGTCGACCTGCATTGCTACGGAACTCTGTTTGGGCTGGAAGACCTTTCGGTCGACGAAGCCTTGGAAGATCATATTGACAGGACCACTTAGCGATCCGTTTTCGCGTCGTCCATAGACTCGCACAGCGTTAGCTGCGTCTCCAGTGACGGCTTGTGAACGCGATACGGGAGTGAACGAGAAACGATCGGAATTCGCATCCGCTGGCGATGCGAGGCCGAATTCAACATCTTCGCCTTCAGCGGTATTGATTCGCAAAGGAGAGCCCGCGACAGTATTCAATGCCGCCGTGGCACGGGCAGCTGCGAGGGCGCTGTCAACGTCTTGGTATTCACTCAGTCCACGACCGCCCGCACGCGATGCCGCGTCCGTTGCAACCATCAGTTCGGTACGTGTCATCTGCATGTAGGCAGAATTGATCGTAAAGGCAGCCAGGAGGGCTAGTACTGGCAATAGGAATGCCAGTAGGACCAATACCGATCCTCGGCGGTTATGGGGGCCGCGTTTTCTTTTAACGTTCATCATTTTTGTTCGCTTTCGTAAGACTCAAAAGGTGGAAATCAAGCTGTATTACTAAGATGAAAACTATTCAGTGCCGTTGTAAAATCCGTCATATCTTTCGGTCCGCATCGATGCGGTTGCTTCCAAAGTCTTGTCGCCCGTGAACATCGGGACAAAGAGAGCATTGTCACTAATCGGTACTGAAACCGTCACGTGGATTTCTCGCGAATCGGTGGTCAGGCCGCCCCCATCGTTCACGGTAATCGTGGCGTTTTGGGTGTTCATGATTCCGAGGACTCGATTGGCTTCAGTGATCGCGTCCGCTTCGGTCCCGCCGGGAACCATCGCGGTTCGAGCCGCAAAGTAAGCGGCATCTTGGGTCAGGTTTCGCATCATGTTCAGGCGAGTGAATTCGATGCAGATAAACACAATCAAGATCATGACGTTCGCAACGATCGCGAATTCAACGATCGCGGCTCCCATCCGGTCTCCGCGCATCCCGAGCATCCGCCGGTTGCTTCGTCGGCGTCGTGGGGCGTTGATATTGGTCGGAAGCGTCCACATAGGTTTTGGTCTTCGATCGTTTATGGATGGATAGCGAAGTTTGAATCGGTTTGAGGAAAGGTTAGTTCGATGGGTTTGCGTATTCTTTTCGCATCACCACCTGGGCCTGAATCGTTCGGTTATTGAAATACTGCGTTGCCGAGATCAGATTTCCGGCCGCAGGAGCCTCCACCGTCAACGTGATATGCTCCATCGTGTCGGCGGTGTCGAAGTCCGTGTCGGAGAAGGTGACCACCGAACCGGCGTCATAGGTAATGTTTCGCTCGTCTAATAATTCACGCACTCGAGCGGTGGCACGAGCGTTGGTGCCACCCTTCATGATCCCCAGCCGAGAACCTTCGTAGGCGGCGATTGTCAACGATTCTTTGAGGAACATCGCGCTGCAGAGATCGATGGTGGCGACGCAAATCGCTAGCACGATCGGTAGGCAAATGGCCAGTTCAGCCGTTGCAAGGGCTCGTCGGATGGGGCGGTTATGGTTTTTACGGCGACGCATTTGAGGTTTTTCCATATCAAATCGAGGAGAATCTACTTCCAGTTCTCCGTTCAATTTGAAGCGTAGCTCACAAAATACGGAGGCGCCGCAAAAATTCGCCGTTTTCCACTCTCTGCAGGGTTATACGCCGATTATTCTTGAATTTGCTTGGTTTTCTGGTACTCTGGAGGTCCCGTCTCGGCGATCTGATGCAAACGCAGCACCCCACCTCGATTGACATCGCCGACCTGTTTCACGCTCCCTACCCCCCAGCCGTTCTGCTCGCATTCCTGGCCAGCAGTAGGCTTCAGTGAATGACCCCCATGAACCGCTCCCAATCCGCTCGATTCGGTTTGGCTTTGACAAGCTGGGCCATCCTAACCGCTCTTTCGATATCGCCAGCTGTTGCCCAGGTCCCGGAAAATACAACTCCGGAAAACACAACTCCGGAAGTGGCGACTCCTGAAGTAGCGGATTCGGAAGTGCCAGCTCCGGAAGTAGCAGAATCGACCGACGGTGAACTTCGGTTTGCGTTCAATGCAACTCCTTGGCGAGAAGTTATCCAGTGGGTTGCTGAGGAAGCTGGCCTGGCGCTCCATGTGAATGAATTGCCCACAGGTAGTTTTACTTACTCGGATCCCAATGCCTTCTCTCCTGGTGGTGCGATCGACCGGCTCAATCTGTTTTTGCTTCCCGAGGGCTTTGCACTCGTCCGAAGTGGGGATCTCTTGTCGCTGATTCACTTGACCGATTCCCGCAGCATGCAGCAACTAGACGCCTTGGCCGAAACGGTTTCCCGTGAGCAGTTGCCGGAGCTGGATCGAAGGACCGTAGCGAAATGTCTGTTCTCGCTTGGAGAGCTGGATTCTGAGAGTGTTGTCCAGGAGTTGTCCGGTTTGCAGTTGATGTCACCACCCAAAGTCTTTTCGCAAACCAATCAGTTGATGATTACCGATACGGTTCAGAAACTGCAAAGCGTCGAAGCGATTCTCGCAGCTTTTAAGCCGGCTCCCATGGAAGCGGCTGTCGTGAAGGACTTTGCGCTTCAGCATGTAAATGCTGAGGACATCTTGGTTGTCGCTCGACCTCACCTCGGATTGGCGACTGGAGAGATGATTGGTATCGATGTGAGTGTCTCCACCGACCTGCAGGGCAAAAATCTATTTGTCACGGGAGTTGAAGATAAAGTCATGTTGGTTGAACGGTTGGTCAAAGCGATCGATCAACCCGAACAGAATGTTGGGGTGCGTGATGAGACGGCGTTTCTGAAGTCCTACCCCGTGGATGGTGGCAATGTCGAAATCGTCTATGACGTTTTGCAGACCATGTTGGCAGGCGAATCGGTGCGTTTGTCGATGGATCGTGATGCCGACAGTGTGGTTGCTTTAGCGACTCCGGCGGTTCAGGATCAAATTGCCGCGACGGTCACCCAGCTGCAAGCGTCCCAAGCAGAGTTCGAAGTCATTCCGCTGAAGAATGTTGATCCATACCTAGCAATCAGCTTGCTGAAACAGATGTTAGACCTGCCCGATCCGCTGGATGACCCAGATGACTCGGACAAGGATGTTCCCAAAATTGACGCCGACCCCGCAAATCGGCGTCTTTTTGTTCGTGCCAAAGCAAGTCAATTGCAACAAATTAAACAGATCGTGACGGGGCTGGATTCCTCTGCCACGACCGGTAGCGAATCGGATGAACATTTGCGTGTCCTGGCTCTAAGTAACCGGCAAGCCGAACAGACGCTGCAGACCGTCGCCCAATTTTGGCGTGCTAAAAATCCGATCATCCTCTTTGAAACGACCGGAGCAAGCGAAGCAGAAGCTACTGAACGAGTCATCGCAGATGCGACGGACGAGGCCCAGGAATCTTCAGCTGTTGCTGACAACCTATCGGTCTCTGCAGCCAAGCCCCCTTGGACCGCCAGCACGGAACCGGCTGTCCCGCGTCTGTTAAATCCGACCAACGATACCAGTATGGCTCCGGTTCATTGTCAAGTGACGCCGCGAGGTTTGTTGTTGCAATCGGAGGACACAAACGCTTTGAACCGAATCGAAGAACTCGTCCTGACGATTTCTGGCCCAATGGAAACGGAGGCCTCCCCGCCGATTGTTTTCTATTTGAAATACACAAAGGCTGCGGATGCGATTCGCATGCTTGCCGAATTGCTTGATGGAGGGGAATCGGCGAAAGAGACAGAAACCAGTTCGCTTGTGAATGGTTACGTCAGCTCAGGTTTCGATTCCTATCTCGGTAGCATCGTAACCAGCCGTGAAGGAACGGTGACGATGATGGCCGGAAGCATCACCGTGGTGGCCGATCCGCGTCTGAATCGCTTGATCGCACAGGGAACGACGCCAGATATCGAATTGATTCAAAGCTACCTTCAGGTTATCGACAAAGATAATAGCCTGACTTCTATCGAGACCTACGGCCGGTCGCATGTGATCGAATTGGCGAACACAAGTGCGACGGAAGTCGCAAAAGTCATTCGCGAAGCCTTTCCTGGACGGCTCCGAGACGCTGGCCAGGGAGCCGGTGCGAACAGCGGAGGCGCCAACCCACAGGACGCAAAAGCAACGGCCGCCGCCGCTGCAGCAGCCAAGAAACAGAATGGGAACAAAACGCCTGCCGCTGCCAAAGCGACTGACAGAGACTTGGAGCCGATGATGACACTGGCTGTCCATCAACCAAGCAATTCACTGATCGTGACCGCTCCTGAGGCTCTTTACGAAGAAGTTAAGGCGTTGGTTGAGCGTGTTGACACGCGGGGTGAACAATCCATTCAGGTCGTGACTCCGGTAAATGTCCTGGCGGTTGAAGCGGCGCTTCAGGAACTGCTGACGGGTGAAGCTCCGAGCGATCGCCGTCGGTCAAATCAACGCTCCTCTGACAACAACCGGAGGTGAGGTGATGTCATTTCTCCATGCCGCGTCGATCCCATTTGGGCGAGTATGCCGCTTTGCCGCCATCCTACCGATGACCATTGCGACCGTTTGCTTGACCAGTGGACAAGCCTCCGCACAATCGGGTTTGCGTGAATCGTTGGAGCGACTTGATCGCAATCAGAATGGTGAAATCGATCCGGAAGAAATAACTTCCATGGCTCGGCCATTCCTCGAACGAATCGCTAAGTCCAAGCGGTTGTCGCTCAATCGTTCGAACGATATCGAAGAATTTCAAGAAGCCGCACGGATCTATCATGCGATGGCCAATGGAATGGCACGCAACGAAATTGATCTTGAAAGAGACAGTACCGTGGTCCCTTTCGGTAGTCGGTCTGGAGAGACCGTCATCCCCGAGTTTGGGCTGGCTGAAGTGAAATATCCGTACACCGAAGAGGATCTTCGTCTTGCAGAACGGGCGATTCGCCGTAGTGATCGCAATGACGATGGGGTCCTTGACCGAAAAGAAGCCGCGGCGGGTGAATGGCGACAACGCGACCCGTTTGAAGCCGATCTAAACAAAGATGATCGCCTCAGTCGGTTGGAACTCGCTCAACGCTACGCACGACGGCGATTGTTGGACAATGCCTCCAGTGAACTTGTTCGGCGTTCTGCTCGTGTTGGAAATGGTATTCGTCGCGCTGCAGACTCAAGTCGGGATTCCGACAACGATGATTCGCGTGGCCGTAGGCGACGAGGTGATATCCGCTCCTACCTGGTCTGGTCGGTAATGGAGCGTTTTGATGCCGACCGAAACGGACGCTTGGAGGCGGAGGAAGCGGCCAGTCTAGGGGTTCCGCTAAGCCAGATGGACGTGGATCGTGATGGAGTCGTTGATCGTCGTGAGTTGCAGGAATACCTAGAAGAACGGCAAGACGAAGCGGGAGCTGAAATTGGTAACTTGCCCGGTTGGTTCTTTGAACTCGATGCCGATCGTGATCAGCAGGTTGCAATGTCCGAATTTACGAAGGAATGGACCGCTGAAAAACTTGAAGAATTTAATAGCTACGACCGTAACCTGGACGGGCTGTTAACGGCGGAAGAAGTGCAGATGTCGCGGGCAGGCGTTGGAGGGACTTACCGCAATGAAGCGGCCGAAGTGCTTGCCCCAAGAAAGACGATCGTTTCGGAAATTGAAGTGGATGAAGATTACCTGATTGATGATCTGAATTTGCGGTTATCGATTACCCACTCAAACGTCGATTCGTTGGATGGTTACTTGACCGGACCGGATGGACAGCGAGTCGAATTGTTTACCGAAATTGGCGGTTCTGGGAATCACTTCGACGATACCGTGTTCGACGATCAAGCCGACACGCCGATCGTCAAAGGGCGGCCACCCTACGAAGGTTCGTTCCATCCCGAAGCACGCACAAAACGCCAGCCGAGCCTAAGTCACTTTGAAGGCAAAAGCATCAAAGGGGTTTGGCAATTGGTAATCCGTGGAACCCGAGGCGACCGCTTTGGAATGCTGAATGGCTGGAGTCTGATCGTAAAACCGCGCGACGAAATGTTGGATGCCAAGCCGATTGAAGTTGCTGAGGAGGAGTGAACCGGCGGTCCAGTTGTTGGCGTATTCGCTTCTAAGATTCGGCCAAAATTTTAAGAAGTCTTCTTTAGTGTCGCCTTTCGCTCGGGACGGAAACTTATAGGTGACGATTTCAACCCTGCCCATCGGAGTCTGAGTGCAGTGCTTTTAGCCCAGCGGGCGGTAGATATAGAAGTTGCGAGTGTGGCAGGGAGAGAAGGCCCCGTGCCAGCTTGCCTAGCAGGAAGCCAATATTTGAAATTTGATTAATAGAGTTCCGTTTCCGGGCTCGCCCCGGCGGGCTTGCAACTGGCAGCGTCTCTCTTGTGCGATCGAAATGCGGTTCTCCGCCAGCCCCGAATCGCCTAGGCGATTCGGGGCTGGCGGAGAGGGATCGAGTGGGGGGAGGCATTCAGGTAGCTGCCAGTTGTTGTACCGACCGGGACAAGCCCGGCGGAAACAAACAAGAGCAGCAGAACGGAAATCGTCACTTATAAATCGCACGTCCCTCCGGGCTACGTGTTCACTCGGCCCCATGCATCCTCTGGGCTCAAGTGTTTGTCATCGGCCAAACTAGGATTCGGTGCGCCCGCGCCAAGCAATTCGCTTTCCGGTTAGGCTGGTGAAGAACGCTATCCACTGCAGGATGATAAATAGCAAAATGCCGACCGGATGCAGTACGCAACCGAGCCACGATTGCTGGAAGCGAAGAGTGTTGCAGCAGCGTGGTAACCAGCCCCACGCAATTGCAATGGTGGCGATGATCCCGGTATACCAATTCGCAGAATAGCACGCGAAACCGACTGCGATCCACGGCAGTGTGTTGGCGCCAAATAACAGCAGGCTGCAAGGGAGAATCAGTCTTGCGTTTGCGATCCCCTCGTCGGCATTTTTCAGCAAACCTTTGATGACTTCTCCTGCGTTTCGATACATCCGGCAGGTTGCCAAACCATTTCCGTCAAGAACGTCGGTCTTCAATCCTTGCTGCCGAAAGGCTCGTGGTAGCTTTAGTCCGTCGTGCCGCGATTGGCGAATGGCGGCGTGAGTACCGGCACGCTGATAAGAAGCCTGGTTCGCAAGGAACAATTGCCCGCAACCTGCCGCAAGCGACGGTGCCGTCGTGCTACGCATGCTCCGTAAATTGAGAAAGGAAAGCAGGATCACGTGCATTAGCGGAATCAGCATCTTCTCCAGTAACGTTCCGGTTTCTTGGCGAGGAAACGCACTTAGGAGATCGGTTTTATTGGTCTGAGCATAAGCGACCAGCCTTGCCAACGCAGACGGATGCAAGCGGACATCGGCGTCCAGGAAAACCAACCATGGATGGCTTGCCTGCTGCGAAAGTTGCCAGCAGGCATGCTGCTTGCCGTTCCAGCCTTTCGGTAATGGTGGGCTGCCGATCAGCCGCAGTGAATGATGTTCTGCCGCGATCTTCTCTACAATCTCTGCCGTGTTGTCCTCGGAGTGATCGTCCAGCACGATCACTTCCAGTTCAATGTTTTCACTAGCCAAAACGGAAGCCAGGCAAGCTTCGATTCCACTCGCTTCATTGCGGGCAGGAATCAGGACCGACAATTTGGCGGCGGTGTTTGTGTCCGCTAGCGCTGGCGGAGCAAAGTACTGGCGATAGTTTGCCAGGTAAATCGTCAGTGGAATCGCGCTAAATCCCAAAGCCAGCAGGGCAAGCGTGATCGCCATCATTGGAATTTGTCCCCGTGCTGTGTGGGGAGCGGAGTCCCCTGAATCCAGCTCCGCAGACGCCGGAATCCATCGTACACTTTGCCCGCCCCTTTCCCGCCTTGAAGCAGCGGTTGAAAGGAAGAGGCATCGCGTGCGATCGCTCGCGCGGCAAGGGATTGTTGAAGCGTTCGCATGCGGTCTTGCAAAACGTCCTGCCATTCCGCTTTGCTTAGCGATTCGGATAGATCGAGCGGAGTTCCGAACTGGAGCAGGCATTCGGGAAGCCGCTCTTCCCAAAAAGGCAGTTCCATCGCCAGAGGCAGCACATAGCCACTACTTTGGTGCGCGCACAGATGAGCCAAACCAGGTGAATAGTTATTCGATTGATCCCGCACGTCCGTAAAACGACCTTCGGGAGTCATCCATAGCGACGTCCCGGAGGATTGTAGGATTTGGGAACTTGTCTGCAAAAAAGCGGCTCGTCCCGATGTCGTTTTCGCGTCGACACCAAAGAATCCTAGCTTGGCAAAAACCTTGTACTGTTGGAGTGCCGTGGCATCGATGGGGGCGTAGAACTGACGCTCGGGAAAGCGGTTTTCGCATAAAAAATGAGCGATCAACGGATCCCACCAACTGGGATGATTGACGTAAACAATCAACGATGCGTCGGAAGGGATTTCCGAGTTCCGCAAAGAATCTCGCTCTACCGCGATTGCGTGGAAATTCTTTTTCAACATGGAACGCACGAACCGGCGGAAGCCGCGCTGTAGCCATTGCGAAACGGCAGGGGGCTGCAGTTCCGTGTGGCGATTGGTTTCCTCGGATCGGCGATGTCGCTCCAAAATTAAACTCGTGTAAGTAGATGAATCGCAAAAGAAGCGTTTGAAAAGTGTGGAACCGGCCGTGTAGCCAAGCAGTCCTCAGACCGCCGCATGCACGACTTCGTCTGCCACTTTCCTGCCCTCGCGTGAGGTTGCCAGTTTGGTTCATTGCAGACGGTTACGTGAGCGGTATCTTCTGGCCCTCAAATTGGTTAAGCAAGGGCTCCCTTATGCACGTCTTGGTCTAGCGAATCGGCCGCAATCCAGCCACTCATTAGAACCATCGGCATGCCGGGGCCCGGATGGGCGGCGCCCCCGGCCAAGTAAAGGCCGCGGATCTCTTTACGGCGATTCCCAGGTTTGAACGCCCCAGTGTATTTTCCGTGGCTGGCCAAACCGTAGATCGCTCCGTTCAGGACTCGGTAGCGGTCGTGAATGTCTTGCGGCGTCAGAGCGGATTCATAAACGATCGAATCGCGAATCCCTTTCATCTCGGCGGTTTGTTCCAGTTTGTCTAGGATCTTCTCTCGGTAGGCTGGCAACATTTTCTTCCAGTCCTGTCCCGGACGTAAGTAGGGTGTGTGGACCAGCACGTAAAGGGCTTCACCGCCCTCCGGTGCGACGGACGGTTCACTGATCGCCGGAGCACAAACATACGCGCTCAGGTCGTCCGCCGGTTCACCCTTTTCGTAGATCGATTCGAATTCGACTTCGGCGTCCTGACTAAAGATAAAGTTGTGGTGCAATAGCTGTTCGTAGCGGCGGTTTAAGCCAAGGTATAGGACCACGCCACTGCAAGCCGGTTCGAACTTCGATTCGGACTGGAATGGCCGGCCGGAGGTTCCTCCTATCAGTTCGCGATAGGTCCGTACTGCATCGCAGTTGCTAACGACGGCGTCACACGGCACGTGCTCGCCGGTGGTGGTCGTGATGCCTTGGACCGCGCCTTGTTGTACATCAATTTTCTTGACATCCACTTCGGTGCGAAATTGCACGCCCAGTTGGATTGCCAGTTGGTGCAGTGCCATCGGGACCGCTCGGGTGCCCCCGACGGGATACCAGATTCCCTCATCGGTTTGCATGTGGGCGATTCCACACAGCACCGCGGGAGACTGATCGGGTGCGGAGCCCACGTACTGGGTGAAGTGGTCCATCATCTGGGCGACACGTTCATCGGAAACATGTTTTCGCACGACCTGGGCGACGCTCTGTCCCATTTTCAGGCTTAGCACGTCCTTCAGTACGGCAGCGGAGAACGCGCCTCCAATCTGCATGGTGTCCGAAAGTCCGCCAACGCTTCGCCAGAAGAAGAATCGGTCCGATACCCCGTGCAGGCCTTTCGACATTTCGATGAACTTTGCGTAGCCCTGTGCCGAGCCATCGTCGCCAGAGAAACGGGTGATGTTCTGCTGCATTTCGGCGACATTAGAAACCAGGTCCAGGACCGCAGCGGGCTGTTTGTCGGTGGCGTCAAAAAAACAACGCCATTGAGGATCCAGCGGAAGCAAATCCAAATAGTCCTCCCAGGGAACTCCGGCTTCCTCAAAGACTTTTTTCAAAACGCTGGGTAACGTCAGGATGGTGGGGCCCATATCAAACCGAAAGCCCTCCGCCTTCAGTTCGGCGGCCTTGCCTCCGATCCACTCATTTTTTTCGAGGACGGTAACTCGATGACCACGGGCTGCCAGCGTGCATGCGCTGCTTAGGCCAGCCAGACCGCTGCCGATGACAACCACTTCGGCGACGTTGGAGGTTGATGAATTGATATTGTTTAGACTCATGTCGATTCCCTCGAATTAGGGCCTCTATCAAGACGGGCTGGATGGATCACAAAGACTTCAATAAACCGTGCGAATCAATTAGCGATGGCGCTGTTCAGGCCTGCGTCTGAAGACCTTGCCTAGCATTTTAGGGAACAGGCAATAGGGAGGGCGGACACGTTGCATAATGACGTGACGGACGAAGGCCACGCCTGTTCCTGTGGCGTTATCCGTTTGCCTGCGGTGTCTCGGTAACCAGCGTCGGTTCAACGGTGCTTTTCTGTGGAGGAAAGAAAAAGGTCGCTGCAGTGACTCCTATCATTCCTATAAAACCACCACCAAGGATTAGGATCGCGACGATCGCGATTGGAACGGCAAACGCTTCGGGGGATTCACTTGGATCGACCACCACACCAACGACGGCGAGAACATTATTGATCATGTGTGCAATCATCGCCGGGATAATGGAACCGCTTCGATAGGCCAGCCATCCCATCCATAATCCGATCGGGAAGACGCCGATTGCATGTACCGGGTCGAGATGAAAAATAGCGAAAATTGTAGACGCGACCAGGATCCCGATCGTGGGGCCCCAGCGTCGATTTAGTCGAGTCTGGATGTATCCGCGAAAGAGGAATTCCTCACAGATTGCCGGCATCCCACCGATCATCAATGCCAGCGGAATCAGGAAACCGGAACGCCCCAGTTCGCGGAACATTTTCGTCATTTCCTTTAGGGCTTCGCTTTCCTCCAAAAACATTCCTGCCCCGATGGAGGCCACCAGTCCGACAAGTGGTGTGGCCAATGCGGCCGCCAACCAGCCCCACCAAGGCCAATTACCACGGACGAGCCTCAGGCGTTGTCGAAAGCCACGAGGGGATAGCAGGGATGCCACTACGGCAGGGACAACCAAGGCGATTTGCGGCAGGACAACTGTCAGCGTAAAAGCCCATCGCGAATCTTTGATCGCCCCCATCGCTTTGATCGCTTCGGCTTGGGTTGTTGCCACGCTGCCGGTAGCGATCCACTGGCCTGCCAGGATTGCGATCCCCGTGCCCATGATGAACGTCAGGATGGAGGCTAGGACGACCAGAATGACCGGCCAGATTCGCGGAGCGGCTTCCGGGGCGACCGTGGTGGTCGCCTCGTCCGAGAGCCCTGTGGAAACAGGCTGGTAGGCGAATGCGGATGAGACCTCGTCGGGTGCCGGGTCGATGGGGTCTTGCATGTCGTTTATGTCTAAAGTCCCATGGTTTGGTCTAGGCCGAACATGCAATTCATGTTCTGAACCGCGGCTCCGCTGGCCCCTTTGGTCACGTTGTCGATGGCACAGCAGAGGACCACTCGACCACCCGCATCAAATGCACCCATGTGGACGTGATTCGTCCCGCTAACGTGTTTGGTTGCCGGAGGAGCATCGACAATATGCACAAACGGGGCATCGGCATAGGTCTCGTTCCACATCTGTTTCACTTTGGCGGCCGTCAGGCCAGGTCCTTGAACATAAATGGTCGCCAAGATCCCACGGTCCATCGGGGTTAAATGAGGAGTAAAGAGGATGTCGGCTTGGACCCCCGTAAACCGTTCGAGCACATCGACCATTTCAGGCTGATGGCGATGGCTGCCAATCGCATACGCCGTAATCGATTCGTTCGCTTCACAGTAAAGGTTGACTAGCTTTGGCGTCCGCCCTGCTCCACTGACTCCGCTTTTCGCATCCACAATGATGTTAGCATCGATGGCCTTTGCCTGTAGCAGCGGTGCCAATGGCAAGATCGCCGACGTCGGGTAGCAGCCGGGATTCGCCACCAGGTCCGCCCCTTTGATTTGATCTTCAAACAGTTCCGGTAGGCCGTAGGCGACCTGCCCGAGCAATTCGGGCCAAGGGTGTTTGGTGGCATACCACTCTTCGTAAACCGAAACCTCGCGGAGTCGAAAATCGGCACTCAGGTCGATCACCCGCAAACCGACTTCGCGAAGGGAGCGAACCGATTCAGCGGAAGCGGCGTGCGGCAAACAGCAAAAGGCAACGTCGCACTGCTGGGCTAAAACAGCGGGGTCAGCCAAAGAGAGGGGCAGGTCGATCGATCCACGAAGCGCAGGATGCACCTCGACGATTGATTTCCCTTCGTCGCCGCGACTGGTAACCGCTGTTACTTCCGCTTGGGGATGCCCTTGGATCAAACGAATCGCTTCGAACGCGGTATAGCCAGTAGCCCCGATAATTCCAACACGGATCATGGTCAACAGATGGTTTGCGATAAAAGGTGAACCGATCAAAAAACTAGAATGACGCCGGATGGGAGCAGGCGTTTCTTCGTGGTCAATCTTACCAGAGTGAACAAGATCCGTTAACGGCGGGCAACGAAAAGCAGCCGTTGCCGCTTCGGCAGGGGACGGGCCGTGCATGCCGGGGAACCGTGACCGATTTTAGACCTCTGGCACGTGCGATTTCGCCGTGCGGCTGGATTTGCCTGCTGGGCCGATGCAGCCGTCGCGGGGCCGACCGGCTGCCATCTGCTTTCTAGGCATAACGGCGCGAACCGTCCGGTAATGACATAGAAAACACAATGAATTTGCCGGTCGGCTTGCGCCGATCCGCTAGGAAATCCGGTCGCAGGTGGCAAGGTGGATGGCATTGCCGACCGGCTGCTGAAAGCCTGGTTTGAAAGCCTCTTCGCAGCCGGCAAGGGAAGTGGATTGTCTCACATCCGCTGTTCCACGCAGGTTACAATGGTTCCTCTTCTCTTTCTCTATCCGCACGATTTCTCGATCCAGGATGTGTCTTTCACAATGAACCGGAATACCCCGTTTGCAGTCGTATTGTTTGCAGTCATAGGGATGGGCTTGTTCAGCACGCCAGCGCAGCTGCAAGGCGCCGCACTGGAAGTCCAGACCGGAGACCAGATTTGTTTGGTCGGAAATGCCCTTGGTGAACGGATGCAGCACCAGAATTTCTGGGAAACGCTCCTTTATCAACGGTTCCCCGATAAGCAGCTGGCGGTGAGGAATCTCTGTTTCCCTGGCGATGAACCGTATACACGGATTCGCTCGAAGAATTTCGGCGATCCGAATGCTCATCTGACTCACAGTAAAGCTTCCGTCGTCCTCTTTTTCTTCGGGTACAACGAATCCTTCGCGGGGGAGGAGGGGCTGCAGGCATTTGCCGATGATCTGCTGCAATTGGTAGAAGAGACGCAGACGCAAAAATATGACGGGAAACAGGCCCCACGGATTGTTCTTGTTTCGCCCATTGCATTCGAGAATGTTGGCGATCCGAATCTTCCCGATGGAGTCGCTCACAATCAAAGGCTGGCTGCTTATTCGGCCGCGATGGAAGAGGTCGCGAAGGAAACCGGAGTAGGGTTCGTCGATTTGTTTACGCCGACGCTGGCTCTTTTCGAAGAAAGCGATGAACGACTGACGCTTAACGGATGCCATTTAAACGAAGCGGGCTATCGTGCCTTGGCTCCGATTCTTGATGCGGGGCTGTTTGGCGATGGTGGGCCACAGCAGATCGACGAATCACTGCGCCAGGTCGTCGACGGTAAGAGCTTCCACTGGTGGCACCGCTATCGTGCCGTCAATGGTTTTTCCATCTACGGTGACCGCGGCAAAGCCGGTTTCGATGGAACCTACCGAAATGTCGATGTGATGGAACGTGAGCGGGCGATCCTTGATCAGATGACTGCGAACCGTGATCAAAGAATTTGGGCGGTTGCGCAAGGGATGAAAGTGGTGGGGGAGATCGATGACAGTAATACGCTTCCCTTTATCAATCCAAAAACCAATGTGGGCATTCCAAACGACCCGAACGCCAAGCGGGGCAAGCTGGGAACGTTGCAGTACCTCTCGGGAGAAGAGCAGCAGAAACTGTTCAAGCTGCCTCCTGGGTACGAGATCAATCTCTTTGCATCGGAAGAAGATTTTCCAGAACTGGCGAATCCAGTTGCCCTGAACTTTGATAACTCGGGGCGGTTGTGGGTCGCCACGATGGAGTCTTATCCGCACTGGAAACCAAAGACGAAATTGAATGACAAGATTTTGGTTTTCAATGATGCCGATGGCGATGGGAAAGCGGATGACTGTCAGGTTTTTGCAGACGGGCTGCATCAGCCGACCGGTTTTGAAATTGGACGTGGAGGAGCCTACATCGCTCAGCAACCCGATATCCTGTACGCCAAAGATACCGATGGAGACGGAAAAGCCGACCACATCGACCGGCGATTGATCGGGTTCGATTCCGCGGACTCTCATCACGGTATCGCTGCGTTTACCTGGGGACCTGGCGGCAAATTGTTCTTTCAAGAAGGGACGTTTAAATTCTCGCAGGTAGAAAGCCCCTATGGTTTGACTCGAATGAGTGAAGCAGGCGTCTGGCGGTATGACCCGCGTACCGAGAAATTCGGGGCATACATTAATTTCGCGTTCGCGAATCCTTGGGGCCACGTCTTTGATCGCTGGGGCCAAGATTTTATCGCGGACGCATCGCCAGGCTTCACCTACTGGGCGGCTCCGATATCCGGAAAGATCGACTATCCAGCCAAGCACCCTGGTGGTTCGCAGCATCGTCGCATTGCCGCACTGACTGGCGGAGACCCGAAGTACAGTCACCGCACCTTATATGAGAAGCGGATCCGTCCTTCGGCGGGCTGTGAAATCGTTAGCAGTCGACACTTCCCTGATGACGTTCAAGGCGATTTTTTGCTATGCAACGTGATCGGTGAACGAGCCATTCTTAGCCATTCGATTGCCGAGGTCGATTCCGGGTTTGTCGGTACCGAAGTTCCCTCCTTGGTTCGCTGTGAGGATGGGAACTTCCGCCCTATCGATCTTCAGTTTGGGCCGGATGGAGCACTCTATATTGTGGACTGGCACAACGCACTGATCGGTCACCTGCAGCACAATCTCCGTGATCCCAGTCGTGACCACAGCCACGGTCGCATTTGGCGAGTCACCTATCCGGAGCGTCCGCTGCTGAAACCGGAGCCGATTGCGGGAGCTTCGCTGGATAGTCTGTTGACGCAATTGAAATCTCCCGAACATCGCACTCGTTATCGTGTGCGTCGCGAACTTGCCGAGCGAGATTCGGCGGAAGTGGTTGCCGCGCTGGATGCTTGGGTTCCAACTCTTGAGGGAGATTCCGAACAGGTAGAACACGATCGCTTGGAGGCATTGTGGGCTTACCAAACACAGAATCACATCGACGCTGCGTTGTTGGCCCAACTGCTTGCTTCGAAAGATCATCGAGTTCGCGCAGCGGCCGTTCGAGTCCTTGTCAGTTGGCGAGATTCGGTCGATGAACCGCTTGCACAGCTGCAGGCTTTGGTGGGCGATTCGCATCCAAGAGTTCGTTTGGAAGCGGTGCGTGGCCTCAGTTTCTTTGCTGGCGATGAGGCAATCGAAGCGACTCTTGGAGTTTTAGAATATGACATGGATGATTACCTGCAGTACACGCTTGATGAAACGATGCGTGTGCTGGAGTAGTTTCGCCCGCTGAGTGGTAAATCAGTGACGTGGTGCAGGCGGTTGGCTTGCACCGCGCAATCATCAACTTTGACGAAGAGACCTCCGATCGATGGTAATGCGACCGATTTTTCAGGCAGTGGTTCTGGCAGCCAGCGGTGCTGCTGCAACGTTTCTTTGCGGGCAGATCCTGTCAGCACAGGAACACGCGCACGGTGCCCATGCGCATGGTGCACACGCGGGGCATGGTTCGGCAGCCGAGGGTAAAGAGCCGATGGAACGGCCGACCATTTTTCTTGATAAAAGTCCTCGTGTTGTCGCCTATCAATTGAAACGACTGGATAATACGCGGTTGCTGCTTGTTGAGCGGTTTGATACCGATGTGAAATATGCACCGATCTATTTGGCGATTTTGACGCGTGCGGGAATGTCGCCTCAGTATCGTGAAGAGGCTGTCGCGGCGCTTGCAAAACTAAACCAAAGCGATGCGGTAGACGTTTTATTGAGTGCTCTTGCTGAGGTGGATGATTCGGATCGCCAGACACGCCGCACCGCTGACCAGCTGTCCAGGTTGTTGCTTGCTCTGCCCGCGAATGTTTTGGCGGAGCACGCGGATGATTTGGCGGCGGCTGCCGCGGAAGAAGCAGCCGTGGTTCGCAAGGCTGGCTTCGCGGGGTTGGTCGTTGCCGGCGAGCAAGATCGTGCGGCTGCGATTGCGGACGCAGACAGCGACGCGATGGTCGATTTTCTCCTCTCGGTTCCTCTTGTTCCGAAAACGAATGACCGGAATGGGATGCGGTCGTTGGTGATTGCACAGGTTTCTCACTCGGATCCTGCGGTCCAGCGAGCTGCGATCCGGGCGATTGGTGCGATCACGGCGGGTAGGCAGCAAACGTTCAAGCAATTGGCACCGTTGTTCACCGATGCGGATGTGCGGGATTCGGTGGTGCAGACTCTGCTGACGATTCCCGCGGATCAAAGGGACCCGCAAACGGGCGCCAAACTGTTGGCCGATTTGGCTCAATTCGCTGAACAGACCCCCGCGGCAAAGCGGACCGAAGATTTTTTCATCGATGCCATGCAATTGGCGGTTGAGTCGCTAGCCTCGGTTTCACCGGAACAGTCTCGGATTTATCGCGATCGATTGCGAGCGGTCGCCGTTCGTGCGGTCAGGATCCGGACGGTGGAAGAGGAGATGCGGTACGACACGCCTTACTTCGCCGTCGAAGCGGGACGACCTGTGCAAGTGGTTCTCGATAACGAAGACCTGATGCCGCACAATTTTGTGCTGACGGTTCCCGGGGCCTTGAAAGAGGTCGCTCAATTGGGACTGAAGGTCGGGCCCGATGGTGGCTTAGACGGTAAACAGTATGTCCCTGAATCCGAATTGGTTTTGCATGCGACCGATATGGTTCCCGCCGGGACGCAGGTTCGATTGACCTTTGATGCGCCTGCAGAGCCGGGCGAGTATCCCTACGTTTGTACGTTTCCGCAGCATTGGCAAAGAATGTATGGGGTGATGATCGTTGTCGAGGATCTGGATGAGTGGCTGCGAAACCCGGTACCGCCAACCGATCCGATTGGTAGCAATCGCAGTTTTGTTCAAAGTTGGCAAGTCAGTGATCTTGCCGATTCTCTTGAGGATGGGATGCGCGGACGTTCTCCTGAAATCGGCATGCGGATTTTTAAAGAAGCTTCCTGTGCCAACTGTCACCAAGTGGGCGGGCAAGGCGGAGCCGTGGGGCCCGCTTTGGACGATGTCTTTGGGCGATGGAAAGGGGATGCAAAAGCCGTCCTGCAAGAGATCTTAGAGCCATCGCATCGGATCGATGCGAAGTATGCAATGCACGTTGTCCTGACGCTGGAGGGAAAGACGATCTCAGGATTAATCGTCGAGGAAAACAAGGACGAAGTCCTCTTGTTGGAAAATCCCGAGGCACTCAAGCCAACGGTTATCTCCCAGGATGATATCGAAGAAATCGTGAAGACCTCAACTTCAATGATGCCCAAGGCATTGTTGGATCAATACACGCAAGACGAAGTGCTAGAGCTGATGGCTTACTTGAAAGGCTTAGCCGAGAAGAAGCCAGCGGAATGATCGGTTGAATCGGGGACTTGCACCTGAGTCGCGGTTCATTGGCAGATTGCGGCAATGCCATCTGCGGGCCAGTTTCCTAACGGAACGGCGCGAACCGTCCGGCAATCGCATAGAAAACTGAATGGATTTGCCGGACGGCTCGCGCCGTTCCGCTAAGAAAGTCGAGGGCATTGAGCGAAATCCCCTCGAGCGGGATCGTTTGGCGTTTAACCCATCAGTTGCTTGAGGATGGGGAATTTTTGCAGGATTTGGTCAATCACTTCGGCTCCAGCTTTCTCCTTCAGGAAGGCGATGATGGTCGCTACGAAGTCGCCTACTTTGTCCGCTTCGATTCCCGATTCGCTTAGGGCAGCTCCCACTTCCAGGCTTTGTCCAGCCGAGCCACCCAGCATCCCGCTGGCCATTCCTGCCATCTTGCCTAGCAGACCACCACTCTCGGCAGGCGAGGTTCCCTCGGCGGCGGCTTCGGCGGCTCCGGGGATTTTGTCGGCAAGCTGCGAAAAGGCTCCGTCGCCAGCATTTTCCTTGATCAATCCCATCACTTTGTTGACCGCGATGCGTGCGGTTGCAGGATCGATTCCAAGTTTTGCTGCCAATTGGTTGATCAGTTCGTCCACGATAAGGCCTTGCCTGAGTTTTGAAGAGAAGAGAAGGTCGCTGCGTCCTTAATTCTACTGTTGCCCCGTGGGCCAGTCGACCAATTCACCGAAGTTTGGAAGCGGCAAACAAAAAAGCGGTCGCCATGTTCCCCCTACTTGCCAGAAAGGCCCTCTTTTGACATCGTATTTAGCAGTATCACAGCCGGATTATTCCAGAATCGGTTCGATTTCGTTGCAAAGCCTGCATGCGTTTTGCTGGCGGAACCGCAAACAGATTGTATTTTCTGATCCAGGCTAGGCCTTCGCACTCCTTCTTGAACCCTCAATAAGCTTCGCCGAATCGCGAAAGTGGAATCACCATGGCAACCCGGCGTCGTGCCCGAGAAATCGTTCTCCAGCTGTTGTATGAAGCGGACCTTAATCCCGGCCGCGAACCTGAAAGCTCCTATGCATTCGTGAAGTCTCGTATGCAGGGACGGAAAGGATTGTCGGATTACTCTGTGGGTTTGTTGTCAGGAACCCTTGAGCACCGCGAGGCGATTGACGCACGCATTTCCGAATTGACCACGAACTGGTCGCTATCGCGAATGCCCATTACCGATCGTAATATTCTTCGGTTGGGAGCCTACGAAATCCTTTATGGCGGAACGCCAGGGTCGGTTGCCATTACCGAAGCAATCGCGTTGGCAAGTCGCTATGGCGACAAGAATAGCCCGCGATTCGTGAACGGCATCCTCGATAAAGTTTTCAAAGGAAAAGAGTAAGGCCGTCCGGTAAATCGGATGTATTCTCTTAGCGGAACGGCGCGAAATTCTTAGCGGAACGGCGCGAGCCGTCCGGCCGAGGTTTGGCTGCGCGTCACGCACTTACGCGGCGGCTGAGAAAACCTTTTGCCAGATTCCAAAGCAGCTGGCATTGGGTAGTGGCGAGGGGCCGGAGGGCTCGCGCCCTGCCGCTAAGAATTCTCCTAGTCGGCCGAGGTTTGGCTACGCGTCACGCACTTGCGCGGCGGCTGAGAAAACCTTTTGCCAGATTCCAAAGTAGGTGGCATTGGGTAGTGGCGAGGGGCCGGAGGGCTCGCGCCCTGCCGCTAAGAATTCTCCTCGTCGGCCGAGGTTTGGCTACGCGTTACGTACTTGCGCGGCGGCTGAGAAAACCTTTTGCCAGATTCCAAAGTAGCTGGCATTGGGTAGTGGCGAGGGGCCGGAGGACTCGCGCCCTGCCGCTAAAAATTCTCCTAGTCGGCCGAGGTTTGGCTACGCGTCACGTACTTGCGCGGCGGCTGAGAAAACCTTTTGCCAGATTCCAAAGTAGCTGGCGTTGGGTAGTGGCGAGGGGCCGGAGGGGCTCGCGCCCTGCCGCTAAGAATTCTCCTCGTCGGCCGAGGTTTCGATGCAAGCCCGACCGTCCTCCCGGTTGGGAGGACGGGGCTTTGAAGTGGATCGCTATTAAGCGAGTGGCTTGACTTCCCAGCCTTTGCGGTACTCTTTGCTGATGAACTGGTCCGCTTCAGGGCAGTTCGTAGCTTTCAGGTTCTTGGCGTCCCAGTCCAGTTGCTTGCCGGTCCGGTAAGCGACGTTTCCTAGCAAGACGGTTTCGGACAATGCACCTGAATAATCGAAGTTGCAGGTCGTTGGGGTGCCGTCTTTGCAAGCCTTGATCCACTCAGCGTGGTGTCCGATTGATTTAGCAATCGTTTGTTTTGGAGGCTGGAAGTCGGCAAACTTCTCGCGTGGGAACAGGCGGTAGTTGCTGTATCCAGCGTACATTTTGCCTTCGGTACCAACAAACATGACACCGCTGCCTGGAACGCGTTCGCCAGCAACCTCTTTCGGGGTCTGGTTGCCGTCGTACCAAGTCAGGTCCAATGCAGGAGCGTCGCCCCGTTTAGGGAACTTGTATTTGACGGTCAAGCCGAGTGGGCAGGTTTCGTCATGGACGGCTGGGCCTTCAGCTTCGACGGAAGTTGGGTGCCGAAGGTTGAGTGCCCAGAACGGGAGGTCCATGTAATGGCAGCCCATGTCACCAAGGGTTCCTTGGCCGAATTCCCACCAACGACGCCACTGGGCTGGGTGATAGCGACCAGCTGCGTATGGACGTTCTTGGGCAGGTCCAAGCCATAGGTCCCAGCTCAGGTGCTCGGGGACTGGATCCGCTTTGGTTGGCAATTCGCCGCCGCCCCAGCCTTTGCCGACCCAGACGTGAACTTCCTTGATGTCGCCTAAAACGCCAGCCTGGACGATCTCGACGACTCGGCGATAGTTGTCGCCCGCGTGAATCTGGGTTCCCAGTTGAGTGGCAACGCCCTTTGCTGCTGCGGCTTCGGAGATGATCCGAGCTTCTTCAACGGTGTGCGTTAGGGGTTTTTCGCAGTAGCAGTGCAAGCCTGCAGCGATGCCTCGTAGCGAAGCTGGTGCGTGATGATGGTCCGTCGTGCCGATCACAATCGCGTCTGCCGTGTCGGCTTCGGCGGCGATCATTTCGCGATAGTCAGCGTAAAGTTTTGCGTTGGGGAACTGAGCCGAAGCACGATCGAGGTAATTACGGTCGACGTCGCAGAGGGCAACGATGTCTTCGCCTTGGACGCCTGCAACGTCAGCGGCGGCACGGTTTGCCGTTCCAACGCAAAGGATCTTCAGCTTCTGGTTGGCCGACGTTGAATCCTGGGCCCCAACTTCGCTCCATACACCGGTCGCTAAAGCCGCAGCTCCGGTCGCTTTAAGGAAGCCACGACGGGCGATTGGTTTCTTGGGTGTGGAGTGGTTGGCTGACTTCATATTTAATATTCCAAATCAAAGGTAGGGCAATAGGTGGGAGCTTCTAGCAGTAGTAGATAATAATAGCTGATCCGGCAGGCTAAAAGCAAGTAAAATGCTCAGATACCTTAAGAGAACCCGCCGGTGACAGGTTTGTTTTTCCTAGCAGAGGGGGGCGGGTCGTCGCCGCGGCCGGAGTGAGCGAGGGAAGGGATTGTCCTGGTGGGCAAATCGGATGCGACGCATGTCCATTAGTATGGTTACAGGTCGCCTTCTGGATGGGGGGCGGTGGTTCGTTATTGTTGCGCCGGTCGTGGCAAGTTCGGTGGAAATCGCGGGCGCTATTTGTAGGCGCGCAATCGCATCACCAACCGAACTGCAGGTCTCGTGAATGAATTGTTACGCGGTTCTTTCGGCGATTCGTAGCTTCGCGCTTCTTGCCCGCGGGTTTTGGTTCGTCTCTCGTTCCGACGGCCTGAGCGGTTTGGGCGTGATGATTTGCAGCATGCCGTTTTCTCGGAATGCGTGTTTTACAATCCTGTCTTCCAGCGAGTGGAAACTGATCACCGCAATGCGGCCACCTGGATTCAGCCAGTTTGCCGCTTCCCCCAATGCTTTGGTAAGGATGTCCAGTTCATCGTTCACGGCGATGCGTAACGCTTGGAACGTTCGGGTCGCAGGGTCGATGTCGTGGTTTTTCGAACGAGGGACACATCGCCGGACTAGTTCTGCCAGTTCGGTCGTTGTTTCTACGGGAGTGCGTTGCTGGCGTTTTTCGACAATCCGTCTCGCGATGCGGCGGCTGAATCGCTCTTCGCCAAACTGGTAGATGACGTTGGCGATTTGCTGTTCGGATAAGCGGCGCAGCAGTTGGCTGGCCGGTTCGCCCGACGAGGTGTCGAATCTCAGGTCTAGAGGAGCATCAACGGAGAATGCGAAGCCGCGGTTCCGGTCGGCCAATTGGTCGCTGGAAAGACCAAGGTCAAGCAGGAGGCCGTCGACCCCCTCCAGCGATTCGGCCGCCAGGGCGCGGGCTGCTTGGTGGTAGCTGGCACAGTAAACCGTCATGCACTTTGCCGCATCCGGATTGTCGGCGGCCAGTTGGTCAATCGCTTCCTGGGATTTGTCGACCGCACCTTCGTCGCGGTCCAGCCCAATCACCAACCCTCCAGGGGATACCCGAGCGGCTAGCAGCGACGAATGGCCACCGCCGCCGAAAGTTCCATCGATAAACTTTTTGCCCGGTGCTGGCTGGAGTCCTTCAAGGACTTCTTCCGGCATTACCGGAATATGGATGGTTGGTAAAGACAACGGAAATCAACCAATCCCGGATGGGTTGAAGTAGTTGGGCGCGTTCCCGTCGATCCACTTGATGTTGCACCCAATGCTCGGTTTTTGAGTGTCGGGAGCGTCCTTGTCTTGGAGGAGCGATTCAATCGCGGCTCGCAAGTCGGCGCCATCGGGATCGATTCCCTGTCCTGGTCGAGAATTGTCAAGTTGGCCGCGATAGAACAATTCGCGGTTTGCGTCGAACAGAAAGAAATCGGGCGTGCAGGCAGCTGAGTAGGCCTTGGCAACTTCTTGAGTTTCGTCGTACAGGTAAGGGAAGTTGTACCCTCGCGATGCCTTTTCGGCCGCCATCTTCTCGAAGCTGTCGTCCGGGTGGGAGCTGACGTCGTTGCTGCTGATCCCAACGACCGAGATCCCACGATCTGCATAATCATCTGCCAGTCGCTTCAGTTCGTCAGCGACATGAATGACATACGGGCAGTGGTTGCACATGAAAACAACCAGTAGACCCTTCGAGTCTTTAAAGTCAGCCAATTGGACGGTCCGTCCCTCTTCCCCTGCGCTCGGCAGTGAGAAATCGGGAGCTTTCGTTCCTAGGGGCATCATCATGCTGGCAGTACGAACCATGGGTTCCTCCTTTTCAAGGGCGTTGCTTCACAAAGGTCTCTGCTGTCTCGTTCATCGTAACGCAGACAGGGGGAGTGTGGAAAAGGGGGGGAGGTCGAAGAGCAGCATTTGGCGGGGCGGTCATCCTGCATCGTTTGGGGCTCCGTGGAGTTTTCGATCGTGGGAGGCCTCGCAGGGTTAATCGCGAAGATCGGCTCTTTCTGGCTGGGTGGGCCGGTGGGGTTCACGTAGGGGATTCGGCGTGATTGAATTTTTCCGAGAGGCTGGGCCTTTGCTGGCAAGCGAATCACCCGAGTAATTGAAAGAAAACCGGAATTCCAGTCCTTAATCTTAAGTCACCGTTGTATGCAGGATAACGAACGACGATAGAATCAATAAAACGAGTCGACGACCGGTCGCTGCGTTCCCAGCAGGTACCTCAATCCTCTTTGTGCTGAACATCTGTCACGGTTTCATTGGCCGCAGCTAATGGAGTGCTGAAACGTTGATGTCATGGAGGATTTAGGGGTGCACAGAATTACCTTTGGCGAATACTGCGTTAGAAGTACGCGATGAATACATATAGCCTGGACTACATCGACGATCTGTACGCTCAGTTTGTAAAGGATCCGACCACTGTTTCGGAGACTTGGCGTCAGTATTTTGAGCAATTCTTGATCGCCAATGGCGAAGATGTTGAACCTGGTGCTGGGGCCGGTGCGGAGGTCGCAGCAACCAATGGGCAAATGCCAGATGGTTTGGCCGGACCGGTCTCGGGAAGTCAGTATTACGCCAACGTTCAGGATCGAGTCGATCAGTTGGTGCGTGAATACCGTGTCCGCGGGCATCTGATTGCTCAGTTGGACCCGTTGGGGATCTCTCGTCCTGCCTGTCCTGAATTGAATCCGGAGGTCTATGGGCTGACTGAAGGGGATTTGGTTCGTCCCTTCGATGGATCGAGCGTTCATAAATCGAACGCGTGCCGAAGTATCGGCGAGGTGCTGGAGCGTTTGCGGAGCACCTACTGCCGCAGTATCGGTGCTCAGTTCATGCATATCGACAATCGCAATATTCGCGATTGGCTGCAGCGTCGCATGGAGATGACTCAGAACCGTCTGGAGCTCTCTCATGATGTTCAACGCCGGATTTATGCGCGACTGGCCGATGCGTCGATCTTTGAGGAATTCGTACGCCGCAAATTCGTCGGAGCAAAGACCTTCTCCCTTGAAGGTGCTGAAAGTCTGATCCCGATGCTTGACTTGGCTTTGGAGAAAGCAAGCCAGCATAAGGTTCGTGAAGTTGTGCTAGCGATGGCCCACCGAGGGCGATTGAATGTGCTTGCCAATATCATGAAAAAACGGGCGATGAATATTTTCTGGTCCTTCGAGGATCCTCGCCCTGAATTGAATCGCGGTCGCGGCGACGTTCGTTATCACCTGGGGTACAGTAGCGATTGGAAAACCGCATCGGGCGATACGGTTCATATCTCGCTGTGCTTCAATCCAAGCCACCTGGAATTCGTCAATACGGTCGCGTTAGGACGCTGTCGCAGTAAGCAGGATCGACGTTCCGACGACCCGCGGAAAGAGGTGATGACCGTCTTGATCCATGGGGACGCCGCATTCGCTGGCGAGGGGATCGTGCAGGAAACGCTCAATCTTAGTCAGTTGAATGGCTATAAGACGGGTGGCACATTGCATGTCGTGATCAACAATCAGGTTGGGTTCACCACCGAACCGGATCAGGGCCGCAGTACGACTTACGCAACCGATATCGCCAAGATGCTGCAGGTTCCGATTTTTCACGTCAATGGTGAAGATCCTGAAGCGGTCGCTCAGGTGGTTTCGCTGGCGATGGATTTCCGCAAAGAATTCCGTCGTGACGTGGTTGTCGACCTCTACTGTTATCGTCGTTGGGGGCACAACGAAGGGGACGAACCTCGCTTCACACAGCCTCGTCTGTACAGTGAAATCGATCGCCGCAAAAGTGTTCGGGATAACTACCTCAGTCGGCTGTTGAAACTGGGGCAGATGTCGGTCGCAGAGGCTCAGCAGATTCAAACCGATCGCACGGAAAAACTGGAAAGCGAATTCGAAGCGAGTAACGTTTCGGAATTTGTGCCAGACGTACAGACTTTGGGTGGAACCTGGACAGACTACTATGGCGGTCCAGAACCGGATGGTGGCTGGGCGGAAACCGGCGTGGATCAAACCGCTTTGAGTGGATTGATCGATAGTTTGACTCGCTTGCCAGAAGGTTTTTCGGCTCATAAAAAGCTGAAACGCCCGATGAAGCATCGACGCGAAATGGCAGAGGGCAAACGTCCTCTCGACTGGGCCGCAGCCGAAGCGGCTGCCTTTGCAACCCTGTTGGCGGAAGGTCATCGCTTGCGTTTGAGCGGGCAGGATTGCCAACGCGGTACTTTCAGTCATCGCCATGCGGTCCTGCACGATGGTAAGACCGGGGAAACCTATACGCCGCTTGCCAACCTTCCGGGAGTCTCGACGCCCGTGGAATTGATTAACAGCCCGCTTAGCGAAGCCGGGGTGTTAGGGTTTGAGTATGGCTACTCGCTTGATTGCCCTGAAGGTTTGGTTATCTGGGAAGCCCAGTTCGGGGATTTCTGGAACGTTGCACAGGTCATTATCGACCAGTTTGTCGCTAGTGCCGAGGATAAGTGGAAGCGTCTGAGTGGGCTGGTTATGTTCCTGCCACACGGTTTCGAGGGTCAGGGGCCCGAGCACTGTAGTGCTCGCGTGGAACGCTTCCTCGCAATGGCGGCGGAGCACAATATTCAAGTCTGTCAGCCCTCCACTCCGGTCCAGTTCTTCCACCTTCTGCGTCGCCAGGTGAAGCGTCAGTGGCGAAAGCCGTTGGTCGTTCTGACTCCGAAAAGTTTGCTCCGGCATCCGAAGGTGAACAGCCCGCTGGAATCCTTCACAACTGGTGGGTTCCATAAGATCCTTCCGGAAACCGAGATCGCTCCGCAGGAAACCGAACGCGTCTTGCTGTGTACCGGTAAGGTCTATTACGACCTGCTGGAACGCCGTCAGCAGTTGGAAGCGAAAAACGTTTCAATCGTTCGAGTTGAACAGTTGTATCCGCTGACCGACGAAGAGTTGATGGCGTCGCTTTCGGAGTATTCAACCGGATGTGACTTGCTTTGGGTGCAAGAAGAGCCGCTCAATATGGGAGCATGGCCGTACTTGAAGTTCAACTATGGCGATGCCATCGGAGAACGCTTTAAGTTGCGTTGCCTGACTCGAGCCGAATCAGCCAGCCCAAGTACCGGAAGCCACAGTGCTCACAAGCTAGAACAAGAAGATCTGCTGCAGGCCGCATTCGAAGGCCTGTAGGAGTGGCCAGTGGGCATCGGCATCGGCCCTTTTTCTTAGCGGAACGGCGCAAGCCGTCCGGCCACTGCACTGGAATCGCGTCTCAAGAAAAACTTGTCTAGCATGCAGGAGTCAGCCCTCCCCTACCCTTGTCGCCTCGCCGCTAGGAATTCTTAGCGGAACGGCGCAAGCCGTCCGGCCACTGCACTAGAAACGCGTCTGGAGAAAAACTTGTCTAGCAGGTAGAAGTCAGCCCCTACCCTACCCTTGTCGCCTCGCCGCTAGGAATTCTTAGCGGAACGGCGCAAGCCGTCCGGCCACTGCACTGGAAGCGCGTCTCAAGAAAAACTTGTCTAGCAGGTAGAAGTCAGCCCCTACCCTTGTCGCCTCGCCGTTAGGAATTCTTAGCGGAACGGCGCAAGCCGTCCGGCCACTGCACTGGAATCGCGTCTCAAGAAAAACTTGTCTAGCAGGTAGAAGTCAGCCCCTACCCTACCCTTGTCGTCTCGCCGCTAGGAATTCTTAGCGGAACGGCGCAAGCCGTCCGGCCACTGCACGAGAAACGCGTCTGAAGATATTCAGGAAGAACTGATTCGCCTCTCTTCCTATCGCTCCCACACGCTTGCCATCGCTGTTGCAGCCATGGGGTGCTCTCTTAGGTGTCGATGAACTCGAGCGGCACATCGGCGTTTCGGTCGGCGACTCGGATCGCTAGGTCTCCGCTCAGTAGGTCTCGGAAGGATTTTCCGACAACCTCGCTTCGCCAGCCCCGCAGCAGGTAGGGCAGCGAGGCTTCGGAGTCTTTGCCGTCGCCGTCCAGTTCGTAGGCCAGCAGTTCACGGACGTTGTCCATGTTGCCGACGATCGAGGGTGCCATTTGGTGCTTGCGGCAGACGCAGGCAATCGACATGGAGAGAAACTGCGAGAGCATGTTGGCGTATTTTTTTCGATTGCTCCGCGGCCGTTTGGGAAGATCCTCTTCACGCATTTCTAGAGCGATCCGAATCGCTTCGGAAAGGGCCTCGAAGTGAGGGACCAAGTTGCGGCGTTCCATCCCTCGCAATGAGCGAATGCGTTCAATGTTGTCGGTCTGACGTTTGGCAAGCTCAATGACTAGGTCGTCGCGAAGGACTCGCCGTGGCGGTTGGTCAGACTCTTCGGCTCGGTCTTCACGCCACAGCCAGACCTGTCGCACGATTTCCATCTGTCGCGGTGTCAGGCCCGACATGCCGCTGACTCGTCGCCAGTTCTCGCGTTGTTCGCCATCGATGACGGTTTGCTGCAGTGCATCCAGTTCTTCGCCCAGCCACTCACTGCGCTGGAGGTTATCGACTTTTTTCGAAAGTTTTTGCTGCATCGAACGTAGTTCGGTTACGTCTTGCAGGGCGTATAAGATTTGGTGGTCGCTTAGGGGGCGATGGCGCCAGTTCGTGCGTGATTCGCCTTTGGGAAGCGTTTTTCCCTCTAGTTTGGATACCAACGTTCCTAGTGAAGCGGGGTATTCCATGCCGACGAAACCGGCAGCCAATTGGACGTCAAACAGGCCTGCGATCGGTTTGCCGGTGAAGCGGTAGCAGAAGCGAATTTCTTCGCGGGCCGCGTGGGCGATCACCGTTCGGCCGGGGGTGCTGATCAAGTCCCAGAAGGGTTGAGTTTCTGGCATCGTCAGGGGGTCGACGACCGCCAAGCGGTCGCCCGCTGCAATTTGCAGCAAACATAATTGAGGACGATAGCGGTCTTCTGAAACAAATTCCGTGTCAAACCCGACCCATGATTCCTGGGCGATTTGTTCGCAGAACCGTTCCAGTTCTTCACCGGTCTGAATGGATTCGTGTCGCACGGTGGCCTGATCGGGAGTGGGGAAAGGGATAGCGGAATCGCAGCCCTGACTGTAGCTTGCCAAGTAGAATTCGACCATTGGACCACCAGAGCCTTTGTATTGTAGCGGGTTCTTCCCGTCCTTTCCGCCCTGTTGATTTAGGGAATGTTGCCTTTCGCTCTGCGGAAAAACGCTCCGACAAAATACTTTCGCGGAGTGAGAGGGGGCTTTCGTCTTGCCGTTTCGCCTTTGAATGTAATTGATCTAGTGGATGCATCTTCTTTGTCGCTTGGTAGGGCTCGTGCCAGTTCGGATTTTCTTGGTCTGTTAGTCAGCGTGACAACTTTGGAAGAGGCTGCTTTGGCGGCCGGCCAAGGAGTCGCTGTGGTCGATATCAAGGATCCAGGTAAGGGAGCACTGGGGGGAGCCGATCCCGTGCTCTGGGATCAGGTCGCCAGTCGATTGCCCGCAAAGGTGCGGCTCTCCGCAGCCCTCGGCGAGGCGATTGAATCCACGTCGGCCGAACGGTTGCCGTCAAGGTTTCAGTTCGCCAAGGCGGGGCCCGGCGGTTCGGGGAATTTAGCCGCGTTGGTTCGCCGCTGGAGCAAAATTCGTAAGTCGCTGCCCGCAGCAACCGAGTTTGTCGGGGTCGCTTATGCCGATTTCGTTTCCGCGAACGCGCCTTCGCCAGAAGAAGTTTTTCAGGCGGCGGTGTCCGAGGGGCTGCGATGGGTTTTAGTCGACACGTTTACCAAAGATGGACGATCCACTTGCGAACACCTGGGGCGGGACCGCTTGCAAGCACTCGATGATTTGGCTGCTGGAGCGGGGGTAAGTTATGTTCTGGCGGGTTCGCTAAAATTGAATAGTTTGCCGTCCCTTGTTGGTTTGCGGCACCGTTTGATCGGTCTGAGAGGGGCCGTCTGCGATCACGGACGGACCGGCCAGCTTTCGCAGGCGAAGATCCAGCAGTGGCAAACCGCTATCGAATCCATCCGAACGAAGGGCCACGATGCCAGCATCTAATTCCGAATTCCTGCTGGCGGCTTGGAATCTAGCGCCGCTGGGAGCCTTTTTAGCCGCGCTGTCGCTGATCGTTTTTTGCGTGTTCGCTTGGGCATTGAATTTGATTGCATTGCCAGGCAACTGGATTGCGGTTCTCGCCGTCGCCTTGTATGCCTGGTTGGGGCCCGTGGAAAGTCGTGCCGGTGTGGGGATGGCATGTGTGGTGATCGCGTTCGGGTTCGCGCTGCTGGGGGAGCTATTTGAATTCTTTGCCGCCGCCGCAGGGGTCCAGCGTGCAGGAGCCAGTCGGCGGGCTACCTTCTTTGCGATTGTTGGCTCTGTTGGCGGAGCCCTTTTGGGGGCCGTTGTCGCACTGCCCATTCCTGTGGTGGGACCGGTCGTGGGGGCCGTTTTGTTTGGCGGAGTCGGAGCCCTTGCCGGTGCGATGTTTGCCGAATGGACAAACGGTCGGCCTTGGAAAGAAAATTGGCGGATTGGGCAGGCGGCATTTTGGGGCAGGACCATCGGAACCGCTGGAAAGATGCTGGCCGGTTTAGGCGTGATCCTGACCGCCACGATTTCCGTCTGTCTGTAGCCTGTGGGAATGCCGGCCAATGCCATCTACGGGCAGATTTCTTCGCGCCCGCTGCCATCTGCTTTGCCATCAGCGGGCAGGTTTCTTAGCGGAACGGCGCGAGCCGTCCGGCAAATCCATTGTATTTTCTGTGCGATGTCCGGACGGCTCGCGACGTTCCGCTAAGAAAGTAGATGGCGTTGGGCTGCCAGCGGGGATGGCTGTCTGCAGGCACTTCGTTGCCGTCAGTCGTGGAGCCCAAATTCGGTCGCTTCGCCAATCGCTTCCGCGACCTCTTCGCGTGAGATCTGGCTTGCTACTGCAAATCCTTTTTTCGAAAGGGAGAAATCGCGGTGCAGGTGGTGCAGGATAAGCCCTTCCCGGCAGAGAGCTGCGAACCCGTCCAGGAAACGGACCGTTACTTCCGGCTTGTCTGAATTGCGAAACGCGATCGTTCGGTGTTCGTCCAGTTCGACGTAAATTGCTAGCAGACGGGCTGGAGCTTCAAATGCCGTTCGGACGCCTCGCACCTCGATCACTCCGCGATCTTTGGCTGCAAATAAAATGGCTCGCGATTCTGGCGATAGTGAATCCCGGGTGGCCGCATCGTCCTGTTTTTCTGCGGGGGTGTCCAGAAAACTGCGAGCGCACAACGCCGCCAATGCGGCCAGCGTCGGACCTCCTTCACCTAGTGCATCCCAGCTGGACTGTAGTTGGTTGTGAAATTCGCTAGCACCGGGCAATAGCATCGAAGTCTCCAAACTTTAATAATTCTCTAAAGATTGATCTTGACCAGAAAGGCAGAATCAGAACAATCGATTTTGGATCGCTTTGCGGACCGTGTCCAGCTGTGACGATTGGCTGAGGAGAACTTAAGTAAGTTCCCCACTTTGCCAATCCTCGCCAGGGCCGGTACGTTAATGGATGTGCGATCCCGGTCGCAAATTGCTTTCGTTTACCTAAAGGGTGACGGGAAGTAGATCGACCGGGGGACTTTCCCCGTTGGCCGGATGCCTCTTAGGAGATGTCGATGTCCTTACACGCGGACTTCGACCTGAAAGAGCGAGTGCGCGCCGCCGTTGACATTGTTGATGTCATCGGTCAGACGCTTGAGCTGCGCCCGCAGGGTCGCAATTTCGTTGGCCTGTGTCCTTTCCATGCGGACAAGCGACCTTCTTTCACCGTGAACCCCGCACGCCAATCGTGGAAGTGCTGGCCGTGCGATCGTGGTGGAGACGTCTTTTCGTTTGTTCAGCAACGTGATGGAGTCTCTTTCCCGGAAGCCTTGCGGACTCTGGCAGAACGCGCTGGAATCGAAATGCCGACGCACGGTGGACCGCCGGTCGAACCGGGTGGCCCGCGTGACAAAGCGACTCTACTGGCAGCGATGAAGTTTGCGGTTACCGCGTTTTCTGAATGCTTGCAGAACCCTGATTCAAAAGAAGCTGCCGCGGCTCGTGCCTATATGGCCAAACGCGGTATCAACGAGGAAAGCCGTCAGCAGTTTCAGATCGGTTATGCCCCAGATGATTTTAAGTGGCTGGTCAGTAAGGGCGTGGAGGCAGGTTTCTCGCACGAGGTCCTGGAGGCCGCTGGGTTAGCGCTTCGTAAAGATACAAACCGCCCTCCTTACTCTCGTTTTCGAGGTCGCTTGATTTTTCCGATCTTTGATCTGCAAGATCGAGCTATCTCCGCAGGTGGGCGTGTTCTGCCGAGTGATGATCCGCAGAAGTCCGGCGGGGCCAAGTACATCAATGGTCCGGAGACATTGCTGTTCTCCAAATCGCATCAGCTGTATGGATTGAATCTGGCGCGACCCGCTGTGATGCAGTCTCGCGAAATTTTGGTGATGGAAGGTTACACCGATGTGATCGCCGCTCGCCAAGCCGGAATCGAACCGGTGGTTGCTGTGCTGGGAACGGCTCTTGGTGAAGGGCACCTGCGTATCATCAAACGTTTTGCCGATCGTGTTGTTTTGGTGTTGGATGGAGATGACGCCGGGCGTCGCCGGGCGGACGAAGTTCTTGAACTGTTCATTCATGCTGATTTGGACCTGCGTGTTCTAACGCTTCCTGATAACTCCGATCCTGCCGACTTTATTCAGGCAGAAGGTCGTGAGGTATTTGAGAAAAAAGTTGCCGACGCTCCCGACGCAATCGAGCATAAACTTGCCACGCTGTTGAACGGAGTGGATGTCACCACCGACACTCATCGTGCAACGGCTGCGATGGAAACCATGTTGTCGATTTTGGCGAAAGCCCCCAGTCGGCAAGGAGATTTGCGAGGCGAACAAATCTTGCTGCGTCTGTCGCGGGTCTTTAGTACTTCCAAGGAATTGCTTGCTGCACGACTGAAGCAGTTGCGATTGGAGCAATCGAAACGCAAGCGTTATCGCAGTTCGCAGCCGTCGGCGGAAACTCCCGGAAGAGCATCGCAAGGAAAGCCTGTTTCGCAGTCGCGCAGCGTTGCACCGGCGCCGCGTTCGATGCCCAAAGACTTTGATCCTAATAACGCATTTTTAGAACTTGGCTCGGATGAATTTGGTGAAGGCAGTTATGGCGAAGAGCCGGTCGGGTTTGGCACTGCGATGCCCGTTGCCCCGTCGTATTCCTCTGGTCACTCATCGAATTATTCGTCGCAACCAAGTGTCTCACCCGAGAAACCAAAGTGGGAGCCCATTGTTGGGATCGATCGGGAGTTGTTCGAAATTTTGATCGAAGAGCCGCAGTGGGCGCCGCTTGCGATCGAAGCGATTGCACCGGATGACCTGCAAACCGAATCGGCTCGAGAAATTCTGGCCGCTTATCAAGAACTGGACTTGGCGGGCCGCGACCTAGACGTACAATCTTTGCTGTTGATGTTAGAAGTCGAGCCGCTTCGGAAAATGATCGTCACGATGGACGAGAATGTTAAGAAACGAGTGGGCGAGCTGACTCGGACTCCTGAGCAACGTTATCATGACGTGCAGGATCGCTATCAACAAAAACAATGGAATGTTAAACGCCAACAACACATTCAATCGCTTCGGTCGAATGAGATGTCTGCGGATGCAGAAACGAAGTTGTTGCAAGATCTTTTTGAAGGTGAGAAAGCACGCAAAGGATTGCTGTATCGTCCTGTCGTAGAGCCCGTAAAATCTGCGGCCGCGTCGACTCAGCCCCCTTCGCAGCAAACCGCTTCGGGTTCAACGGAATCTGAAGCTCCAGAGTGAAGTGAGTGAGTAGCGAATTCGTTCGCGAGAAGTCAAGACAAGGATTTAGTCGTCAGAGGCGCCGTGCCCGCAAGCGGGTGCCTGTTTTTCCCGTGCAAGGACGCACGACATCGATCTTCCCAGATCCGCATTATGCGGTGTTTCGATGTCTGCGGCAAAAAGGAGGTTTGTCGTGAATTTGCAATTAATGGATTCGGATCTAAAAACGTTGGTAGTGCTCGGTAAAGAGCAAGGCTGGCTGACCTATGATCAAGTCAATGCCTACCTTCCTGACGAAGACACCAATCCCGAAAAACTAGATAACCTATTATTGGCTATCGAATCAACGGGAATCGAACTGGTCGAGAAAGCTCCGGATGCCGAGGGAGTCGTTCCCAAGCAGGCTGCTGAACTGTCGGACATGATCTCCAGCGAATTGCCAAAAGCAAGTGACGATCCGATTCGGATGTACTTGAGCCAGATGGCTGAAATTCCTTTGCTGACCCGCGAAGAAGAAATTTCACTTGCTAAGAAAATTGAAATCACCCGCCGCCGCTTTCGTCGCGCCATCCTTGAAACCGACTATGCCCTCCGTGCGACCCTAGACTGCCTGCACAAAGTCCACGCAGGTCAGTTGCCTTTTGACCGGACCATCAAGGTCTCGTTGACCGAGCAGTTGACGAAGGAACAGATCAGTGCACGGATGCCACACAACCTGCAAACTTTGGATGTGTTGGTTCGTCAAAACAAACAAGACTTTGCCGTATTGGTTCGCCGAAGTGCTTGCAGCGAACAGCGGACTGCCGCGCGTAGCCGCTTCATCGCCTCTCGGCGAAAATGTTTGCAGTTGGTGGAAGAGCTTAGTCTTCGCAGTCGGCGGGTCGTTCCGTTGATGCAGCAGTTGGAAGAAATTTCCGGACGCATGACTTTCATTCGTCAACGTCTGCAAGAACTCGGTTTCGATAGTGTCAGTGAAGACGAGCGAGCCGATCTGACTCAAGAGCTTCGCGAGCTGATCGTGCTGACTCAGGAAAGTCCGACCAGTCTGGCCAATCGTTGCGCCCGATTCCGAAAGCATTTTAATGATCACGAAGCCGTTAAGCGTCAGCTCAGTAGCGGCAACCTGCGGTTGGTCGTTTCGATTGCAAAGAAATACCGCAACCGCGGCCTTTCGTTCTTGGATTTGATCCAAGAGGGAAACACTGGCTTGATGCGAGCGGTTGACAAATACGAATATCGTCGCGGGTTTAAGTTCAGCACCTACGCGACTTGGTGGATTCGCCAGGCCATCACTCGGGCGATTGCCGATCAAGCTCGTACCATTCGAATTCCTGTTCACATGATCGATGTCCTGAGCAAGCTTCGCCAGGCTCAGAAACGTCTGACTCAAGAATTACGTCGCGAGCCAACCTACGAAGAAATTTCTGAATCGACGGAAGTGGCTGTGGAAGAGGTTCGTCGCGTGATGGATATCGGCCGGCATCCTGTCAGCCTGGATCGTCCTGTCGGAGAAGGTGAAGACAGCAGTTTTGGCGAGTTCATCGAAGATGGTGATCACGACAATCCTGTGCGGACCGCCGGTAATGGCATCCTGCGTCAGAAAATCGATGACCTTCTTAAGACCCTTACGTTCCGTGAGCGTGAAATCATTCGTCTGCGATACGGTCTGGTCGACGGATACAGCTATACCTTGGAAGAGGTCGGGCGCATCTTTAAAGTGACCCGTGAGCGTGTTCGCCAGATTGAAGCCAAGGCCGTCAAAAAACTGCAAAGCCCAAATCGAAGCGATCGATTGTCCGGTTTCTTGAAGGCCGCATAGCTTTGGTGACTAGCAACATGTTTCCCTGTTCTGGCTCGGTCGACCTCGCATGTTTTCGGACATGCGAGAGGCGGGTCAGTGTTCAGTAGCATGGGGTTGCTGTTCAAGAATTCTAAGCAATGCCTGCATCGCTCGCTCTTGGATTCCAGGGGCAGAGCTCTCACGGGGGCCAGCGACGTTGAGCCTTTCGGGCTGATGTTGAAGTAACCAGTCGCGGGCGGTTTGAATCGACCATGGTTGATCGATTTGTATGCACAGTACCGGTCGGTCCCAGCGTCTTGCGAGCCGCTGGGTTAAACGCGTTCCGCCTTTTAGTTGAATTTCGTAGAGGATCAGCGTCGCGTCGCTGTCGACAACGTTTTGTTCGGTCCGCACCGTGTAGTCGTCGCTGTCGTTTTCTTGCAGTTCGAATCGTGAAGGAACGACGCCGTCTTCAGCTAGTCGGCCTCTTGGGCACCATCCGCCGTGCGATAGGCCGAGTGCGATCGCCGCTTCTAGGCCCGCTCGATCGACACCCGTTTGCCCGCCCGAGACGATATGGGTGGGGCAAAATGATTCGGAGCTTCGTTCCGGTGTAAATTGTGGGCCGACCATGATCCTAAAAGGATAACAATCGTACGGCCCCGAAACAACAATTTCAGAACGCTCCAGCTTGTGTTTGCCTCTGCGACTTCTTTTATGAGGGGCAGTGGTTTTCTGTGCCTGCAGGTCCGGTCGTCACAAGCTGCGGCTGATTTTATGAGGGCTCTGGCTAAGGCTTTGTCGTGTGCGACTCGCTGCGCCGTTGTTCTAGTCGCAGATGTTGCTGGTCTTGCAGCGGACGTTACCGGTTTGGTTCCAGCGGCAAGTGGCTGCTTTCGAGTGCAGGTTGGAACCAGCCGGTAGAAGATTTCTGCTGGGTGGCTAGCACCCTGGCGGCGATGACGACGAAAAAGCTCGTCCCGATCAAACTACCCAGCGCTGTTCGCAGGTCGAACCATTCCGCAAGGCAGCCAATTAAGGGTGGGCCTAGCAGAAAGCCGAAATAGCCAATTGTGCTGACAGTGGCTAGCCCGACGCCTGGAGGGATTCCCGGTAGTTTTCCCGAGGCGCTAAAGACCGCCGGGATGACTGTTGAAAAACCCAGTCCAATTAGGGCGAAGCCGCATAGGGCGATCGGGATGGTCGTCGCCGATACCACAAGCGTGACTCCTGCTGCTGCCAGGACTCCACTGCAGCGAACATGATTGACGGGCCCAAATTTTGTCAGCAGTGCGTCGCCTGTAAAGCGACCGGCCGCCATGGCGATTGCGAAAATCGTATAGCCCAGTGCAGCGGCACTATTGGAGGTCCCGATCACGTCGTGCAGGTAGACGGCACTCCAGTCCGCCATTGCTCCTTCTCCCAGCATGATGCTGAAAGCAATCGCTCCTAGTAGTAGGCTGCTGGGGCTGGGGACCCAATGTTTTCGCTTAGGGCACTCCGGTGCATGTTCGTGATGGTGCAGCTCGGTCGAAATGTCTGACAATAGGTGTAGGTATAGAGGGACCGCTGCCAGCAGCAGGGCTATGCTCACGAAAGAAAAGTGTATCGAAAGGCTTAGTTGTTCCGCTGTCGCGAAGACACCCAGGCTTGCTCCGCAAAGTCCGCCCACGCTCCAGAGAGCATGGAACGAAGAGGTAATTGGTTTTTGCCGGATCGTTTCCAGTTCAGAAGCTTGCACATTCATCGCGATGTCAAGCATCCCGTGCCCGGCTCCAAATCCAAACATCAGGATTCCGAGGGTCACGATGTTCGGGGCAAACGCCAATCCAAGTAAGCTCAGCACATACACGGCAAAGCTAATACGTGAGATGGGTGCGCTGCCGTATTTGGATGTCAAAAAGCCAGCTAGGGGCATTGATAGAAGGGCTCCCATAGCGATTGCTACCAGTGCTAATCCTAGCTGGCCATGCGAGAATGCGTGCTCGGCCTGGACCGTTGGGATTCGCGTCGCCCATGTGGCGAACACGAACCCATTGGCAAAGAACAAGTAACGAATGCTCCACGGAGTGCGCAAGCCGATGACTCGGCTCGTTCCGTGGGAGTCGTTCGGGGAACGATCGTTTCCCTCAATGCTCATCGCTTCACGCATGTCAAAAGTTCCTTAGGAGGCCAAGCTGGCCCGGCCTGAATAAATCTGATCGGGGCCCGTGTCACCTGAGGGGACGGTTTCGGAGATCGTCAGGCGATCCATCTGAGTTCGATCCCAGCCTTGGACTTCTAATCCACAGGACGAGAAGAGGCTGCGGATGGCGGTTGGGTCGGTCCACCCGACAACATCTTCTAGCAGCGGAATTAAGATGCTTAGAGCGTTGTCGCTTAGGACCGTTCGTTTCGCGATCGGAGCAATATGTGGATTTTCCGATACAGCGATCGTGTATCCGCCGCAATGGTTGGTATGCAGCATGACGTGAATGTCAGAGCTGCCGTCGCCGACATAGACCGTTCGTTTAGGGCCCAGGCCAATGCTTTGCTGCAGTTCGGTCAGGACGGCCACTTTGCCGTAGCCCGCAGTTAGCTGCGAAACCGATTCGATCTCGCCCGTTGCATCGTTGTAGTTGAAGCGGGTGCCGCGGATGCGTTCGGGAGGAACGATACCGTCCAAAGCAGATTGGATAACCTCTTCAGGAGCCGCTGAAATCACATAAAACAAAAACTGATGGCCGGCAATTTTCGACTCGAGGGCCTCAAGTAGCGTCGCCAGATTCTTTTTTAAGCGGATTCGC
The DNA here is from genome assembly GCF_007741495.1 of Roseimaritima multifibrata. Lineage (NCBI taxonomy): Bacteria > Pseudomonadati > Planctomycetota > Planctomycetia > Pirellulales > Pirellulaceae > Roseimaritima > Roseimaritima multifibrata. The sequence continues at coordinate 1,367,423 of NZ_CP036262.1, forward strand.
TTGCCGACTTCGACCAAGTGTTCGCGGCGTACGCAGCGATACTCCGGATCGTGCAGCAATAGGTAGGTAAGTTCGCCACCTTGCTGGACGAGGTGGGAAGCGGCTAATCCGTTCACCTTTTCGGCGAACGAAGACTGCCCAAGCATTTCGCTAAGTGCGACGCCTGAATCGTTGAAACTGAGCGTGTGGTCAAAGTCCGATGCCAAAAGGTAAGGCTTCGAACGGGGCCCTGGACTGATCGGTGGGTGCAACACCATGTGGTCGCTCCTTGGAAAGCAGGTCGTCGCGATGCAAAGAGAATTTCTTTGCTCAGCCAAATGTAGGCACGTTTAGCGAACACCGTCTAGTCTTTCTAAATGAAATGATCCAAAATAGTTGTAAAGACATTATCAGCAATTGTAAGTGACAGGTTTTATGGCTCTCGAATCGAAGCACCAGTTAATCTCGCGAACGCTCCTTAAGGAGATCGCAGCGGGAGAATATCAACCATCCGGCCGATTGCCAAGTGAAACGCAGTTGGTCAAAAGGTTCCGCGTTTCTCGCCCCACCGTCGCGCGCGCAATGCGAGATTTACAGGACCAAGGGTTGGTGGAAAGACGCGCGGGATCGGGAACCTTTCTTCGCCGTGGCAATGTTGCCACCGTCGGCCAACGCGATCTGGGGCTGTTGGTGCCTGAATTGGGGACAGTCGATGTTTTGCAAGCAATATGCGGTGATTTGACCCGTCTGGCACGTCTTCACAACTTCAATCTGCTGTCGGGTGAACATGATTCCATCGAGGCCGTTGATTTCGGATTTCAGGCCGCCGAAGCCCTTTGTGCAGACTACATTAAGAAGGGAGTTCGGGGAGTGTTTTTTGCTCCTTTCGAGTCCTCTATGCACTCGAGCGATTGGAATCGCAAGCTCGCTGCACAATTGCGGGATGCGGGGATATCCGTCATTCTTCTCGATCGCGATTTAGGGAAATTTCCTGTTCGCAGTGAGTTCGACTTGGTCGGGATCGACAACTTTGCGGGGGGATTTGTAATGACAAATCACCTACTTCGTTTGGGGTGTAAGCAGCTCGTCTTCTTGGCTCCACGGACCGAAGTTCCGACCGTTCGAAGCCGGATTTCGGGAGCTTACGAAGCGGTGCGATCAGGCGGAATTTCCACCTCCGATGAGCTTGTTCAGCGGGTCGATCCTGAGGACGTTGGCGCGGTTCAGCAGATGGTGGCGGAGACGGGGTGTCGCGGGATTTTGTGCGCCAACGATCGATTGGCAGTGAATTTGATGCAAACGTTAAAATCGCTTGGAATCAGGGTGCCAGCCGATATTCGCATTGTGGGATTCGACGACGTGGAATTTGCCGCTTCCAATACGATCCCCCTGACGACCATTCACCAACCCTGTCGCGATCTTGCTGCAGTCGCTTTTCGGGCGATGGTCGACAGTATTGAAGAGCGGGATATCACTCCACGTTCGTATGTTTTGCCGATCAAGCTGATTGTGCGTGAATCGTGCGGAGTCTATCGCGAGCAGTGATGCGGGCTCTTGGGTAGTGGGCATTGCCTGCTGTGTTGGCTCTGCCTAGCGATCCGCGGTCATTCGCGAGGCGTTTCAGCGGAATGGCTCAGTGGCTATGAGACGACCAGGGCGGAGTTGTGTCGAGTCAGCAGTCGACTTCTGTGCGATCCGGCGGGGCATTGGCTTCGTACGGCTTGGCGATCGGCTACTTAGAAAGAGTCGCAGAAGCGATGGTGCTGGAGGCCAGTCATCAATTCGAAGAATCGTCTTCCGTGCGAGGCGCAAGGAAGCTCAGGTGATGGGAGGTATGAGCTGCATGAAATTGTTCGAATTCGTCTTTGGGCAGCCTGCCAAACCCAGGGTGTGGATAGAGACGCCCTGAGTGGGAATGGAATCGATCGACGCATTTAGCAAACGCTTCGATTTCAGTCAGATCATTCGCATCCGCCGGAGGAACAAAAATCCCCGCGGTTTTAAGGCCCGTCGGTGAATCTCCACGCAGCAATCGCGGCAAGAGGAACTTACGTAAAACCGGACGGAGGGGCAGTCCAACGGACATCCACAATGGATAGCCATCCATGTTCGCATCAATGGTGAGTCGCATATGGAGGCAGATTTGTCCAAGCGACCAATTCCCATTCCGAACGTAGCCCGATTCACTCAGCATTTTGCAATCGGCAACCGCATCATCAAGATTCCGGAAAAGTAAATCACGGCGATCCATACAAAAGTCATCAGTAAAAAGGCACACAAGCAAAAAGGTCATTCACCCAACGTTGTAAAGGAAAGGTCCAAGCCAATCCATCGGGGACAGTGCACGCAAAACATGCGGGGACAAACATGCGGGGACAGTGCACGCAGGATCTTCTCTTCTCCGTCGGGGACAGTGTACGCAAGGTTATTGCCCGGGCTCTAATGCGTGCTAGCGTTCGGTAGCAATGGCGGGGGACGAGATCTGCGCTGCGAACAGGCATGCGGGAACAGTGCATGCAGGATCTTCTCTTCTCAGTTGGGGACAGTGTACGCAAGGTTTTTGCCCGGACTCTAATGCGTGCTAGCGTTCGGTAGCAATGGCGGGGGATGAGATCTGCGCCGCGAACGGTGCTGTGGCGATGGAAAAGCAGATGGGTAGTGTGTGTGTCGACCCTAATAAGTATCCATCTGGTGGAGCTCGGGCGATGTCTTCGAGGACGGTTTTGGGGCTTGGTAAGCTACTGTGGGGCAAAGGTGCGAAGTTTGTTTTTGCGTCAAAAGAGGGCTCCATTCATCTCTTGCGTCGAGCTAGCAATAGTGTTTTTGGAAAAAACTTTTTTCGCTCAAGTGTAAGTTGCTGCTGGGCTTAGCGACGTAGTGCTGTTGGGAGGCGATGTTAAAAACGGTTTTTCTGGTGCAAGCTTGCGGAACTGCGTTATTATGCCGAAATCTAATTTTTGAACTCTCATGGGAGGGCAGTGCCATGTGTCGACTAGGCCGTTACGAAGTTTTTGCTGAAAAAGAGGTAGGCGTATATCATGTCTATAATCGCACAGTGAGAGGAGGTTTTTTGCATGGTGTCGATCCGGATTCCGGCGTTGATCACACCCCTCGCCGCGACCGGTTTCGCGATCGAATGAAGTTCCTTAGCAAGTTCCTGTATGTGGACGTGCTCTCTTTTGCAATCATGTCGAACCACTGGCATTGTGTGTTCCGTAATCGGCCGGATTTGGTGGAGAAGCTAACGGATCGGGAAGTAGCTGTTCGCTGGCTATCGGTCCTCTCTCGCAAGCGGGTTCCCAAAAAACACCGCGGTAAAATCCAAGAAAGCGAAATCGCTCAGATTGTGAACGATCCTAAACGCGTTGCCGAGCTTCGTTCCAGACTCTCCAGCATTTCGTGGTTCGTTCGTCTGATGTGCCAGACGATCGCTCGCGAATGCAATATCGAAGACGATTGCACCGGCAGGTTTTTTGAGGAGCGGTTTAAGTTGAAGCGATTGCTGGACGAAGCTGACGTGCTCGCGTGCATGAGCTATGTCGACCTGAATCCGATTCGAGCGGGGCTAACCGACTCGCTGGAAGGCTATCTGGAAGTCTCGATTGGTGAGCGATTGAGGACTTTGGACGATGGCCAGATTGACTCGTCCAGTTGGCTTGCGCCTCTGGAACTGGCGAGCGAAGTGGATGGGGAAAAAGTTCGTGTCGTTGGCACGAAGCAAGCAGAGCCGCTTTCGGCCAACAAAAAGCAGGAGGCGCGGCGAGGTTGCCTGCCAATGCGGCTTGAGGCTTACACAAGCCTTTTGTGGCATCTGGCGCTGGAAGCACGCCCGGAATTACAGGCGTTGGAAAGCCTGACGAAGCAAAAGCTTCAAACTCCAATCTGTCTGCGGGGCGAGGAAATCAGCATCGCCGAGTTTTCAGAACGAAACTTGGATTTAGATCGCCGCTGCAAGACAGGGTTAGGAAAGCATACCTGCCGAGTTATTCGTGAGCGGATTGCCGCCCAAGAAGCCGCTCGGCAGAAATCGGCGGGCGTGGGGCTAAGTCCGCGAACCATCGTTAGCTCGCAAATCTAATTCTCGCGAGCTATTTAATGGTTCCGAAAAAGCGGCAGCCATGTCGCTTGCGGTACCGCTGCGCATCCAGCCGCGCATGATCGGCTGTTGATGTCCATTTTCGACGCATCTTGCATCAAAATACGCCCTTCAAGGCGACGTTGGCTAGAGTTGAGTCTCCAGGGGGCCAGTTCGAAAGGCAATAATCGACTTTATCGCGAGATGCCAGCCGTTCTGCAGGCACTGTCCCCGCTCGTTTGGGCTGCAGGCACTGTCCCCGGGGCTTCGTCCCCGGGGCTTCTTTGCGGGCACTGTCCCCGCTTGGGGGGGGGGGGGGGGGGGGGCGGTCACTGTCCCTGGGTGGGGAGGTCTAAGGTGGCGAAGTAGTCGTCTAGGGTTTCGGCGCGACGGATCTGTTTGATGGTGCCGTCGGTGGTGCGGAGGTACTCGGCACTGCGGAGTTTGCCGTTGTACTGGAAGCCCATGCTGTGACCGTGAGCCCCTGCGTCATGAATCGCTATGATGTCGCCGGTTTCGACGGCCGGAAGTGGCCGGTCGATGGCGAATTTGTCGTTGTTCTCGCATAACGATCCGACTACGTCGCAGGGAGCGTCGTCCGGTTGAGTCGGTTTCCCCATGACGCTCAGGTGATGGTAGGCTCCGTACATCCCCGGTCGCATTAGGTTGGCCATGCACGCGTCGACGCCCACGTAATGCTTGTAGGTCTGTTTCTGGTGCAATACTCGCGTTACCAATACGCCGTACGGCCCTGTCATGACTCGCCCGTTTTCCATGCAGATTCGCATTGACCCTAGCCCTGCCGGGACAAGCATCTGTTGCTGAAGCTGACGAATGCCGTCGGAGATCGTTTGCAGGTCGATCGGCTCTTGCTCCGGTCGGTATGGAACTCCTAACCCACCGCCAAGATTGACAAATTCTAGGGTTAGGTCCAGTTCCTTTTTCAGGTCGACGGCAACCTCGAAAATCATCTTCGCGGTTTCGGCGAAATAAGAACTGTTCAGTTCGTTGGATAGCACCATGGTGTGCAGTCCAAATCGCTTGACGCCTCGACGACGTATGTCTTCAAAGCCAGCGAACAATTGGTCGCGAGTGAATCCGTATTTGGCTTCTTGCGGTTCGCCAATGATGAATGCTGTGTCACTTCCTAGTGGTTTGCCAGGGTTGTAGCGAAAGCAGAGTAATTCTGGCAATCCGCAGATCTGATCGAGGTAATCGATGTGACTGATGTCATCCAGATTGATGATCGCGCCCAGTTCGACTGCCTTTTCAAAATCCTTCGCTGGAGTGTCGTTGGATGTGAAAATGATCTCTTCGCCACGAATTCCAATTCGCTCGCATAAAACAAGTTCGGCAAGGCTGCTGCAGTCTGCCCCACAGCCTTCTTCGGCCAACGCTTTTAGGATCGCAGGATTCGGTGTCGCTTTGACTGCGAAGAACTCTTTGAAATCGCACCAATCGAAGGCTTTGATCAATCGTTGTGCGTTTTCTCGAATGCCCGTTTCATCGTAAAGGTAGAACGGAGTGGGGAATTCCGCTGCCGCGTCGACGATAACTTCTTCACTAAAAGGCAAGCTGGACATCTAGGGACTCACAGACTGAACGAAGCATGGTTGAAAAAAGAGAGGATCATCGCAGCGTTAGCTGTTGGCTATTATCAGCCAGTGGCAACTAACGCGGACGAGGATCAATGAATTCCTGAAAAGGAATTACCAGCGAAGGCCAAAGCGATCGCCACCGGAGTCACCGCCTGTGCCGCCTTTAAGTGGGCCGGTGTGCTGAGGTTTGATGATCGGTTCTCGGACCGGTTCGTCAATTTCCTCGGGAGCACTGTCCGATTTGGTTTCGACAGGGGCAGCGGTAGCGGCTTTCAGCGAAAGTCCTACGCGTTGGCTTTCCGTGTCGATGGACATGACTTTGACTTCGACGTTCTCGCCTTCTTGGACCACGTTGTTGACGCGTGAAACGCGATGGTGGGCAAGTTCGGAGATGTGAATCAATCCTTCGATCCCCGGCCCCAGTTTCACGAACGCACCGAAGTTTGCTACGCGAGTGACGGTTCCGTTGACGACCTGGCCGATGGGGTAGTCGGTGTCGACGGTGTCCCATGGGTTGGTGATCAAGTCGCGATAGGAAAGCCCGATCTTGCCGGTTTCCTTATCGAATTGATCGATGCGGACTTTGACTTTCTGACCTTCTTCAAGGACTTCGCTTGGATGTTGGACTCGATCCCAGCTTAGTTTGCTGATGTGGATCAAACCGTCGCATCCGCCTAGGTCGACGAAGGCACCAAAATCTTTGATGCTGCGAACGATGCCTTCGTGCATCTGGCCGACTTCCAGTTGCTCCATTTGCTCTTTGCGACGCTCGGCACGCTCGCGTTCCAGAACCGCACGGCGACTAAGCACCAAGCGATTGCGGCCTGGGTTGCATTCGGTGATCACGCAGACCAGTTTCTGGCCAACAAAGTCCGAGGTGTCTTCGATCCGGTGTTCGGTGATCTGGCTGATCGGCATGAATGCGGGAGCTCCGCCAACCGTTAGCTCTAAGCCCCCTGTGTTCGTGGCGGTAACGGTCGCTTCGACTGTCGCGCCCTCTTCAAGATCGGAGATATCCGAAACACTGATCGTCTGCCCTGGGATGACGCAAAGGTAAAGACCATCTTCGGAGCTGAAGCCACGCACGATCACTTCGATCGACTGACCGACGGTTGGTTCTTCTTCGAATTGTTCGAAGGGAATCATGCCTTCGTCCGGTCCACCCAGGCTGACAAAGACGCTGTCATCGTGAATTTTAAGTACGGCTGCATGCACCCGTTGACCTTCGGCCAAGCCACCTTTTCGGTCGGGCATCCCTGACATCAGGGCATCGAAATCAGCGCCAGCTAGTTCCGCGTCAAGTTCTTGCTGAATGTCGTCGGCAAGAGGACTGCGTTTGCTGGGAATGGTGATTCGAGCCCGGTTGGGCTGGGGAGCCTGCAGCGGATTGGGTTGGTCTGGTTTCTTGTTGCCGCCGGGACGCTTGCTGCCCGGACGAGGGCCAGATCCCGGTTTGCCGGTCGTAGGCCGACCACTGCCCGAGCCTGGGGGCTTGGCAAATTGTGGTTTGACGGCGGGAGCGTTTCCTGGTTTCTGAGCTCCCCCGGATGCCTTGCTGGTTGCAGGCGCCGAAGCGGGCGAAGTTGGTCTGGCAGCACCCGCTCCACGGGCGGCCAAAGGACCCGAGCGACGAGCGGCGGCCGACAAGGGGCCGAGCTCGGCTGCTGGTTTTTCAGCTGCCGGTTGTTCGCTGGCAGGTGGGGCCGCGGTCGTTTCCGTCGCCTCGCCCGCAGCCGATGAATCCTTTTCAGCCGCAGGTGCGGGAGGATCGGTCGCTGCAGGAGCGGGTTGGGAATCGGGAGTCTCAGGGGCTGGCTGGGATTCAGGGTTTTCGCCGACGGTCATACCGGGACACCGGGTTCAATTGAAAGGAGGAAAAGGGCGGATAACGCACCGGGAAATTTGACGGAGCCAAATCGACTCGCGGCACCGCCATCAGTTTACCAGCCGAATGCGTCGGTTGATAGGTTCCGATAGAGCTCATTGCACGTCGTTTGCAATTTGCTTGCGATGGGCGGCTAAGGCGGCCATTCGGAGGTCTGTCCCGGGAGGTGGCGACTGGAATAAAGCCTTCAATTTTAGGTCCGCGGGAGGTTCGTTCATCAATTCCTCGCCTGGGGGGCTGCCCCAGACCAACCGTCGCCCGCTCTGAGTGACCACGTCAAATTCGATTCGATGCCGATTTGCGCCCGTTGTCGGGTGCAGTTCGATCGCCGCCAGTCCCAGTTCTTCACGGTGGGGCATCAGAATCGCAGCAAGGCTGGCTGCCAAAACGACGCGAGAATCGCCGATCGAAACCCCCTCGGTTCCTCGGGGATCGACTTCTGGAATGTTGATGACCAAGTATTTTTCAGCTTCTTTGCCACCAAATGAATCGGGGGGGAGGACAATTCCCATGCGGTCCACGGGGTAATATGCCCAGCCTTGGACGTCAGGGTGCCGGCTGAGATGGCGAACCATGGCAACCGGTTGCCGGTACTGCACGTGAACTTGGATTTCGCCTCCGACACCAACGCGAACGGATTTAACTTGCTCGATCCAGGCGTGCGTCGAATAGGCTTCGGCAATCCGAGCAGAAACCTGACGGTCCAGCAGCGATAAGTCCCCCATTCCGGTCCCCGCAAGGACTTCGGCGGTCAAATCGACGTGCTCGGGAATGTAATCCGGCCGCTCTGTCAGTTGGATATGGCTGGATTCCAGCCGAGAGAAATGCGGGACCACGTGGTCGACGCCCCACTGGATCCAGGCAACGTATGCCGCGATGGCCAGCAGAACCGGCCACAGGAAAGCGACCGATAAAGGTGCTTTTGCGATTTTGCGTACCAGCCCCAGTAAAAAATGCTTTATGGGGTGAGGTTTATCGGAAGGATCGGGAGCTTTTGCTTTCGCCACTGAGGTCGACATCCATGCGACGTGGGACTTAGGAACAGCATCCCGCGAACCCTACCAAATTTGTAGATTCAACTGCAAGTCGATCCCTGACTGCGACGAAACTTGCTCACGGACGCGAGCTAGCAACTGGACAATGTCGTCGCTGGTCGCGCCGCTATGAGCCAGCAAATAGTTCGGTTTTCCGGCGGTCAGGCTGGCATTTCCAAGTCGCATGCCACCCATGCCCGATTGCTGAATCAGGTCGTCGGCACTGAATCCATCGGGATCGATGAAGGGTTGGGCGAGTCGTGGTTCGCCGTCAGGACGCTGGTTCTGGGCAACAATCCAAAATTTTTGTAGCCGTTTTGTCAGTTTGATCGCGTCGTTTTTTTCCAACGCAAAGGTGACCGAAAGGATCAGCAAGCCCGACAGATTTGATTTGCGATAGGAAAACTGAAGATCTTCCTTCGGGATCACGCGGATTGTCCCGTCGGTTTCCATCACTTCGACCTGTTCGACCAGAGACCCGATGTCTCCGCCAGCAGCCGAAACGTTTCCGGAAACCGCAGCACCCACGGTGCCAGGAATTCCAGCCAAGTGCTCTAAGCCACCCAGTCCTTCGCCGACAGCATGCGTGATGGCGTGGCTGAGTTTTGCGCCCGCAGCAGCGGTAAGCTGGTTTTCGGCGACCGATACGGTCGACAACGAAGAGGCTGCCAGCGACAGAACCAAACCGTCAAACCCAGATTCGCGAACCAAAACGTTGGATCCGCTGCCAAGCAGACGGACGGGGATTTCGGCCTTCGAGGCGGCTTGGACCAGTTCGATTAACTGCTCACGCGAGTGCGGTTCCGCAAAATAACGAGCGGGACCGCCAATCCCTAGCCACGTCAATTGGGCTAGGGGTTGGTCGTTCTGGATCAGGTGCTGGAGGTGTTCGGGGAATGGCATAATCTGTTCGTCGAAGTCTGGATGACCGGAAGCAGGCTCGCACCATCACGAGCCCCTCCCAACATACCCGAACCGCTGAAGCTTGCCAGCGTCCAGTGACGTTGCCTGGGGAATGTCGCGGGAAGCGACATTAGCTGCCAAGGATGCGTTGTTTCGCTCGTTTCAGTACCGTGCGAATGGTTGCTCGAGTCTGAAAACCGGTCATCTGAGTCCGTTTCCAGCCACCCGACGTCTGAGGTGAAAAGACAATGATTTGTGGGATCGACTGCCCGCGTTTCAGTTGGGCGGCCAAAGCTGGCTCAGCGTCTTGGTCAACAATCGCCATGCTAACTTCACTGAATTCACCTTCAGCCTTCATCTGAGCGATGGTCTGTTCCTTCAGTGTGACGCAGGCCGGGCACCATTCGGCACCGACGACGACTACAAGTGGCTTGCCCTCATCGTGGGCCGATTGATAAGCCTGAGCATAGTTCTGCTGAGTGACAGGCTGGTCCGAAACCACAGTAGCCAAGACGGCTGCCAGAAAAAGTGAAACCATAGTCGCGACATCCTCAAAATTGAGTGAGTGTTTCTTCAAAACCGCGGCGGAATGTGCCGGATAGGTCAGGATGGCCAATTGTGCCGATTTGTCCGCCAATGCGATTCGGACGAAGTATTGGGCAAGCTGGTTCGGCGAGCAAGACTCTGAGGGAAAGAATCGACCGAATAGTTTTTGTTTGGATTTTAATGGCTTTTCCAGTTCGCTTGGCACGCTCCGCAGCCAATCTCGCTAAACTGTACCCAGCAAACTATTTACCCCCGACCCTTCGTTCCATTGATGCGCAATTCCGCGTGCTGGGATGCTGCCGCTAGCTGAGGAAAAGAAACAATGTCACACCCTCTAATGGCTGGGGTCCGTAACCCATGAGGCTGCGAGTTGGTTTAATCGGCTTGGGGGACGCCTGGAAAACACGCTATCGTCCAGCGTTGAAATTGCTGCACGATCGGTTTGATGTGCGAGCCATTTACACCAATGTCCCCTGGCTAGCGGCTCACGCGGCGACCGATTTTCAGGCACAGTTGGCCGATGGGTATCGGTCTCTGATTCAACGCTCGGATATTGATGCCGTCTTAATTCTTGAACCGTGCTGGCAAGGCTGGCTGCCGATGTTGGCGGCCTGTGATCAAGGCAAAGCGATTTACTGGGCGGCCGATCTTAATTTTGAAGCTCAGCAGTCTCGCGAAGTTAAATCGAAGGTCGATGCATCGGGGGTCGCCTTCATGGCCGAATTCCCGCGCCGGTTTGCCCCCGCAACGCTTCGTTTAAAAGAATTGATCGCAACCCGCTTGGGACAGCCGAAGCTGATCTTTTGTCACCAGCGAATGCCAAACGCAGGGGATAGTAAGCGGACGCCGGCACAGCGAAATGGAGTGCCGCAGGCGGCGGCAAATTCGGACCGGGAAATCCTCGAATCGATCGACTGGTGCCGTTATGTGGTGGGACGTGACCCTGTCGATGTCTACGCTCGGGAACATCGCTCGGGTGAAAGAGTTGACTACCGAAGTCTCAGCATGGGCTTTCAAGCGACCGAGTCGGCCCCGGCGGTCACCGCGCAGTTAAGTGTGGGAACGTACATCCCGACGCAGTGGCACGAAGCCATTCATTTTCGCGCCCCTTCGGCTATGCAGATCTGCTGCGAAAATGGAGTCGCGTTTATCGATTTGCCATCCTCGTTGGTCTGGTTCGATGAGGCGGGCCGGCATCTGGAATCGTTGGATAGTGAGATGTCCGTCGGCGAACAGTTGCTGACGCAGTTTCATCGCGCCGTCACCAGCTTGGTGCGAAAGATGGGAGACCTGGAAGACGCTTGGCGGGCTTCACAGGTCTTGCACGCTGGTCGCTTGAGTCTGGAAACTCAAGCGACAATTAAGCTGACGCTTGATGGCAATGAATGCCAGCTCGCGCCGAAACTTTAGGCGGCCTGCTGGTGAGGCAGCAGGTAGGCCGGACCAAGGAGCGATAGCGACGATGTTCCGGCAAATGCCAAAGCGCGAGCTTCTGCCGGAGCGGCATCGCTGTCGCTCTTTGATCCGGCCTACTTTTACTGCTGGTGAAGCAGCATGCCGAGTTTGTGGTGTAGGCCGGGTCGGTGCAGCAGGTAGGCCGGACCGAGGAGCGATAGCGACGATGTTCCGGCAAATGCGAAAGCGCGAGCGTGCGCCGGAGCGGCATCGCTATCGCTCTTTGATCCGGCCTACTTTTACTGCTGGTGAAGCAGCATGCCGCGTTTGTGGTGTAGGCCGGGTCGGTGCAGCATGTAGGCCGGACCGAGGAGCAAAAGCGACGATGTTCCGGCAATTGCCAAATCGCGAGCTTCCGCCGGAGCGGCATCGCTGTCGCTCTTTGATCCGGCCTACTTTTACTGCTGGTGAAGCAGCATGCCGAGTTTGTGGTGTAGGCCGGGTCGGTGCAGCACGTAGGCCGGACCGAGGAGCAATAGCGACGATGTTCCGGCAATTGCCAAAGCGCGAGCGTGCGCCGGAGCGGCATCGCTATCGTTCTTTGATCCGGCCTACTTTTACTGCTGGTGAAGCAGCATGCCGCGTTTGTGGTGTAGGCCGGGTCGGTGCAGCAGGTAGGCCGGACCGAGGAGCGATAGCGACGATGTTCCGGCAAATGACAAACCGCAATCGTGCGCCGGAGCGGCATCGCTATCGCTCTTTGATCCGGCCTACTTTTACTGCTGGTGAAGCAGCATGCCGCGTTTGTGGTGTAGGCCGGGTCGGTGCAGCATGTAGGCCGGACCGAGGAGCGATAGCGACGATGTTCCGGCAAATGCGAAAACGCGAGCGTGCGCCGGAGCGGCATCGCTATCGCTCTTTGATCCGGCCTACTTTTACTGCTGGTGAAGCAGCATGCCGCGTTTGTGGTGTAGCCCGGGTCGGTGCAGCATGTAGGCCGGACCAAGGAGCGATAGCGACGATGTTCCGGCAAATGCCAAAGCGCGAGCTTCCGCCGGAGCGGCATCGCTATCGCTCTTTGATCCGGCCTACTTTTACTGCTGGTGAAGCAGCATGCCGCGTTTGTGGTGTAGGCCGGGTCGGTGCAGCAGGTAGGCCGGATCGAGGAGCGATAGCGACGATGTTCCGGCAAATGACAAGCCACGAGCCTCCGCCGGAGCGGCATCGCTATCGCTCTTTGATCCGGCCTACTTTTACTGCTGGTGAAGCAGCATGCCGCGTTTGTGGTGTAGCCCGGGTCGGTGTAGCACGTAGGCCGGACCGAGGAGCGATAGCGACGATGTTCCGGCAAATGACAAAACGCGAGCTTCCGCCGGAGCGGCATCGCTGTCGCTCTTTGATCCGGCCTACTTTTACTGCTGGTGAAGCAGCATGCCGCGTTTGTGGTGTAGGCCGGGTCGGTGCAGCATGTAGGCCGGACCGAGGAGCAATAGCGACGATGTTCCGGCAATTGCCAAATCGCGAGCTTCCGCCGGAGCGGCATCGCTGTCGCTCTTTGATCCGGCCTACTTTTACTCAAGCGACCATTAAACTGACACTTGCTGGCAATGAATGCCAAAGCGCGAGCGTCTGCCGGAGCGGCATCGCTATCGCTCTTTGATCCGGCCTACTTTTATTCAAGCGACCGTTAAGCTGGCGCTTGATGGCAATGAATGCCAAATCATCACTGAGATCTAAGCCGCATCGTCTTCGTGGCGAGTTCCCTCGTCGCTTGCGGTCGATTCGTCGGTCGGCACTTCTTGCTGCGTGCTGTACGACCCTGGTTCGTCTTTGCCGTCTCCGTCCCAGTCGCCTGCGATCGGTAAGGCATCGATGCCAGCGACTGGTACTTGCAGGCGTTCGTCTTTGTCCGTCAGTTTACGGTCGCCGTCGGAATCGAGGATCCATTGATCCCCTAAGACGACGCCGAAGTCATCGATCCCGTCTCCGTTCCAGTCTCCGACCACGGGGACCCCGTTGGGCGGTCCGAATTCGAATTCGCGGTCGGCGTTGGTCCAGCGTCCATCACCATCTTCGTCCAGTTGCCACACGCCCGCTCGGAAGACAGCGATCGCGTCGATCCCGTCGCCATTCCAGTCGCCAGCGAGCGGCGTGTCTTGGTGTTGGCCGTAGCGGAAGACATGGTCGATTAAATCGGCGCGAATTGGCTGCGTACTGCGTCGCATCTCTCGCATGCCATCGGTCGCTTCAGGAGCGGTCGGAGGCAAGTTCTTCGGACGCGTTGAACGTCGGTTTCCTGGATCGGGTAGACCCGGATCATTGACGATTGCTTGAGGGTCACGCAGCCATTCGCGGCCAAAGATTCCCACGTCGTCTTTCCCGTCCCCATCCCAGTCGCCAACCACCGGGCGGTCCGCTTCGGTTCCCAGCGAAATCCAAAGATCGCCTGGATCCCAACGTCCGTTTCCGTTCAAATCGACGAACCATTGACCGCCAACAAAGATGGCAACTTCATCACGTCCGTCTCCATCAAAATCGCCTGCCAACGGGATCGCTCCCTCGTCGCCAAGGATGATCGCATCGGAAAGAGACAAGCGTTCTCCGGTTCGCGTTACCAAGTTCCAACGACCGGTGCGGTGTTGGTTCGTTGCGAACGTCGGGTCATCTTGTGAGCTGGTTTGGCGGATGATCGCGCCGTCTTCTTGCATTTCACCACGCGGCGATCCCGCATTGATAATGCTTAGATGCCATGTCACTGGATAAGCCAGGTCGTAAAAGGCTGGCGGTTTGACATATTCGGGAACGCCAAAACCGGCCAAGCGATCCGAGTCCGGGAACGTGTTAGGTACGTATGGTGGGATGACTAGCGGCAGAGGATCCGGATCGGGTTGCGGAACGCTTGGCGGAAGTTCCTTAATGATCAGTTCGCTAAAGTTGTTTTCTTGCGACCGACCACCGGCGACTAGATCGACGTTTAGGATCGCGTCATCGTTCGGGTTGGTTTCATCACTTGCGGACAAAGTCTGTACAATGAACTGGAGGTCAATGTCGTCGGCAATGTCTGCTGGGTTGACTGCCAATCCACCGCTGGTTCCCGGTGTATCCAGTCCGTCGATGAAGTCCTCGGGCTGGATCTGGTAGATGCTGTAAGCACCAGGACGCAGTCCCGTGAATTCGTAGAACCCGTTAATGTCCGTTTGGACGCGGATGACTCCGTCGGCGTAACTGCCCGGGAGGGCGTTGCTGGACGCATAGGGTTGTCCTTGGACCGTGCGTAGTTCTAACCAGACGCCGGCCAACATGGTGTCGTCTTCACCGCGGATCCCGTCAACATAATCCCGCAGCTCTTCTGGAGTCGGAGGGTTTTCCAACGTGATTGCTGGACCATCCTGGAACACAAATCCTGAGATGATTGCAGGAGGGACTTCCGGGAAGTCGTAGTCGACACCATCTTTGCCGCCAGCGACTTGGATGCCCACCAACAGGTCGTCGGCTCCGACGTTGCCGCCTAGCGATCCCAGATTCTGGCCGCCGTGGAAGTAGCCGCCTGGCTGAATTTCGCGGACCTGGTAGTTCCCGGGCCGCAGGTTATCAAAGGTATAGCTGCCGTCGCTTGCAGTGGTGGTCGTGCGAAGGACGTCACCATTTTCGTTTAGCAATTCGACGACGACATCGGCGAGCGGTTGATCGCCAGAATCAAAATCGCGATTCAGGTCGGTTTCGCTCCAAACCATCCCGCTGATCGATCCCCCTTCCAGTTCACAGAAATTGTACTGTGACAGTCGTTCTCCTGGCCCGATACTGATTTTTCCAAGATGGTCTTGGCCGAGAACGATCCCGCCGCCGTCGCCAACAACCTGGCCGCCCTGGAAATAGCCGACCGGTTGTAGTTCGCGGACGCTGTATTCCCCGGGACGAAGATTTTCGAAACGGTAGCTTCCGTCCGCAGCGGTCGTCGTCCGTTCGATGATCTCACCCGCTTCGTTTAGCAGCTGGACTTCGACTCCGCCTAAAGGTTTTTCGTCCGATTCGAATACGCAGTTCTCGTTCGAATCGACATAGACGAATCCGCCTAGCGACGAGGGTTCCAGTTCGCAGAAGTTGTAGTCGGTTAAGCGGTCTCCGTACCCAATCGGAATCTCTGAAATCACATCTTGGCTGGAATCGTTACCACCTGCGGAGCCTGCGGTTTGGTGACCCTGTAGGTATCCGATCGGCTGCGTTTCACGAACCGTGTACTGCCCAGCCATCAGGTTTGTGAAACGGTAATAGCCATTGCTGTCGGTGTAGGCGGTCGCCAGTATGTTTCCGTTAGCGTCCAGCAGATCGACGCGGACATTTTCCAGCATCGGTTCACCTGGATCGAGAATGCAGTCGCCGTTGCTGTCCGCATGCACGTATCCAGAAATCTCAGCCGGAGGGAGTTCACAGAAGTTGTATTCGACTGCGATTTCGCCCGAGCCTAAATCAACGTCTCCGATTCGATTGATTTGGGAATCGTCTCCGCCGGCCGAACCGGCCATTTGTCCACCTTCGAAGTAGCCTTCGGGCTGCAATTCGATGACCGTGTAACGTCCTGGCACAAGGTCGACAAACTGGTAGCGACCGTTCGAATCGGTGAGGGTTTCGGCAATCTTCTCACCTGCCTGATTCCACAATTGAATCACGACGCCTTCAAGCATTTCTTCGTCGGGGTCCGCAATGCAGTCTCCGTCGGTGTCGACGTGCACATGACCCGAAAGGCTTGCCGGAAGCAATTCGCCGAAATCATAGTTGACCCCGGTCTGTCCTTGCTTAATCGCAATGGATCGAATCAGGTCGCCTGGGTTTGCCGCTGTACCAACGGTTGCACCTGCGATGGTTCCTGCTTGATCAAGTCCATCAAGGTAACCGGCCGGTTGGGATTCCCGGATCGCGTAGGTGCCTGGCAGGATGTCTTCGAATACGTAGTACCCGTTGCCGTCGGTTTGGGTTGTCGCGATGACAGTTCCCTGAGTGTCGACCAATTCGATCAATACATCGGCAATCCCTTCTTCGCCGCTGTCGCGATTGCCGTCCTGGTCGCGGTCGTGATAGACGTGACCGCTGACTTCGGCAGGGGATGCTTCGCAGAAATCGTAACGAATGCCGTCTCCGCCGGCTGGCAGCATGATGCTTTCAATTCGGCCGCCATCGATCGCTTCACCGACCTTCAGGTTGTTGATTCGTCCTGCGAAGGAATGCCCGTCGATCAAGCCGGCGGGAGTGAATTCCAGGATCGTATACTGTCCTTTGGGAAGTTGCCCAAAGAAGTACTCGCCATTGTTGTCGGTTGTCGTTTCCATGATGGTGTTGCCACTTCCATCTTGCAGAACCACGCGGACGCCTGGCAGTGGAGCATCGATTCCCGGATCATAACCGTCGCAGTCTTCGCCGGGTCCGAGGACGTAAACCATCCCGCTGATGGAACCGAGCGGCAATTCCCCAAAGTTGTACTCAAGGCCGGTTTGATTCCCTGCCAGAACCAGTCCGGAAATCAGATCTCCAGGGTTTGTCGCCGCCCCGACGGTTGTTCCGTTCACGGTCCCCGCCGTATCCAGCCCGTCCGAAAGTCCGACAGGTTGGTCGATCTGTTCGATTCGGTACTGGCCAGGGGAAAGCCCTTCAAACTGATAGAAACCGTTGTCATCGGTCGTGGCAATCAAAGTCGCTTGATTCGCCAAGGTCGATTCGGGGATCAAGCGAACGCGGATGTTTGCGATTCCTGGTTCACTTGGATCACGGATCCCGTCATCGCTGTCATCGCGGTAGACGTATCCCGAAACTTCGGAGGGTTGGGCTTCGGCAAAGTTGTACTGGACCGCATGCAGATCCCCTTTCGGGATCACGATGTCTGTCAGGATATCGTCTTGCAGTGCCGTGCCGACACTTGATCCGTCCACGTTCCCCGGGACGGCGCCTACGCTGAAATATCCGTCTGGCTGTGATTCGGCAACGCGGTAGGTTCCGGGCATCAAGCCAAGCGAAGTTCCAAATTGATAGTTGCCTGCGCTGTCGGTCGTCGTTCGGAATCCGGTGTCGACGAATTGCCCGCTCGATTCATTGCGTTGCAGCAACGTCAGTTCGACACCCGGTAACCCCTCTTCTCCTGTCTCACGCAGCAAGTCCAAGTCGTTGTCGACCCACACGGTTCCAGCGATCGAGATCGGTTTGGGCGTTTGCGTGACGCTTCCGACGGCGGCGGCCGAACGGTCGGCGTGGCTATCGACGCCGCTCCCTTCGTCGGGCGGAAGGTTCAGACCGAAATCGGCGCCAGGGTCCCCGAACTCATTCAGGAACAGCGCATCGGCGTTAGCCGATTCGTAGTGAGGCGCCTTGAAGGTCGCTTCCAGGATCGAATCTTCAAATTCTTGTCCGGAAGTAATAACGTCTAGCTTTTCATTGAAAATCGCAATGTCGGCGACGTTACGAAGGATTTCATCCACGTCGATCGTGAATTCCAGTCGGTCCCCCGCATGGAATCCTTCTAGGCGAATGATCAGTTCTTGACCGCCATCTTCCACCGTGGCGGTGGCCTGGACCGCGTCGTCGGACGTGATCTTGTGGACTTTGAAACCGTGAGCTCCCTTTTTCCCGCGGTTGCCGACTTCTGTGTCAAAGATCGGATCCCCAACGGACAGCCCGTCGCCGTCTTTGTCGGTGCTGATCCGGATTTCCGTCAACTCGGTATCGGCTGCCCCACCGGTGAAGGAAAGGATGAACCGGTCGCCATGCGAATCGCTACCGACATCGGAATCGGATTCCAGGTAATCCGTTTCGATGTAGACCAAGCCAACATGGATCGGATCCGCAGCCATCAAAATCCGCGGCTCCAACGATTCGGCCGTCATCGAGCGACGGATTGCTGGAGCGGTGATTCGATTGCGTCGTGGTGTTGGTCTTCGTTCCCACACAGTTCGCACCTCCATGTGCGTATCGTGATATTCAAACGAGTGCGTTGTTGCGTTTCAAAATGGACCCCGGAAGGCTTGCGCCGTTCCGCTAATGGTTTTAGCGGACGACGCAAGCCTTCCGGTTGGCCTGTTCTGAATCGCGAGAGTCACTTCGCACGGGTCGTCGGTCGGTTGTACAGTTGCTAGCGTTTGTTGCTAGCGTTTGGGAGTCGGATCTTTGCTTGCTGATACTTCGTTCTGGATCGATTGGTCGTCCCGCTGAGCTACCAGCGGGGCTTGCAGGATTTGGGCGATCGGCCAGCGACGGACGGTGGCGTCAAAGCTTCCTGAAAACAGATATTCGGCGCTTGCCTCGACCGAGGCGATCGATCCGCTGTGCCCGGACAGGGATCGTTTTACTTGTCCTCGCTGAATATCGACGATACGAATTTTGTTGTCCGCACCTCCGACAGCCACATGGTTCGCGTCGAGTGGTGTTACACAGAACAATTTGCACTCCAGAACGGGGATCGTGTGCAGGATCTCTCCTTGCAAGGAATCGTATACGACAATTCGCCGATCCTCGCCAACCGAAACCATCACATTTGACCCTGGCATAAATACTAAATCGCGGATTCGATCCGAGTGAAGTTCAAATTCGCCGGCGGGTTGGCCGCTGACGGGGTCAAAGAAGTGAGCATTCCCCGATCGTCCCGCTGCCACCACAAGTCGCATGTCATCGCTGAATCGCACCACTCGCAAATCGTTGCAGCCGCACCGTAGGACGGGGCGTCTGGCACCACCTTGTTGCAGTAAAAACAGCTGAGGATCAAATCCAACGGCGGCAAGCATCCCTTGTTGAGGGGCAAAGCAGACCGAAGCGATCGCTGGGGCTCCCTCTAGCGTTTGTAGGACTTTCCAGTCCTGTTCACGGTCCCAAAGAATGATTTGCCCGTCGTTGCCGGCCGACACAAGCAATTTCCCGTCATTGCGGAAATCGAGTGAGCGAACCCAGTCGGTATGTTTGCGGAGAACTTGGGCTTCTTCGAACGGATGCGGGTCGATCACGCGGAGGTGATGGTCGTCACCCGCTGCGATTAATACTTGACCCGCCGGATCGACGGCTAAGGCAGTGATCACCGGAGAAGCCTGAGATCCGTCCTGAGGTTCTAGTGAAAGGACCTCGGAAACATTTGCCAAATCCGGGATGACGGCCGCTACGCGATGAGAAGTCGATTGACCATTTGCGTGAGGCTGCGCGACTAGCAGATTGCTAGCGAACGCGATAAGCAGAACCGAACCCCAGCGAAACCAATCGATTTTCATTTCCTATCTCTCTTTGTGGGTAGCTTCGCTCGCGTCACCGTTACAGATTGCCTCAGCGTTAGAGCGCGAGCCCATCGGTGTCATCGGCACAATCACCCAGGTTTTCTGAGACGAACCGGTTGAAAATCAGAGTTGAATTCGGGAGCTGGGATTTAGCCGTAGTGAAAAATGCAGTTTTTCCCCGAATCGGTCTTTCAACGATTCTCGTTTCGTTGCTACCTTCCCACCGCTGCAGGTTGGCGACGGCCTGTTCCATGATTCTCAAACAATTGGCTGAATGGCCAGAAAGGCGCCAAGGATGATGCGTTTCTTGTTCGTTGCCGTTTCCTGTGCCCTCGCTGGCAGTTTTGCGCAGGGGCAGGCCCCCGCAAATACCGCTCAGCGTGGCTACACCGCTCCTCAAGCTGGAAACGGACAGGCCGCGACCTCGACGGCTCAAAACCAGAACTATCAACGGCAGAACCAGCAGTTGACTCCTGCACAGCAGCATCAACTTGCTCAGCAGCGGGCCGCGAGCCAACAGCAAGCGGTTCGCGGGACTCCCACTTCGGCAAGTGCCGGTGCTGCCGCGACCGCTCAAATGAACACTCAGCAGACGGAGCCGAAGCCTCCGTTTGCTCCTCTGACCGCACAGCAAGAAACCGAACTGACGCAGCTGCTGCAGGCCTGGGAAGTCCAAAGTAATAAAGTGGACCGTTTAGAATGTGATTTCACTCGTTGGCATTACGACCTTGTCGCTGCCCCGGCCGGGGTCCATGCGACTTGGGCCAAGGGTGAAATTCGCTACGCATCCCCGGATAAAGGGATGTTTAAGGTCAATGAACTGAAGTTTTTCAAGGGAATGCAGGCGGGCAAGCCGCAGTACGACGTTTCGGAGGGACAGTTCGGCGAGTACTGGGTTTGCAACGGACAGCAATTGCTAGATTTTGATCGTGGCGAAAAGAAGTGCACGATCCAGGATCTGCCTCCAGAAATGCAAGGGACGGATATTTTTGAAAGCCCGCTCCCCTTTGTTTTTAACTTGGACGCAAACAAAATTCGCGAACGCTACTGGGTCCGGACGGTTGAATCGCCCAAGAAAGGGATGATCGTCGTTGAAGCATGGCCCAAACGACAAGAGGACCGAGCCCAGTATCGCTTGGTTCAGATTGTGTTGGATCCGCAGTCGTTCCTGCCACAGGCATTATTAATGTATGCCCCCAACTACAACGCTCAGGCGGCTCCCGCTTGGGATCACTACGAATTCAGCAACGTTAAGCGAAATTCGATTATCGGGGGGCTGGAATCCTTCCTGAACCGGTTCATCGAAAAGCCGGATAAGACATGGACGATTGTCCGTGAACGATACCAGCCACCCGCTGAAAACAATGTCCCTGAAGGGAACCGCAATATCCAAGCGGCCCAGGCTCCAGGCGGGCCGCAGCGACAGTAAATGCATTTGAAGGAAGCAATGTGGCAGTAAAGCCCGGTGAGCTGGTGAGGAATTGTAAACCGCCTCGCCAGCTAGCCGGGTTTTTTTCGTTTGCCTTGAACTGAAAATGTCCGAAGCCTTCTGTGGAGGGGGTGCCCGTTCCCTGGGGGTTTAAGACGCCGATAACATGGGTTTAGCGGGCACTGCGGTTCCGCAATGCCCCCCGCGGTGTCTCTGCAGGGGAGCCATGCAACCTGTAGCACGATGTTGTCCTGCAGGTTTTCATAAATAGAATGGGGGGCAACTGAGCTCCGTGAAAACCCCGGCACCTTGCCTAGAGGGGCTTAAAAGGAGTAGGCTAAACCGCTCTTTAAGGCACACATATCACGTAAACGGTCTATCTTACGAACGATGTCGCAGAGCGTAGCTCGCCATTGCAAGTCGATCGGACCGACGATTCCACTTACTTTCACCGATCACCCTCCCCTTCGTCGCTCGCGTGAGCCTGCACGCGGGATAAGGAAAACAACATATGGCTGACTTAGATGCCAAGACGATCGCTCAAGAAGAACTGAGCAATTCGATGGGAGAACGGCCCCATTTCGATGTCGATCCGGCGGAGACCGCTGAATGGTTGTCCTCTCTGCAGTACGTTCTGCAAAGCAAAGGGCCGGAACGAGCTCGGTTCCTGCTCGAACAACTCCGCGATTCCGCGGCCCTGGAAGGGGTTCAGGTTCCATCGGAAACCGAAACGCCTTACGTCAACACGATCCCGCAAAAGGATCAGCCTCCCTATCCAGGCAACCGAGACCTGGAACGTCGAATCAAATCGATCATCCGCTGGAATGCGATGGCCATGGTGACTCGAGGAAATAAAAAGACAGACGGAATCGGAGGACACATCAGTACCTTCGCGTCGTCAGCAACGCTGTATGAGGTCGCGTTTAATCACTTCCTGCAAGGTCGTGGCGAAGATGGTTACTCGGGCGATTCGATCTACTTCCAAGGCCACGCCTCTCCGGGCATGTATTCTCGCGCCTTCCTTGAAGGACGCATTACGGAAGAGAAACTAGAGAATTTCCGCCGCGAACTAGCCGATGGTGGCGGGCTTTCCAGTTACCCACACCCTTGGTTGATGCCTAGTTTTTGGGAATACCCAACGGTGTCGATGGGCTTGGGCCCGATCATGGCGATCTATCAAGCTCGCTTCAATGAATACCTGCGTGACCGTGGGATCAAAGATACCAGTTCGCAGCGCGTTTGGGCGTTCCTTGGTGACGGCGAAATCGATGAACCCGAAACCTTGGGTGCCATCTCGCTTGCCTCTCGCGAGAAACTGGACAACTTGATCTTTGTGATCAACTGCAACCTGCAGCGTCTGGACGGACCGGTTCGCGGTAACAGCAAAGTCATCCAAGAACTGGAATCGATTTTCCGTGGTGCCGGCTGGAACGTCTTTAAAGTCGTTTGGGGCAAAGACTGGGACGAATTGCTGGAACGCGATACGAGCGGTCTGCTGGTTCGCCGCATGAACGAAGTTGTCGACGGACAGTATCAGAAATACGTCGTCATGCCTGGCAGCTACATCCGCGAGCATTTCTTCGGCAAATACCCAGAACTGCTTGAACTGGTCAAAAACTACAGCGACGAACGGCTAGAACGTTTGGGCCGCGGTGGACACGATCCTGAAAAAGTCTTTGCCGCCTATCACCAGGCCGCCACGCTTCGCAACGGACGGCCAACCGTCGTCCTGGCTAAAACCATCAAAGGTTATGGCCTTGGCGAAGCTGGAGAAGGTAAGAACGTTGCTCACAACCAGAAGAAACTGAACGAAGAAGAACTGCTGGAATTCCGCACCCGGTTTGGAATTCCAATCAGCGATGACGAAGTCGGTAAGGCTCCGTTCTACAAGCCACCAGCCAATAGTGCTGAAGTCAAATACCTCAATGAGCGTCGTGAAGCGTTGGGCGGATACGTCCCCTCGCGTCCGACCGAGCATCCCACGATGCAGGTGCCGACTTTAGAAGAGTACAAAAAGCACACTCAGGACAGTAAAGGCAAAGCGGCCAGTACGACCCAGATGTTTGTCCGTTTGTTGACCGACCTATGTCGCGACAAAACCATCGGAAAGCATATCGTTCCAATCGTACCGGACGAGTCGCGAACCTTCGGAATGGAAGGGATGTTCCGCCAGTTCGGGATCTATGCCCATGCCGGACAACTGTACGAACCGGTCGATAGTGCACAGGCGATGTACTACAAAGAAGCGACCGACGGGCAGATGCTGGAAGAGGGAATCACCGAAGCCGGTTCGATGAGCAGCTTCAACGCCGCGGGAACGGCGTACAGCCTTCACGGCGTCAACATGATTCCGTTTTTTGTCTACTACAGCATGTTTGGCTTCCAGCGGATCGGCGACCTTGTCTGGGCCGCCGCCGACATGCGAGCCAAAGGATTCATGATCGGTGGTACCGCCGGACGCACGACGCTTAATGGCGAAGGACTGCAGCATCAAGACGGCCACAGCCTTCTGAATGCGATCGCGTTCCCCACCGTTCGTGCCTACGATCCCGCTTTCGGTTACGAAATGACCGTGATCGTGCTGGAAGGGCTGAAACGCCTTTATCAAGACGGTGAAGATGGGATTTATTACATCACCGCCGAAAACGATAACTACGAACATCCCGCGATGCCCGAAGGGGTTGAAGAGGGGATCATCAAGGGGATCTACAAGTTCAAATCCCAAGAAGTCGACAACGCGAAGGCTCGAGTTCAACTGTTTGGTAGCGGAGCGATCCTCAACAGTGCTTTGGCCGCTCAGAAGATCCTGGCCGAAAAATACAATGTTGCCAGTGATGTTTGGAGCGTGACCAGTTACACGCAGTTGCGACGCGAAGCGGCCGATTGCCAGCGTTGGAACATGCTTCACCCCACGGAAACTCCAAAGCAAAGCTACTTGGAAAAACAGCTGGAAGGTGTCGAAGGCCCGTTTATCTCGGCAAGCGATTATGTGCGGGCACTTGGTGAGCAACTCGCTCCTTGGGTCCCCGGCGATTACTACGTTCTTGGCACCGACGGCATGGGACGCAGTGAAACGCGAGAAAACCTTCGCCGGCACTTCGAAGTCGATGCGGAATCGATCACCATCGCCACTTTGTCTCGGTTGAGTAAAGTGGATGTCTTTTCGGCACAAGAAGTTGATCAAGCGATTACGGATCTCGATTTCAATCGTGATAAACCGAATCCTTATTTCACTTAGTCCTCCCCCATTCCTTGTGATTTGATATTAATGGCTACTGAAGAAGTAAAACTGCCGGAGCTGAGTGAAGGAATCGACTCGGGTGATGTCCTGGAAATTTTGGTTTCCGAAGGCGATCAGATCACCGCCGGCCAAGATATTGTAGAAATGGAAACCGACAAAGCGACCGTTCCGGTTTCTTCGTCGGTAGGCGGTAAAGTGGTCGAGGTTGTCGTAAAGATCGGTGATACCGTTCCCATCGGTGGCGTGTTGCTGAAGGTGGATGCAGCAGCCGCTGCAGACGCGGGATCGGCGGCTCCTGAACCTGCGGCTCCTGCAGCAACGCCGGAACCGCCCACGCCAGAACCTGCTGCACCCGAACCTGCCGCGCAGGAACCTGCTGCACAAGAAGCTCCTGTTGCTGAAGCCCCAGCGGCACCTGCACCGGCTGCCCCTGTCGCGCCGGCTCCAGAGCCCGTCGCACCTACGCCGCCGCCTGCTGCTCCTGCAGCTCCTGTTAGCGATGGAGCCCCGATTGCAGCGGGACCGGCGATTCGACGTCTGGCTCGCGAAGTGGGGGTCGATCTGTCGACCGTCCAAGGGAGTGGTGCTGCCGGCCGGATCACACGTGAAGATGTGCTTGCCGTTGTGCGGCACGCCAGTGAAGCGGCTCGCAGTGGCGTCGTCGTTAAGGCTCCATCGCCAGCAGCTCCGGCTGTTCCAGGTGCAGAAGCCCTTCCAGGCGATGCATCGAGTGACGCGTTTGGACCGGTTCGCGTCGAGCGAATGACCAAGATGCGCAAAACGATCGCGGCTCAGATGCACCAGAGCTGGTCGACGGTACCGCGTGTCACCAACTTCGATGATGCCGATATTACGGACCTCGAACGTCTACGTGGCAGCAGCAAAGAAGATTACGCTGCTCAAGGCATCAAATTGACCACGATGCCCTTTTTGATCAAAGCCGTTGCGACCGCCTTGCGTCATCATCCCGCGATCAATGCGGTCATTGATGAAGAAAACGGACAGGTCGTTTACAAGGACTACGTCAACATCGGGATCGCAGTCGACACCGATCGCGGTTTGGTTGTTCCAGTGATGCCAGATGTCGATCGCAGCGGGATTCCCGATGTCGCCCGAGGCCTCGCTGAAATGGCGGCCAAAGTGCGAAACGGTCAGTTCGGCTTGAACGACCTGCGTGGCGGAACTTTCACGATCAGCAACCTGGGAGCCATCGGCGGCCAATACAGCACGCCGATTGTGAATGTCCCTGAGGTCGCGATTTTGTTGGTCGGCCGAAGTCGCAAGCTACCAGTCGTGATGCCGGATGACACCATCCAGCCTCGCCTGATGATGCCGCTTAGCCTTTCCTATGATCATCGCTTGGTCGATGGAGGGACCGCAGCTCGGTTCCTAAACGATGTTATCGGTTACTTGGAAGCTCCCAGCCGTCTGTTGTTGGCCCTCTAAAGGGACTTGCAGCAGGCAAAGGAAACCGATAAATCGGGAAAACAAAAAAGATCGAGCGGCAACCGCTTTTCGCCGCTCAATTTTTCGTTAAAATTCGGCCCTCAGCCTTTGGCGTAGGCGTTCAAGTATCATTTGGACGCAGAGGGCGGAGTAAGAAGTGCGGCGGAATAGCTCAGCTGGTTAGAGCAGCGGAATCATAATCCGCGTGTCGGGGGTTCGAGTCCCTCTTCCGCTATTTGAAAAAATTGCAGTGATTTGCAGTCCGGCAACGCTTTTCAGCGTTGCCGCCAAAGCAATAAACGACCCCGCTAAAAATCAGAGCCGTACTGAA
Organism: Roseimaritima multifibrata; assembly: GCF_007741495.1. Lineage (NCBI taxonomy): Bacteria > Pseudomonadati > Planctomycetota > Planctomycetia > Pirellulales > Pirellulaceae > Roseimaritima > Roseimaritima multifibrata. The sequence continues at coordinate 1,393,525 of NZ_CP036262.1, forward strand.
AACCTCGGTACTGAAAAGCTCCATACAGAATAGTTCGGTATGGATCAAAGCGGGAGTCTCTCTAGGTGTCGCGTCCAGGACCACAGGCGTCCCCCGCGACATTGCCCTCTCTTCGGCAATGCATGACCACCCAGGGCCAGGATAATTCTATAGGCTCTCGCGACAGCTCGGTGGCATTGGCCCTAGATGAGGTCCTGCTCGCTGTCTATCCTCCAAACCGAATCAATCTGCCGCCGGGTTCCATGTCGAACAACGGGGCAAACGGGGCAAACAAGCAGCTCTTGCGATTGGCTTATGCATGACGAATGATTTGCCTGTCGCATTGACCTTGCAAGCCCTTAACATAAGGGCCGGCACGGAGCCAAGCAACAATAAACGGCCCCGAGTCATGTCGCGGCGTCATCGCGTGTTAGGGGCGACCGCACATCACGAACGAAATCGTTCCCCTAGATTGTCACCATTTGCGGGCAAAATACGGTGTGCGGCATCGCCATCCACAATCGGTATCCATGGGCAATCCCTTTCCAATCGTTTTTGCCGACGTGACTTTGCTCAGTTCAGTAACAACACCCAGTCATTGCCGTCGCCCTCTGCACCCGGTGGGTCAAATTCCTGAACGGGTGCCGCAGGGCCGCTGGGAATGCTCTTTTTGAATGGCTGTCTATCCGTGTGATCCTGGTCTTCGACCTGCCACTTCCCGGTGCGTGGATTGAACCAGAATGCGTTCATCTCCGGAGCCGACAGGCGGTCCATTCTCACTGAGAAATTGCGACCATTGGCGTTGTAAACCATGGCGTAATCGCCTTTCGATCCGCGAGTCGCTTGAAGCCGGTTTGAGCGAATGCCTTCGCTTCCCTCCATGCCGCCGGTGCTGCCTTCAATAAGGGACTGGTCAGGAATGCGGTCAAGGAATTGTTCATTGCTCATGGACGTCATCAGGCGAAACAGGTGCTGCATGTCCATCGCCCCTGGCTCATCCAGGCTGGCCTCCCATTTTCTGGATTTGTCTAGTGTGATGGACTCGTCCGAGGCTGCCACGGCACTGTTGAAATGGTAGATATTCATACTGCCGTAAGTCACACCAAAACCGCCAGCGAAAACGGTTTGATACGACTGGAAACGAATCTGCCAATCTTTGTAAATGTTTCTGCGGAATTCGTAACCACCTTCGAACAGCCATGTTGGTTTGGCTGGTAACAATTTATAGTCCAACTCGGTCGCCGTAATCTGGTCACTTGGCTGATCCTGCATCGAATTGAAGTCCAGCCAGGGCTCGTTGTGGAACCACTCGGAAGAATTAGGCTGCCATTTCCTCGGGTGGTAACTCATTAAGGTTGTGCTGTAGTCGGCTTCCTGATTCGGCTGGTTGATTCCATTGACACCATCGGCAATGCCCTCGGCCATTGCTCCAAACACTTTTCGATAATCTTTCTCGCCGTATACGGCGCTGCGGTCACCGCCGATCATCCAAATGATATTTTTCTTGTTCTTGAACCGTTCGCCAATCCAATGGCTGTATTGATAGCCGCTGGTCTCGTCAAAGATAAGATCTCGCGTTGCTTTCCCATTCGCCCAGTCCCCCGCCACACAGACACCCCATGCTGGCAGTAAGATCGCAGCCATCCCTTTGGATTCCGCAGTGTCGATGATGTATTCCAGATGGTCCCAGTAATCGTATTGAGCCGAATCCTCGGGATTCTTTCCTGGTGTTGTAATGGGCTGTAGAGGATCCCATGCGCCAGATCCGCTGATCTTGAAGGCATGGTCGCCGTACACATTGGGGATGACGACGTTGCCTTCAACGCCTGGAAAGGCGATCAACGCGATCGTATTGAAATTCTGGTCTTTGCGACGTTGCAGGTATCTCTCAACCTGGTCGCGTTTTAACTGCCATCCAATTGCCCAAGCCGTGTCGGCAACGGGGAAGAATCCTGATCCATCTTCCTGGACCAGAAAGCGACCGTTTTCGCTCACTCGCAAGCTGGCAAAATCGTCGGCCCCTAATTTTCCGGAATCGGGAAGTCCAAGCATGACGAGTAATACGAGGCAAAGCAGGAAGGATTTCATCATGATGGTTGACCTTTTGGTATTTCATTTATGTCCGTCACGGAAGAATTCCGGGCAGGAAATATCCGATCGCAACGTACGCGATAACGGGTAACCACCTAAGGAATTTTCTTCACGCGGGATTGCGGGATTGATTGTCAGGCGCTGAGTCGTTGACCGTGCATGTTGCTGCAGAGGTCGGCTGGGTGCGGAAGGCTGAGTTCGTCTTCGTGAAACGTCCAGCCTCGCCATTAGGATGCACCAAGTCGTTCTTACGCGGGTTTGGATCGGCGAAGCGGAACGCCAATCGAATCGCCTTCGAGCAATCACAAGATACCGGCCGAGACGAGGCAGAACAACGGATTACTCGTGCTCGTGCTCAGCAACGCGGTGCTCGTACTCGATTCGCGTGTCCAAGCCGCAATCGATCAAATTTCCAATCGGGGGCACCTCGTCTAACGCCTGCTCGCCGGATCAGGACAGAGCAACAAGCAACGGCACCGATTCGTGAAGCAACAATAAAACGCATCAACGTCGACCGCGCATCACGGCCAGTATCATTCACGTAGATTAGCGGCATTCGCGGGCAATGTATGCGCTCAATATTGCCCGCTAATAACGCTAATTTCGCGAATAGATGCGCCCATTTAATCTGCCGCGAAGAAAACGCTGCCTGTCCTGCAACCTGTATGCGCGGTATGCAGCGACGGGGTTAGCCCGTTCCGTGTCAGAGGTTTGAGTCCAGTTTTGTAATGCGGGTGTCGAGTTCTTTTAACTTTGCGAGTGCAGACATCGCGATCGCCATGCCAGCGAGGCCAAAAGTCATGCCTGTTATACCGAAAACGAATCCAAGTGCGGCCATAGCTAATCCAAGTGTGTTTCGGGTGATTCTGGGACGATAAAAAATGCAGCCCAGCGATAGATAAGGCCGCTAACCCAAAGGAGCAGGGCGCAGATTTTGGTAAGAATTGTTAGAAAACGAGAAAGAGATTGCTTGGAATTCTCTTGTTGTTCCACCATCGGCGTCAGGGATCGGAAATAAATGGAAGTAGAGTCCGAATAATTGCATTAATTTCCACGCAAAAGCAACCGTAGACGAATCCAAAAAATGCAAATGGAATTGTGACAATAATACCGCCAATGGTTCCGAGAAACGATCCGATTCCATAGCCAATCGTGCCCACCAATGCAGCAAAGAATAATCCGAGCAGCAGTCGCATTCCAAGTTCCATTCCCTCAGCAACCGTTTCGATCTTTGGCCCAGCAACGCAGGTTTTGCATAGCCCACTATTCTGACCGGCGGTCGATTCAAGAATGGATGAACCGCATTTCGAGCATTCCATTTTGGTGTTGGTCATCTATGAATTTACCAGTCGGGCAAGAATGGAAGTTCTGGATTAAACGTTTCAGGGGGGATCGCGTTGGTGCAACACGTAGACCACCGGTATTATTGCGTTTCTTGAATCACACCATCTTTTTTGCCACTGGAGTCAACACATTTTTTTTGCGGAATTACGCTGGCGGTAGTCCGTTCGCGTCGTGAGGGGGTGCCATTGCCAAAACTCGCGTCATACGACGCCCAACGTAGATTCCATTTGAAAAACTTATGCCGTCCTCCCGTGCACGACATGGTTCAGTTGAATGCAAAGCTATCGCTTCAAATCAGGGCCGTTGGCAGGCGGGATCGTGAGTTGTTCAAGTTCAATTTGGTTTGACTCCAGGTTGATAATAACGCGAAACTTATTGCCTGTCACGGAATGAACGATCCGCCAATCGCATTTGTTTTTGATCTTCTCGAAAGAAACGGCGACCGAAGCGGCGGGGCAGTTGGCAAGTTCCAGAAGCAGTTTGTTGACCGCCGTCGTGTCACCGGAAAAGTTTAAAGTAGTGACTCGCAGGGTAGAGTGGCCATCAATGAAGTCGCAGTTCTCGGTCTCGAAAGCCTTCCAGATTTGTTGACGTGCGTACTCAGGGTAGTCATTGGAGAGCGGAACTGAAGCCGATTGAAGCTCAATCCATATCGCGAAAGCAGAAGTCGCGGTCCCAGCGATCAGGCTCGCGGTCACGACGGCAACGAAAAGCAGCTTGATCCGTGACATTGATTTGTTCCTTGTTTTCACTCGAGTAGCGAGCTCAATCGGACGCATTGAAATTTCAGATCAGCCATAAGTCTAGTCAGGCAGAACGTTGGTGGTCATGCGACGGTGATCAGCGATGTTGCTTGCACAAAAAGATCCTGCCGCCGCTCGAGTGCGCACCATGGTTCTTGTGGTCGGTTTCCTGCACAGCGAACAAATCACCCGTCGCATCGATATTGCATCCCCTTAGCATATCCGCCGGTTCAGTGCCGAGCAACAAACAGCGACACCGATTCATGCAGCAGCATCAACTTGCATCAACGTCGACTTCACATTGTCAGCAGTCTCATTCGCGTAGATTAGCGGCATTCGCGGGCAATATATGCGCTCAATATTGCCCGCTAATAACGCTAATTTCGCGAATAGATGCGATCATTTAATCTGCCTCGAAAAAAAACGCTGCCTGTTCTGCGGCCTTAGGCTATCACGAAAAGTGCAAAGGTACGTTGGTCCGTTGGTGTCTGGGAGATGCGAAAGAGCGACCATGGCCCGGTCCGTTATCGTGAGTTTACCGATCGCACCACCTCGCGACAAATTTGTCCGCACATGATCCCGCACGGGAATTGTCCTTTCGCTTGTTTCGTTCATTTCGCGGTTGAAACATGACTACACACTAATCCGCATTCCCAGAAAGAATTGCAACCGCGAAAGATGCGAAACACGCGAAAGTAAGGATGGCGGCAACGACTCATCTGATACGCAGCCCGTGCCTGAACCCGGCAACGGTTCGGGACCGCAGTGCGAGCACTGCTATCAATGAAGACGCGGCTAAACCGAAACCGAGCGCGTCAGTCATTTGCCCTGCCCATAATGGGGCGATGGAAGAATTCTTCACTTAACGAACGTCAGGCATGACCCGGTCCGAGCGTTTGTACAGCCATTGCCCAAGAGACACTCGAGGGCTCGACTGCATCTGTTGGTCCGTTGGCGTTCGGGAACTTCGAAACCGCGACCATGGCCCTGATCCGTTATCGTGAGTTTACTCATCGGACTACCTCGCGACAAATTTGTCCGTACATGATCTTGCACGGGAATTGTCCTTTCGTTTGTTTCGTTAATTTCGCGGTTGAAACATGACTGCACACGAATCCGAATTGTCAGAAAGAATTACAACCGCGAAAGATGCGAAATACGCGAAAGTAAGGACGGCAGTGACGGCATTTTTTGAGACGCTCCCTGCGTCTGAGCCCGGCAACGGTTCGCGGCAGCAGGGTGAGCACTGCCATCAATGAAGACGCGGCCAAGCCGAAAACGCGACCATCGTCCCAATCCGCTATTGTGAGTTTACCGATCGCACCACCTCGCGATAAATTCGTCCGTGCATGATCTCGCACGGGAATTGTCCTTTCGTTTGTTTCGTTAATTTCGCGGTTGAAAACTGACTGCACACGAATCCGCATTGTCAGAAAGAATTACAACCGCGAAAGATGCGAAACACGCGAAAGTAAGGACGGCGGCAACGGTTCATTTGAGACGCTCCCTGCGTCTGAGCCCGGCAGCAGGGTGAGCACTGCCATCAATGAAGACGCGGTCAAACCGAAACCGCGACCATGGCCCCGATCCGCTATTGAAAGTTTGTACGAACGAACTTCGCCATGAAGAACGATCCCCAGTAAAAGTCGCATCCAACGAAAGCAGAGTCGACGATCATTTAACCGTCGAATCGCGCGTCTTCGGCAACAAGGTCGTCGTGGCGCTCGTTGCGAGTGATTTGATCGGAACGATCGAGCATATGTGTCGTTTGTAAGTGCGAGAACGCTACTGGTCACCTGGCCGGCGCGAGAGGTCTTTCACTGGCGAAACGACTTGATTCGACGGCTCGGATGCATTGGATGGTGTATCGCATTTGTTCGCTCCCTCGGCGTCAAGCGTCGCGAAACGCACGTTACTGATTGACGCTGAATCCAATCGCTGGAGGAAGCAGATCACGACCTTGGTGGGCACTGGCCGTAACGAGCGAAATGTGACGGTATCGGTTTCGATGTGAACAGTAAACGACACGCCCGTCGGCGACAAAGCCTGTTCGGCTGCTGTGACCTGCGAAGCCGTAGCGCCGTCGTATCCCAGGTCGGTCACTGCGTCCATAGCGGCGGTCATGTATCTCAGCGGTAGTTCGCCATCAACTAGAATTGTCGCTTTCGAGACGTCTAATGTGACGGTCATTTGCTGCTTTGCCTCTGCAGCACAAAGGCCGCTGCCAGCGACCATTGTTACCACTAAGCGGATCAAGTGATTAAGGGTCAACGATTCGACTCCATCGTTTTTGATTGCATCGGGGAGCGGTAGCCGTCCTCGGGTGAACGGCTTGGATCTGGCCCGATTTCGTGCTCGTGCTCGTGCTCAGCATCGCGGTGCTCGTGCTCGTAATCGATCGCCACGGCATAGTCTACCGAAGGTTCTTTGGCGCCGTCAAATTTCATGGCCATCCGGGTCAACATTGCCACGATTCGCTTGAGCTTGGACTTTAAGTCGCGACTCGTTGAGTCGTTCACCCCACCAGTCGCGACCAAGACATCTTGAATCGCCGCACATTCAAACGACGAGCCGCGAGCTATGTCGAAAAATCGAGCACGATCCTTCAAGCTTCGTTTGCCGTTGCCCTCGGCGATATTCAGCGGAATCGACTGGGCGGCGCGAAGCCATTGGTCGCGGGCGTGACGATGCAATCCGCTGAGCGATTTGCAAACGTCAAATGCATCAGCAACGTATTCGATCGAGAGACGATAAACATCGAGCCGATCGTGGTCGAAGATTGGATCGTTCATCAAAGCCCCATTTCGATTACGAGCACGAGCACCGTTTCACTGAGCACGAGCACGATGCGCGCTTCGTGCCAGAACGCTAGCCGTCACCTGGGACGGACGATTGTTTTTCCATTAGTAAAACCTCGCAAGCCGTCCTCGGGTGCACGTCTTGGATCTGGCCCGATTTCGTGCTCGTGCTCAGCATCGCGGTGCTCGTGCTCGTAATCGATCGCCACGGCATAGTCTACCGAAGGTTCTTTGACGCCGTCAAATTTCATGGCCATCCGGGTCAACATTGCCACGATTCGCTTGAGCTTGGACTTTAAGTCGCGACTCGTTGAGTCGTTCACCCCACCAGTCGCGACCAAGACATCTTGAATCGCCGCGCATTCAAACGACGAACCGCGAGCTATGTCGAAAAATCGAGCACGATCCTTCAAGCTTCGTTTGCCGTTGCCCTCGGCGATATTCAGCGGAATCGACTGGGCGGCGCGAAGCCATTGGTCGCGGGCGTGACGATGCAATCCGCTGAGCGATTTGCAAACGTCAAATGCATCAGCAACGTATTCGATCGAGAGACGATAAACATCGAGCCGATCGTGGTCGAAGATTGGATCGTTCATCAAAGCCCCATTTCGATTACGATTACGATTACGATTACGATTACGAGCACGAGCACGAGCACGAGCACGATGCGCGCTTCGTGCCAGAACGTTGGGGATCACGTGGTCACCGCGAACGATTCACCACTTCAATAAATTCAGCGAGGCGACTCACGTGCATCCGGTGGTTCTGCCTTTTGGTCGCCGAAATCGTTCACAAACGTGCTAATCGAACTTTCGCGAATTATGTCGCCGATTTTTCTCGTAGGTCCCATGGCAGTTGTTTGGGTGCGACTGATTGGTGTCTCAATAACCCACCCGAATAACCAGAGGTAGTAATCCATTCGCACGTCAGCAGTGCTGCCGTCTGTGCTCATTGTCCAGAATTCCAGCACGAACGGTGCAACGTAGCCAGGATTCCCGTACCCTTGCTCTACATCCAGGAAACTCGCAACGGCGTTCGGCCCGTATTCTCGAGTTGCCTTGCCGACGGCCAGGTACACGGCAACGAGCAACGGAACGGCAAGAAGCAACTTTAGCGAGAACCTTGGTGTACACCTTCGCACAGTCCTGCGCCACCAAGGATTGGAGTTTCTATTGTCGTCAAATATTAGCGGCATCGCTCGGCAACGAGTTGGGTTCGGCATATTGCCAGAACGTTCCATTATTCCCGGACGGTCCGGATAGGAAAATGTTTATGCCTTGGACCATTCAGGGCATAAATCCCTTTTATACCATGGCTGCTCCCTGGATAGTCGGATCCCCCCGAAGGGATGGTTTTTTCTCTGGGATTTTACGAGGTGACTTGCGCTATCGATGCTCGGCGTTGATTTGTGATGCCTGCGCGGGCCTGAAGTCGCTTGTCTGCTGTTCGCTCTCTGCCTATTGAACTTGTGGAATGATGGGTTGGCGATTGTGCGGCGATAGGCTCGTCCAACGAAAGTTGTGTGCTGACAAACATGGCTGGCGAGGGAGCGATGGGCGGCTGAAATACTTTGGGTGGGGGGCTGGGGCGGTCGGAAAGGTTTGCTGAAATGCGCACTTGCTGCTCTCGATGACTCGCGTGAGAAGTGGTCCGTAGTGGCAAGTTTCGAAACGGTGCTTCTTTCGAAAGGCGAAGCTTCGCTGGCAGAGAGGGGGGGCAACTGGTTAATGCTTCGGGTGACAGTGCTTTGCGTTCATAAGGGGGGGCTCTCGCCTCCATTTTATGTTTCTGAAAATGGTCATTATGGCCGCAGGGCTGCCCCTTGAAGTAACGGTGTCGTTAAAATCTATGCGTTGTCACTGACAAGAGGGCAGGCAGTGGCAGCCGCAGAGGTTCTTGGGCTGCCTGCGTAAATAGAAGCAGCGAGATTTTTAATAGGATGTGGGCAGCAACAACGGTTCTTTACGGGACAAACGTAGGCAAGACTAACGCGGTTTTCGCAGTGCTGGCTGAAAAGGGAGTTGAGGGCAAGCTAGCGACAGCACTCTTGCAGGCGCAGAAAGCAATCGTCGATGTGAGGAAAGCGGATTTCGCAAATGGCGTGAGTGCCGCTTCGCTGACGCCGGTCCCGACAAAAGCCATCTGTCGAATTTTGACCGTTTCCGGACTGCCGTTTCGGTGGGGATGGAGCCTCGATCAGCCTCTGCTTCTCTTGCTCGATCTGCCGTGTGGCCAAGTTGTCTTTTACGCTTCAAAAAGGCATGCGGGGCCCGACTACCATGGCGGAATAGACCAACGTCAGTGGAGCGAGGGAAACGTTATCGCCTATGCCGATTCGCTGCTGTCGGAAGACGGTTTGCCAGCAGAGCAGCCTTCGCGCTAAGCGACGAACTGGCTGCTGGGTAACCGATAGCCACGGTGCAGACAGCGGTGCCGATTCGAATCACCAGCGTTAGGCTGGGCGATTCGAATCTCGCGACCGCGTTTTTCCACTACTCGTCTGCAGGTTTCTCGTCTGCAGGTTTCTCATCTGCAGGTTTCTCATCTGCAGGTTTTTCGTCTGCAGGTTTCTCGTCTGCAGGTTTCTCGTCTGCAGGTTTTTCGTCTGCAGGTTTCTCGTCTGCAGGTTTCTCGTCTGCAGGTTTCTCGTCTGCAGGTTTTTCGTCTGCAGGTTTTTCATCGCTCATCTTCGCGTCGTCGGTGGAATCCTTTTTGGATTCTTCTTCTTCGCTTGAAGGCTTTGGAGGTTCTGCAGTTGTGTCATCTGCTTTCGGGGCACCCGAAGTTGCCTTTTGAGCTCCCTTGATCATTTCCCTGAAGTCGATTTTCAACAGGTCTTTCTGCCGTTGCTCTTCGTTCAGTTCACGTTGCTGATCAAGCAAGGTTTCATATTCCTCGCCTGTGTTCGCTCCGGAATCTCTAGCATCCACGAATCGTTTTAGTGGGAAATCGTCTGGGTAATCTTCCCGTTCGATAGCCCGTTGGTAACGTGCGAGCGAATCGGGTAGGTCGTCACTTGCGGCGTCAAACATGAGCAATGGGAACTGCTCGAAGACCTCTGCCCATTTGACCCAGGCCAATTCGTACTTCTCGATCGCTTCATCTAGTTCCGCTTCTTTGTTCAGTTGGTCCGCTTCATAGACCAAGCGACGCGCTTCCAGCATGGTGTCGGTCTGCTCGGCTAGAGCTCGCGTTTCCCAGTACTCAAAGTTCACTTGTTGGCGGTAACCCTCTACCTTCTCTAAACGCCGTCGTGCCAATTGCAGTTCGTCCGTTAGTTCGATAGCTCGTAGTTGTTGGGCGTCCGGTAACTGCTTCGCGATCAACTGAGCGGAAGGTTTGACCGCTTCCTGTAGTCGATCAAATTCCAGCTGTTGTTCGGAAACCAGGTCATTGCGGTCCATCGCAAGTAGTTCGCGTTCGGTTGCCGACAATTTTTCTTTGGCTTCCTTGAGCAAGCGTTCTCTGGCATCGGAGGAAATGGAGTCCAGTTCAGCTTGCAGGTCGACGATCCGCTGTTCCAGTTCCCCTTCTTCGCCAAGACGAATAGTGAATTCTGCAGTGGTCGGAATCGTTTCCTGGCTGTAGGCATCCCAGCCATCGCTGGCGTTCTGCCAAGCACGCTGGGCAGCTACGGTAAGGTCCCCTTCTTCCTCGATGGCGATCGCGTGGTTGAATAACCATTTTGGACCGGTTTCGTAGTAATGCAGAGGTGTTTTGCGGCGCAGAGGAACCCCGCCGGCACGCGTTAGTTCGTAACCGCGATTCAGCCATTGCCGACCGACCAGCCAGTTGTCCGGTTTGCGATCTGGGCCGAGGCTCTCGTTGCTGTCCAGGTCAATTCCTTCTTCGCGAATCCGCTCGTGTAGTGGAGTGTCATCACGGAAGAGGCGACGGAACTGGGTGTGTTCATCCGACCGTCCAATTTTTTGCCCGTAGTACCATCCGGTGGTCCAGACGAGTACCGGAGCCTTACGGTTCTGGCGAACTCCTTTTTCCAGATACTCGGTCCCGCCGATGACCCATTCATAGCGTTGGCGGTAATCATCGAATTCAGCCGAAACATTGAAGCTCATGTTGTGAGCTTGGAATTCCCAGACCTTTTCGAAGTGTGGTTGTAGCAGGGTGATGTTGTTCAACGTCGCACGGAGGCGATCCCATTCGTGATGGATCTTGTGCTCGTGTGCTTTGTTCCACAGCATCGTCGCAGCGACTCCACGAAGTCCCAAAGAACTTAGTTTCATCGTTTCGCTGGCGGGATTGATTTCTCCAAGGTCGGCCTCGGAGATTTCAAAATCATCTCGCATTTGCGTTAGTTGTCCTCCGGACTGTTCCTCGCCACTGTTCGGTTGCCCGAGCAGAAACAGGGGGATCAGCATGAGGATAAGGATGGCCAAGTAGACCAGCTTATTTGTAAGACCGTGCGATAGGTTCATGCTGCGATCTCCCTAGTCTTAAGACAGAAGTAACTAATTAAGAACGCGAGTAAAAAGTAGCAGAACGTTGTGGTCGCATGCCTTAACAGCAGGCTGTCAAAGATGTCAAAGCCACCCGCTGCGTATTCCGCTGTTTCTAACATCTTCGGCAGGTTGGGAAGCGAAGTGGCCAACGCGTCCATGCTATAGACCGCGACCAAGTCGATTCCTTTTACGATTTTCGCCGTCAATGGATCGACGTCCAGTTCGGTCGTCATCGCATCCTGGCGTACCAAGCGGATCAATGATTCAACCGGCCCACCTCCCATGTCTTGGTTCGTATCGAGGTAATGCCGGACGTCGTAGATCCGTTCGGCGGAGAACCCCATCAATACGCAGACAAAGGTCATCAGCATCGCGACCGGCCCGTTCAGGAAAGTACTGAACATGACGCCAAAGGAAATCACCATGACCATCTGCAGCCAGATCGAGAAGTAGGCCTTGGTCAGGTTCCAGGCAAACGACGTTTCGTGAGGACGCAAGAAAACGTCTCCGCGTGTCATGCCGAGGTATTGTCCGCGGTCCAAGCAACGCAGTTCTAGCTGTAGTGTTCCGTCTTCGGTAACCAAGTCTTCGAAAACATTCAGTTCGCGATTTTCCTCTCCGTCGTTTCCTTCGATGGTGAGAGGCAACTGGTATTCGTCGACTTGGTATTCCTGGACGACAAAGGTGCGTGGATCGCTGACGGCTCCCGTTTCAGGGTTCCGCAGCGTGATCGTTGCTCGCAAGCCTTGGTCGATGATTCCCTTGTGAGCACGGTAGGCTCGCAAGTTGAACTGCAGGGTGATGAAATCTTGGTAACGATCAGGAGTCACGTTGTAGAACGTATAGATCCCGGCTCCCAGGCTTCCCCCTTCGACATACCCGAATTCGATACGTTTGGCTTGGCTGGTTTTGCCAAACAAACGTTCCAAACCAGCACTACCGTATCCACCACTCGTTTTTTCGTAGCCGGTGTCGATCCCCTGGCTGCTTTCCTGGCCGTCGCGGCTGAGGAAATAAAGATCGCCATAAGAGGGGACTCGAGCGGTTAAGCCACCAAGGGGTGCGGAGATAACGTAATCTTCCGAACCTTTGTCGCGGCGGATCGTGTGTTGATGGCCGCGAGCGACATTGGTTTCACCGATCAGGTTGCCCTCTTCGTCCTCGAAGAGCGTGAAGGTGTGTTGATGATTGCGATCAAAGGTTGTCTTGCCAACAAACGTACCATCGGGCAGTTGCTCGATCTGTTCGACGCCAGCATGGTCATGGTCCAGCCCGCGAGTCACAAAGAAATAGCTGGCGATGCCCATTGGAGCAAGCAAGCACGTTCCCACGGCGACAAATCCACCGATCCTACCAAGCACAATTTCAGTGGCTCGGACGGGCTTGGTGACAATGGTGTAGATCGTCTTGTTTTGAATATCCGCTGGCAGGCTGAAAGCACTGATAAATAATGCCAGAATCAAAATCAGATAGTTCGTCGCTGTCAGCACAAAGCTGATGTAAAGCCTAGCAGGGTCGTTGCTGCTGGGATTTAGGTACCAACCGGCAAAAAGTAAACCAACCACAAAAATGGCGGCGACCACAAGGACTTTGCGGCGAATCGCTTCTTTAAAGGCTAGGCGACTTAGTGCGTAAACTCGAGCAACCGAGGTTCCGGGCAGGTCTTTCGTAAACAGTTCGCGAATGACGCGAGCCACCGAATAGAAACCTTCGCTGGGGCCTTTGCGAAGTGCCGCGATGAAATAGCCGACGATCAGTCCGGCGACAATCGCCATCAGGATCAGAACGATTCCTTGCAGCAGTGCACTTTGTAAAAAAGCATTAGGACGAAGCAGCCATTCGCTGTACGTCCAAAAATCTTCAGGCTGAAGCGTCATCATGATTAAGCGCCCTCGCCACTGGAATCGGCTGAATCACTACTCTTCTTGTTCGACTCATTCGATCCGTCGGTTTCGGAAGCCGTCGACAAGCGACGAGCTCCAGGGCGGGATTCGCTTTCGCGAACGATATTGAGGAATAGGTCCTCCATCGTTGCGGTCGGATTATCGATCGATTCCAGTTTGCCACCGTGACGCTGAATCAGTTCTTTGATTTCGGTCTTGGCTTCTTCGGTCAGTCCGCGAGCGTGAACCTCGGTAACGTCTTGAACCTTCAGCAAATCGCTGACGCGGCCCATTTCTTTCAGTTCACCTTGGTGCAGAATCGCGACGCGGTCACAAACGTCTTGGACGTCGGCCAGTTGGTGGCTGCACAGCAGGATCGTTTTCCCTTGGTCGCGAAGACTAAGGATCAAATCCTTCATCTCTCGCGTTCCGATCGGGTCCAAGCCGGTGGTCGGTTCGTCCAGCATGATCAGGTCAGGGTCGTTGATCAGAGCCTGAGCCAACCCGACGCGTCGAGTCATCCCTTTGGAGTATTCGCGAAGCTGACGATGGCGAGCCGATTCCAGCCCCACCAACTTGATCAGTTCGCTGACCCGTTTCTTTCGCTCGGCCGCCGACATATTGAACAACCGGCCGTAGAAATCAAGCGTTTCTTCAGCGGTCAAAAATTTATAGAGGTAGGATTCTTCCGGCAGGTAGCCGATCCGTTCGTTCTTGCTGGTCTCGGTGGCGTCCTTGTCAAAGACCAGAACCCTTCCGCTGGTGGGGAATAGCAGGCCCAGGATCAGCTTGATCGTGGTCGATTTACCACTGCCGTTTGGTCCCAAAAGTCCAAAGATTTCACCTTTTTGGACCTCGATATCCAAACTTTTTAGCGCATGGACCTTCTTCCGGCCCCAGAAGTCCCGGTATATCTTGCTCAGGTTACGTGTTTCAATCACCACTTCGCGACTGGTAGCGGTTGATTGGGAGGATTCTGCGACGGAGGATGCTTGTTCAGTCTCCACGGCGACTCTTTCCGCGGTTGGCGATAGAGAGACAATGACAAAAAAAGAATAGACTCATGCGATGATACGCTGCGGCAGGCCGGACGGTTCGGTCCCTGGTCGTGGAACGTTGTGCTCTTTTTCTACCTTTCGTTTGCCCAGCCAAGGCGTCCCTGAAATTGTCCGAAGAATCGCAGCCTTTTGGCCCCCCGGCCCCCCATGATCCAGAGCTCCAGAAAGCGATGGAGTACCTGTATGGGCAGATTAATTATGAACGAGTGGCCAATCCTGGGCATCCGTTCCGGTTGGCCCGAATGCGCAGTTTGCTGAACCAGCTGGGAAATCCCGACCGTGACCTGGTGATTGTCCATATCGGTGGGACCAAGGGGAAAGGGAGCACGTCGACGATGGTCGCCGCCATGCTGACGTCCGGAGGTGTCCGCACCGGTCTGTACACATCGCCCCACTTAAATCAGCTGGGGGAGCGATTTCGAGTCGATGGAAAGCCCTGTGCGGGGCCCGAATTGGTCTCGCTGGTCGCCGCTGTGCGAGAGGCCGCTGAGCGGCTGGAACGAGACGGCAAGGGAGCGGTGACGTTCTTCGAGCTGACAACGGCGATTGGATTGCTGCACTTTAAGCGTAGCGGTTGCCGGGCGGCCGTCCTGGAGGTTGGCCTGGGAGGGCGGCTGGATAGCACAAACGTCTGTACGCCTGAAATCACCGCTCTCACCTCGGTCGGCCTGGACCATCAGCATATCCTGGGGGAACGCGTCGAGCAGATCGCGTTGGAAAAAGCAGGGATTTTCAAGGCTGGTATCCCGGCGATCAGTGGAGTCGCATCCGGTCCGGCCGCGGATGTCATTCATCAGGTGGCAGAGAGTGTCGGAGCCCCGCTGTTCGTCCGCGAGCGAGATTTTAAGGTGACGGAACAGGGGAAAGCCAAGGATTGGGGGATCCTGTTCGATTATTCATCAAAACTTGAGGGGGGAATCGACCGGAGTTCCTGGAGTCTCCCGCTGGAAGGGGCACATCAAGCCGAAAACGCAGCGGTAGCCTTGGCAATCGTGGATGCCCTGGCCGCCAAAGGAAGCGTGTCCGTTTCCTTGGAAGATCAGCGATCGGGGTTGGAAAACGTCTTCTGCCCGGCTCGGATCGAGCGATTTCAGGGGAGCCCGACGGTGCTGCTGGATGCGGCTCACAATGATGATTCCGTCGCTGCATTGGTGCAGGTCATTGAACGAAGACGCGGCGGACGACGCGTCGCGGTCCTGTTTGGCACCAGCCAGGACAAAGACGCGACAGCTCAGCTAAAACGGTTGCTGCCCGTCTGTGAAAATCTGGTGATCACTCGCTTTCACGAGAATCCTCGTTGGCAAAATCCGGAAAAATTGCTCGCCATTTGCGAGGAATTAGCGTCGGAGAATGCCGCCCAGGGGGATTCCGGCGAAATCGTATCGTCTCATTGGGTTCGGCAGGACGATCCGGTCACGGGGCTGGCTTTAGCCAGTCAATTAGCAGGTCCCGACGGATTGGTCGTCGTGTGTGGCTCCTTTTTCCTCGCCGCAGAGCTGCGTCCGCTGCTGGTGAGCGGTAGGTCTCAAAACGTCCCAGCCCGCGGCATCCGCGAAGGATAGCGGATCGTTTTTTGTAGCCTTTCGCGGGGGGGGAGGATGGCGGTGTCGTAGCTCCGCTTTTCGTAGCTCCGCCTCTCGGGACGTGCGATTTATAGGTGAAGTAAGTCTGGCTCCCCTCGCCCTCAAAACAAGCTCGTTTAAAACAGGTTTGATACTGAATCAACGGTTCGCCAGCTAATTCAATTAAGTACGATTCAAAAGCTTGTTTTGGGGGAGAGGGGCTGGGGGAGAGGGGCCGACAGCGTTGGGCAAGGCGTTGCATAATCGCTTGGAATCCGAAGCGTTAAACGCGTCTTCGCTGCAAAATCGCCGCCTGGTAATCTCCCCCTCTCCCCCCAGCCCCTCTCCCCCAAGCAAGCTCCACTAAATCAAACAAAGAGGCAGAGATCACGCAATGAGCTAGCAGAGATTTCTTCCGCGCCAAAGAGCTCGCTTAGGGGCGAGGGGAGCCAGACTTACTTCATTTATAAATCGCACGTCCCCCGAGGCGGAGAGATCAGTAAGCACGAGTCTCGGAGAGACTCTGCTACGGGCCAATGCAGTGCCGTGGATGGCGGTGACGCAGCTCCGCTTTTCGTAGCTCTGCCTCTCCGAGGCGGAGAACCCAGCGCACACGCTTCTTTCTGTGCGTTTGTTCATGCTTTTGGTTTTTGACGCCCGGAAAGTTTGTTCCCTTTCGCTCTGCGAACGACGCATTCTGAGGGGGGGGCGTTCTTTCCCGGAGCGAAAGGCGACAATTTTGGTTTGGGGGGCTAAATCGACTGCCTGCTTGGGCTCGGTTGCCAACCGTCCTCCCCGATGCGAGAAAATTTCTTTGGGGACCAACTGGCGGGAATTGTTGGTTTCCCCTCCGCTAGCATTAAAAACCTTTGGATCCTCGCGGCAATCTCAGTTGACCCGAGGGGCGTCGTCGATATTCTGGAGTTTCCACGAAGGGGTAAGTCGAAAACGACACCAGTGCATAAGCCTTTTGCTTGCAATAGGTTAGTGCAATGGGCGCCCTCCGCGAGTCCGCCTTGTGTGGATCCAGTATTACCAGCCTGCGGCCACGGGCTGTTCGTGCCAGAGTCGGCTGAGCCGATTCGAGGGATTCACAGTTCTGGCACATGACGTGCCAGTCTGCGGCGGCACCTTTCCCTCCCAAACGGGAAAAAGGTGCAGGCTGATGACCGTTGCAGGGCACAGGGAAGTGTCCTGGTCAGGCTTTGCTACCTGCGAAGTTTCGCTTCCTTCATCGGGAGTGAGGCTGCGGCTCAGGCCTGGGCGACGGAGAGCGGGTTGGGGCCGAGGGTCACGATGCGGAAATTGGTTGGCGGATGTTCGTTCCAGTAGCGGACGATATCGTCGCTGGTGATCGATTCAATTCGGTCTTCCAGCTCCTGTGCTGGCATGACTCGACCAAGGTGGTACCAGTCACTGACCATCGATGAAGCCCGCGACGCACTTGATTCTTGCTCCATGATCAAGTTGCTTTGGACGCGAACCTTTAAGCGTCGCAGTTCGTCCTCGTCGACTCCGTCGACAATCGCTTTGATTTCTCGCAGGGTGACATCAAGCGTTTCTTGAGCGCGTTCGACGGTCGTTCCCGCATACCCAAAAACGCCGCCGATTCCTTTTAGCGAATGGCAACCGGCCGAAACGGAGTAACACAGTCCACGCTGCTCACGAACACGGTCGAACAATCGGCTGCTCATCCCGTCGCTCAGAACCCCCATCCCAGCTCGCAAAGCAAAATAGTCTTTGTGCCCAAAGGAAACCGCTGGATAAGCGAACGCGATATGGGTTTGTTGCGAAGCGTGTTGCAGGTGTTTGTAGAGCGCTGGCGGAGTTTCTTGTGGGGGAATCGGTTGCGGTGGTTTGGATTGCCAATCGCCCCACAGCCGTTCGACCTGTTCCAGCGTTTTGTCCCAATCAAAGTTCCCCGCGATCGCCAAGATCGCTCCGGAGGACTGATAGAACTGAGTGTAGAAGTTCCGGATATGATCGGAGGTGACCGCGGTCAGTCCCTTTTCGGACCCGTAGATGCTTCTTCCTAGCAGCGGGCCATAGTGCAAGGTTTTCAGCAATGTCATCACACGCTGAGTCGGTTCATCACTGATCGCGTGCAGTTCTTGCAGGGCGACCGCTTGAGCGTCTTCCAGTTGGTCCGCAGGGAGATGCGGCCGGCGGGAAACATCGGCATAGATCTCCAACGCCGAATCAAGCGAGTCGGCTGGCATCGCCGCTCCAAAGGAGACGTGTGCGGTGGAAACGCCGGCCGATCGATCCATCCCCAAGTGATCTTGAACGGCAGCTAGGTCCCGGCTGTTACGGCTGCCCGCTCCACGCTGAACCATTTCGCAGACGAGGCCCGACAATCCAGCCAAATGCTCTGTTTCTCGCTGGACTCCGGCAGGTAAGCAAAGCGAAAACGCTGCGGTTCGAAGCCAGGGCATAGGCTCACCCAACAGCGTCAACCCATTCTCGAAAACGTGGGATCGAGTGTGTGACGAGGAGTCAGTCGATGAGATCAAGAGAGCGCCTTTCGTGCAATCATTAATGCAATTCGGTGCTATGGCAAAGCAATACCGTAGATAGATGAAGCCTGACTATATCTGCCAATAGAGGTTGGTTCCATAGCCTGGGATAGATGGTAGTCGCGGCAAGGAATTTTCGTTCCCACCTTCTTAGCGGAACGGCGCAAGCCGTCCGGCCTTTTGCACGCAGGGGCTGTCGACGGGCCGGAGGGCTCGCGTCCTGCCGCTAGGAATTAGGAATTCTCTTCGCGATACGCGACGCCTTGCTTTGGGCTACTCAAAAAGCTGCATTTGGCCGTCGGTGCTGGGACGCTGGAAATGTTTGGTTTCCAGGCTGGGCAATCGCCGCGGCAATTCCAGCTTTTTGCTCATCGCGTTAAACAAGGCCCGGATCTGTTGGGCGACGACTCCGCTGCCAAACATGCGTTGATTGAATTCCGAGCGATTCAGTTTGCCTTCACGCGTTTGCTCGATTCGCCCCAGAATTTTTTCAGCCGCATCGGGAAAGGTTCTTTCCAACCATTCCACAAATACTGGTTCCACGGTGAGTGGTAACCGCAGAAGCGTATAATTGGCCGCGGTCGCTCCGGCTTTCTTTGCGGCTTCCAGTACCGGGCGAATCTGGTCGTCGTTTAATCCAGGGATCATGGGCGCAACCATCACGCCGACCGGGATCCCCGCCGCAGTCAGTTCTTCCATTGCCCTTAGCCTGGCCAGCGGCGTACTGGTGCGTGGTTCCATTTTTCGCGCCAGTTCGGCATCCAGCGAATTGATCGATAGGAATACTTTGGCCAATCCTTTGGCTGCTAAGGGGCCCAGCAAATCGATGTCTCGAGTCACAAGTGCGTTTTTTGTGATGATCCCGATCGGCTGTTGGAATTCGGCAGCGACCTGTAAACATTGTCGGGTGAGCTGGAATTCGCGTTCGGCCGGTTGGTAACAGTCCGTGACGCCGGAGAAGACGATCGGGGCAGGTTCCCAGGCCTTGCGCATCAAGAAGCTGCGAAGCAGGCTAGCCGCCTCTTTCTTCACGATGATCTTGGTTTCAAAATCAAGCCCCGCGTTTAGGCCGAGGTACTCGTGAGTCGGTCGAGCGTAGCAATAGGAACAAGCATGCACGCAGCCTCGGTACGGATTCAGGCTGTACTGAAAAGAAATGTCGGGAGAATTGTTCTTGGAAACAATGCTCTGCGAATCATCGGGAAGGTATTCAATCGGGCGGCGAAGATGGTTCGCATGATGCGGATCCTCTTCGTGTAATTGTTCGAAGTCCGATTCGGTATGGATGCTATGAAAACGGTTGGGTGGATCAATGTTCGAACCATGACGCATGAAATCCGTCCTTAGGCTTTTCGAATAAAGTCCGCTGCGTAACTGCGAACTTCGGTTCCATTAAGAACGTGGACCATGCGTAATTGTTGCACTTCGACACTACTGAAACTGGCAAGGGGAACGTGGACCAGTTGCTTTTTGTAGCGTCGTGCTAGCCGTCGCCAGCCCGCTCCGGGCGGCAGCGAGGAAACCAAGGCGATCTGTTTTCCACGTCCGTACATACAAGCGGCCGCTAACAGGCGTTCTTCAACGGAATCGACAAAGTCCAGTCGGGGATCGGTCCAGATATCGGGGATAACCATCGGCGGGAAAAGGAATAGGGCACCTCCGTACACACTCAATCCGATTCCTGGGCCGACCATTTCCTGGCGGAAATCGGTTGCGTAAAAGGCCATCGTCGATTCGTTGTCGTTTTCCGCAAACCACGTTGTTCGCCACGGGTAGTCGCGCGGATCTGCAGGGCTGTCAAACAGCATCACGCAAGCATCCAGTTGCCCTCGGGTGGGCGGGTTCACGCGAACGTAAATCTGTTTGTCGTACCAGTGACGGAGCGTGTCACGAATGTCGATCCCGTCTTTGACGCTGGTCGTGAATTTTTCGGTGCGAGCAAGGTCGTTGCCGATGATCGCATGCGCGCGGTCAAAGATCCTTGCTCGAAAATTTTCGATGCGAACGTCTTCCGGAGGGAAACTGCATTGCCGAAACGGGTTCCACGAAAACTTCCACTTGTCCGATTCCTCGCGAGTCGGACGCCGCTGCAGTTGCATGGTGCGCCACAATGCTGCGGGACCCGGCAAGCGATTGACCAAATCATGGACTTCGCCATCGGGAAAGCGAACTTGGTCGATTCCTAGAACCACCGATTCACCGGTTGGCGGTCTGGAAAAGGGATATTCGCTCGCTTGTTCGACCACGTGCAAAGCAAACGGGTCGCCAAGGATCTGTTTGGCGGCGGTCAAGATCGTGTAAAGGTCGGGCGTCATGCGTCGCCCCATCAGCGACAGGTTGCGAATGTATTTGACGCATTGCGAAAGCAGCAGCGGCGTGGTCGGTCGGGCTCGCCTGCCGAATTCTTTGCGGTAAGCGTCACGTCCTGCGAGCAGCAGTTCTTTCAGCCCATCGATCGATAGGTTTTCGTCGTCCTCTAGTTCCGCACGAGCTCGTTCATATAGCCCGGTGATAAAAGGCAGTTCACCGAACAGGAACGTTAGCGAACGTGGATCGACGTCGTAACTCTGCGGAGTTTCCACCGCGGCTCCGGGCGTGGTTTCAATTTGGTTCGACTGATAGAGTTCTCGAATCCAAGGCCAGTGCAGCACGCTGCAGACAAATAGGATGCGCTGATGCTGCTGAGAAAGGATGTGTAGCTGTGCCGCCATGTGAGTCAGGCGGTCACGAGGTTGTCCGTCCGGGGGGCGCGGAATGCTGGGGAGGATCGCTGCCGCATAACGTTCTGGCGAGACATGTTTTAGTGCAAACGGGTCTGGAAGAATCGCGGTCTGAGGCTGGAACGGATCGGTTTCTAGGTCGACGTAGGCCCGCGGGATGTGCTCGCCAAGTGCCGAGCGAATGGCCGTGATGACCGGTTGGCAGGGATCGATCGGGACATAGCTGTACGGATCGTTTTCTGGTTCTTCCTCTTCCTGCGTTTCCCATTCGGCCGATTCCGACCATTCGGGTTGTGCCCATTGCTGCGGAGAATTGGCAGAGTACCGTGGCGCTGTTCTCTGGATCACGATCCCCGGTTTCGGCAATCGTAAAACCGCTTCTTCAACCGGTGCGCGAAAGGATTCTGGAAGAGGCAATGCCACGCAGTCAAAGCGGTACTCCAACATCCAGCGGCGAACGGCAAGGGAGCACTCGCCGCTACCGTGGGTGACCGGCAGGACTGCGATTCGATCGCCAATCCGCAATACTTCAGGAATCTCTTTCATTGCGACCTAATATACCCCGTCAGTGGTTGTAACGTCCGGCATCGAAGGAGACTGCCTGTGAAAAACGAGAAAGCGTTTCAAAACTTTCTCGCTTGGGAAGCTCCTATCAGGATCAACCGGCGACGTCGCCTTGTTGCCAATTTCCGTCGACATACCGCCAAGTCGACCCGGTTGGGTTTTTGTTCGCCAGCAATGCGGGCAGTCGGCTGTCACGCACGTTGTCGTAACTGGTCAGTTTGGCAAACCGGGAAATCGCCGCGGGGATTCCGACCGCAGTGAAACCGGGATGACCGGTCGCTGGGAAGGGGCCACCGTGATTCATTGCGGGGCTGACGGCGACACCGGTAGGCATTTTGTCGTTCAGCAATCGTCCGACGCGTGGTGTCAGCGCGAAGGCCAGTTGGTCATAAGCCGCTTCGTCACTGTCGTCGGTTGCTGTGTATAGGCAGCCGGTAAGGTTGCCTTCTAATTGGTCCAGCACGGAGGTTGCCTGATCAAGGTCTTTTGCCACCACCAGCAAAGAGGCGTTCCCAAAAGCTTCGGTTTGGAAGGTTTCAGGATCGGTTAAGAACTGTTCCGCCGAACATTTCAGCAGGGTGTTGGATACCGCACAGCGGTCGGTTTCCGCTTTCCCATCGCCGGCCAATCGCTCGGCTCCGGCATCGACCAAAATCTGGACGCTTTTGCTTAGCGAAGTTGCGACTGCAGGCGAAAGCAATGTTCCCGCGGGTGCCGCTGCGAAGCGTTCGGTGACGGTCGATACAAAGGTTTCTGTCGCGGGATCTTCGATCAGCAGGACCATCCCCGGGTTGGTGCAAAACTGTCCGGTTCCCATCAGCACGCTGGTCATGAATTCGTCAGCGATCTCGGCCCCTCGCTGCTGGAGGGCAGCGGGAGTGATGGCGACAGGATTGACGCTGGACAATTCCAAGTAGATCGGTTTGCCGCTGCGGTCGGCGGCCGCTTTCAGTGCCAGGCCGGCGCTGCGGCTTCCCGTATAGCCTGTTGCCCCGCAGCGAGGATCCGAAACCATCCGTTCGCCATCGGCGTGTCCGGTTCGATAGATCAACTGGACGGTCGCTGCAGGCAGTCCGTTTGCTTGGGCCGCCGCAAAGGCTTGCTCGGCCAGCAGTCGAGTCGTTTCAGGGTGCGATGAATTGGCTTTGGCGATCACCGGGTTGCCCGCTGCAATCGCCGCTGCAAAATCGCCACCGGCGACGCTGTTAAATGCAAACGGAAAATTGTTTGGCCCAAACACACAGATAGGGCCAAGGGATTCAAAGCAAGAGCGGATGCCGCTGGCGGTATCGATGACGGCCGAGGCCCAGTCGCCTTGGACCGTGGCGGCTGCGGCTAAGCGAAGCTGGTTGCTGGTACGGGGAAGTTCTACGCCGCCCAGTCGCGGGCTGCGAGCCAATCCCGTTTCGTTAAACGCGGCTTCCACCAAAGTGTCTGCGGCGGCTTCGATCCGATCGGCATAATCTTTTAGGAACGCAGCGATCTTTTCGCGGGGGATGCGGCGAAGTTCGGTGGCCGCCGCTGCGGCAGCTTCCAGAGCCGCATCGCAGTCGCTCCAAGCACTTACGGGAAAGACCGCCGGAAGCGGTTCGTTCGTGTTCGGGTTGGTCGCTTGGAATGTTTTTCCGTCGGCCAGTTCAGCATTGCGCCAAGAGCCATTAATCAGAACCTGTTTAGTCTCAGTAGCCATGTGCGTGAATTATTATTGCTTAGAGAAAGATTGAAATGCGAATGGGAGGTTAGCGTATTGCGTTAAAGCGACCAGCCCAAGCGAGTTGCCGCATCGTGACGGGTAATCAAGTCGCGGCCACTTAGCCTTGGATGATGGAATTCGAAAGGGTCCCGACACCATTGATCGAGATATGGACCACGTCGTCAACGTTTAATGTAAACGAACTGTCGGGGACGATTCCCGTTCCGGTCATCAAGAAAGCGCCGTTGGGAAAGGAATTGTCGCGTCCCAGCCAACTCACCAGATCTTCAAATCCTCGCGCCAGTTCGGCTGCAGAGGTACGCCCTTCGAAAACGGTTTTCTGCTGGCGTTCGACAGCAAGGCGGACCCACAGGTCTTCGCCTTGAGGAAGTTCGTCCGTGATCGTTAACCAGGGGCCAAGACCCGCCGAAGCGTCGTAGCATTTGGCTTGAGGCAGATAAAGCGGGTTTTCACCCTCGATGTCTCGTGAGCTCATGTCGTTGCCGATCGTGTAACCAACGATCTTCAATTGACTGGAAAGAATCAGGGTGATTTCAGGTTCCGGTACGTTCCAGGTTGCATCGCTGCGGATTCGCAGCGGTTGTTGGTGCCCGCGGACTCGGCTGGCGGTCGCCTTGAAAAACAGTTCCGGACGATCGGCGGTATAAACGCGGTCGTAACATGAAGCTGCAGCGGTCGACTCTTCCATCCGCGCCGTTTGGCTCCGGCGATACGTGACGCCCGCTGCCCAGACTTCTTGGTCATCGATCGGTGGCAGCCAAGAAACATTGGCAAGTGGAATCGGTGTTCCCGAAGGTAGCGACCGAATCGTTTCGCTGGGGTTGGGTTCGTCCAGCAGGTCGGACAATCGTTGCAGCCCCTTTGCCTTAAGATCCAGAGGCACAAGTGTCTGCTCATCAATCCGTCCGACTGCGGCAATTCCGGTGTCGTCTAAATATTTTGCAATTTTCATAAATGCCAGGATAACCTTTCTTTGCGGCATTTTGCAGGTGTGCAGCGGCCGCCGGGAACGGGATTGAATAGTTTCCGCCTGTTCTCGGGCGGGGTTGCCGGTAGAATGGGGGCTCGAAGAGTCTTGGCGGATTTGGAACACATCAACCGCACACTTATACGGACCGTTTGACGATGAACGACAATCGCTTTCAGGGTCGCCGACAACTTGAGACGGCTGAAGGCTATTTGCAGTTAATTACGTCGGTCGCCAGTAAATGGGGCCTACGACGGTCATTGCGAGATCGGTTAGCTATCAAAGCTCTTCGGATCGCAGGAAACTCACCTGTTGATAGCGGGCATGCATGGCGTCGATTGTTTGTCATGGGACAAGCTCTGCGGATTTTACGCAAATACCGAGCTGCCTCGCGGCATCTTTTACGAGCCGCCCAGTTGGAACCGAAACGTTCCGAAATTTGGGTCGCCCTGGCGTGGTCCCTGCGACGGTCGGGACGTCTTCAAAATGCGGTCACCGCGGTCACGCGTGGCTTGTACTATACCCCGGACAGTCCTGGACTCCATTTCAACCTTGCGTGTTATCTGGCGCAACAGGGTGAAACGGATGAAGCGGTCACCGAACTGGAATGGGCGCTCGATCTGGATCCAGAATTGCGTCGCAAAGTCGATGCCGAGCGAGACTTCGATCCGATCCGGTTCGACCCCGCCTTTCAGGTCATCAATCAGTACGTGATCTAAACGCCGCGATGTCTGGCGAGAAAATGGGGGCAAGAAAATACGGAAGCCGGTAGCGACACGTCGCTGTAACCGGCTGGCACTTGTCGGCCGTGCGGGGATTTATTTTCTTGCCCCCATCTTCTTGCCAAAAAGCACCGACTGCATCGGCTTTCCCGTTTCGCCTCAACCTAACCTTGCCAGGGTGCTTTGTAGCTTAGCCCTAGGTTAATGATTCGCTGCAGCAGTTTTTCATAAGAGATACCACTGCTTTCGGCCGACTCGCTGAAGTCTTCGCCGAATTCGATATTGGGATTGGCGTTTGCTTCGATGACGTAGATCTGCCCATCCTCGGTGACTCGCAGGTCCATGCGGGCATACCCGCTCATGCCCAACGCTCGGTAGACCCGTTTGCAGATCGAAGGGATTCGCTTGGCAACTCCTTCGGGCAGGTTTTCGGCAGCCTTGGTTTCGATCCCATGACGCTCTTGGTATTTGCGATTCCACTTGACGCTCCGGGTCGCGATTTTGGGTTGATCGGCCGGAGTTTTCGAGAAGAGTAATTCCCAGGTGGTGAACGTTTGCAATCGTTCGTTGCCGATCACTCCGACATAGAGTTCGCGGCCATCGATGTACTGTTCGGCGATCACGTCTCCGCCTGTCAGCCCATGCAGGTATTTCACTCGTTCAACCAGGGCTTCATCGCTATGGACGATCGAAGCTCGTGAAATTCCCAGCGACGCATCTTCGGTTGCCGATTTGACGAACAGCGGGAAAGGCAGTCGCTGTGGTCGGCGGATGCGGCGGCCAATCGGAAAGACCGCAAACTTGGGCGTGGGGATCCGGTGATAGGTCAGGATTTTTTTGCAAAGCGATTTGTCTTTGGAAAGCAACAAGCCGCGTGGATTGCAGCCGGTGTAGGGCTGCCGCATCAATTCAAGGTAGCTGGTGACCGCTTGGTCGTACGTGACGACGCCGTGGAATTCTTCCAGTAGCATGAAGGTAATGTCGGGTTGGAATTCTTGGATCGCTTGGCGGATCGGTGCCAAGTCATCGTAGACTCCAAGAGGCAGGATTTCGTGCCCCATCGATTTCAAGGTGTCAGCGACATCGAATTCGGCTTTCCATGCATCGATTTCTTTTTCGCTGAAGCCTTCCGTCGTTTCAGGGGGGACATGTCCGTCGCGGACCAGCATCAGAACTCGCGTCGCTTTACTCATAACGCAATCCTGTGCTTGCCAGCATGCAAGTAGTTCATTGTCTGTACCGTCAAGAGAATGGTTGCGTCACGTTTCGTTTGGTCAGGGTGATCTCCGACTCTTAATTTTAGTTCACGGCACCGAGAAATCATTTCGCTAAGGACTTGATCGATCGTGTATTGATACAAACCGGTCCATTCCGCGACGCTGCTGCGAACTTCAGACCGGATATTCGTTAGGAACCGTGCGGCCGTCATATTCCGTCGGTGGACGGGATCGATGGAAAATAGTTTTCGAAGGTCGTGGTCGTAAAAACGAGGGCGGTTTAGTCCGTAGGCTTCGCGTTTCGCTTCGTAGTGTTGGCCCAATGTTTTGGTCATGCGACGGATCGGATCCGGTTTTTGACGCGTCTTGATCGCCGGTTTTTTGCTTGCGATGTCTTCCATCATCTTTTCGACGCAAAGCAATTTTTTCAAAGCCGGCCAGTTTCGATAGCGATGGCGCCACCGTCCATTGGGCCGCAGCCAGACGGCGAAGGTTTCCGCAAAATCTTCGACCGGATGCGACTGGGCATACCAAAGGTCCAGATGCAGAACGTGTTTTTTGCTGTAGGGTTGCGGCCGGTAGTGCGTTGGATAGGGCCGCGTTGGATCCCCGAACAGTTTGCGATACGTCGGTCGAGAGGAAAGCCGGTAAGCCGTATCGATCGCGTGTCCTGTTTCATGCCTTAGAATCCGCAGGCATTCCATTTGAGTGCCCCCTTCAACCTCCAGCAACTGACGCCGTTCCAGTCTGGAGAGTCGGGGATGGGCGAGGTAAAACGGGATCGCGATCCCCGGGATACCGGACGGCGAGTACCACTCGTCACTTAGCCAATAGTGCGGCTGATGGCGGATGTCGTGATGGGCTAGTTCCTCGTTGATCTGGTCGATCCGATCGGTCAGGTTCGATTCTTCAAGCGACAGAGGAAGGTCGCAAATCCGCGTTTCCAAAAGCTCGGCATCGGACATCGAATCCAGGTCATTCACGTGGATCGTTTGCTTGTTTACTGCCATTATCAACTAGCGATCAAAGGGAACAGCCAAGCTCCCAGGATGGTAAAGAAGAGGGCTGACAGTCCCATCGCCGTACTCATTGGCGAAACCGTTCGCAGCCCCTCGGATTCTGTCATTCCGCTCATCTTACAAATCACCCAGAAGCCACTGTCGGTCATCCATGCGATTGGCTTGCTGCCCGCTCCGATCGCCATCGCCAAGTAGACCGGGTGAAATGGAAGTTGGTCTCCGAAGGCAAAGTCTTGCAGCAAGCCCGCTGAGGTAATCATGGCGACGGTCGAAGATCCTTGCAGGGTTCGAATGGCGGTGGTCACAAAAAACGCGATCAAAAGGATCGAAATCCCTCCGCTTCCTTGAGCAAGTTCTCCGATCACGGTCGCAATTCCCGCTTCGCGTAACATCGCACCAAACGCGCCACCGGCAGCTGTGATCAAAATAATCGTTCCGCCGGATGCGAGTGCCTGCTGAACGACACGTGCGCGCGTTTTGTGGATGGCTTCGGTTCCACGGGGTGCATAATACAGTAGCAGTAGTGCCACGGAAGCTGAAACACCCAGTGCGACATTTTTGTCAGCGATGAATTCGATCACCGGATGTTTTCCGACGGCCATGCGGTACGCGGTCCCCAGCCCAATCAAGGCGACCGGCAAGACGATCGGTAGGAGAGCAAACCAAAGGGGGGGACGTGGGGCGGAATCGCTAAAGCCCAAAGGAGGCGTTGCCAATCCTTGGTCGTCCGAACTATCGCTTAATGGTCGTAGAGGAACGTCGACCAGGCGATTGATCGTACGCGCGGCCAGCAGCGAAAGCACACTGCTGAAACTGCAGATGACCAACCCCGTCATCATCATCGTGGCGACGTCCACTTTCAGCACGTCGGCAACCTGTAGCGGCCCTGGCGTCGGAGGGACCAAGGAATGAGCCAGCGATCCGCCAGCAAGGATTGCCAAAATGAAGAGGACGTAATCTTTGCCCAGGGTCTGGCGTAGGGACCGAGCCAACGGGACCATCAGATAAAAAACGGTGTCAAAAAAGACTGGTATTCCAAGGATAAAGGAACTGGCCATCAACGCTTCGGGAGCCCGTTTGGGACCTACGATCGCTAAGGCCCGATCGATGATCGTTTTTGCCGCCCCACTTTCCAATAAACAGACTCCGATGATGCTTGCCATCGCGATCAGGATGCCGACGTTTCCGGCGGTCGCTCCGAAGGCGCTTGCCAGCCTAGTCGCTGGATTGCGCTGCACGAAATCCGCCGCGGCTTTGGGAGTCCACTTTTCGGCGGCGACCTGTTGCTCGGCAAAGACCTGCAGTGTTTCTGGAGGTGTCATCGCTGCCACCAACAGCCCTGCGGCTAGTAGGACAAGCAATGCGTGCAGACGAAACCAAAGAACGCCAATCAGGACAACCGAAACGGCCGCGATGACTTGGAACCAAATCATGATACTTCTCGGATGCTCAAACAACGCTGACTGGCGACGACGATGTGGTCCAGGACGGTGATTCCAATCAGTTTGCCGACCTCGGTCAATCGATCGGTGACCTGGTGATCTTCTCGGCTGGGGGTAGGGTCCCCGGAAGGGTGGTTATGTACAAGGAGCATGGCAGAGGCGGCGTCACGGATGGCGGGTCGAAAGACCTCGCGTGGATGGACCAGGCTGGCGTCTAACGTGCCAACGGTGATCTGGTGAGTACGAATCGGATTATGTTTCGTGTCGAGTGTAACAATATGAAACTCTTCTTGCCGAGCCTCGTGGGCTAAGTAACGGAATTGTTCTTGGCAGTAAGTGACGGCTGCGGCCGTACTATCGATCCTTAGCGGTGCTTGTGGGCGGTTTGCCTCTGCCTCGCTGACACGTCGCCCCAGTTCGATGCCGGCCATGATTTGGCAGTAATTCGCTGCCGTGACGGCGCGGGTCACCTCACGCAGTTCGGACTTGCTTTGCTCGCGAAGCTCTGCCAGTCGCTGATCAAAACGATTCGCGATCCGCCGCCCGCCAGTGACCGCCGATTCGCCTCGGACCCCAACGCGAATAAGAATTGCCAGTAATTCGGCATTGTTGAGAGCCGCGGGGCCGTGATTCAGCAGTTTTTCACGCGGCCGTTCCTCCGTGGGGAGTTCGCGAACTTGGTCGCCGTGGATCTGTTGATCGATCCACTGCTGCGGCTGAAATTCGGCAGGGGGAAGCACCCAGCGGTAGACCGGCTGACGCGACGAATCGGAGGCTGCCAACACCCCGCTGCTTGCCAATTGTTTCAACGTTAGCGTCA
Organism: Roseimaritima multifibrata; assembly: GCF_007741495.1. Classification (NCBI taxonomy): domain Bacteria; kingdom Pseudomonadati; phylum Planctomycetota; class Planctomycetia; order Pirellulales; family Pirellulaceae; genus Roseimaritima; species Roseimaritima multifibrata. The sequence goes on from NZ_CP036262.1 coordinate 1,423,144, forward strand.
CGAAGTGCGGAGAGGTTTCGTTGCACCACTGTTTCGCTTCGGTACCGGTGAACTCGTTCAGTTCCGCCAGTGCGAGCAGGATTTGGTTCAGCCGGTAACGCCGTTGTTCTAGGTTCATCGACGCTGGGACTCCAGAAAGAGGGACGCTGTTGCGTCGCAGCGGATGCCCTGCCCCGCCTGCCGTCGATCCAAATGCAGCATCGACCATCCACGTGGGCCGTTTCCGGTCGGCTGAGGGAGTCGGTCGGTGAAAGCCGTCCGGGGAGGTGCTCCGTTTTCGCGAACGTCACCCGGCTTCCGCTGCGCCTCATTCAGGTCGATGGCGTGGGGATTACGCTGCTCCGCAAAGGGAGATTGATTAGAAGACGATCCCCTAGCCTAACAACTTATTTTGCCGGGGGGGTAGTGCGTCCCACGACCCGTCCGCCGTCATTGGCGATGGCGGGAGCCGTCGCTGGATCGACGATCACGCGGCCCAGTTCAAGAACCCCGTTACCCTCGGTTCGCAGTTGAGCGATTCCATTGTCATTTACATGGCTGGAATCAACGACGACACGACTGGCGCCGCCAACACTGATTCCGCTGCGCCCGTTATCGATCACGGTGACGTTGGTCAGTTTGATATTGGTGGCTCGGTCAATCGCATTGATTCCATCGATACGAAACCCGCGGATGGTCAGATCCTGGATTTCAACATGTTGGATGTTGTAGAGAGTGATCCCGGTGGTCAGGACGGTCATTTGCAAATGGTAGTCGCGTGGTCCCTTGCCCGGTGCGGGTCGGAACAAAAACCTGCCCTGCTGCCGAGTCCACGTGTTCGGGCCGATCAGCGAGAGGTTGCCTTGTTCCGTTTTCGGTTTCCATTGAGCAAGCGTTTCGCTGGAACTTAGTAAAAGCCCGAAGCCAGGCGGAGTGTCCACGTATTCCCACAGCCCTTTTTCCTGGGGGACGGTGCGCCATCCGATTGGATTGGTTGCTTCGCTGCCGTCTAGGGTGGCTCCATTCCCGATCAGAACAAGCGGCTCGGTCGAGGTTCCACTTAGTTTGTCGCCGTTCAGGCTGACGCATTCGCGATAGGGTTGGTCGGTTTTGGTTAACACGATTCGATCCCCTGGGCCGGCCGCCGCCAATGCTCTGGCAATCGTTCGGTACGGGCCGTGCGTTGCGGGGCCAGGAGCGTAGCCACGGTCGTTTTGGTAATCGCTTCCGCGGACGTTATCGATGACAAGGTCGTCCGCAAAGGCTTGCGGATTGTTGGGATCAAGAAGTGCGAAGGACCCTCCGCTAAGGAGGACAAAAACCAGCACTAATGGTCGGAATGCAGGCCAGGCGTTGGTGCGACGTAAGCGACGAAACGCCAGCAATGGCCAAATAGCAAACATCATTACAGTCCGGGAATATTCAGATAGGTGTGAAAACGCGAAAACCCAGGCAAAGGTTCCCACCCGATTGGACGCAAAAAGCCCCTGCCAACGCAAGCCAGATTAGGTAAGAAAACGATTCAAACAGAGAAGAAATCTCGTTTTTTATGGTCTCGCTGCGGTGAATCGGTTTTTGCTCTAAAATCGAGACAGATCTCGTCCCTCTCTTCCTCACTAATAATCGCGAAATGAGATGCCGTTGATGTCGGCTACAGCTCCCAGCCATCGCCCTCGTCGTCATTCGACTCCTCCGTTGCAGAGCTCGGAGGCCGCAACCGGCCCTTCTAAAAGCCGAATCCAGGTTTGGGTTTGGGGAGTCGTTTTGGTAGGGATCGCGATCATTGCGGTCGGTTTCGTTTGGAATCCATTTGCCGCCAATCGTGATCCGTTGCAGGCAACGTTGGCTGCTAGATCGGTTGTTCCCAAAGAATACGATCCTGCTCGGGCTTTCGGATTTTTAGAGCAAACGTGCGCCATTGGGCCGCGAGTCAGTGGGACCGCCGGAATGGTTCGCCAGCAGGAAATGTTGACGAAATTCTTTGAAGCGGAAGGTGCGGAAGTTGAATTGCAAACATTCGCAGCGCGACATCCGGAGACCGGAGAAGTCCTTACGCTGGGGAACTTGATCGCTCGTTTTCGGCCCGCCGCTGCAAAGCGTTTCTTAATTTGTGCTCACTACGATACCCGCCCTTTTCCTGATCAGGATCCAATCGATCCCAAAGGGGAATTCATTGGTGCGAATGACGGGGCAAGTGGCGTTGCCGGATTGATGGAATTATCACTGCGCGCGTCTGAATGGCCAGCGGATATTGGAGTCGATCTGGTCCTGTTTGATGGCGAAGAACTTGTCTATGACGGCAATCGAGACCCCTATTTCTTGGGATCGACCCATTTCGCTCAAGAATATTTAGCCGCAAAGGATGCTCCGCGGTATCAGTCTGGGGTTTTGCTGGACATGATTGCGGATGCGGAACAGCATCTCTTTATCGAACAAAATAGTTGGCGTTATGCCCGCCCCGTGGTGCGACAGGTATGGGGGACGGCGGCTCGATTGCGTGTCCAAACATTTAAAAATAGGATCGTCCACGAGGTGCGAGACGATCATTTGCCGCTGAATACGATTGCCAAGATACCGACGATCGACATCATTGATTTTGACTACCCACGTCCGACCCGCTCGGGCCCTTCCTACTGGCACACGCGACAAGATGTGCCGGCGAATTGTAGTGGGCAGTCAATCGTCAACGTCGTGTACGTTGTGGATCAATGGCTGAAGTCGATGTGATCAAAGCGACCCTTCGGAGAAAGCTCCACGATGAGTGCTGCGAGTATTATTTTGGCGATCGCGTTGTTCGCGTTTGTTATCTGGTTGGAAGTGAATGAACGAAACGAACCAAAGGCGGGGGACGAAGATTCCACGTTTGATGATTCGTACCTTCGTGCACGCCACCGCGGTCGAAGAATCGTCAATCTGCTTTTGACCATCGCCGCCGGTTTCATTCTGGTTGCCGGATTGCTCGGTCCCGGGCCGACCTGGATTGCGATGTGGTTGGCAGTCTGCGGGCTGTTGGTCGTGGTGCTGGTGTTGGGGATGCACGATATGGTTCGCACCAACCGATACCTGGCAAAAAAACTTCCCGAGATCCGCGAAAAAACCATCGACCGTTTCGGCACGCGGTCGAATGAATCGACCGGGGGTAGCAACGTTCCCCAAGTAAATGAAGATTAAGCGAGACGCGACATTCCCTAAATCGCCAGCCCGTTAAATCGCCAGCCCGTTAAATCGTCAGCCCGTTAAATATGCTAAATAGAGGTCTCTCTTATCTGCGGTCGATTTAACCTGCGAACGAATCTTGCAACCTTTGGGGATTTGTTCCTTCCTGGTTTTGATTTGTCGGAATTGCCCGCGTTGCCGATGCGCTACAACATTGCGCCGACGACCGACGTGATCGGGATCCTGGCGTCCGCCGAGGGGAAGCGGCAGTGGCGCCCGTTGCGGTGGGGATTGGTTCCTCCCTGGGCCGATTCGTTGGCGATTGGGAATCGGATGATCAACGCGCGAAGTGAAACGGTTGCGGAAAAGCGGTCGTTTCGCCAGCCGTTTGCATCACAACGATGTATCATCCCGGCGTCGGGATACTATGAATGGCAAACGGATCGCGATCAAAAACAACCTTTCCATATCCATCCTCGCGACGACGTCCCTTTTGCGATGGCCGGATTGTGGGAACAAAATTCGCTGGCTGCAGCCGATGGTCAAACGGTCTGGTCCTGTACGCTTCTGACTGTCGCGGCGAACGATGTTACGGCGCCGATTCATGACCGGATGCCTGTGGTTTTGGATGCCGACAGTATTCCCGCTTGGCTTGATCGGTCGACATCGACCTCGCGATTGCAATCGCTCTGTCAGCCAGCCGCAAACGATTTCTTTGTGACCACCCCCGTCGGTCGGCAGGTGAACCGCCCCACTTTCGACCACCCCAGTTGCTTGGAACCGGTTAAGATATTACCTCCGACTCAGCCCGATTTGTTTTAGTAGGGACCATCGGGCTGTTATTCTAAAATCAAGGATTAACCGATATGGCTCGTGAATCAGAACGGACTTCCGATGATCAGACTCGCACACCAAACGCCGCTTGCTCACGGCGGTCGTTCTTGGAATTGGGGGCGGGGCTATCGATCGTAGGAGCCGCTGCGTTGCCGGTTAACGGTTCTCCAGTGCAAGTCGGTGCGTCCGGCGCAGATGGGGGCGAAGCCAAACGAACGAAGCCGAATCCGATCGCGGTTTCGACTTATTCCTACTGGCGATACCGAGATGACAGTAAATTGACTATCGAAGAATGTATCGACCTTGCCGCAGAGAGTGGCTTCGACGCGGTGGAAGTGTTGCACGTTCAGATGCAGGACGAATCGAATGAGGCACTGCAGCGAATCAAACAGCGTGCCTTTCGTCAGGGATTGGATTTGTGCGGCCTTTCGACTCACCAAACCTTCGTCTCGCCAGATCCTGCCGTTCGGCGCAAGAACGTCGAACATACGATCCATTGCATCGAATTGGCTTACGCGATGGGGATTCCAACAATCCGAGTGAACACCGGACGTTGGGGAACGTCAAAGAACTTTGATGCCTTAATGGCAAATAAGGGGATCGAACCGCGACTGGAAGGTTATACCGACGACGATGGTTTCGACTGGGTTCAGGATGGTTTGGAACAATGCCTGCCAGCTGCTGAGAAGTGTGGCGTTGTGCTTGGACTGGAAAATCACTGGGGGCTGGGGAGGACCGCCGATGGTGTTCTGCGCGTTCTGGACGCTGTCGATTCGCCTTGGTTGAAAGCGACGATGGACACGGGCAATTTCCTCGAAAATCAATACGCCCAGTACGAAAAAATAGCTCCGGAAACGGTCTACGTCCAAGCGAAGACCTATTATGGGGGCGGGACCTGGTACACGCTGGAAATCGACTACGCACGTGTCGCAAAAATTCTTGACCAGGTCGACTACCGCGGCTATGTCTCTTTGGAATTTGAAGGCAAAGAGAGCCATGAAACAGCGATTCCGAAAAGCCTTGCAATGCTGCGTAAGGCATTTGCGGTTTAGTTGCCGCTGCCGTAGCGGGCTTCAAAGCATCTGGCATGCGTTGCGGCTACCGCAGCACGTGCGGCTTGGCCGGCGCGTTCGGCTGCTGTCGCGATTTCCCACAGCAGCGGGCCGTAATCACGCACGCTACGCAGCCCGAGGTCCCAGCCAATGTTGATCAACATTGGATACGCCTGGGCATGTTGTCCGGCTGCGACGGCTTGTTGTGCGGCCGATCGCCAATGGGCGGCAACGGCTTGAACGCGTTTTTCTCCGGCCGTTTGAGACCACCGGTTCCAGTAGGGCTGGTGTTGTGGGATTTCGACGGTTTCGTTTTGGTTGGTGATCTGAAGCAACCGCCGCGCCGAGAACTTGCCCTCTTCTTTGCCGTGGGTTCGGAAGCGAACCCCTTGCTCGGTGAAACTGGATGAAATCAAGGATTCCGAGTAATGTTTAACGGCGGTCTGGAGGTCCCCGTTTCGTTCGGCTTGCCAGCCAGCGGTATGGTGTGCCCAGCCAAGGTCGGACCGTTCTGCGAGGACTTTGTCGGCATGTCGCCCGGCAAGGTCCCAGTCTTGTTGCTGGAATTCCGATTCCGCTGCACCTAATTCTTTGGCCAGGTCGGCGATGCGATTTTCAGGGATGGTTTTGTGGTCGAACATCCACAGCAACGCTTCTTGTCCCCAGTCGATGCCAAGACGGTTCGCAATTCCAGGGGTCAGCGTCCGCAGAGGCGAATCGAGGGCCCGTAGGATGGCTTCGGCATGCAGTGGAATGGTGGCGATGTCAAGTTTCAGTAGGTCTTCAATCCGAGCGAGCGGATCGGCCTGGGAATCGGCATCTGGCAATGCAGCGATCGTGTGTATCACCGCTTCTGGAAGGAATTTGCTGGCCCACTGAAACAGCGGATCGTCAGGCTTGGTCAGGCGAATCGGTTCTGCGGGATCGGCATGGCGATAGAAGCGGCCGGGGAGCGAATCTCGGATCATTTGGAATGCGATCGCTTCGGGAAGCGTCTGGCCCCAAGGAATCCAGTCTCCACCGCCGTGATACCAGTAAACGACTTCGCGAACGGAATCGTCGGCACCAACCCTCAAGCAAAGCCAGTCCCCGTACTCGTTTCCGATCAGAGGTAGGACGTCGGGCGGCATGAACCCTGGCCAGATCGGTTCTGGGCATGGTTCGAGCAAGGTTTCCGGAGCCAAAGGGGTCCGGAATTCTCCCGTACCGATCTGTCGCCAGATTTCCGAATCGAACCAATCCTGCAACGATGGATCCAAACGAAGCCGGAAGTGAGCGGAAATTTGTTCCGCCCACCCTGTTCGGCTGGTCGTTGGGGCACCGTTATCGCTCAATGGATTTAACTGACTCGCTTGGTGATTTCGCTTTTCATGAATCGCAGGCCGTCGGTCGCCAGGGTCAATTCATCTTTGTACATTTTCCGCCAAATTTTGGTCGCGGCGGCAATTTCAGGAAGCGCCAATCCGAACGCTTCGATCACCAGCCAGCCGTCGTATCCGGTTCCGACGATCGCGTCGAAGTTTTCCTGCCAGCGGATGTTTCCCGATCCCGGAGTGCTGCGATCGTTTTCGCTGATATGGATGTGGAACAATTTGTCGCCACCGGCACGGACGGCATCCCCGATGTTCTTCTCTTCGATGTTGGAGTGGAACGTGTCGTACATGATCCCGCAAGCCGGATTGTCGACTTCGCGGGCAAAGCGAGTCGAATCCGCGTGGGTGTTTAGGAAATAGCACTCGAAACGGTTCAGGGCCTCAATCCCTAACTTTACTCCAACACTTTGGGCGTGCTCGGCCGTTTTTTGCATGCTTTCGACGCCCCATTTCCATTCATCGCTAGTCGGTCCAGCGCCCGAAAAGACGCCGATTGCCGAGTGGAAAGGACCGACAAGGGTTTCCACGCCAGCGGCCGCACAGCAGTCGAGCGTCTTTTTGTTCAGTTCAACCCCTTTGGCACGGATGGCTGCATCCGGCGAGATTGGGTTGTCCTCTTCATTGCGGATCGTGACCGCTGTCCGAGCCAGACCGATCTCGTCCAGCTTCTTTCCCAGCCCGGCATAATCCAGGTCTAGGTTGAACATTGGCATTTCAATTCCATCAAAACCGGAAGCCTTTAGATGCTCAATGGTCGGAATCATGGCTTCGGTGACTTCACCGGACCAGAGCAGCAAATTCATTCCGTATTTCATAGCAGTTCGTTTCGATTCTCAAGGGTTGAATTTTGATTGGGGCAGACCAGAGGATAACAGCGACGACCGCGCTGAGGCAACGGATCGTCTTGCTTCACCCAACCATGGTACCAATGATTCTGGCAGTCGAGGTAACCCGACGCGGTTCATGATCTGGTTTAAACGGAACCATAGCCGCTCGTTGTCTAGGTAGTCAGGCAAAAATCGTTCCGCGATGAAGCGGGGTAGCAAAGGCTGCAGGCGATCGGTCTGCCTGGGGACCATCGCGTTGACGGTTTTCTCTACAAATTCAGGGGATAAGTGACCGAGGCAGTTGTAGTACTGGTCGACGCGTGCCGGGTCTTCGTGGATTAATTCTGCATCGAGTAGCAATTCAATCAGGATATGCCCCAGGAAACTGGGGCGGAATCCGTCGTCGCCCGGTAATTCGGTGCGAAGCTGAAGTGCGAACTGTAAGTTTAACTCTACAAACAGACGACTCTGGTGGAACCAGCGGTCGTCTTCGTGGTGACGCATGATCCCGCAGGCGATTTGACGTATGCGAGGATCCTCGGAAGCAAGCCAGGGTTCGGCCGCCTGTGACCGCACACGGACCTTCCGGTCGGCCATCGACAGCCAGTCTGGGATCGCCAGACCGGCCACAAAATAAGGGTGGTCGAGATAAAGATAAGCATGGGATAAGTAATTCAAACGCTCGACCATTCAGAGACTGAAATCAACCATTCTCCCCTGTACTGAGGACGGACATAAACGCTTTTTGGCTGATTTCAACATTTCCGACAGCCTTCATTCGCTTTTTACCTTCCTTCTGTTTTTGCAGCAGCTTTCGTTTCCGGCTGATGTCTCCTCCGTAACATTTTGCGGTCACATTCTTCCGCATCGCCGTAACGGTTTCGCGAGCAATGACCCGGCTTCCGATCGCCGCTTGCACGGCCACTTCGAACATGTGGCGTTCGATTTCCGATTTTAATTTCTTGACGACCGCACGGCCGCGTCGATCCGCGTCGGCACGGTGGCAGACGACGCTTAACGCATCGACGCGGTTTCCGTTGACCAGGATGTCCATTCGGACCAGGTCGGCCGGTTCGTAGCCTTGCAGTTCATAATCAAGGGTGCCGTAGCCGCGCGTGCAGCTTTTGATTTTATCGTGCAGGTCGTAGATCACTTCGGCGAGGGGGATGTCATAGGAAATCATCGCCCGAGTTGGCCCGAGGTATTCCTGTGCTGTTTGGATCCCACGTCGCTCTTGGCATAGCTGGATGACGGGGCCGATGTAGTCGGTCGGGACCACGATATTGCAGCGCACGATCGGCTGGCGAAATTCCTCGATATCCCCAGGATCGGGAACATCCTGCGGTTTGTGAATCATCAACGTCTGACCACTTTTCGTGATGATTTCGTAGGTCACGTTCGGGGCGGTCTGGACCAGATCGACATCCGATTCCTGTTCTAAGCGTTGCTGGACAATTTCCATGTGCAACAAACCCAAGAATCCACAGCGGAATCCAAACCCGAGGGCGTCGCTGGTTTCCGGTTCAAATTCAAAACTTGGGTCGTTGATCGACAGTTTTTCCAACGCGTCTCGCAATTCGGAAAAATCTTGACCATCGCTAGGAAATAGCCCGCAGTAGACCATCCGCTTCGGGCGGGAGTACCCGGTCAAAGGTTCGGATGCCTTCTCGCCGGGAACACTGACCGTGTCGCCGATATGGACTTCTTTAAGCGATTTGATATTGCAGATCAGGTACCCGACCTGGCCCGAGGTGAGCGTGTCACAGGGGAGTCTGCCGGGGCGGAATTGACCCATTTCGATCACTTCGTATTCCGATTTGGCTCGCAGGAATCGAATCTTTTGCCCTTTCTTGATCGTCCCGTTCATCACCCGGATGTAGGTGACGGCGCCGCGGTAATCGTCGTAATTTGAGTCGAATACCATTGCTTGAAGCGGAGCGTCTGGGTCGCCGCTGGGCGGCGGCACCTTTTCGATGATGGTCGTCAGCAAGTCCTCGATTCCAATTCCCGCTTTGGCGCTCACTTTGACGATCGATTCGGGGTCGCTTCCCAGCGACTGCTCCATTTCGTTGGCCACTTCTTCCGGTCGAGCGTAAGCGAGGTCGATTTTGTTGATGACCGGGATGATCGCCAGGTCATGTTCCATCGCAGCATAGGCGTTGGCAACGGTTTGAGCTTCGACGCCCTGGAAGGCATCGACCAACAAGAGGGCTCCTTCGCAACACGCAAGCGAACGCGATACTTCGTACTGGAAATCGACGTGTCCCGGCGTATCGATCAAGTTCAGTTCGTACTCTTCACCCTTGTGCATATAACGCATCGAAACCGCGCGGGCTTTGATCGTGATGCCCCGCTGACGTTCCAGATCCAGGTCGTCCAGCAGTTGCTCTTTCATCTGTCGCTTCGTGACCGTGCCGGTATGCTCAAGCAACCGGTCAGCAAGCGTGCTTTTTCCGTGGTCGATGTGGGCGATGATGCAAAAATTGCGAACCTGCATGAATGCGGCTTCGGGGTAAAAGGTTGGAAGGTTTGGACGTTTTTAACGCTAAAGCTAAATCTGAAAAATAAAACCGGGAATGCGGACGTCTGGTTAGCGGGATCCACGATTCCTTGTTTCGGGTGGGGCAAGCTTAACGGGCTGTCGATTTAGTGATTGTCCCCTTTTGCGCCGACAATGAACGCTCGCTAGAAGGTTTTTTTGTGGAGCGAAAGGCTGCAATCTTTCTACGCTTCTGACTCAAACGACGGCCCGTGACAAGACGGGCTTGTCAGCGAGTTTGGGTCTTGGTTTCGGAATCGATCTGTTCTTTGCGGGCGTATCCCGCTGCCCCCAGGTATCCAGCGTTGCTGGTAAGCGTAGCAAATTCAAGTTTGGTTCCAGCAAAAACGTTTGCAAATGTGCGTTCTTCGAATTCATCTTTGATTTTCTGCAGGAATCGTTGCCCCACTGGAGAATCGGCTCCGCCAAAATCCATGGCTCCGCCTAGGACCACCAGTCCCGGATCGATGGTATGGACCAGAATTGTCACTCCGATGCCCAGCCAGCGAGCCGTTTCGTCGATGATCTCGTTCGCCACTGTATCGCCTGCGATGGCCGCCTCGTAGACTTTTTTTGCCGTCAATTCTTGGTCTCCGCCTCCCAATAAGCCCTTCAATTGACTGCTGGCTCCATCGGTCAGGCGTTGACGCGTCCGCTGCACAACCGCACTGGCCGATGCATAGGCTTCCAGTTGCCCGCGACCGCCGCCCCATACGCATAGCTGGGCGTCGGAGGCGCTGTTGACAATCACATGCCCACATTCGCTGCCAAAACTGTTGACGCCGTTGATCAATTCATCGTTGACAATGATCCCCCCACCGACGCCTGTCCCCAAGGTTAGCAGGATCATCGACGAATGTTCGCGTCCCGCCCCTAGCCAAAATTCGCCGTAGGCCGCCGCATTGGCGTCATTGAGGAAGGATACCGGCCGGCCAAGGGCTTTTGCGATGGAATCACGAATCGGAAACTGCCACCAATTCGGCAGGTTCGGAGGCTCGATAAGCATTCCTGCTGGCAGGTCCATGCTCCCCGGAGCCCCCAGACCGATTCGCGGGATTTGCTCTCGCTGAAGCCCTAGTCTATTTTCGATTGCGGTAACCTGGGCGGCGGTGCGATTCACCGCGGCTTGAGCCCCTTTCGATTCCTCGGTAGGGATGATCTCATAGGCGAGCGTTTGCCCTGTACTGTCGACCAGGCCAACTTTGATGTTGGTCCCACCGATGTCGATTCCCCAAAACAACGGAAAAGAGGCTTCGGCGGGCGGAACGAAGGAGATCGATTCGGTCATCAGTGCCTCGTCAGCAGGGTTCCATTAAGATCGCAAGCCAGCGAGTATAGAAACGGTTCAGAAAACCCACAACGCATAACGTTTCACGCATCCCGAAAGCAAACATGCGAATCGCCTATTTAACGGCCGGCGCCGCTGGTATGTACTGCGGTAGTTGCATGCATGACAACGCTTTGGCTCGATCCCTACAGCGAAAAGGGGTCGACTGCGTCCTGCTGCCGATCTACACCCCCATTCGGACTGATGAACAAGATGTCAGTAGTGAGCAGTTGTTTTTTGGCGGAATTAATCTGTTTCTGCTCGAAGAATTGCCCGTCTTTCGGTGGGTCCCGCCTGCAATTCGACGTTGGCTCGATTCACCGAGGCTGCTGAAGTGGGTTAGCGGGCGAGCCGCTCAGCCGAGCGACAAAATGCTGGGCCGGTTGACCGTTTCGATGTTGCGGGGATTGGATGGTCCCCAGGCAAGTGAGGCGAAGCGGCTGGCAAACTGGCTGCGCGAGGAGCTTCAACCGGAGGTCGTGCTGCTGAGCAATTTTCTGATCGGAGGGGTCTTGCCGGCGATCCGGCAATCGCTGCCTGACGCTTCGCTGGTCGTGACGTTGCAGGGCGACGACATTTTTATCGACTATCTGAAATCGCCCTATCGTGAACAGGTGATCGAAGAAATGAAAAGGCTGGTTCCGATCGTGGATCGGTTCATCGTCCATAGCCAGTTCTATGCCGATAAGATGTCGGCGATGTTGGACATCCCGCAGGAAAAGATCGGGCTGCTGCCCTTGGCGATCGACGTGCAGCACTACGCCGACTCTCGCTCTCACCGGCAGGGGGCGGACGATGGGACGTTGTCCGAAGCGGAGAACCAAGCGAAGGAAAAATGGATCGACATCGGTTTTTTGGCACGGCTGGCTCCGGAGAAAGGCCTGCATCATCTGGTGGCAGCCTTTCTGGAAATGCTCGATTCGGATGCCCATCTGCCGGTTCGTCTGCACGTGGCAGGCTGGCAGGGGCCGCAGCATGACTCCTACGTCAAAGAACTTCAGCAGCAATTAGAACAGGCGGGGGCCGGCGACCGATTCCACTTTCATGGCAGTCCCGACCTTGCTGGAAAAAAGCGTTTCTTAGAGCAGTTGGATATTCTTAGCGTTCCCACCGACTACGCCGATCCTAAGGGGCTGTTTGTCTTGGAAGCCTGGGCGGTCGGTTTGCCCGTGGTCCAGCCATCACACGGTGCGTTTTCGGAGCTGTTGGCAAAAGGACAAGGCGGGCTGCTCTTTCCGCCAGGCGATGTGCCAGCGCTGGTCGCTCAGCTCCGCCGCCTAGCCAGCAGTGCGGAGGAACGCGATCGATTGGGGGTGGCTGGCCGAGCGTACGTGATCGAACAAGGATCGATCGAGTACCAAGCAACCGAATTATTAAAATTGTTGGAAGCTTCGAAATCGCGAGCGACGTAAAGCCAAAACCGTCAGCGATCGATTGCCATATTCCAGTGGATGCAGCCCAGGGCAATCTGTGGAAGGTTTTCCTAGCGGACGGTGCAAGCCGACCTGTCTATCTAACCGAAAACGGAGAAAGATTGTCGCCTTTCGCTTCGCGAAAATAGCTTTAGGGGAGCGTTCTTTCGCGGAGCCAAAGGCGACAATCACTAAATCAACAAACCGCTCGCGCCGTTCCGCTAAGAAAGAAAGTGGCATTGGGATGCAACGCGTCAGCCATCGGTAACACCGATGGCTCAGCTGGGCGGCATTGTTTTTTCGGCCTGGCGAATTTCCATGGCCGAGCGTTTGACTTCGCCCATGGCGCGTGCCGGTATGCGGACGTGAATCGTGATGCGATCTTCCTCGACCACCTGCGAAAGGACTTCCCCATTGGCTGCTAGGTGGGCAAGCAGTTTCCCGTTGGATGGCGCGACGTCGACTTCGATGTCAAGGAACGCACTCCCCAGGGCTTGTCCGACCGCGTCACTCAGGTCTGGCAGCGCCACGCCCGTTTTTGCACTGACGGGAATCGCATTGGGATAGCGGTCAAGGATCCGCTTTAGCATCTCGGGTGATTCGACTTGATCGATTTTATTCAGTACAAGCAGGGTGTTTTTCTGCTCGATTTCGATCTCTTCTAGCACCTTGTAGACGGCGGCGATCTGTTCGAACACTTGGCTGTTGGACGCGTCGGCGACATGCAGCAACAGATCGGCTTGGCGAGCCTCTTCAAGGGTCGCTTTAAAACTGGCAACCAAACCGTGAGGGAGGTCACGGATAAATCCAACCGTGTCACTAAGTAGGACATCCCCCCAGTGATTGATGTGCCAGCGTCGGGTTCGTGTGTCGAGGGTCGCGAACAATTTGTCCTGCGCCAGCACGTCGGCGCTGGTCAAAGCGTTCATTAGCGTGCTTTTTCCGGCATTGGTATATCCGACAAGGGATACCGTTGCCGTATCGTCACGGGCGGCGACCTGACGTTCGCGACGTCGTTCGACTTTGCCAAGTTCCGACTTGAGATCGTGGATTCGCTTCAAGGCCAAGCGACGGTCCACTTCTAATTGTTTTTCACCCGGCCCACGCATCCCGACGCCCATCGACTGACGCGAAAGGTGCGTCCACATCCGTTTTAATCGTGGCAGCGAGTATTCCAGTTGAGCCAATTCAACCGCCAGGCGAGCCTCGTACGTGCGTGCTCCGGCGGCAAAAATGTCCAGGATCAGCTCGGTGCGATCGATGACTTTTGTGTCGATCGCCATTTCAAGGTTGCGAACCTGCCCCGGCGAAAGGTCGTTGTCAAAGATCACCAGATCGGCATCTCGTTCTTCAACAAGAGCAAGCAATTCCTCGACCTTGCCTTTGCCGATAAAGGTCTTGCTGTCCGGTTTTTCCCGCCTTTGGATCAGTTGTCCAACCACTTGAGTGCCGGCGGTCACGGCCAGTCCCTCCAGCTCTTCAAGCGGGTCGCCTTCGGGCGATTGACTGGGTTGAATTAAGCGAGCGATGACACTTCGTTCATTCTCGACACGGCCGAGGCTAGTTTCGTCAAGCACGGTAAGGGGGGAATCTCCGTAACGGTGTTTTAATTGAGGTGGATTCGTCCGAGGTCTTTCTGTTTCTATCATACCGTCCCGTCCATCGTGTGACTGTAGTGGTAAGACCAAGGAGCCCGATCCCCACATTAAGGTTCACGGCCCGCGCGATTTGGAAGTGGACGGTTTCGCAAATGTCGGGTGTTTTCCAGCTTCCATTCTTTCTTCGCCCTCTCGGAAATGGCTGCCCGTTTAGTCGAAAGCGGAGAAAGATTGTCGCCTGTCGCTTCGTGAAAGTAGCTTTAAAAGGGCGTGCTTTCGCAGAGCGATAGGGGACAATCACTAAATCGGCAACCCGAAAAAAGAGGGGGATCCTGCGTGGCTGCTTTTGGCTCATGCCATGCCGGAAAGCGGGTGCGGGGCGGTTTCCGATCGCATTGCGGGGGCTCCTCACAAACGCGATGATATTGGTCTGGAACTATTCGTCTCGACTTATTGGGAACACTTCGCCGTGCCTAGCCGCTCTTCCGACGATCCTATTCTTGAATCCATTCGCCTTTATCGTGAAACGCTAAAACAAACCGAAAAACTGTACGTCGAAGGAGGGGAACTGCTGCGGGGGAGCTACGGTTGGCTGGTCAGCAGTGACGCTGAAAATGCCATCGGGATTGCGGATCAGATGTTTGATCTGCACCAGGGATTGGTCATGAAGGTTTACGCCCATTCGCTTCCGGCCAGCCGCCAGCGAACGCTCGAACAACGTCAGCTAGGGCGGACATTGCTGCAGCATCTGTGGGGGGAACCGGTCATCGGAAATCAGCTTAAGGATGCGGTCGATTGGTTGATCCGTGAAGCGGAAAAATTTCGGTGGCTCGACCTTTTAAAACCGTTTGCGGAACTGCCGCCTTTGCGAGATTCCTGGGGCCAGGTTAACGGCGTCGTCATCCAAATGGCGAATTTGGTTTGTAAGGCGGACGGTGAATTTGGTCCCCTGGATCAACAGCACCTGAAAACGCTTCAAAATGAACTCGATCGTATTGGAGGGAACGCCCCGGAACGTTTCCCCTCCGACGTCGCTCCGCAGCGTGAAGCTTTGCAGTGGATCCGTGATGAGGCGGCACGTCTGCGCAGCGGAGCCGCTACGGTTGAAAGAAGCCCATCCCACTTGCCGGTCGATGTCGAAACCGAAACGCCCAAGCCGTCCTCTTCGTTAGGGCCCAAAAGAAATTTACCCGCAAATTCGCAGTCGCCGCCAACACCATCGAAATCGAACGAACCAGAGGCCCCTGAAGATACTCGGACGCCCGAGCAAAAGCTGGCCGATGCGATGGCTAAACTGAATCGCTTGGTTGGCCTGGACAATATCAAGGATCAGGTCAATACGCTGGCTAATTTCCTTAAACTGGAAAATCGACGCAAGGAAGAAGGTCTTCCCTCGACCACGCCCAGTCTGCATATGGCGTTTGTGGGGAATCCAGGAACCGGTAAAACGACGGTTGCCCGAATTGTGGCCGAAATCTTTTCGGCGCTCGGTGTGCTCCCCAATGGCCAGTTGGTGGAAACGGACCGGAGTGGTTTGGTGGCAGAATACGCCGGCCAAACAGGGCCCAAAACGAATGCGAAAATCGACGAGGCTCTTGGCGGGGTCCTGTTTGTGGACGAAGCCTACACGTTGATCGACAGCAGTGGGCAGGACCAGTACGGCCGCG
Source organism: Roseimaritima multifibrata (assembly GCF_007741495.1). Taxonomy (NCBI): domain Bacteria; kingdom Pseudomonadati; phylum Planctomycetota; class Planctomycetia; order Pirellulales; family Pirellulaceae; genus Roseimaritima; species Roseimaritima multifibrata. The sequence goes on from NZ_CP036262.1 coordinate 1,438,908, forward strand.
AAGCCGTCCAGACATTGTTGAAACGAATGGAAGACCAGCGGGAACAGTTAGTGGTCATCTTGGCGGGGTACCCTCAGGAAATGGAAGGGATGATCCGCAGCAATCCTGGGCTTAGTTCCCGCGTCGGGACGACGATGCATTTCGAGGATTACTCGCCCGTCGAGCTGGCCAAAATCTTTGAACTGATCGCCGGGGCGGCCAAGTACACGCTTCCAACGGAGTCGCGCCGTCGCTTGCTGTATGGATTCGATTATCTCTATCAGGGACGTGATCGACACTTTGGCAACGGTCGCTGCGCCCGCAACAGTTTCGAACGCAGTGTCCGCCGGTTGGCAAATCGGATCGCTGAGCGAACCGACATCGATCGCCAGTTGTTGACCACATTGGAAGGAGAGGACATCGAAGTGGCCGGAATCCTCTTAAGCCATTTAGCCGCTTTGGCCGGGCAGGAAAGAGAAGTGTTGGTCACCTGTGCCCAGTGCCAAGCAACGCAAGCGATTTCGGATCAAAAATTGGGTTGCGAGTCGATTTGCACGGTCTGTAAAAAGCCTTTTACACCAAAGTGGGGGGCATTCGTGCCAGTCGGCCCCCCGCAGTCGACGGCGGAAGAGGACGGGTAAGGGGGGATAGGGGGCCCTTGCGGCTTTTTGTGCGTCTCTCGCGTTCTGTTCACCCTCCGGAATCTCTAGACTGTCAACCATGGATTACAGGCGGACAGGGTCTGACGCTCGCCAGAGCTCCGTTCCGTTTGAACCAGCAACTTACCATCGAATTAGTTTTGATGGCTGGCTTACGTTTCCGAACGATGCATCGTGGCGCTTTTCATGGCAAATCAAAAACAATCGCAGTCGTCAGCCACTTTTCTTAACGGCTACGACACGGCCAACTTTTTCGATGAACTTGTTAATTCAAATGGCAGTCCACGGCCGGATGCAACCGCCTTGGTCGATCTTCTGAACCGGATGCCTCCGGGAGAACTGAAAAAACGCCAGTCCGCCATTGAACGCTCGCTGTTTGAAATGGGGATTACTTTTACGGTCTACAGCGATAGCGCTGGGACGGAAAAGATCATGCCGTTTGACATCATTCCGCGGATCGTCCCGGCCATTTTATGGAACCACATCGAAGCGGGCCTGAAGCAGCGGATCAAGGCCTTGAATATGTTCTTGTCCGATATCTATTCGGAACAAGCGATTGTTAAGGAAGGGATCCTGCCACGCGAATTGATCGATTCGGCTTCAACATTTCTCCCTCAGTGCATGGGATTGAAACCTTTCAATGATGTCTGGTGTCATGTGACGGGAACCGATTTGGTTCGAGACGATTCAGGCGCATTTTATGTTCTGGAGGATAACCTGAGGTGTCCCTCCGGAGCATCGTATGTGATGCAGAATCGCTTTTTGATGAAAAAGAACTTTCCGCAGGTGTTTCAGGCGTCTCAGGTGCGGCCGGTGAACGATTACCCGGCACGCCTGTACCAGATGCTTCGTCAGATGGCACCTCCATCGGTAAGCGATCCAACGGTCGTGGTTTTGACGCCGGGCGTTTACAACAGTGCCTACTACGAACATTCCTATTTTGCTCAGCAAATGGGAATCGAACTGGTCGAAGGTCGCGATCTGGTTGTCAAAGACAACTTCGTTTTTATGCGAACGACCGAAGGGCTGCAGCAGGTCGATATGATCTATCGGCGGATCGATGACATCTTTTTGGACCCCGAAGTTTTTCGCAAGGATTCGGTGTTGGGCGTTGCGGGATTGATGCGAGCCTACCGAGCGGGGAACGTTTCGCTGGCGAATGCCCCGGGGACGGGGGTCGCCGATGACAAGGTGATTTACGCTTACGTGCCGGATATGATTCGTTTCTACTTGGGCGAGAAACAGATTTTGCCAAACGTCCCAACGTATGTCTGCATCCGGGAAGAGGATCGCAAATACGTGCTCAGTCACATGGATGAATTGGTCATCAAAGCGGCCAACGAATCCGGAGGCTACGGAATTCTGATCGGGCCGCATGCGACTCAAGAAGAACGGGATGCTTACGCCGCGAAGATCAAAGAAAACCCTCGGAATTTTGTGGCGCAGCCAACCCTTTCGTTGTCTCGCGTCCCGACCGTTGTTGGCGATGGCGTCGAAGGACGGCATGTCGATCTGCGTCCTTACATCTTGTGCGGTAGCGATGATATTTGGGTTATGCCCGGCGGCCTGACTCGAGTTGCTTTGCGAAAAGGGTCCCTGGTGGTGAATTCATCGCAGGGAGGTGGAAGCAAAGATACCTGGGTTGCCGCCGAACCTGGCCAAGCGGTCGCCGAAATCTAGTCCCGGCGGTTTGGGGGCACTTACTCACGTCAGGTCTGACGCCTCTGCTGTTTACTTTTGTTTAATGATTGTTTGCCGGTATTCCCCGAAAGGGATCTTATGCTTTCACGAGTCGCAGAGTCGATCTACTGGATGAGTCGTCAGGTAGAAAGGGCCGAAAACCTGGCGCGTTTCTTGGAAGTGACTCATCATTTGATTCTTGACCAACCCGATACGCTTGTCGATCCTTGGGCTCCGTTGATTCAGGTGACCGCCGACAACGAACTGTTCGCAGAACGTTATGGGGTTATGAATGCGGAAAATGTGACCCAGTTTTTGGCTTTCGATACGACGTACGGAAATTCGATGCTCTCCAGCCTGCGGCAGGCGAGGGGGAACGCTCGGGGAGTACGTGAATCGATTTCTTCGGAAGCCTTTGAGCAGCTGAATGAATTCTACCGGTTCGTCAGCACCTCGGCCCAATCCCCGGCCGTGAGGGATCCTCAAGTCTTCTTTGATTCGGTCCGGCGGCACGCCATTCAGTGGACCGGGGTCGTCGATAGTACGATGCCGCGTGGGATCGCTTGGCATTTTGCCAATGTGGGGCGGCTGCTTGAACGCGCCGATAAATCACTGCGGATCCTGGACGTTAAGTACTTCAATATTTTGCCTCGCGTCGAAGACGTTGGGACCGCGGTGGATGACCTTCAGTGGTCCGCCCTGCTGTCTGCGATCAGTGGGTTTGAAGCCTATCGCCACAAGCATCATCTGATCCGTGTTGAGAAAGTGATCGAGTTCTTTCTGTTCAACCCTATTTTTCCTCGGTCGGTGTTGTTCTGCGTCTTGTGGTTGCGAGATTCTTTGCAGCAGATCGAAACCGTTTCCAAGCAAGATTCAGAATCTGCTGCACTTCCGCTTGCGGATCGCCTATGCGAACACCTGTTGGCAACGCAGGTTGAGCAGGTTCTTGAAATTGGTATGCATCAATTCATCGATGACATGCAAACGGAATTGAATGAAATTGGCAAAGCGATGAACCTAGACTTTTTTCAGGTGGAAACTCACTGATATGACTATTCGCGTCGCACTGCACCACGAAACCGAATACTGCTATTCACGACCAATTAAGGTTGGCCCGCAGTTGGTTCGATTGCGTCCTGCCTACCATGGCCGGACTCCAATCGATGCTTACAGCCTGCGGATCGAACCGGGGGATCACTTTCAAAACTGGCAGCAGGATCCCTATGGAAATCCAATCGCTCGCATGGTTTTTCCCGATCCTTGTTCGCACCTGAAAATCACGGTCGATTTGGTCGCGGATATGACCGTCATCAATCCGTTTGACTTCTTTGTCGAAGAGGAAAGTGATTGTTGGCCCTTTGAATATGATGCCGATCTAAAGAAACAACTGGATCCTTATTTGGCGGTTTCTGAACCAACGCCACTGTTTGCCAAATGGGTTAAGTCCCTGCCGACCAAAGCCGACCGAATCGTCGATTTTTTGGTCGAAGTCAATCAGCAATTCAAGGACCGCGTCGATTACCTTGTGCGAATGGAACCGGGCGTCCAGTCGCCGGAAGAAACGTTACAGCTGAGCAGTGGATCGTGCCGTGATTCGGCTTGGCTGATGGTGGAATCCTTTCGCCAGATCGGTTTGGCTGCACGGTTTGTTTCAGGGTACTTGATTCAATTGGCTGCGGATGAAAAACCGTTGTTTGGCGAACCCGGCCCCGATACCGATTTTTGTGACCTGCATGCCTGGACCGAAGTCTTTCTTCCCGGTGCCGGTTGGGTCGGGCTGGATGCGACCAGTGGACTGTTTGCTGGTGAAGGGCATATCCCCCTTGCTTGCACTCCGTCATACACCGGGGCGGCCCCGATTACCGGGGGACATGAGGCATGTGATGTCGAATTCCACCACGCTATGTCGGTATCTCGCTATTACGAAGATCCTCGCGTTACCAAACCCTACTCCGATTCCCAGTGGGCCGAAATCCTAAAGGTCGGGGAAGAGGTCGATGCGAATCTTAAAGCGGAAGATGTCCGTCTGACGATGGGAGGCGAACCGACGTTTGTCTCTACCGACAACATGGAAGACCCGCAGTGGAATACCGAAGCGGTCGGAGAAGAAAAACGGGTCCTTAGCAATGTGCTGCTGCTTCGCTTGCGTGATCAATTTGCTCCCGGTGGGTTGCTGCACTACGGCCAAGGGAAATGGTATCCCGGGGAATCGTTGCCGCGCTGGGCTTTGTCCTGTTTGTGGCGTCTGGATGGAGAACCGATTTGGAAAGACCCGCAGTGGATCGCCGATGAAGGGAAAGACTACAAGCACACGCCCGAGGATGCTGGCCATTTTGTAAAGCACCTGGCCAGAGAACTAAACATCAGCGCGAAAATGACGTTTCCCGTCTATGAGGATACGTTTCATTACCTGTGGCGCGAAAACCAGTTGCCGATCGATGTTGATCCCAAGGACCCCAAGCTTGCCGATCCCAACGAGCGGGCGATGATGATCCGCACCTTCCAAAGTGGATTGGGAGCGGCCGTTGGGTATGTGCTGCCATTGCGACGAGCCTGGTGGCAGGCTCAGGCGGGCTGGATCGGTGGTCGTTGGCCTGTCCGTAGCGAAACGGTTTATCTGATCCCTGGGGATTCCCCGATTGGCTTGCGTTTGCCGTTGGGGTCGTTGCCGTCCTCTAGTGAGGCGACGGCCAACTTAGATACGCTGCCATTTGATCCGATGGCTCCTCGAGGCCCGTTGCCCAGCAGTGGGCATCTGCCGAAGGGGAACGAACCTGAAGTCGTTCGCGATGGCGCACGTGCCGATCCAGAGCGTGATCACTCGCACCCAATCAATCCACAAGTCTTGGATGAGGAAGATCAGGACAACCTGCCAACCAGCGATGTGGTGGTGCGGACGACGCTGTGCGTCGAATGCCGGCACGGTCGCCTGCATGTCTTCATGCCGCCAACGCAACGTCTGGAAGATTACCTCGATCTGATCGAGGCCGTCGAAGCGACCTGTGCGGCGTTGGATTTACCGGTGATCATCGAAGGCTATCTACCGCCTCCGGACCACCGCGTCGAAATCTTTAAGGTCACTCCCGATCCCGGAGTGATTGAAATCAATACGCAGCCATCGGAATCATGGAGTGAACTGGTTCACCTGACCGAAACGCTTTACGAAGAAGCGCGTCACTGTCATTTGGGAACCGATAAATTTGACTTGGACGGTCGGCATACCGGTACAGGAGGCGGCAACCATATCGTCCTAGGAAGTAAAACTCCGGGCGACAGCCCATTTCTGCGGCGTCCCGATCTGTTGGCAAGTATGCTGCGGTTTTGGAACAACCATCCCGCATTCTCGTATCTTTTCAGCAGCCGGTTCATCGGCCCGACCAGTCAGGCTCCGCGGTTCGATGAAAGCCGTCGTGATGCTGTCTACGAAATGGAGATTGCCCTTCAGCAGGTTCCGTCGCGTGAAGAGAAGATACCGCCGTGGTTGGTCGATCGACTGTTCCGCGATCTGTTGGTCGACCTGACCGGGAACACGCACCGAGCGGAAATTTGCATTGATAAAATGTATTCGCCCGATAGTGTCACCGGCCGATTGGGGTTGGTTGAATTGCGTGGGTTTGAAATGCCGCCGCATGCTCGTATGAGTCTGGCTCAGCAATTGTTGATTCGGAATATTGTGGCGGCCTTCTGGAAACAGCCCAACCAACGGCCGCTGTCGCACTGGGGGACTGCCTTGCATGACCGGTTCATGTTGCCTCACTTCGTTTGGCAGGATCTATGCGACGCCATCGCCGAATTGAAGACTTTTGAAAACGGTGCATCGATCGACCCGATGTGGTTTGTGCCACACCATGAATTTCGCTTCCCGAAAATTGGAGAAGTCGTCTACCAAGGGGTTCGCTTGCAATTGCATTCAGCGATCGAACCTTGGTACGTGATGGGCGAAGAACCTGCCGGAGGGGGGACCGCTCGGTTCGTCGATTCGTCGGTCGAACGCATTCAGGTTCTGGTCGATCAATTCGATGCGACTCGGTACGGGATCCTCTGCAACGGAGTGCCCGTTCCGATGCACCCCACGGGCGTTGAGGGGCAATATGTTGCGGGGATTCGATTCCGCGCTTGGCAGCCGCCCCGTTGCTTGCATCCGACGATAGGGATTCACGCTCCGCTGCGTGTGGAGATTGTCGATCTTAATAATGCCCGTTCGATCGGTGGGTGTACGTACCACGTTGCTCATCCGGGCGGGCGTGGCACCGATCGCTTCCCGATTAATGCGAATGAAGCGGAATCACGGCGGGCGGCTCGGTTTGAAACCATTGGGATGACCAGCGGTGTGATCGCCGATCTCCATCCGGCTCCGCCTCATGGTGCACTTGATTACCCGGTCACTCTGGATCTAAGGCGAATCGCTCGCTAAATCCTCCGTAATCGGTAAATTAAGCTAGCCGCAGCACTTGCTGCGGCTAGATCACCCGATTCATGCTTTGCCAGAGGAGGGTTGCGATCTAAAATGGGCCCGGGCTTGGGGGCGACATTCGTAACTGCGCTTCCTCTATTTTCCCTCCAGTATGTGGTCCTCCTTTGCCAGCCCCTCCTGTGGTCCAAGCCGCCCCTCCATTCGACGTTCAGCGTCCCGTCGGCAAAGCCTACGATGAATGCCGTCTGGCCGATGGCACGATTCGACCTGGTTGGCAGCCGATCGTCGATGGATTTAATCGACGAGGGACGCAGGGGCTGCAAAATGCGGCGGCGGAAACGGAGCGTTTGGTTCGAGAAAGTGGAGCCAATTTCCAGACGGTTGGAAGTGGCCAAAGCTCCCTTCGGCCGTGGCAGCTTGGCCCGATTCCGCTCGTTTTGGATTCGCAGACCTGGTCTCATTTGGAAACCGGTCTGCAACAGCGGGTCCGACTGTTGGAAGCGGTACTGGCCGATTTGCTGGGGCCGCAACACTTGCTCAAAGAGCGGATCTTGCCAGCGGAATTGCTGAGTGCAAATCCGGAGTATCCGAGGACCTATCATGAATTGCCACATCTTGGTCCACGGCTGAATATCAGCGCGACCGATTTGGCTAGAGCAAGTGATGGGAAGTGGTGGGTGACCGGCGACCGCACGCGGGCTCCCAGTGGGCTGGGGTATGCCCTTGAGAACCGAGTGATTACCAGCCGTGTTTCCCCAAAATTGATTCGTCGCAGCAATGTCACACGGTTGGCTGGTTTCTTCAGTACGCTGCAAGAACATCTCAATTCCTTGTCGCCCCACAGGAATGAAAACCCTCGAGTCGCGATTCTGACGCCCGGGAAAGAGAGTTACCGATATGTCGAAGATGCGTATCTGGCTCGCTACCTTGGATACACGCTGGTTCAAGGCCGAGATCTAGCGGTTCGTGGAAATCGACTGAACCTGAAGACCCTTGGTGGCTTGGTGCCGATCGACGTGCTCTGGCGACATATCTCGGACCGACAATGCGATCCGTTAGAATTGAATCCCAGTTCCCAGCAGGGCGTCACTGGATTGCTTCAGGCGATACGCGCCAAACGGGTCGCGGTCGCAAATAGTATCGGTACCAATCTGTCGCAGATGCCCGCTTTGCTTCCTTTTTTGACGGCGGCTTCACAGTTCCTCTTTCAAGAAACCCCGATTCTTCCCAGCATCGCCACCTATTGGTGCGGCGGGGAGCAGGAATGTAAGTACGTTCTTGAAAATCTAGATTCTCTGATGCTTCGTCCGGCGTTTTTCGTCACCCGCCACTCCGCGTTGGTGCCCGCAGAGATGACCGCGGAGGAAAAATCAGAATTGGTACGGAAGATCAAAGCCAATCCCCATCAGTACGTCGCCCAGCAACGTCCTTCGCGAAGCGTTACGCCGGTCTGGCACAATGGACAAATGCAATCATGGCACGTCGCCCTGCGATCATTCCATGTTCAAACCGAATCCAAAATCGCCGTTTTACCGGGCGGCCTGGTGCGGGTCAGCCCCGATTCCGCGTCGCTGGATCAAAACCCGACCACCGGTAGGTTAGGGCAGGATTGCTGGGTGGTAGCGAATGAACCGGTCGACCATGAAACGTCACTGCTATCTTCTTCACGCCAGCCGGTTCGTTTGGTGCGTGGCGGAGCAGAACTGCCTAGCCGTGTCGCAGAGAGTCTTTTCTGGTTTGGCCGAAGTGCGGAGCGGACCGAGATCATTGCTCGCCTGTTGCGGTGCATCTTGTTTCGGATCGCTGGTGAAACCGAAACAAGCGAAATGCCGGAACTGCCTCGGATGGTCGCGGCACTGGCTGCCCTTGGGCAAATCGAACCCGATCATGCGATCGAAGAATTCGGTAGCCTCTTGCCGGCACTTGAATCGGCGCTGCCTGAATCGCTTTATCGTCAAGACAATCCCTATAATTTGCGAGCTGGGATTGTCGGGATGGTGGAGAACGCGGCGGCCGTCCACGATCGCATCTCTTTGGATGCGTACCGGATGATTCACAAAATTCACGAGCATCTGGTTGCACCGCGAGCCGACTTGCAGCTGGATATTGGGACCGCAATCAATCGGTTGGATGGATTGATCTCGGACCTGTTGGCTTTGTCAGGGGTCGCTAGTGAAAGCATGACTCGGACTCACGGTTGGCGATTCATGCAATTGGGCCGGCGGATCGAAAGGGCTTATCAAACAGCCGAATTGCTGTTGGCAACATTGCAGAATCCTATTCTCGATGAACGCCCTCTGTTGGAATCCCTGCTGCAAGCGACCGATAGCCTGATGACCTATCGAGCACGGTATCTTTTGCAGTTACAGCCTTGTGCGGCGATCGATCTGATGATCAATGATGATTCCAATCCCCGCTCGATCCAATTCCAGTTGAACAAGATGTGCTGGTTGTTGAACGAGCTGCCAACGGAAGACAGCCAGTTCGGCCTTGGTGAGGATCAGAAACTTGTCCGTCAGTTGGCTCACCAAACTTTAATGTCCGATCCTCAGCAACTTTCGGAAACCGATGCCAAGGGGAATCGACCGGCTTTAGAGGCACTGCTCAGCGATTTAATTGAACAGTTGCCAAGAGTCTCGGATTTGATCGCCGCTCGGTACTTGCTCCATACCGGTGGACGCCAGGAATTGACTGGTCGCCTAACCGCTGCCGCCGCCTCCACTCTGCCGAAATAGCCGTAAAATCATGACGATTCCTGAATCGGCACACTATCGTATTGCTCATCGAACACACTATCGCTATGCGTCGATGGTTGCGATCTGCCAAAATCAATTGAGGATGATGCCACGCTCCTTTACCCGACGACTGTCGGGGTTGGAATGCCACCAAGTGGAAACTTGGATCGATCCTGAACCGACCGTGCTGCATGAGCATACGGATTACTACGGTAATCGAGTCCTTTCGTTTGCGATTGAATCGCTCCATCAAGAATTAACCGTGATGGTCAACAGCGAAGTGACGGTTCATCAGACGGGCGATGTCCTGAATCAAGAATCGCCCGCGTGGGAATCGATTGTCAAACGGATCAAAGCGACCGAAGACCGACGCTGGTTGATCGCGCAGGAGTATCAGTTCGATTCGCCTCGGATCACGCTTGGTCCGACCTACGAAGAATACGCCCGGCAATCGTTCACTCCGGGACGACCGTTGGTGGAAGCCGGAATCGAACTGACAAAACGGATTCACGACGATTTCAAGTACGATGTGACGGCGACCGACGTCAACACAACCACGGACAGAGCCTTTGAGCTCCGGGCGGGGGTTTGCCAGGATTTTGCACATGTTCAGATCGCTTGCCTGCGTTCTATCGGGATTCCTGCAAGGTACATCAGCGGATACCTAAGGACCGTCCCTCCACCAGGGGAACCGCGGTTGGTCGGTGCCGACGAATCTCACGCATGGATTAGCATGTACGCAGGGGACGCACTCGGATGGCTGGACATGGATCCAACCAATGCCTGTCCGGCCAATACCAATCACATCCCGATTTGCCTGGGACGCGACTACAGTGAAGTCACTCCAATGCGAGGTGTTGTGTTGGGTGGCGGAGCTACCAAATTGAGTGTTTCCGTAGACGTCGCTCCTATCTAAGCAGGGGCGAGCGATATTGTTAGCGGATCGGCGCAAGCCGACCGGCACATTCGTTTGGTTTCCGGAGCGACTGCCGGACGGCTCGCGCCGTTCCGCTAAGAAGGGGCGGGCGATATTGTTAACGGATCGGTGCAAGCCGCCCGGCACATTCGTTTGGTTTCCGGAGCGTCTGCCGGACGGCTCGCGCCGTTCCGCTAAGAAGGGGCGGACGATTTTGTTAGCGGATCGGCGCAAGCCGACCGGCACATTCGTTTTGTTTCCGGAGCGCCTGCCGGACGGCTCGCGCCGTTCCGCTAAGCAGGGGCGGACGATTTTGTTAGCGGAACGGCGCAAGCCGACCGGCACATTCGTTTGGTTTTCGGAGCGACTGCCGGACGGCTCGCGCCGTTCCGCTAAGAATGGGCGGACTTGGAATTGCCTTGTTTGGGATCGATTCTCCCGGTGGCGAGAGCGAGCGAGTAAAATCATTGAGTCCCCTCTTTTGATGTTCCTTTCCTTGACGAGAACCTTTTATGTCCGCTCGCTTCTTGCTTTGCTCGCTTGGGATACTACTTTGGGCTGGAGCGGTCGCTGCCGCTGACGACAGTCGTGCAAGTCGTCCCAATGTTTTGATGATTGCGATCGATGACCTGAATGACTGGGTGGGGCCACTGCGTGGGCATCCGCAAGTTCAAACCCCGGCGATGGATCGCTTGGCGGCTCGTGGTGTCACGTTCGCCAACGCACATTGTCAATCGCCGCTTTGTAATCCATCACGGACCAGTCTGATGACGGGGCGACGTCCTTCTTCGACGGGCGTTTATGGGTTGGCTCCCTGGTTTCGCAAGGTTCCCGAATTGAGCGACTTGGAAACCCTTCCGCAGTACTTTGCCAAGCATGGGTACCACACGGAAATCGGCGGCAAAATATATCACGGCCCCTACGGAAGGCAGGAGCAGGGAGAAGCGGATGTGTGGGGGCCAGCTGCTGGCGTTGGTGTGAAGCCACCTAAAAAACTGATCCCTCCAACCCCGATGGGAAACCATCCTTTGATGGACTGGGGAACGTTCCCGCATCGTGACGAAGATAAGGGGGACTACAAAGTTGCCAGCTGGGCGTGCGATCAATTGCAAGTCCAAGATTCTTCGGAACCGTGGTTCATGTCGGTCGGTTTCTTCTTGCCACATGTTCCCTGCTATGCGACGCAAAAATGGTTTGACCTCTATCCGCTGGAGTCACTGGAACTGCCTTCGATTCTGGCCAATGATCGCTCCGATACCCCGGACTCTTCTTGGTTCATCCACTGGACACTCCCGGAGCCTCGTACGAGCTGGCTTCGCAAGCACGATCAACTGAAGCCATTGGTCCGGGCCTATTTAGCTTCGGTCAGTTTCGTGGACAGTCAGGTCGGTCGGGTATTGGATGCCTTGGAAGAATCAGGGCAAGCCGAAAACACGATTGTCGTGCTGTGGTCCGACCATGGTTATCACCTGGGCGAAAAAGGGATCTCCGGGAAGAATTCGTTGTGGGATCGCTCAACTCGCGTCCCCTTGATTTTCGCAGGGCCCTCGATCCCTCAGGATCGCCGGACGGGCCAGCCAGCTGAATTGCTTGATATCTATCCAACGCTAGCTGACTTGGCTGGCTTAACGCCACCAAGCGACGTTGAAGGGATTTCTTTAAAGCCGCAGTTGCTGGATCCCGAAAACGCGATTCGGCAGCGGCCAGCAATCACGACGCATAACCAGAACAACCATGCCGTTCGCTCGGTCCGCTACCGCTACATCCGCTATGCGGACGGAGCGGAAGAACTGTACGACATGCAAACCGATCCCAATGAATATGAAAACCTAGCGGGCGACCCGCAGTACGCGGATGTCATTGCCGCGCACAAGGAGTGGCTGCCGCTTATCAATTTGCCGCCCGCTCCGGGGAGTGCTCACCGGATTTTGGTAAAAGATGGCGAGCAGTTCATTTGGGAAGGAAAACCCATCGATCCGGACAACCGATGGGAATAACATTCTGGCGTCCTATTTGTCGGCCGAGGGATTGGCATCGGCGATCTTTTTAGCATCGGTCAGGTTGAGGTAGTGACCATGGTCGGCGGTCAGGATGATCGCCGTTTCGTCCCACGCATCATGGGCTTCGACCCACTTGGCAATCGCGGCGAACGCTTCGTCGCCGCTGAGTACCGCACCGATTGAATTGTCCAGATTGTTGGCGTGGTTTGCCCAGTCAACATCGCCCGATTCGACCATCAACCAAAAACCTTCTTCGTCTTCGTTCAAGACATCGAGGGCGGCGGTCGCCAGTTCGGCCAAGTTAGGATTCTCTTCGATATCGGCGGCGGAGTATTTTTCGGCTCCTTTGACGTCGACCGTTGGGTTGTAGTTCTTGTCGGCTGTCTGGAAGGGAAGGTGTCCACCTCCGACGCCAAAGAATCCGACCAGGCGTCGACGTTCTTTGCGAGCCGTTTCAGCAGCATCTTGGAGAATTTGGTTTCCCTTTTTGCCGGGGGTTCGTTGGACGACGACCGCTCCTTTTTCAGCGACTCGATCAAGGTCACCGTCGGCGATGATTCGGTTGCCGGGGACAAAGTTCTCGCCCTGGTTGCTGTCCTTCGCTTTTATTTCGCCCCAGCCTCCGCCTAGCAACACGTCGACGCCAGGAAGCGGATCGGTGCGGTGCGAACTGGAGGGCAGGCCCAGTAAATCGCGAGAGATGTCTTGGTAGTCGTTGCGAGTCACGTTGTGGGCATATGCAGCTCCGGGCGTTGCATGGCTGACCGGGACGCTTGTCACGACGCCGATGGCAAATCCGTTCTCACGCTGCAGTTTGTGAGCAATCGGTTCAGCATGGCTGCTGTCGGCTTTGAAGTTGATCGACCCGTTGTAGGTTTTGACGCCGCTGGTCAATGACGTTGCGGAAGAAGCGCTGTCGGTCACGGTGTGTGGCTGCGTCCGATCTTGGCCCAACAGGTAGTCTCTGGATGCTGCTGGAGCCCAGGGAGTGTCGCCTCCTAGTTTGGGGTTGTAGCCGCCCGTAATTTCCCCCGTCCCACCGAGCACAATCTGCCCGTTCACGTCGGTTTTGACGCCGCCACGCAGTGGAGAGGTCACGAAAAATCCAAAATCGGTTTCGGTGCCCGGGTAATCTTGCCAGAACAATCCTGTCCCACGACCTTCCTTGTAGCTGACGGATCCTTTGTTGTAGATCGCAGCCGCACGCGTGGTTTGCCAGTCCATGCCGTCAAAGACAATCAGAATGACTTTCTTTTTGCCTGCTTTAACCGCCTGCTCCTGCAGACGATAGACATCGGTTTGGTCAAAATATTTGGCGTCGGGGTTCAGCGTGTTTTCGGGGACCGCGCCAAATAGCTTTTCCAGTCGTTCTTCGTCTTGATAAAGGCTCCCTTCGTTCCGCAGTTTGTCCATCGTCATCCCAAAGGTGTAAACCGGGATCAAGCGATTGGAGTGACTGGTCCAGGCGGAGTAGCGGCTAGGGGCGGTCCCCCAGTGTCCGAAGGAAACTTCTTTCGATTCCATCGAAGCTTCCTGCATTTCTCGGATGGGGTCTCCCTCAAGCGAGGTCGGAACCGAGGCCGGTTTTGTGGCTTCGCTAGCATCTGGAGCAGGCGGGGCTGCAAAGATGGCTGAATTTAAGCCAAGGGAAGCCGCAAACAGGGTGCTGGCAAGTCGGGTGGTAAGATGCATTTGCATTGAAAAAACCTAGGGTCGCAAGGTGGGATGGTTTTCTGAATGGAGGGAAACTAGAGGGGCTTCTGTCCGCAAGATAATCGATCGGACCATCATAGCTGGAATTATTTAACTGGATTTATTTAGCTGGTCGGCACCCAATAGCCGAATAATCGTTACGAGCGTCTTGGTCACGTGACTGGGACGGTTCAATGACCTCAGCCCCGAATCCGTATGCCACGTCATAACGTCTTGTCGATAGTGACGCTTGGCTGCCTAATGCTATGGGTGGGGGGCTCCTTCTCCAAATGTCTGGGGCAGGACGCGATTTCGTCTTCGCTGATTCAGACCATTGGTGAAGCCGATACCAGTCAGAGAACACGCCAAGAGGCGACTCGGCAAATTCCCATGGACCGCCTGACCCAAGTGGCTCAGCAGCGAATCCAACGAATTATAGCCTCTCCAACGCTCTTCCGCCGTTTGCCGTCGCAAAGAATCGACTGCGACCCCGAAATGTTTATCTTTTTGGTCCGGCATCCTGAAGTCATGGTCGGGATTTGGGAGGTCATGGGAATTACCAAAGTCCATACCCAGCGAACCGCTCCATTTAAGCTGGAAGCGAACGACAATGCGGGGACCGACTGCGTGATGGACCTGGTTTACGGGGATCATGCCACCCACCTGTTTTACGCCGAAGGTGAATACTCCGGGCCAATGGTCGCCAAACCGATCAAGGGGGCCGGCGTCTTTGTCTTGCATAGTCGCTATATCAAGCAGCCCGATGGGACGGTACACGTTGTCGGGACCTTGGACTGTTTCATTCAGCTGGGAAGTCTGGGGGCCGATCTGGTCGCGCGTACACTAAGCGGGCTGATTGGTCGGACCGCCGACAATAATTTTACCGAAACCGCTCGGTTTATTGCCCAGATCTCTCGTACGTCCACAACCAATCCGGAAGGAATGGTCGATCTGGCTAACCGCCTGCCACAGGTCGATCCGTCGATCCGAGAGAAATTCGCCGAACAGAGCCGCAGTGTTTATCAACGCAGCACAAGAACTGCCGCTTTGCTGGACACCGCGCGACCGGCTAGGTAGCCTTCTCTCTCGGGGCGCACGTTCAGTGCCCTTCATCATGCGACAGGACGGCTTTCGCCCAATGCCCTCTACTTTGGCACCTGCGGGCGGTTTTCCTCGCGGATCGGCGCAAGCCGACCGGCAAATTCATTGTGTTTTCAATACGATTGCCGGACGGCGCGCGCCGTTCCGCTAAGAAAGTAGATGGCATTGGGTTTTCGCCGTTCTCTGCTTACAGCCCACCCGGTTCCGGCTCGCTATGGCCGGTTTGCCGAACCGCGGCAGGAACCAGTCCGCTTGCGAAATTAGTGGTCAGACCAAACAATGCCAGCAAGTCTGCTGGATGTTTTGTTCTTGTTTTTTCGTTACTCCTAGCGCGGAAGCTCCTTCTCGCGTGGGCGCTTTCTCTGGGTCGCTATGTTAGCCCTGTTCTCTGGACCAAATTTGCCGATCACGATCTTGGTGGCGTACTGCGTCGCGGTGGTCGTTGCTTCGTTGGCAGGGGGAGGGATCACTCAGCGACTTCGGATCACGCATACCGGTATGCAGCATATTATCAGCCTTGTGGGAGGCGTGATGCTGGGAACGGCTGTCTTCCACCTGCTCCCCCACGCATTACACGATGTTGGTCGCACCGTCTCGGTCGATAACGTCATGCTGGCAATGATGTTGGGAATTGTGATGATGTTTGCCATGCTGCGGTTGTTCCATCATCACCACCATGGCGAGCAAACGGCGTTTCAGCCGACCTGTGACCACGAAGACCATGATCACGACCATGCGGAACACTCACACGATCACGGCCATGCCCATGCCCATGCGGACTCCGGCTCCGGCGACCATTCGGGACCTGCCGCCGGGGGCCATGTCAAGAAGTCCGGAATTGGTGGCAACGCCAAATGGCTTGGGGTTTTGCTTGGCCTTACGATCCATACCTTGATCGATGGCGTAACCCTGGCCGCTGCAGTCATGATGGACGCGTCCCATCCCGGACGGTCGAGCTTGTTGTTAGGGTTCGGAGCCTTCTTGGCCGTTTTTCTGCACAAGCCACTCGATGCGATTTCCATTACCTCGTTGATGGCCGCCAACGGAAAATCGGAATCGGCTCGCCGAATTGCGAACTTTGCCTTTGCACTTGCGTGTCCTTTAGGGGCGGCCCTGTGTTACGCCGGGCTTAGCCTGACCGCAGGGCCTGCGGTCGCTTACTTGTTGGCGTTTTCCGCCGGGGTGTTTCTCTGTATCGCACTAAGCGATTTGCTACCGGAAATGGAATTTCACTCTCACGATCGATTTTCTTTGACTTCCATGCTGCTGCTTGGCTTGATCGCCGCCTGGTTGCTGCGTTTTCTCGAAGGTGATCTGCACGGATAACGGCTATGTTCGAAACCATTGCTATCGCTCCACCCGATGCCATCCTTGGGCTTACGGATGCTTTTCAGCAGGATACCAATCCTGAAAAAATCAATCTGAGCGTCGGTGTCTATAAAGACGCCAACGGCCAGACGCCGGTCTTGCGCGCGGTAAAAGAAGCGGAGCAAAAAATCTTGGAAACGCAAACGTCGAAATCCTATTTAGGGATCGACGGCCTGCCGGGTTATTGCGACCAAGTTGCCAAGATGTTGTTTGCCGACCAGATCGATCGAAAGCGACTTGCGATCCTGCAAACCCCCGGTGGGACCGGAGCGGTTCGGATCGCCGGAGAATTTGTGGGATCACAGTTTGCCGGTAGCAAGGTCTGGATTTCGAATCCGACATGGGCCAACCATCCGGCGATCTTCCATTCCGCAGGAGTCGCCACGGAGCAGTATCGGTATTTAAATGGCGATCGCACCGGTCTGGATTTTGACGCCCTGCTAGAGGATCTTTCTTCGGGACCCGTTCCAGGCGACGCGGTGCTCCTGCACGCCTGTTGCCATAATCCCACGGGCGTCGATCCGACTGCCGATCAGTGGCGGCAGATCGCCGAACTATTAAAGGCACAGAAGCTGCTTCCGATTGTGGACTTCGCCTACCAAGGATTTGGGCAGGGCTTGCAGGAAGACGCCGAGGGACTGCGGATCCTGGTCGAAACCTGTCCCGAAATTCTTGTTTGCAGCTCCTTTTCGAAGAACTTTGGACTGTATAGCGAACGGGTTGGAGCCCTGACTCTGGTGGCTCAGGAACCTGCTGCGGCCTCCGCGGCGCTTAGCCAGCTGAAGCGACTGGTGCGAACGAATTACAGCAATCCACCACGCCATGGTGCCACGATTGTCGCGACGATTCTGCAGGACCCGCAGCTGACGGAAACTTGGGAAACCGAGTTGACGGAAATGCGAAACCGAATTGCAGGCATGCGAACCCGGTTCGTTCAGCAGATGAAAACGGCGGGCGTTAACCGTGATTTTCAATTCTTACTACAGCAGAACGGCATGTTCTCCTTTAGCGGTCTGAATCCTATGCAAGTCGATGAACTTCGCTCGAAGCACAGCGTCTACATCGTCGGTAGCGGACGAATCAACGTTGCGGGGATGACCGAGCACAATCTGCCTCGACTGGCTACGGCTATCGCAGCCGTTCTTTAACTTTCAAACCCTGCACTCCCTGCAAGCGATTTCCAATGACCGAATCCGCATCAAAAATCCACTTACCACCGCTGGCGCTGATCTTTGATTGCGACGGGACATTGGCCGATACCATGCCGCTTCACTATGAGGCCTGGGAACGGACGATGGGCGAGCACGATATTCCATTTCCCGAAGATCGGTTTTACTCGTTGGGAGGCAGGCCTAGCCATTCCATCGTCGCTTTGCTGGCGGAAGAGCATGGCAAAACGCTCGATGCGATGGCTGTGGCGGAATTGAAAGAACAGCGGTTCGTCGAGCAATTGGATAGGGTTCAGGCAATTGAACCGGTGGCTCAGATCGCTCGTGAACAGTTCGGCAATATGCCGATGGCTGTCGCTTCAGGAGGGACGCGACTGGTGGTCTCCCGGATTCTTGAACAGTTGGGGATCAGCCAACTGTTCAACTGCGTCGTCACCGCCGAAGATACTGAAAAGCATAAGCCAGAACCGGATGTTTTTCTGTTTGCTGCCCAGCAGCTTAATATCGCGCCGGAAAGATGCCTGGTCTACGAAGATGCAGACCTTGGCGTCGAGGCAGCTCGCCGAGCCGGGATGCAGTGCATCGATATCCGGCTTTGCGATTAAGCGAAGTGGCGAAGCACGCGTTTAGTCCTTGTTTGCGGCAAGGACACGCTTGACTTCTTTTAGTAGCAGCGGATAAGCGGCTTCGCTGATCCCATGGCCATATCCGCCCAGTTCTAAAATCCGTGTCTGTTTATGTCCGGCAACCTTCATCATCCGCATTAAATATGCATTTTCCTCGTAGCGTCCTAACATTTCTAGTTCACGGTCGCCGGTGATCAAAAGCATCGATGGAGCGTCCGCTCGGACATGGTACAGCGGTGCATACTCGTCGATGATCGGTTGCGTCCCTTGGATGTTCCGTTCGGCTCGCACCGTAAAGTGAGTGATCGCGTGACCGGTTAACGGGATCAGGCCCGCGATGTCATTGGCGTCGATTTCATGGGCCGCCAGCAATTGTTTGTCCAAGCCGACCATGCTGGTCAGGTATCCGCCAGCGGAGGCTCCCGAGATGAAAATCTTGGAGGGGTCGCCACCGAAGTCCTCGATGTTCTTAAACACCCACGCCACCGCCGCCGCAGCATCCTCGATGTAAACCGGAGCTTTAACTTTGGGATGCAAGCGATAATTGGGAGCGACGACACAGTACCCTTTGCGTTTTAGTTGCGCCGGGAGCGACTTGTTGCCGGCCTTTAAGCCTCCTCCGTGAAAAAAGACGATGGTCGCAAAATCGGGCTTGTTTGTTGGGAAATAAATGTCCAGTACGCAACGTTCTTGGGCGTATTCGTCCGCCAAATCGGGGCGATATGGAACGTTGGTTTTGGTTTCATATTCGACTTCGGCCGCAGACAGTGGAACGGCCGACATCATCAGCAGTGCGACGAAAATGAAGCATTTGCGGTCGGTTAGCATGGTGGTGCCTCTTTGCAGATTGTTCGTGAGTATGTTTGGGAATCGCAGACGCGTGAGCTATCTCTGTGAAGAGTTCTATAGCTTTGCGTTAAGGGGGGGCAGAAACATTGGGTAAGTGCCAATTCTACAATTGGGACCGTGGGCTCGTCCGTAAGGACGGTGCCGATGCCTGTTCCTGATCGTCCGCAAGGCATTCTACATGGAATCGAGCAAGAAGTTCGGCCCCGCATCCCAAGGCGGTTGATGGCTGTCTTATATTTTTTGAGAAAAAGCCAGGTCCTTGCTGCGCCGCGCCGAGGGGGGCTATCACAACTGGAATTTAGAGGCTCCGCTTAGCCTTTTGGGCCAAGTTCGGACAATGTCCCGTTGTCGTTCCGGCGACCTGTCCGTGCCTTGTAAACCGCACGTTCTGCGGGGGCGGACTTCGTGTGGGCTGTCACTGAGATCTAGTGGTAGGGCAATGCCGGGCGGCGATGCTTTCCGGTCGCCAAGGGGCGAAGGAAAGTCGCCCTGTTGCGCGGCTGGGGAATCCTGTGAATCGCACCGGCCCAGGGATGCGTATTTACGTCGAGACGCGGCCGTACTCAATTAATTGGTGTTTTTTTGAAGTTTTTTCTGCGTCAGCTAAGGCGGGTTTTTCGGGCCGTCTAACGCACCTCTTCGGAGTGGTGCTACGTCTCGGTTTGGAATGTTGGCGTTCGGTACGTACGTGCGCTCACCCTTGCTTTCGCCCTGCAAATTGCAGGTGAAAGCTCATTGAACGCGCTCCATTCGCGGTTTCGTTGCTGGAAGTATTTCAGCGGGGCTCCGCCTAATGCGCACCTGTTCTGACGCAAATGGCTTGCAGGTAGTTCCCGGGATTTCCTCATCCTTCCCGAAAAAAACTTGACTTTTAGCAGTCGGTCCTATCTAACGGCTTGCGTGGGGCAGTTGGGGTTTGGTTTGTTTTGTCAAGGGATAAACCGTTTCTTTTTCATTTATTTGAGGTGCTTTCTATGCGGGTTTCTAAGCAGGAAAGGGGAGCTTTCACACTTGTTGAATTGCTCGTGGTTATCGCAATTATTGGAGTCCTTGTAGGGCTGTTATTGCCGGCCGTTCAAGCGGCACGTGAAGCGGCTCGACGGATGAGCTGCACGAACAACATGAAGAACTTGTCGCTGGCGATGCACAATTACCACGACACGCTGGGAACTTTTCCGGCAGGGTCGTACAACTTGCGCACTGCCTGGCCGAGCAGTGGGTCGAATTGGCGTGCGCTGATCCTTCCCTACATTGAACAGCAACCTCTGTATGACCAGTTGCAGTTCGTGTCGACCGCTCCCTACACCTTTATGGCAGGTGGTGCAGCTGGCTCGAACGCATTGTTTGGCAATGAGGTCCTCGAGGGGCTAACGATTTCAACCTTCCGTTGTCCCTCCTCGGCCATCAAGGAATTTGATATCGCACCGGTGTCGAACAATAACGTGAAGCCAACTCTGGTGATTAGTTATGTCGGCATCCAAGGGGCCGCTCGTCCGGTTCCTGGTCTCGACCCCAATCGCGGAACCGCTGACCTTGGGCACGGCTGGTCGAGTGACAATGGGATGATGTTGGTCAACGAAGCGACGAAGATGCGGGACTGCACCGATGGTCTGTCCAACACCATGGTCCTTGCTGACCAATCCGGCTTGGTTAATGGAACTCACATCAGTGCAAATTACTATGGCGGCTGGCATGGTTCCCGGCACGGTCAGCCGGTTAGCGCTGGTGCAGGTGACCTGTGGCAAACCGGTACCACATGCGTCCGTTTTGCTCCGAACAGCAATATCATTCAAACCGGTGCAACCGACCGAATGTATCGCAACAATACGGTGATCAATTCGATGCACCCTTCGGGGATCTCAATCGCATTAGGGGACGGAAGCGTTTCGTTTCTTAGTGAGACTGTCGATTTCTTGACGCTTAAGAAAATGTGTTGCCGCTACGATGGGCAGCCTTTTGATCGACCGTAGGGATCGCCATTTTCTTTATCATTTACTCCTTTGTTGTAGAAAGCTAATCATTTGCTAATGAAGACTTTTTGTCATTCTTTGATGCCGGTTGCCTCCCTATTTTTTGCCGTAACTGCCGTTGGAATCGTCGGGTGTTCACCAAGCATTCCCCAGGGAACGCTGAAAGGAAATGTCACCTTGAATGGCGAACCTTACGAAAATGCGGCTATCATGTTTCTCGACCTGAATAGCGGTCAGGCGGCCGGAGCTGACATTGATGCGGGGGGTAGTTTTACCATTGCCGAACCAATGCACACCGGAACCTACAAGGCGTACTTGGCACCGCGAAGTTTGCCTCCGGAAGAGAATGGCCAGCCGATTCCTGTGTCTGCGGATTCTGCCGTTCCTGAGAAGTATTGGAACGAGAACACCACCGATATCGAAGTCGAAGTTAAAGAAGGTGAAAATAGTACGACGATCGCTCTAGAGAAATAATCGCTCTCTTGCCAATCTTTGTCGAACTGTTTTTCCGTTTATCGAACAAGCCGCGCCGTTTACGGGGCGGCTTGTTTTGTTGAGTGACGTCAGCCTTGTGTGCTTCTTGAGAGCCATGCTAGCGAGGTATGTCGCCGCGAAATTCAGCGTTCTGTTGCGGGCCAGCCATTTTTTAGGATCTTTTTCATTGCTTGGAGCGTTTCTTTGCTGACGTGATGTTCGATCCCTTCGCTGTCGATCGCCGCGGTACGCGAGCTGACGCCCATCGCTTCCAGAAAGGATTTGACGATTTCATGCCGCTTCCTAGCGGCAGTGGCGAGCCGTTTTCCTGCGGCGGTCAGTTCGATCGGCTGGTACGGCTGGGTTGTCACCAGTCCGTCACGCTGCAATCTCGCAACCGTATTGTTGACCGTTGCATGGGTCACCGAAAACTCTTGCACCAAATCCATCGATCGGCAAACCCCGTTCGCGGCGATCTTGTCTCCGATCGCTTCCACGTAGTCTTCGGCAACCTCGCTGGCGTGATCGTCTCGCGTACGTTTGTGGACTCGGTTGGTCAACGCTGAAGCTCGCAGGGAAGAGGAAGGGGGGTAACGGGCAAGTTGGTTCGGGATTCAGCGTAAAGCTGCAGAAGGGGGACATTGGTGGGTGAGCGAAAAGTCGCCAGCCGGATTATTCATAAACGATTTTGATACCGTGGTAAACCCTTTGTCTTGCCAGCGTTACGTCGCCGCTGGATCCCCCGTCACACTGCCGGCGGTGACACCGCCACTGGTTCCGGCAACCTGGCGATACCCTGCGCTCACCCTCACGGTCGTAGCGTCCGTCGCCAGTCGATGTGCCTTAGTGGACTGTCGCCGCTCCGGTCTGCCCGCCATCCTCCGTGTCACTTTTGTCGGCATACCCCTTTACCTCGCCGGGCATCGCACCTAATATCCCTAAAGTTAGCTCTGGCTAACTTTAGGGCCGAGCGATTTCGCTGCGGTCTTTTGTTTGACTTTCGAGTTAGCTTCGGCTAACTTTTGCTCGTTCGTTTTGTATAGGGAATGAAATGATTGTTGCCCATGAACATCGCAAAGTTCCACCTGTCTTGCAGTTCGCTCCGCAAACCCGGCCAAAGTGTTTTCGAGTTGGGTTCACATTGGTTGAACTGTTGGTTGTGATTGCCGTGATCGGAGTGCTGGTGGGGTTGTTGCTCCCTGCGGTGCAAGCGGCACGCGAAGCCGTTCGTAAAGTTTCTTGCAGTAACAATTTGCGGCAAGTGGGGCTGGCGATCCAGAACTATCATTCAACCTTCAACCGGTTGCCGGCCGGTTACGTATCGTATCCAACCAGCAATGGCGTTGCACCTGCGAATGTTATGATGGACGCGGTCACGTGGGACGCTGGTCCCGGTTGGGGATGGGGAGCCGCCATTCTGCCTTTTGCCGAAGGGACGACGATCGCGGACCATTTGCAGATGGAGCGTCCCCTTTGGTCGGTCGTCAATTCCCACGCAATTGCCTCTACCATTCCGATGTTTCTTTGCCCTAGTTCCAGCGGCAAAGATTCGCCGTTCACGATTGCCAACGCTTCCGGAGGCCCCTTAATCATCGATGGGCATTCGGTGGAAGTGGGACGCAGTCATTATGTTGCCAGCCATGGGCAGGAAAGCTGTTGGGGGGAATGCGGCAGTGTGGCAACCGGCGAAGTTTTTACAAACATCTACACGTCGGAAACGAAAATCGTGGCGATCGATGGCGATGCGGGACGTGTCGCCGATGGGCCTTTCTATCGCAATTCAAAAACTCGCTTTCGTGATGTGACCGATGGCTTGACCAATACCATTTTCTTTGGTGAACATAGCTCGTCGCTCAGCGATAAAACTTGGGTTGGGGTCGTGCCAGGGGCATACGTCCATCCACGGTTCTTGTCACCTGAGAATGGCTATGATGCCGCGGCGACGCTCACCTTGGTTCATGCAGGTCCATCGGGCGGTGAATTAGATATCACAGGCAGCCCGATCATTCACCCCATTAACTTTCCGACCTATCACGTCGGGCAGATGTTTTCAGAACATCCCGGCGGGGGCTACATCGGTATGGGCGACGGTTCCGTTCGGTTTGTCAGCGAAGTTGTGGATCTGTATCTCTGGGCCGAACTGTCCAGTATGGATGAGCACGAAGTCATCGACTGGGAGCGTCTTTAATGTCAAATGATTCTCTTAGTTCCCAATTGTCCGAAGTGCCATGGCGACTGGTCGTATGCGTGCTTCTTGTTGGTGTCGCGGCCATTTGGTGGCTAAGTCGACCACCGGTCAAGCTTGACGACAATCAGTATGCGACCACGATTGCACTTTACCGGATTTGCAATCAACGGAGCGATGCGGGACTTGATCAAATCGAGCTCCTTCTGGAGGCTTCGCTTGAGGAAAGCGGTCAGGTCGACGCGGCAGTGAAAGCGATGCAACGTATTATCGAGGACGGCCGGGAGGGGCATTGGCAGCAGGCGACCGCGGATTGCCGGCTTCTGCTGGACAGCCAAGTGAAACGTTGACGCCTTGAACGCTTTAGCGTTGCTTGTGGCAGCGTTATCATAGAGGTGTGAATCGTTTAGACGCGGTTCGTTCCAATCATACGCAATGTTCATTCCTCGCAGCGTGGTCCCGTGGTCATCGCTGCGAAAGGCAAGCTTAGGTGTTAGGTCGAATGCAATATTCTTCTTTTGAAGCACTGGATGTCGAAACCATTCGTTCGATTGATCGCATCGCGATGGAGCGATACAAGATGAGTGGTCTGGTCTTGATGGAGAATGCGGGCCGCGGGGCTGCCGAATATATCGATCGCTGGCTGGCCGCTAAGAGAGACCCGTTTGGCGATTCACCCAGTGAACTGAAGCGAATGACTGGTGAGACCGTCGTTTTGTGTGGTGCGGGAAATAATGCCGGCGACGGATACGTCGTCGCTAGGCATCTGCAGACCATGGGGCATACCGTAGAAATTTTCCAGTTGGCCGATCCCGAGAAGTTGACTGGAGACGCCGCGGCTAACTGGGAAATCGCTCAGTTAGCGGACATTCCCACAACGGTCCTTCTTACGCCCGATCAAATTCCAGCGGAGCTGTCGGCTCGGGACGCGAGTTGTGTTGTCGATGCGATGGTTGGAACAGGCGCGAATGGTCCGCTGCGCGAACCTTACGCTTCGGCGGTGGAAGTGGCAAACCAATTGCCTGCACTTCGCGTCGCACTGGACATTCCCAGTGGACTGGATGCGAACAGCGGCAAAGCGGATGGCATCTGCTTTTTGGCCGAGCGAACGATAACATTTGTTGCGGCAAAAACAGGGTTTCTCCAGCCAAGTGCTAAGCGTTGGTTAGGGGAGGTTGTGGTGGTTCCGATTGGTGTCCCACAGAAGTTGCTAGATGCGGTGTGCGGGACCGACAAGGCGAACTAGCATGCTCCGTTTGCTATAAGTTGCGAATCCTTCACGCTGGATTCTGCTTCGCCGAGGGAGTAGGCTTGGTTTGCATTCGCTTGCCGTAGAATCATTCGCTTGCCGTAGAATCATTCGCTTGCTGTAGAATTCGGATCGGCAATTCTGGTGGGTGCGAAATCTCTTGTGATTTGGGATGGGGTGCTTATGTTCGTTACTCGAATGAATGACCAAGAAAAGCAGGCCTTGTACAACGTCGTGAGCGAATGTGGTCGCCTGCTTGATTCGCTTGGTCACCCTTGGTGGCTTTCGCATGGGACGCTTTTGGGAGCGTGGAGGCATCATGATGTGATCCCCTGGGATGACGACCTGGACGTTGCCTTTCCCCGTGAGAAACTGCCTGAACTGATTGCAGCTGCGGCGGAAAGTGGTTGGAAGTTTTGCCGGTTGGGACCTTTTCTTGCCAAGATTTGGAATCCCAGCCTTGCCTTGTACCATACGAATCATCCGTGGACATGGCCATTCGCTGACATCACGCTCTACGATGAAACTTCCACGACGATAATCGTCGAGTACATGTATCATCGCAAGTTTGCCGTTGTTGAAAAATCAGACGTGCTGCCTTTACAGGACATCCCGTTTGGTCCGCTGCAACTTCCTGTTCCCAGGTCGCCCGAATTGCTGCTTAACCAGGTTTACCCCTACTGGAACAGCCAGCCCTCCTCCAGTGACTATGGCCATCGCATGGAACGCTCGTATGACGAGCCATCGGAGCGGCGCCGGATCGCAGACTTGGCGAAAGATTTTCAGATGTTCAATGTCGATGTCAGTGATTCGGATGCGACTTTAGTGGAGGTCTGCCATGGGGAGCACCCTCAATGGGCAGGGCCCGTCCACTTCTTTTCCGATGGGCGGATGTGCCGACCGAACAGCGACGAAGGGCGATATGAAAAAATCGGAGATCACGGAATGGTTCTCTTTTGGGATCAGTGGGAACCAGAGATTCTCATCCGCAAGGATTCGACCTCCCCGTATCGTGACCCCACAAAACCTTTCTTTCTGCAGGCGAGATAAGGTTCGCTGTTCAATGTCGATTTTTTGGGGGAGCCTAAAAGCGACCTGTCCCTGAGAAAGACAAGCGGTTAAGCTGAACACTGGTCTAATAGGTCTTTTGTGACGTCGATATTAATGAACCGTATTCTCTCGCTGCTACTGATTCCTTTGTTCATGCTGGGGCACATTTTGCCTCATTCGCATGCTGGGGTTGGTGTGGATGAAGCGCACGGGGACGCATATCGTCCGCATATTCATGTGTCTTCTGGGCATCATGACGGACACAACCATCATGCCGCTGGCGAACATCATCATGCCGGTGATCATACTGCACCAGAGAGCGCACCGGCTTCGGCGACTCTGGTTCTAACGGCTCCCGTTGATCATGATTTTGGGGCGATTTATATCGCCGATACGGACTGGACGACAATCCGTACAACCGCTGCTCCAACGGTCGCATCGGTTCCAAGTGTTTGGGGCTCGCTTGCTTTCTCGCTTGACCTTGATTCATGCTCGATAGGCAGGTGGGACGAACCGGTCGATCACTACGGCAGGCTACCGATCTATCTTCTCACTGCGTCGCTTCGGTTGTAGCAGGCCGGTTCACCGATTCACGGCTATCTAGATGCCGCGTATCTGTATCGGTGATTTTACCTTTCTAGGTTTTTCCTTGAGACATCTTGAACGTTCGCGTTTGCGCGCCCGGTTCATCGATGCGCGATGGGTGTTGCATGCTTTTTCGGACAGGACTCGTAAAATGAATCGATTGGTTTCGATTGCCAGATCATTGCTAGGGCCGGTGATTGTGCTCGCCGTTTTGTTTGCGGGGTGGACGTACCGCGAGCAGTTGTTTCCGCAACAAGAAACAGCCGAAGCGACGGATGATAATCCGAGGAAGGCGTCGGTGGAAAAACAAACGGTGCTTGAGATCAGCGAGCAGGCTCGTAGGAACCTTGCACTGGTCTCCAAAGCGGCGCGTCCGCAATCTTACTGGCGGACGATCGTGATTCCGGGGGAAGTTGCGGATCGACCGGGGCTTTCGGATCGCGGTGTCACCTCGCCAGCGGTCGGAGTCGTCACGGCGATTCATGCCTTTCCCGGCGATACGATGCGACCGGGGGAACCACTGTTTTCGATCCGTTTGTTCAGCGAATATCTGCAAGCCACTCAGACTCAGTTGTTCAAAGCACGGCAGGAAACCGTCATTGTCCAAGCCGAAATCGATCGCTTGGCGGCAGCCGTTCGTACGGGGGCCGTGTCGGGGGCCAAAACGATTGAATTGCAAAGCGAAATTAGTCGCCAAAACACATTGATACAAGCGGCGCGGCAAGAGCTGTTGACGCGTGGCCTGACACCCCAGCAAGTCCAACAGATCGAAGCGGGGACGTTTGTCTCGACCGTCGAAGTTGTCGCGCCACCGGTGCGTGATTTCGATAAGTTCACCGATGTTCAGCCTGTCGAAAAAATTCAACAGGTTCATCAGGTCAGCGAATTGGTGCAGGAGGTGCCGATTGCATATGAGGTTCAGGAATTAGCTGTCGAACTTGGGCAGCAGGTGCAAGCGGGGCAATTACTTGCGAATCTTTCCAATCACCAAATGCTTTATATCGTCGGTCACGCTTTTAAGAGAGAGGCGACGTTTCTTGAACTGGCAGCACAGGAACGACGCCCCGTCGAAATTGAGTTCGCCGAAGATGACCAGGGCGGTTGGCCAGAACTGCAGCAGACCTTCAAAATTCGACATCTATCGAATTCGATCGATACGAACAGTCGGACGTTTGATTTCTACGTCCCGTTGTCAAATCAATCCCGATCGTATGGCGACGAAGGGCGTGTTTTCCTTGTCTGGCGTTTTCGCCCAGGACAACGTGCTCGGATTCATGTCCCGGTCGAAAAGTTCGATAACGTGTTTGTGCTGCCTGCCGAGGCCGTCGTGCGAGAGGGGCCCGAGGCATACGTATTTCGCCAGAACGGCGATCTGTTTAAGCAGATTCCTGTTCATGTTCTGCACGAGGACCGGCGATCGGTTGTGCTTGCCAATGATGGCGGCATCACTGCGGGAGCTTTCCTGGCACAGAATTCGGCGGCTTCGCTGAATCGGGTCTTAAAGTCACAGTCCACTGGCGGACAAGAACCCGGGGTGCATGTGCATGCCGATGGCACCACCCATGCGGCCCACTAAGGAAAACCAATCATGCTGGATGCAATCATTAAGTTCTCGCTGCGATATCGCATGCTGGTCGTCGTGGTCAGTCTGTTTGTGCTGGTCTACGGATCGTATCTGGCGACGCAGATGTCGATTGACGTTTTCCCCGACCTGGATCGTCCTCGTGTTGTCATCATTACCGAAGCTCCTGGATTAGCAACGGAGGAAGTCGAAACACTGGTGACGCAGCCGATTGAGATTGCTCTGATGGGAGCCAATGGGGTTCAGGCAGTTCGCAGTCAATCGACAGCCGGGTTGAATGTGATCTATATCGAATTCGATTGGTCCACCGAAATTCGTGCGGCTCGCCAAACCGTGCAAGAACGCTTGTCGACACTTGAAGGTATTTTGCCGGATGGAATTCGACCGCAGATGACTCCTCCTTCTTCGATCATGGGGCAGATTATTGTCGCGGGGATTTACCGGCAAAGGGGGCCTGGCGGTGGACGATTGGTTCAGGTCGGCAATACGGAAATGATGGCCGAAATGGTCCGCGCTGGAAAAAAGAACATGCAGTTCGCCATTTGGAATCCAGGCGATCGCCATGATTTCGCAAGCTGGAAGAAAGTTTCAACACAGGAAATTCAGTGGGAACAGGATCCCAGTACTGACGCTCGGCTCCAAAAGTCCACCGTCGGAACCGCTGCAATCCGAATCGATGGGAAAACTTACGACGCTTATTTTTACAGCGACGCAAAACAGCAGCTGGAACTGCGAACCGTCGCGGACTGGATCATTCGTCCGCGGTTGTTGAAAGTAACCGGAGTGGCCGAGGTCTTTATGCTTGGCGGAGATCGCAAGCAGTACCAGATTCTGATCGATCCCACTGCATTGCTCGAATACGATGTCACCGTGCAGGACGTCGAACAGGCACTGCGATCCAGTAACATCAATACCAGCGGCGGCTTCGCCGTTACGGGGGAAACCGAGCGGCCGATTCGTATTCTAGGACGGTTGGGGCCAGAGTCACGCGTTGTGATCGAAGACCTGAAGAAAGTCCCCGTCGGTAACCATCCGAAACGTGCCGTTTTGCTGGAACAGGTTGCTCGAGTCATCGAGGGGCCGCAGATCAAGCGTGGTGACGGCAGCGTCGATGGGCATCCTGGTATCGTTTTCACAACCGTCAAACAGCCTCATGTCGATACACGCGAACTGAGTGACGCAATTGCAGCAGCGTTTGACGAAGTCGAAGCATCCCTGCCCGCCGATATCGTTGTCAATTCGGAACTGTTTCGACTGAGGAACTTTATTGACCGGGGTATCTTTAATGTTGCCGAAGCGCTTGCGATCGGAGCGGTGCTGGTCATCATCGTGCTGTTTTTGTTCCTGCTGAACTTTCGCACGACTTTTATAACGTTAACCGCAATCCCGCTATCGCTTGTCCTGACCACTCTGACTTTTCGTGTGATCGGTTGGCTAAGTGGTAGTGAACTGTCAATCAATGTGATGACGTTGGGCGGGATCGCCGTGGCGATGGGCGAATTAGTCGACGACGCAATTGTCGATGTGGAAAATATCTTTCGACGGCTTAAACAGAACAATCGCCTGCCGCTTGAAAAGCAGAAGTCACCCCTACTGATTACTTTTGAAGCGAGCAAAGAGATTCGGACTTCGATCGTGTTTGGAACCGCGGTTGTGATCCTTTCTTTCATGCCTCTGTTTGCTTTGTCAGGCGTGGAAGGTCGCTTGTTTTCGCCGCTGGGGTTCGCCTATATCGTTTCGATCCTTTCGTCATTTGTCGTGTCGATGACCGTCACGCCGGTCCTTTCTTACTACCTGCTACCGAATTCGCGTGCGACGCACCATGAAGGAGACGGCTTTCTGTTGCATGGGTTAAAGGCGATCGTGACCCACATGATCCGCCTAAGTATGGCGATGCCGCGAACGCTGTTTGTGTTGACATGGTTGGCCGTTGCATTGGCTGCGTGGCAAATGTCGATGTTAGGGCGAAACTTTTTGCCTCCTTTTGATGAAGGAAGCATTCAGGTAAACGTGACGCTGCCGCCGGGGTCATCCTTGGATGCTTCCAATGAAGTTTCGGGGGCGATTGATTTGGTCTTTCAATCGATGCAAAAAAACGCTGATAATCCGACGGGGGAAATTTTGCATTTCGTTCGTCGTACGGGGCGCGCTGAAATGGACGAGCATGCTTCTCCGGTGAACTTTGGCGAATACATTCTTAGTATGAATCCCGAATCGCCGACCGAACGGGAGCAGATTCTGGCGACCCTTCGTGAAAAAATTAGTGACGAAGCTCCTGGAGTGGACATCGAAGTCGAACAGCCATTGGCCCACTTGATCAGCCATATGATCTCGGGCGTTTACGCTCAGATTGCGATCAAGATTCACGGCGACGACCTGGAT
The DNA here is from genome assembly GCF_007741495.1 of Roseimaritima multifibrata. Taxonomy (NCBI): domain Bacteria; kingdom Pseudomonadati; phylum Planctomycetota; class Planctomycetia; order Pirellulales; family Pirellulaceae; genus Roseimaritima; species Roseimaritima multifibrata. Next base: position 1,469,573 of record NZ_CP036262.1, read on the forward strand.
ACCCTGCAGCGTGTCGCCGAGCAGGTTAAAGCGACCATTCAGGACGTGCCAGGAATCACGCCGCCGATCGTGGAACCCATTCAAGAGACGCCTGAGCTGCACATCGCACTTCGCGCTGACGATCTAGCGTTGCATGGAGTGACTCGCCAGTATGTCGCAGACGTTTTGCAGACGGCGTTACAGGGGGAGGTCGTTTCTCAAGTCTTGGAAGGCCAGCGGCGGTTCGATTTACTCGTCCGTCTGGAGGAAGAGTATCGCACGGATTATGCAAACCTGGATCGGCTTCGAATCGATTTGCCCGACCGTGAGGGGCAACCAGATCGAGGACAGATCGAACTTCGTGAAGTCGCGGATGTCGGGGTCGGAACCGGACCGAATTCGATCAATCGCGAAAACGCACGCCGCCGGATCGTGATTCGCTGTAACACCGAAGGCCGCGATTTAGCGGGCGCCGTCAATGATATTAAGAACCGTATTGGTAACCAGGTTGAAATGCCGGTAGGCTATTTCATTGAATATGGAGGCCAATTCGAAAGCCAGCAACGGGCGACGCGAATGATAGTTGTGTTGGCCGGAGTTTCGGTGATCGGGATGTTTGTGGTGCTGTTGATCTTGTTTCCCTCGATTCGCATTGTGCTGCAAATCTTAAATGCACTTCCCACAGCGTTTATCGGCGGCGTGATGGCACTGGTGATCACCCAGCAAAGTCTGACGGTGGCAAGTCTGGTTGGGTTCATCTCGCTTGGGGGCATCGCGGTACGCAACGGTATCTTGTTGGTGACTCACTACTTTCACCTAATGAAAGAAGAAGGAGAGGACTTTACAGAGGAAATGGTTTTGCGAGGCAGTCTGGAAAGGCTTGCACCTGTGTTGATGACCGCGTTGACAGCCGGTATCGGTCTCATACCACTTGTGCTGGGTGGGCAAGAGCCGGGGCGTGAAATTTTGTATCCCGTCGCCACCGTAATCCTCGGCGGGCTTGCAACATCGACCTTCTGTGAATTTCTGATTCACCCAGGATTCTTCTGGAAATTCTCTGGCAAGGATGCCGCTCGACTTGCCACGCTTGAAACGGAGGATGATGAATTTGGAATGAAATAGGCCAACCGTCGTACCGTCACTATTTTGTCTTTGCCTGCGTCAGAAATTGTCTGCCGAACACTTAAGGAATTTTTAATGAAACTCTCTGCCATCACATGCTCGATCATTTTTTGTGGGCTCATCGGATTCACTGGTTGTAAAAAGCAAGAGGAACCCAAAGCGGATCCGGCGGGCTCCGGTTCTGCAGCGTCTGAGGAAGGAAGCCATGTTCATGCCGATGGAACCGCACACGCTGCCCATGATGGGCACATGGCAGGCCCGCACGGCGGCACTGTGGTCGATTGGGGTGGCGGAGAGTACCACGTCGAATTTACCGTCGATCACGATAAACAAGAAGCGACTGTCTATATCCTCGGATCGGACGAAAAGTCCCCGGTCCTGGTCGACACTAAATCGATCGATCTGAGTATCAGTGATCCTGTCCTACAGCTCACGCTCGCCGCGGCCCCTCAGGAAGGAGACCCCGCAGGTGAAACGTCGCGGTTCGTCGGCACTCACGAGAAACTTTCTGTCGTCAAAGAGTACTCGGGAACAATTGTTGGCGTCATCGACGGAACCCCGTTCTCCGGTGATTTTGAAGAGGAAGCCCATGACGATGGCGAGCATGCACATTCGCACGCTGGGGATGATGCATTGGTCTGGGAAGGCGAGCCAAAGAAGCATTCCGGGTTGCTGATTCAGCTTGGGCACCACGGACAACATCTGCACGCAGGTGAAGAAGTCGAGCCCGCCGTATCGATTGTCCGCGGCGGAAAACCTGTCGCCGACGCCAAAGTCTTTAATGCCTTGGTAAGTGCGGATGGTGAAACCGTTTTGGCAAAAGAAGTCGCCACCGTTTACGAACCGGCCACGAAGGCGGAACCGGCTCACTACGCACAAGGAGCCCTCGCAATTCCCGCTGGAGTCGCAAAAGTCATCCTCCGCTACCGCATCGTCGTCGCGGATGGCGAGCCCGTAACATTCGACGTCCCAGTGGACGTTGAATAGGTCTTGCTACGCTCTGCCCAGCGTAGTTGCGTCATCACCGTAGCTACCGTCGCCAGACGGTGGTTCCGGCTGGATGATTGTCACGATGGGCACCACCTCATCAGGCCTTGGCGAAAGAATCCCTCGATTGCCAAACGCAAAAGAGCCCACGGTCCATGACCGTGGGCTCTTGTTCTGAAGTTAACCGTTCGAAGCACTTGGGGAGAAAAGCCTTCGAGGGAGCGTTTAACGCAACAGAGTCAACGAGAAGACAGGGCCAGCTAGGGCCACGTCGACATCTTCGGGATCGATGCCTGGCACTACGCTTAAGCTGCTGTATTGTTGGTGCTCGAAACCGACTGCTGCGACCATTTTGACACCGCGACCAAGATTGCGGCTGTAGTCCAGTCCCAAACGCATTTCGGTGATGGGCACGACAGAGTTGTCGATGGAGTTCGCCGGTGCGTTCATTTTGCCGTACAGTGCGCTATAGCGAGCTCCGGCATAGAAGCCCAATCGGTTGCTGATCGAACGACGTGCTTCTCCGTTCAATGTGAAGCCCACGCCATCCAATGAACGCGCTCCGGAAGCATTTTCGTCGGTGAAATCGATCGATCCCCAGCGGATACCACCCGAACCCAAGAAATTCCAGTTGTGTAGTTTCAGGCGGCTGGTTCCCTCGATGTCATACATCCGCACATCGAAATACTCATTGGGAGCTCCGCCGTCGGTATCGTATTTGAAGAAGCGGCCGCGAAGTCCCAAACCGTGCGCGCCTTCATAGCCAGCTTGTAGTCGGAAGCCTGCTTGGGTGTCGAAATCGTCAAACCATCGGCCTCCACCGCCACCGGCACCGTGATTGGCGTACAGTGACAACAACGGCAGTTCGAACGTCGCCGACCAGTCTCCGCTCCGATGTGGTCTGCAGTGCCCTTCGCAGACGTCGTAGTCCGCGTGGTTGACCAGTTGAATGGGTTCGTCAACAGCATTCAACGCTTCTTTGAAACTGACAGGCTGAGTCGTTTCGTCGGCCTGTGCTGCAACTCCGCACAACATGCCGATAGATAGAATCGTTGAAAAAAATAGCTTCTTCATTGCGACATTCCGTTGTTCGTTGGGGTCATTTGCGCCGGTACACCTGACGCTTTGAGCTCTAGCAAGGTCGACGCATTGGTGTGTGTTTGTGCACTGCGAAATCGCGGCGTAGTGCAATGCCCGCGATCGTTAGAACATCGCCAATGGTTAAAATCTGACAACGGCCTGGAAAGTGCCTCGGTAGAGGGTTCGCGGAGGCTCACTGGGCTGGTGGATTTCGTGCGAACGCCCCTGGGGGAAGTGGAATTCACCGGGCTGACTGTATGATCTCTTTTTAAATCACCAAACCTTTTTGTTTGGATCATGCAGTGGCCCACATTGGTCGGGTTCTTTCGTTTGTCGATTAAGAACCGTAAAAGGCACTAGCTCTTGCAGGCTGATTAATGCCCCTCTGTCGCGGCAGAGAAACGCCGCGCTGCCTGCCGTCGGTAAAGGTGCCGTTCGTACCTGATGCTTCTTCGGACTTCGCCCCTTCTTTGGCGGCGTTGAACGACCGTTCTGAGATTTCGCCACAAGGGGCATCCGAACATGGAATCAGAGACGAAATGACAGGGGGGCGTTTTCGCGTGGCAAAGCGAATCCGTACGGCGAACTTGAACGGCGAATCCTGTGCATCTGGAGTCGTGATCTTTATATCAGCCGTTCAGTTGTCATGGCGTTCTTCGCACCCTGCATGTATTGGTCTTCTCAAATCGCCCCAAGGAAGTAGTGCCCTGCTACTAGATAAATGGCTCCCGCCAGCGTTGCGGTTAGGAGGGCATAAGGCAGCTGGGTGGTGACGTGATCCATGTGGTCGGCGCCTGCGCCAAACGATGCCAAGCAGGTGGTGTCGGAAATCGGTGAGCAATGATCGCCAAACAATGCGCCTCCGGTGAGTGCACCGATCGTCACCAGCACACTGCTGGAGACAAGATCACCCGACAGGGCCAACGATAGCGGCATCACAAATGGAGTTAAGATCGCGTAGGTTCCCCACGACGTTCCCGTGAAAAATGAGATCAATGCCGCGGTACCAAACGTCATCAGTGGTAGCAGGCCGGCGGTCATCCAGGGACCAACGCTTGAGAGCACAAACTGAGGAGCTCCCAATGATTTTGAGATCGAATTAATGCAGTAGGCTGCGGCTAAAATTAGGACTGCGGGCAGGACGGCTTTCATCCCGCTGATCGCAACCGACATCCCCTCTTTAACGCTGCTGAAGTGCTTTCCAAGGGCCATCGCAATCGCCATATAACCGATGGCTGCGAGGAACGCCTCCAGGATCATCGTCGATCCGATAAACCAGAATGTCCCAAGCGAAATGCCGATAATCATCAGATTGGGAATCAGGAAAAAAAGAAGCAAATTGGGCGTTCCACGATCGCTGGGCGAAATCAAATCGAATTCGATTCCGGTCAATGGTGTTGCTCCGTCGCGAAGCACTTTGCCTGTCGTTCGGGCTCGCTTTTCGGCTTTTCGCATCGGTCCAAAATTTGGGAAAATTTGGAATGCGATCAATCCCGCCATGATCACGGTCAACCAACCATAGATGTTGTAGGGAATCGACTGTATGAATACCGCCATTCCTTGTTCGGCTGTATCGATGGGGCCATAGCCTTGAAGCAGGGCTGCGATATAGACCGCCCAGCCGCTGACAGGAATCAACGTGCAGATCGGAGCGCTTCCCGAATCAAGGATGTAAGCGAGCATTTCACGTGACACCTTATGCCGATCCGTCAGCGGACGTGTGATCGGCCCGCTGAACAAAGGGCTGAAGTAGTCACTGAAAAAGACACAACCACCCAGGATCCAGGCAAAACCTGTCGCCGCTCGTGGGGATCGAACTTTCTCCAACGCCCAAGCGGTAAATGCCTGTATCGCTCCGACGCGAATGTAAAAGGCAATCAATATGCCGACCGAAAGTTCGATCAACATCACCCAAATAAAGTCTTCGTTCCCCAGCGAGTGCCGCAGCAGTTGCGCCAACCCGGAAACCGGATCGTATCCTGCCAGAACCACGCCGACGATGCATCCGATCAATAAGGATATGACGGCGTCTTTCAGCACAAACGCAACGGCCAACGCAACCACGACAGGCAGTAACGATAAAAATCCGATCTCAACTTCGATACCCACTGGCGGGTTGCCTTTCATTCAGTGCATTCTAAAACCGCATCCGTGCACGATTGGTGCAGTACGTTGCGCCCTACTTCAGCATTTGCGTCAGTTGGTCCGCTGAATGTTCCCCTAGTCCATAGCGGTCCATCGTTCGTGGGGCCTCTGCCAGATAGTCTCGGTCCATCAAAACCGAAACGATTTGGATCAGGGCGGAAATATTGGAAACATCGACATTCAATTGTTCACCCAAGGACTTCAGGAAGACCAACCCATAGCCAACATCTTCTTGGAAATAGCGGTTATCAAGTTCGCTTTGTGCCTTGATTCCTGCAAATCCTCGAGCGGTCGAGAAACCTTTGTCATAGTCGGCGATCTGCATGTAGCCTTGTAGGCACCCCAGTTCTGGGTCGGGGATAATCTGCAGTCCCAACTTGCTTCCGATTGCGACCCGTTCTTTGTCGATCGCCTCCATCAATCGTCCGACTGCGGGTGTGACTCCCTCTTCATAGAAGAAGAAATCGCCGCCGGTGCGTTCAATCAAGGCAGCGTTTAACAGGGTGACCGCTGGATGGATTACGGGGTTGCCGTTTTGCAAACTGGTTTGTAAGACGTTTGTCGCCGGACTAATACACGGGTAGACGTCCTTCACACGGCTGAGCACCTGATCGGTGTTTTTGGCAGGATGAGCCGCCAGAAAGACGCCCGCTTTCAATTTTAGGAAGACGCGAATTTTTCCAGGTTCTGTCAACCGCACGGCATAGGGCAACGTGGAGGTCTCGGCCACGATAATTCCATCGTTTTCAAGATCGATTTCAGCGGCTTTGACGAATTCAAAGCTGCCGCCGCAAGAACTTGGGCAGATCACCACGGTTTGCCCTGGGCGTAGATGTGGTTTGCACGCTTCTGCAAAAGGAGCAGTGCTGTAAGCAGGTCCCACAGCAAAGATCATTTCGGCCCCGTCTAGCACATGGGCAATATCCGCTCCGGCGTACTCTATCGGCGCAAAACCTTTTAGTTGATCTTCGGAATGGATGCCGCCCGCTTCACTAATAGCGTTAGTATTTTTGGGAAACCGATCAAAGTCGAACAGTCGTACGGTATGTCCGTGCTGAGAAAAATCAAAGGCCATGGCGCAGCCACCATTGCCGGAACCCAAGATAGCAATCTGCATGTCATTTCTTCTTTCGTTGGTCAACGTTGTTGGTCAAAAGGATTATGAATTTCGTTTGCGGTAGGAAAGAGGTGTCTCCCCAAGCATTTTTTGAAATCTACGGCAAAGCTGCGAAGCACTGGAATATCCGCAAGACGCCGCAATGCGTTCGAGTGTCATGTCAGTATTCGCTAGCTGAGTCTTTGCCTTCTCAAACCGAACCCTGCGTATTTCATGGCCCAGCGTATGCCCGATTGTCTGCAGGAATAGTTGCTCTAGTGAGCGTCGAGAAATGGGGATCTGGTTTAGGACGTCCGAAACATTGATTCCTCGACTGGCATTTTCGCGAATGAACCGAATCGCTTGAACCACTTCTGGACGGTCGTATTTTAGGATGTCCGTCGATTGACGAACCGCAACGTGCAGTGGTTGGATTCGAATGGGCTGCCGAGGTGCTGCTGCTCCATCCAGCATTTGGTCCAGTAAAGCAGCCGCCTCAAAGCCATGTTGTTTTGCGGCCAGTACAATTCCGGACAATGGTGGGCTTGAAATCGCACTAAGCAGGGCATCGTCATCTCCGGTAAGGACGGCAAGGTCCTCAGGGACGCGGAGGTTCAGGAAGTGACACCACTCTGTGACCAGTCGTCCTTGCCGTCCATCCGCCGTGAATAGGCCTGTGTTTGCTGGTAGTTTCAGTAGCCACTTTCGGATTAAATTCTGCTGGGATTCCCAGTCATGTTTGAACCATACCTTGTCCTGGAACTTCCAGAATAGATCGCACTCGTGCCCCGCCTGTTGTAGTTTGGCTTGAACCTTCGCAACACGATGCTGTGAATATTGTGGGTGAGGAGGGTTGAAGCAGGCTAGCTTGTCACGCTCCAGTGATAGTAGGTGTTCGACAATCAAGTCCGCACGCGCTTCATCATCGGTTACCACGTTCGCAATGAGTGGATTGTAGGTTCCCGGTGTAAGCGTTTCTAAGTCGACGATGGGGATTTTGTAGGCAAGGTGCTGGCGTCGGCTTTGATGAGAAAGGAACCGTGAAATGATTCCATCGCCTCGCCAGCCAGGCGGCAATTGCAGTTTGCCATTCGAATCACGAGGAGCACACAGCAGTCTCCATCCACCATGTCGCTTCGCGTATTCAGCGATACCCTCAATCGCGGCAAGGCTCCATGAACCCTCGGGGTCAAACAGGATTGCCACCGATCGTTCACCGCGCGATGAAGTTGTTTCGGTTCGCGGAATTGCCATGGGTTAGCTAGGGAACTGCGGTCATAAGGAGCCTGGTGGAAAAACGAGAGTACTTGCCGGAACCTATCTAAGCAACCGTATCGAACGAACTTTGGTGGCTTGAAGGGTTGCGCAAATTGCTGTTGTGTTTGCGCAAATTTATTATTGTGGCAAAGCGTATCCAGACCTAAGCTTGGTCAACGTGGGGCAGCTGGCATCATCAAGGTAGACCTCGGTTCAAACCGCTACCAAGCCATGGCTTTGTTTCTTTCGTGGAATGTTGCCGAGCGCCAATTCACTGTCTTCGACGACCTAAAGGTAGGCCAATGCCCTCTGATAAACTCACATCCCGCTCCCGCTATTCTGGGACTCACGGCTTTACGCTTGTTGAACTTCTAGTGGTTATCGCCATTATCGGAGTCCTCGTTGGTTTGTTGCTGCCCGCGGTCCAGGCAGCTCGTGAAGCGGCTCGGCGGATGAGTTGCACGAATAACTTAAAGCAGATCGGTTTGGCGTTGCACAATTACCACGACACCTTTCAAACGCTCCCGCCAGGGTTAATCGATGATTCGAGCAGCCAGTCCAGTGCGGTTGCAGGCTGGGGATGGTGCGTCTTTATTTTGCCGGGGATTGAACAGTCGGCATTGTTCGATTCGATGCAAGTTAACCAGAAAACACTAAACGAACATCGTGGCAGTACCTCCGAAACGGTGACAACGGTCGAAACGACTACGCCAATAGCCGTGTTTGAGTGCCCTTCCGATCCAGGCCCAAGCATCAATGTCAAGCGTGGAGGGCATGCGAAATCGAACTATGTGGGCGTCTTCGGCAGCGGTTTTTCAACGTCCAGTGCCGGTGGCGGGTATCACGATTCAAATGCGAAAAGTTCTCAATTTAACGGAATGTTTGCGGGCAATAGTAGGGTTCGTTTTCGAGACATCCGCGATGGTTTGAGCAATACGTTTGCTGTTGGCGAGGTCCAGTCGGATGATAAGAACGCAGGCGTTTGGGTAGGAAACTTTGGGGCGAATCGTTGGGGAGGCGTATACTTCGACGCCCGGATTGGGTCGCTGATCAATGCGACCTCCGGGACCAATCCAAGCTGGGCAAGCACCGCCAACTTTAGTAGTTTTCATCCAAGTGGTAGCCAATTCGTCAAGGCGGACGGGTCGGTTGGTTTTGTCAGCGAAAATATTGACGGTCGAACGTACGAGAATCTAGCCAACCGCAAAGACGGTAACGTGATTGGCGAATACTAGGATCCATGTGATGATGAATCGTGACTCGGTAAAGGATCCGCAAGCAGATGGGGGCCCCGACGCAGCGCTGGGCGTGTTGTGTTGGCAGGAGGCTGGGTGTCCGCGCGGGCTTCAGCAATTAGAAACGCTGACTGGAAATAGCACCAATGCGGATTCCTATCGCTATCCTGTCTTGTTTCGACGGGTGCCGGGGGCCAACCTCGATTCGGTAGTGTTGTCGCCCGATTTTCGTGTCATGCAAGCGATGATTGATGCCGCCCATGAACTGGTGCAGGCTGGCGCGAAAGCGATCACGACCAGTTGTGGGTTTAACGCGGTCTTTCAGCAGGAGATTGCAGCTGCGTTGGACGTGCCTGTGTTCACTTCAGCTCTCCTTCAGATTCCATTCGTCCGTGCGATGCTGGGGGTGGACAAAGAGATTGTTGTTATCACCGCGAGTGGTCGCTCGTTGACAAAACGGCATTTTGAAAGCGTCGGTGTGTCCGACCTGCGTGGTTTGAAGGTGATCGGATTGGAGGATAACAAGCAGTGGAACAAAATCTTTTCCGCTCCCGAAGAAGAGATTGACATTCGTCAGTTTCGTGCCGACCTCGTGCAACTTGCTTGTCGTGCTTCGCAACAGGGAACAACCCGGGCGTTCGTCCTTGAGTGCACCGATCTGCCGCCATTTGCAAATGATATCAGCCAGGCTACGGGCTTGCCGGTTTTCGATTTTATTTCGATGTCCAACTTCGTGTTCAACGCCACCAATCATTCTTGAATGAATTTTGTACTGAAAGTCGTCACCCATGTTTGTTAAGAAGAACTATCAGTCCGTTTTGATTGCCGCCGCTATTTGGGTTTGCCAGCTGTCGTCTACAGTGGTCGCCGCGGAACTGAATGTCTCTGACTTTAGCTTTGACGGTGAGTATGGGTCCGCGGGGGCCTCCCTTGAAAAATTGGGAAGTAACCATTTCTTGATCCGCCTGAAATCGGTGCCAGAATTTCCAGCTTGGACAAACATGGTTCAGTTTGTCATCAAAAGCAATGCAAAGGGAAATCCATTGCAGATTGATTTGGAAGTGCCACCGTCGGGGAAAGGGTTAAACGAAAAGGGGGTGCGAGGATTTGTCAGTTGGTCCGCGAATCAAGAACATTGGAATCCCATTCCGCGAACGCTTATCGAACGTGATGGAAAAAAATACGTCAGTTTAGTTTTCCCTGAATTCACGCATGACAAGATTTATGTCGGTGGTGAAGTTCCGCTTTCCTACGATCGCTGCGTTGCACTGCTGAAGGAGTTCCAGTTGGACCCCAATGCTGAGTTGCATGAAATTGGGAAATCTGTTGAAGGGCGAGCCATCTATCGTCTGACAGTCACCGATCCTGCCGGCCCCGTTCCTGCAGAGAAACGTTGGGCGCATCATTTCGTCAATCAGCATTGCTATGAATACAACGCTCAGTGGCGAATGATCGGCATGATCCGCTATTTGTTAAGCGAAGCAGGTGCCGAATGCCGTCAACAGCACGTCTGGCATTTTGTTGTGCAGATGAATGTCGACGGGCCCGCTTCGGGGTTGGGACGAGTGAATTTGCAGGGCCGTGATATGAACCGATCCTATTCGGCGAAAGGGTCGGGGGTTGAGAATCAAGCCTATGAATCATTCGCCGTCCAGCGGGATCTTGAGCGGTTGATGACGTCGGAAACGCCAATCACGACTACATGGTCGATGCATACCTGGGATGGTCCCGTCGTTGAAACGATGGTTCGCCCAGGCTCCGAAATGGGCTCGAAGGTTGGCGAGTGGAAAGAGCTGCGTGACATCATCGGCGAGTTGGATACCAAGGGGCAATTTAAAAAATTGTATAGCCTTGGTGATAAGGGGCTCACACCCAAAGCTTGGTGCAGCGGAACGTATGTTCAATTTGGTGTTACCGCCTTTTGTTGCGAGGGTGGCGGGCACATTATGCGTCTGGAGCAGACACTACATACCGGCGAAGTGCTGGCCAAGGCACTGCACCAGTTTTATGGAAAAACCACGCCGTAAGTAGGCTCTTTACCCGTTCTGTTCAAGGCGTGTTTGCTTGGCATCGCGTCGTTTTAATCAGCTCGTGTTGTCCCGGTTGTAACATCCCTTCATCGCATGAATCGATGGTGGGGGCGAGGCAGCACGTCGCGGTACATTGAGATTCGAAAGATGAAAATTTCAGGAACGTTTTCTGTTCTTTGTGCAGTTGTTTTGCTTTTTGTGGGATGCACTGGCAACAGTGATCGTCCTGAGCTTGGATTGGTTACGGGGGTTGTCACCGTGGGTGGCGAGCCGGTCGAGAGTTTGTTGGTAACGTTCGTTCCCGATGAAGGACGCCCTTCCTCGGGGGTGACCGACGCACTTGGGCAATACGAACTTGAGTACATTGGAGCGAGCATGGGGGCCAAGCTTGGGCACCATCAGGTTCGGATCACAACTCTGGACATCGGGGAACCCAATCGTCCGACTCGGGAGTTGGTACCAAGCAAGTTCAACGTTCAGACCGAACTTACGGCGGAGGTCGAGGCTGACGACAATCGATTTGACTTTGCGTTGTAGATCGCTGACTCAGCCGTTTTCTTCTCGGTTGCGGCGGTCAAGTTCTTCTTCGTAGGCGATGTCGATCATGTGAAGGATCGAATCGACGTCGGCTGACTTTGTTGAAAATTTGAATTTGCCGGTCAGTTTCAGATCGGGATCCAGTTCACTCTTTTCGTGTAGTTCCCACATCTCTTCGGCGTAATGGGAATTCGCTAATTCGGGAGCGTACTGCGCGTAGTACTGTGTGATATTGCGAACGTCACGCAGCAACATGTCCTTCGCATTGTTGTTTCCCGAGGCACTGACGACCTGTGGGAAATCGATAATGACGGGGCCCGTTTCATCCTGGAGGACATTGAACTCCGATAGATCACCGTGGACCAAGCCGGCACACAGCATGCGCAGTACATAGGTCATGACGGTGGCGTGATCTTTTATGGCTTGCTCGGCCGACATGGTGATGTCGTTCAGCCGCGGTGCCACGCCCCCCTCTCCGTCAGTGATCAGCTCCATCAATAGCACGCCATCGAAGAAGCCGTATGCCTTGGGGACTCGGACACCCGCTTCGGCAAGTTTATACAGTGCGTCCACTTCGGTCTGTTGCCAGACGACTTCCTGCTGGTCTCGGCCAAATTTGGAACGCTTTTCGATTGCCCGTTGCCGGCGGCTGTTCCGGATTTTACGGCCTTCCTGGTACTGCACCGCATTCTTGAAGCTCCGTTTCGCCACATCTTTATACACCTTGGCACAGCGAGTCTCTTCGCCGCAGCGGACAAGAAAGACCTGGGCTTCTTTGCCGCTCATCAGCGATCCCAGGACCTTGTCGACAAGCCCGTCTTCGATAAGTGGCTGAATACGCTTAGGGACTTTCAAGATGCTACCGATTCAGAAGCATGGAAGCTTCCGCAGGAAAGGATGGGTGAATAATCAGGAGCCAGCGTCCCTAAAGTAACACCGCCACCTAGGCGTAGCGTAGCATGACCCCGTAAATCTCGTAAAGAGGCTCTGAATTGCCGCCGTCTTAGGGGGGGGCCTGGTCGAAGACGTCAAAGGGGGCGGCGGGATGGCCGAACCCCCGTAGCCTGGATATGTTGCGGTGGACTTGCCAGAATGGGCCTGGTGATCGATACATCCCTCAACGAATCCAGGAACGAAAACGGATGGGACAACTTAACGACGTGGGCGAAGCCGACGGATGGCGGTGTTGGTTGTGCGACGAGCCGGTCGACCCCGAGATGTCTCCCAACGACCCTCGTGGAGCCAGTTTGGATTCGCGAATCACCAAAGCCAGGGCGAAGAAAAAGAAACAGGACAAGGGAAACGTGCCGTCCGAACGCTTGGCACACAAGAGCTGCAACACGGGTAAAGGGGCCAAGGATGCGGTGGTCCCTTGGCCCGATCACCTGATTGTCGCTGACCCCGCACCGATCATCGCAGCTGCCGAGCGGCTTGAACGAAAAGGGGGCCGTGAAATCATGGCCCGTTGCCCTACGCATGAAGACGCTGTCGTCGTCGGTGCTTGGCTGATCGATCGGCTCTCTCGTCTCTCTCCCGGCTTGAACGTGCACTCTGACGTCGCGAGCACCGGCGGCCAATACCTTGTTAGCTTGCACGCGAAGTAGCAAACGCTTTTGAGCTTTTCCTCTCACAGCACTAGATACGACAAGTCTCTTTAGAAGCTTCCAGGCTGAGAGGTTGGCAGGAAAAAGAGGGCAGAAAAATCGAAGCGGATGTAGTCCGTCGCTGCACGGTCATCCATGGAATGGTTTTTCATTTCATTCCTAAATTTTCTTGCCCCCATCTTCTTGCCCCATTTTTCTTGCCTCCTAAAAACAAACGATAACCGGTTCCGTATTCCGGGCAGCGCGGCAGCCTGCAGTTTCCGTCGGTCCTTACGCGTTTGTTTTCTAGTCGTCTGAATCTTGGTGATTGCTAACCGTCGGAATTTCTTTACATTCAACGTGCACGCTCATTTTCTCAACCAATTAGGAAACATCATTATGGCTTCGACAATTGTTGTCTTGAAATTCCATTCACCCGAAGGTGCCGAGCAAGGATTGGCCATCGCTGTCGATCTGCAAAAGCAACATCTACTTGAAATACAGGATGTTGCAACGGTGACATGGCCCGAGGGCAAGAAAAAACCGAAGACCGTTCACGGGCTGGATGCATGCGGCGGCGCCTGGTACGGCGCGTTTTGGGGCATGCTGATCGGCTGTATCTTCTTTGCTCCTTTCTTGGGGGCGGCTTGGGGGGCAGCCATGGGCGCACTCAGTGCGAAGTTTGCTGACTATGGTGTTGGCAAGGACTTTATCGAGAACGTGCGTGGCAAGGTCACCGAAGGTTCGTCCGCGTTGTTTTTACTGGTTGGTCAGGTAACGACCGATCGCGTTGTGGAAGCCTTTAAGTCCGCTCCTGATTTCGAAGTTATCTCGACGAACCTTTCGGAAGACCAAGAAGAAAAACTGAAGGAAGCGTTTGCCCACTAGTGGTTTACGTAGGCTGAAGTCAAAGCGCAGGGGAGCTGGTCTTTCTCGATAGTTTGTCGGGAAAGAAGCGTTCCCTGTGCGTTGGGCTTCTTGCAGGTGGCTTTCGACGTGTGGGCATTGGGTGATCTTTGTGTCCTGCCCGCCCCGGGCTGTCGTTTCAGTCGGAAGCGGAGGCAAATTGTTGGCTTTCACTCTGCGAAAGTAACTCCAAAAGGAAGTTCGTTTGCGGAGCGAAAGGCGACAAAGTAGGTTCTCTTTAATGAATCTGCCGCAGAAAAGCTGCTGATTGTGCGTGTCGTGCGGGCTGGAACGATAATGCCGCGCCGATGGGAACTGCTGTAGCAGATAGAGACGTCCTTCCGATGAAGCTGGTGATGCCGACCGTGCGATTTGGAAGAACCAATGCAGTTCAAACGATACAGCCTAAATTTGATCCCTGACGTGATTGTGCGGCCTGCTAGCAAGGTTGCAACGAACGTACTTACATTCTGTATGGCCGGTATCGTTGTCTTGTCTGGATGCACGACCTCGTTGCGGCAATGGAAGCAAAATGGGTTTAAGGTTGGCCCGAACTACAACCGGCCGGTCGCGCTTGTTGAATCCGATTGGATCGATTATGCCGTCGATGATCGAGTCCTGCAGGTCTCCGATGACAGTGACATGTGGTGGCACGTCTTCAATGATCCGGTGCTGGATGATCTGATCGAAACCGCGTCTGAGTCGAATTTGACGCTACGCACCGTTGGGACTCGAATCACACAAGCACAAGCGGTGCGAGGGATTGCCGCCGGTAATCTGTTCCCGCAGGTGCAACAAATGTTTGGTGGATACGATCGGGTTCAGGTCAGTCGAAATATTGCGAACTCGGCACCCATTAAACACTTTGACCAGTGGGATACGGGCGCTAATTTGTCGTGGGAAATCGATTTCTGGGGACGTTATCGGCGGTCGTTGGAATCGGCCGACTCCGCTTTGGATGCCAGCGTAGAAGGTTACGACAATGTGCTGGTCCTATTGTTAGCCGATGTTGCGTCGTCGTACGTTCAGATTCGAACGCTACAGGAAGAGCTGCGACTGGTCAACGAAAACGTGGCGTTGCAAAAAGAGTCGCTGAGGATTGCGGATGCCCAGTTCCAATCCGGAGCGGCGGATCAGTCGGATGTGCTGCAATTGCGGAACAACGTTCAGCAGACCGAATCGCTAATTCCTGCACTGGAGGCGTCGCTGCGTCAATCGAACAATGCTTTGTGCATCCTGTTGGGCTTGCCTCCACAGGACCTGGTTGCACAGCTGGGGACCGGTCCTATTCCGACAGCGCCCAAGCAGGTCGCTGTGGGAATGCCAGCAGAACTGCTTAGACGCCGTCCGGATATCCGACAAGCGGAACGATTGGTGGCCGCTCAGTCGGCACAGATCGGAGTCGCTGAGGCTGAGCTCTACCCCGCATTTGGTATCAATGGAGTATTGAACTGGCAGGCAGACACACTGGATGGCGTCTTCTCACCGGGCAGTCTAGCTGGATCGGTTGGGACCGGATTCTCCTGGAACATTCTGAATTACGGTCGCATCAGGAATTCGGTCCTGCTGCAAGATGCAAAGTTTCAGGAGACGGTGTTTTCTTATCAGGAGACCGTGCTGAAGGCACAGCGTGAGGCAGAGGACGCCATCGTTGGTTTTCTCAAATCACAAGATCAAACAGACAAATTGCAGCTTGCCGTCGCCGATATTTCCGAGCTGAATGATCTATTACTTGTTCAGGCCAATGCGGGGGCGACCGACTTCAATCGTGTCTTCGTTGTCCAGTCTCAATTGACCGCCCAACAAGATAGTTTGGCGACCAGTCGTGGGGCGATCGCGCTGAATTTGATCCAGATTTATCGATCGCTTGGAGGCGGCTGGCAGATTCGGCTGCAGCCAACGTCGCAACCGTTTGCAGCTAATGTGCAAGGCGGGGAGGCCGATCAAACGTTGATCGGCGACGGACTTATCTCCGATCCCGTTCCGCAACCCATCGAAACGATTGAAGGAAACTAGCCATGCATCAACGCAATCAGGGAACAACTCTTGCAGGTCGGCTGGCCGTGTTGCTTATGGCGTTTGCCGTAGCCCCAGCGACGGCTGAAGATGCTGGCGGTGACGTGGCTCCGCCGGTAAAGCTGGCAGCGCCAACGGTTTTGGCGGCGCCAGCAGGCTTGGCAGCGCCGGTAACGCTGCCCACACCAAAGACGTTCAAGCCGCCCATCCTGGTGTGTGCTCCAGTCTATTGTCGCAAGCCGTTGCCTTGCTTGGCTCGTCCGCTTACTGGCTGTTGCCCCACCGTCGCGGAGCACTCAATACTACGACGGTTAGCGTGGAAATCGTGGGCCGACTGTGGGAGCCCCGCTTGCCATGGTGCGGACTGTGATGCGGTTCCGTCTATTGGTCATTCGCATGCGACGGTTGAGGAAACCGCTGCTTACGGAATTGGCAAAAAGTAGAGCCATTTCTTCAGTCGGATGGTCACTTTGCTGATCATTGCGAAAGGTTGTCCGTGATCGGTATAGATCGCGACCGCCCCTGGAGTCCCCATCGGCAACGAGTCCGCGTCGGTTGGGTTTTCCATTTTGAAGCGGACCGCTAGAAATCCGGCCGATCCAATCGAAGCGGCCGACGGAAGTTTTCCGCCTGTTTCAAATTGACCTTCGCCCGTTGCATCGATGATCGTGTCAACCGTTCCCCGGAACAGGTATCCAGGGCGGCTTTTGAAAACCATTTCAACTTGCTGTCCTGGTTTGACGTACATCAATTGATTTGCTGGGTAAGAAGCAACGATGCCTGTTTGGGAAGTATCGATGAACGTTCCCGCCGCAGCCAAGGGGATCGACGTGACGAAAGTGCCAGGTCGAATTTGCCAGTTGGTGATGAAACCGTCGGCGGGGGCTTTGACGGTGCACTGCTGCAAATTGAACTCAGCGATTTCGACTTGAGATCGCAGTCCATTGACGCTGTCATTGGCAGCGGTGACTGCGATTTGAGCCTGAGTCAGTCCTGCCTCTGCAGATGCTAGTCCTGCCTTGGACGCTGAATACTGGTTGCGTGCTTCTTCCAGTTTTAGTTTGGCGATTGCAGCTGGATTCAGTTTGTCAATGCTCATGGCGACATCCAAGCTGGCTTTGGCTTGAGCTATGTCCGCATTCGCTTTTTCGATGCCTGCTTGTGCAACCTTCACCGCAGCTTCCAGTTGCAGCACGTTGCTTTCACCCGCTTTTAGCTGAGAACTGGCAAGGTCCAGCGAGAGCTGGTATGGCGTCGAATCGATGTTGTACAGCACGTCCCCCTTTTTGAGTGGGACGTTAGGCTGTGCGGGGATACTGGTGACTTGTCCTTTGACCCAAGGCACCAACTGCACCACATAACGCGAAACAATGGCTTGCGATGAAATCGGGGCGGACGGTACCCACAGGACCACGACGGCTCCGATCATCAGCACTCCGGCAGCGACAGTGAGCGCAACAGGGTACGGACGCGGCTTTACTTTAAAGACGATGAACACGACAACAACGAAGGCCGTGTAAATCAAAGTTATGAAGGCGATCATTCAGGTGCTTCTTCCTTAACGGAACGTTCACTTCCCTGTTGATGCAGAAAAGCCCATACAAAAGCGAGTGGCCATAGTGCTCCGAGAGTCGCCAGGCTCATCCAGGAGGCCGCATTGATTGCGCTGGCTTGAGGATGCCCTCGTTTCGCTGCGATCTTTCCTGGAAGGGCGCCGATCGTCACGATCGCAACAAGCCCGATGACTACAAATGTTCCCAGGACGGCGAAAGCCATGATGTCAAATTTATCGATTTCCATCGCTGCTGTACTCCTCGTGACCACGTGTTTGCGATCACGTCCGGGACGTCGAATTTGCCACGCCCTGTACTCTTTGTGCCGAAATGGAGCGTCGCTGTAAATGAACATTGGTGATGCCATCTGTTTGAACAACTACTCTCTGAAATATTGCTCCCACTTTCGGTGACAGTCGTTCGGGAAGAACGGGTTGTGTCGCATGAGAATGCCATGTCGCGGTTCATGGACGGACGGGCAAGCCGTTCTTCTCAAGGGATCCGTCGGGTCGACCAAAGCGTTATAAACCCTACAGACGTTCCATCTTAAAGATCCTTCTATTTTGCTCCGGTTCAGGTCGATGAGGACTCTGGTGTGACCTTTAGGTGTGAAGGGTTCGGTTCCGGGATTGGATTCGGCTCTGTCTTTTATCGCAACAGCGGCCCTGGTCATAACGGCGTTCATGGAAGATCGGTTTAACGATTGTCACCATGCGGGGTCCGTTGTGCATACGCACCGTTTCATTGTAATTTTCTGCTTCTCGATGCTGCTGATCGCGGCCTCGGGCGGATGTTGCTGTGGTCGGTCCGATCAGCTCAAGGCACCTGGGATTGTGGCTCCTCTAGGGGCGGCTTGCTGGTACGATTGGCTTGCAAAGACAAGCGAACAGTGCCAGGACCCAATTGACGATTTTGAACTTGCTCGATTGCAAGCTTCGATTCGACCGACTCAATCCTCTTCGGTCTCTTTGGGTGAGCAAGCATTTGCAGTAGGGGAACGCCTGCACGCCAATCACGACCCGCGGGCTGTCGACTACTGGGCGCGATCGATCGCTTGGATGGACGACGCACGACGACAAAACAGCGACGTGCCCCCTTCGCGCTCATGCCGAACGTCACGCGTTCGCCAGAGTGCATGGATTCGAATTTTATCATGTGGGAAGGCCTATGGCCGGCTCGATCCAACATCGCATTTGCTGGTAAATGGTATTTCAGGAACCTGTCGCATTCCGGTCGCCCATCAAGGGTTCGCTTGGAAATCCAACGACTTTGATCGTTTGCTTGTGTTCGAACCTCCCACGGGTGAAATGGGGAACGTTCGTGGGCGAGGGATCCCGTTGGTCGTTCTAACTCAGAGCAAATCACCTGGGCTGATGCAGAATCAGCGGTGTGATTGCAGCTCTTCGGATGGGCAACATTCGGCCAGTTGCGATAAGTTCTTGCTGTCGCAAACTCCGTTTGCAGCCACGGCGTTGATCCATTTGCCGATTTCGCTATTTGAGGAAACGATTGCTTGCGACGAAGTCTGTTCAGGCAACGTCGATGTTGCCACCGTGACGCTCGTCAATCCGCTTACGGTCAATCCGATGGGCGGCGACGTCCAGATCGCGCAGAGTCCTGCGATGCCGCTGCTCTATGCTCGGCAAGCCAGTCAGTACAATCCCATCGCAGCATTCATCCGCGGTGACAATGGCGTCGATCGTCCAGAGCTGCGTTTTCTTGAGCCCTACCAAACCGACAAAATTCCGCTGATTTTGGTCCACGGCCTGGTCTCGGATCCAGCGACGTTTCTTGAAATGGCGGATGCGGTTCGCGCCGATCCGTTGTTACGGACGCGCTACCAAATTTGGGTTTTTAGATACCCCACCGGTGACGACTTCTTAAAGTCGGCGGCCGCCCTTCGCCAGAAGCTTGCTGAGGCGTTTGCATGTCAAAGTGCTGGGGCTGTGGAATGCGAGTTGCCCGCCACAGATCATCCATCGCAGCGCGCCGTGATCGTCGGTCACAGCCTGGGGGGCTTGTTGTCCAAGCTGCAGGTTACCAACAGTGGCGATCGATTGTGGCGTGCCGTTTCCAGTAAGCCGCTGGATCAGTTGCAGGGGACGCCACAAGACATTGCCGACCTTCAGAAATCTTTCTTTTTCAATGCCAGTCCGCATATCGGACGTGTTGTTTACATCGCGACACCGCATAAAGGCTCCCCCTGGGCGTCTCGAGGTATCGGCCGCTTGGCATCACTCTTAGCCCGCGGAAAGGCGAGCGATGGACGCGACTACGAAGAAGTCGTAGCGGCCAACCCCGGCGTATTCTCGGACTCGTTTTCTGGGACAGTGCAGTCCAGTGTGCAGTTGTTGCGTCCGAGCAGTTCATTGCTGCAGGCGCTTGCAGCGACTCCTTCCTCACCCGATGTCATCGTCAATTCAATCATCGGTGAACATTGTCGCTTGCCCCGCGCCGGTCAGTCCGATGTCGTTGTGCCAGTCGACAGCGCTTATCGCGAAGAAGCGGAAACGACCACGGTCGTCGATGCAACGCATACCTCAATCCTGCGTTCCAGCACAGCGCAGTACACGCTGCTGAAGATCTTGACCGAGCATCTTGCGGCGCCAGGCACGAATTGTGAACCGGACGAACATCCCCGCCGCCAATACTTGTCGTTGCCAGCGGAAGTCCAGCCCCCAAACCTCATTCCAGCTCCAATCCGCCTGTCAATTTAATCAAAAACAGTGGAAAAGGGGTCAGGAGCCTTTTTTGCTGATTTGCAAATGCTGGGACAGTTTTTAGCCGTCCCAGCGGGGTTGCAATCTAGACTCAAAGCAACTGATGTCATGCTTCGAGAAACGACTGGCGGCGGTTGCCTGCTTTCCGATCTTTCGTCGTCTAGCGACGGACCGCACCGCCAAGGTCGTGTTTCAGGTTGGGCCCAAGAGTTTTCTTGACTTAAATGGACCTGATCCAATATCTGCAAACGTCACCATTCAGATTACGGGGACGGGATGGTTTCGTTGCCGTTCCTGCTTCCCATAGCGTGGTAGACTTGCAGGTCGGTGGTGTCGGTAATCATTCGTACGGATCCATCGGCCAGAGTGTGGTTAACTCCACCGTTGTGACGACTGCGTGCTGGATAAATGCCAGCGCTACTGCCGTGGGCGCCCGTGCTAGTGCTTTTGTAACAACCGGGATATCTCCAGTTCGGTGTCGCGACGGTATTGAACACGGTGTAGGTGAAGATTCCGCGGCTATAGCGAGAGCCTGACACGCTGCTGTGACTGCTAGGGTTGGCGTCACATGCGGCTCCGGCAGCTTCGAGTTGAGCTTGCGTAATCGGTCCCTGCTGAGTCGATTCGTTGCCGCTCCAAGAGAGCCCGCGTACGTTGTCCGTCTCGCGGCGATACGATGAGTCGTCGTTGTCGCCGGTCAGCTGCTCAGCAACCATGATCGTATTGGACGTGCCGTCGGTAATGGCCGACATGTTGGTTCCCATTTGCGGTTGGAACACGCCGTTGTGTCGTGTCAATGGTGTGAGATCCCACCCGAGGTTGGAGCCCGCTGAGACTACATAGTTATTGTATCCCAAGCGACCGACAATCGGGTAAGGCATGTCCGAGGGGCAGACAAAACCCGGCACCTGAACGCCTTGGGTCGTAGAGTCTGCGCCCGCGTTGAGATAAAACTCGCGAGAGTTTGTTCTGATCTGGTCGTAGAGTGGAGATTGTTCGATGAAAGGCAAGAATTTGAGTTGCGCTGGGTAGCTGTACATCCCGATGCCACCTCCCACGCCCGGCACTTGGGTGTAGCCAGGAAAGGTAAGGTGTGTGTCGTGGTAGTTGTGCAGGGCCAATCCAAGTTGCTTCAAATTGTTGCTGCACTGCATGCGGCGGGCTGCTTCGCGAGCCGCTTGGACTGCTGGCAACAGCAACCCGACCAACACGCCGATGATCGCGATAACAACAAGAAGTTCGACGAGGGTAAAACCTCGCTTGAGGGAATGCTTTTTCATTTTATAAAACCAGAAAATAGAGGGATCGACCATAGCAGCTTATTGCTGAATCGGTAGAGTCAGCGAGATAACGATCCACGTGATGGAATTCGTCGAAAACCATTGGTTAACCTGAAAGCGAAAGTCGACGATGACATCCGTTCGGGCTAATCATGCAGTTTTCGACTGCGTTAACTCTAAGCTGGTATCGACCGTGTCAGGTCGATCGAAGGGGGGGGGAGGTGAGGTGGGGAGTGAGGTGGGCGCCCGAGGGCGTTTCGCTTCGGCTGTCAATATAAATACTGTAGTTTCAGCGTCGTCCATGTCAAAGTAACAAGCGATCGCTTGTTGCCAAATTCGGCTCACCAAGATGTGTCGTAACCGAACTATCGTATCCTTGTCTTTTCCTAAGCCATTGCTGCTTTGAAGGCATTTGGCAATTCGTCTCGTTGTTACGCTCATTTAAAAGCGGCGAGAGACAAGGATAAGTCGTGTGTGAGCGGACTATAGTTTGTCAGCCATTTCACGTGCTTTCGCCTTAATGGCTGCCGCATCGGATAGGGAGGTCAGTTGCTCGTAGTCCGTCAGGAGCTCTTGCGACTTCTCCGGGGCGCTCTCGCTAAGTCCCATCAGTTCTTCATGTAGCTGTTTCTTGGCGGCAGGTAGTCCTCCCGTGGTGGCAATCTTTTCCAACGTAACCTTCGCGTCCAAAGGTGGGGGGGTAACTGCAATGGGTGCTTCTCGTCCATCGCCGCAGCCGATGACCGCAGTCATCAACAGCATCACACAGACAAACCGAATTATCGACGTCATACATCATTCCTCGAAAGAAAGCCTGTCAACTTGATTTAACTAAAACAATTTTTTTGCGAACGTCACTGTCCGAATCACGAAGCTGAAACGGCGTGTCACCGTTCTTTTTCTTCTCCTTCGGCCGTGCTGGAATTGCCGTTCAATGCTGTCGGTAATGACTCGCATCGCTCCGTTCGCGAAAGCATCGTTAACGCCAACGTTGTGGCGGCAGCGAGCCAGATCAACGCCCGGCTGTTTGCCAGTTCCCGGAGTTGGTGCAACTGTCGCAGTCTAATAAGCGACTAATGCGTGTCAACAACCAAACAAACGCCTCGCGATGGGGCGATCTAATCGAAAACATGCGTTCAATTGGCACCGAATAAATTATGGGAAGTGGTCGCTTCTTAGTGCGGCGATAGTGGTGCGGTAATGCTCGCATCGATGTGATGTGTCTTTGTTGTGAGCGAGAAAATATATCGAAAAACTGCCATAAGCCGGCGTCGGATTTATGCGGATTAAGTGCCATTCAGGTCGGGCCCCTGCAGCCCCAGTTCACGTCTACTGCGACGCAAGCGTTCAGCCATTTTTTAGGGCATTGTTGTTGGCGGCGGATAAGACTCGCAAAGGAATGTCGTATTTTTGGGGGAGGAAATGCATCGCAGGATATAGCTTCGCCTTAGCGGAATCTATGGCGATTACGGGGAGGGTGGCAGGAGCCGTTTTAGTTGATTGGGCAAGCTGCTAAGGGTAAGTTGGTGTCATCACTCGCTTAAGGATATTGCTGTGCCACGCCCGCTCCGCTCTGATGTTGCTGGACAGATTTATCATGCTTTGAATCGCGGCAACAAGCGACAAACGGTTTTTCACAAAGCCGAAGATTACGAAGCGTTCGAGAGAGTCATTGCTGAAGGGCTTGCGAATCATCCGGTTGACATGCTGAGTTATTGTTGGATGCCCAATCATTGGCACATGGTTCTTGTCCCACAAGAAGACGGTGCAATGGGCCGGTTCCTGCACTGGGTTACCATGACGCACTCTGCGCGGCACCACGCACATTTTCAGACAACCGGCACAGGGCATGTGTACCAAGGTCGATTCAAAAGTTTCCCCATTCAGGACGATGAACATTTTTTCGTGGTCTGTCGTTATGTTGAGCGAAATGCATATGCAGCGGGATTGTGTGAGACGGCCGAAGCATGGAGATGGGGAAGTCTGTGGAATTGGGCCACCGGCCGGAGTCCGATTTCGTTGGCGAAATGGCCGGTTCCGCGACTGCCAAACTGGATTCAACGTGTCAATCAAGCCATCGGAGAGAAGGAACGGAAGCAACTCTTGCGATGTATTGAGCGAGGCCAACCGTTTGGGGAGTCAGGTTGGGTCGAATCGACCGCTCGTAGCCTCAATTTAGAATCCACGCTTCGGAATCGGGGGCGACCGAAAAAAATTATCCAAATCAAGAAATAGGCTTCTGCCCTTTTTCTCTCTGCGGGACGGAATCGTCCATGTTGGGGCTTGAAGTGGTGGCAAAAAAGTAGAGCATGAAAATGCAGCTGAGCCAGGTCCGTGTAGTCTTCGTTGTTGACGGACGGATTTAATCTCGTCCATCATCTTTTGCTCCTATTTTCTTGCCACTCAGAAAACGAACCAAGCCCCGCGTCGCATTCCACCGGTACGCTGATCCAGATCTCTAGTCGCCGGACTGGTGCCTATTGTTCGATGGATGCCGCTCGCTTTAAGAGGAGCGGTATGATCGCTTGCACCGTGGTCGCTCGCTGAAGTCTAGCGACCGACAAAAAACAGGTTCGTTTAATGGTTGCTGGTCTGCCGTACGCTTATTGATCTTTTCTCAGCGTTGCGGCTAGCTCAAGCGGATAGTCGGTCAGGATGCCGTTGATTCCGACATCGACTGCTTGTTTCCAGTTGTCAGGAACGTTCCCGCTTACTGTTACTCCTGCGATGAATGATCGCTTTCCTTCACTGCGAACGGCTTCCAATTGTTTTTTCGGAGGGAGGTATCGGAAGTAAATCCAATCGGTATTCATTGCAGCCAAAGCTTTTGGAAATTCGTCGATGTTGTTTGCGACGACTGCGGTTTCCGCTTTCACGGATGCCATTTTGAGTTTCTCTCGGACCCGCGGTTCAGAAATCGTTTTGCCGATGAACAGCAATCGGTGAAGTACCTTATGCTTCTCTGCCATCCGTATTATGTTCTGTTCGATGCCTTCTGCTTTTAGGTCAACTGCGATCAGGACATCGTGATGTTGGTACTCAGCAACTAGGCTTAGGACTTCGTCAATGGTCGGGACTTTTTCCCCGGCGAACTTGGCGTCAAACCAACTTCCGGCATCAAGGCTGCGGATTTCTGCAAGTGTTAAGTCAGCGACCTTGCCAGTGCCGCTGGTCGTTCGATCAACGGTGTCATCGTGAATGCAGACCAACTGGTTGTCCTTCGTCTTCTCTATGTCAAACTCGAAACCCAGCCGAAGTTCGAGGCACGCTCGGAAATTTGTCAGCGTATTCTCAGGAGCGTGATGCAGGAGTCCACGGTGCGCGACAATCCGTTGGTCACCATCGCCAGCATTCGCGGTGACGGCGAAGCAAATGAAAGCGGTCTGCAGGATTCTTTGAATCTTGGTCATTAAAAGTCGTGCTCCTCGTTAAGGATGAATCGTGTGCCTGCCTGACTTCGAATAGCGTCTCATACTTCAGGGCAACGCTGAGCATCCGTTCCTCGGGCTCTTTGTCGGTCAACTGTGCAAGCTCTTCAAAAAACTGCCAACAGCACTTAAGTAGTCTTTTTCGTTGGCTTCAAAAATCGTGTTGTGATTGCCCCGGGGAAATCGAATAAGTTGCTTCTGCCGTGAACCTGCCCATTTGTGATTTCGTTCGGCGTGAGCGATATCGATCAATCCGTCATTCTCGGTGTGAAGAGTCAGCAAAGGTTTAGTGTAACCCGCCAGCTTTTTCTTGTGATTGAAGTATCGCTTGACCTCTGCCTGAACATCCGTCTTATCGAATCCTGCCGACTTTAGGTTTGCATAAGTCAGAAATCGTTCCGAGGGATCGGCAATTCCGCTCTCGATGATCAAACCGGCAATGTTTGGCTGACGCTTGGCTAACTCAATGGCATAGAGTGATCCGATTGAACGCCCGAGCAGAATCGCATTTTGCGGGACAATCTCAGCGGCGATCATTGCTGCTTCGCCATCGCCGAGCATTTCAACTAGCTTTGCTTCTCCGGTCGAACCGCCATAATCTCGATACTCGACGAACAGGGAGTTTAGTCTCAGTTCAGCGAATGTATCTGCCATGAACGGCACGTAGTCCGCAACCGCTTCCCCGTTTCCGTGGAAGTGAATCAACGTAAACGCATCAGGATCGACGATTCTGCGATAGCACGCCAATTCTGCACCATCGGTTTTGACCAAGAAAGGATCGTCAAGCGTGCGATCTTGTGGAAACAAGTAGCGACCGCTGATCGCCGGATCGTCCAGTATGCTTTTCACTTCCGCATATCCTTTTCGTTAGGATTTCTCCCACGGGCCATCCTCTTTTTATCGGATGGAAAGAAACTACGCATCGCTGGTGAATATCGGTTGAGCTGCGGACGATCCCTCATCTCAGCGTTGCGTTCGGGCAGACACCCAACCATGACCGTTCATCCTCGCTGAGATTCAAGTTCACCGTTTCGCCTGCAACGACCGGATGTCTTGTGTTCAACCCAATGTCGCAGTCACACAGCAAGGCTCTTCGGTCTTTCGATCACCGATGAAATCCATTGTTCGCCCTGTCAGTTCTTGAAGTAGTCAGTATACGTGTTGCCGTCTTGTTGGGAAACAATCGGAGGCTCGCCGCTGCCCGTTGCTCATGCCCCCTTTTCTTCGAGCGGTTGTCTATCGCCCAAGGCTATCGCGTTCAATTCGGCCAGACGATAGTCTAAGCAGCTCATTGATGCTATTTTGAAACACCAGCGTTCGATTCTGGAAGATGAAACTTATCTTGATGGACCGATTCAATGATCTATGAAGTCTCCCATCGAATTCGTTTTCAATATGACGAGCCGGTATCGATTCAGCCACTCACCATCCGGTTGCAGCCGCGAAGCGATGGTGTCCAAAGAGTCCGAGACTGGAATTGTCAACTTGACCCTGCTCCTTGTTCATCGACATCGATTCTGGATGTGTTCGGCAACACGGCGTTACAGGTCGCATTCGAGGGCCTTCATCGCGAGCTGACGATCCAGACGAAATCGGAGGTCGAGGCGACACGAACCAATCCATTTGATTTTGTTTCGCTCGATTCAAGAGTAACGAATTTGCCCGCGTTTTATGATCTTCGCATCGGGCAGGCTCTCGCGCCCAACCTCCATCGGCAAGTGATGGATATTACGATCGGACATTGGGCTGGCGAGATTTCCGGAAGCGTTGCTTGGCAAACACAACCGTTCCTCTTGAAGCTCTGCGAAGTTATTCGTCGTGACTACTCATCGGAGACTCGCTACGAGGGAGCGGCGTTTTCGCCGACCAAGACATTTGCTGAAAAACGAGGTGCCTGTCGTGACCTAGCAGCCCTCTTTATGGACGCATGTCGCAGTCAAGGCTTGGCAGCGCGGT
Organism: Roseimaritima multifibrata; assembly: GCF_007741495.1. Lineage (NCBI taxonomy): Bacteria > Pseudomonadati > Planctomycetota > Planctomycetia > Pirellulales > Pirellulaceae > Roseimaritima > Roseimaritima multifibrata. The sequence goes on from NZ_CP036262.1 coordinate 1,496,483, forward strand.
TTGTAAGCGGGTACGTCTATGAACCAGGGCGAACTCACGGCTCCGAACTACACGCCTGGGCCGAAGTCTATTTGCCAGGAGGCGGCTGGCGTGGCTACGACCCAACCCTCGGCATCGCTGTCGCCGACGCCCACATCCCGGTCGCCGCCGGCCCCGAGCCTGAGTGGGCTTCCCCAACCGAAGGTTGCTATCTCGGCAATGGTGATTCAAAAATCGACTATCAGGTGCAGGTGACTCGCAACCTGAAACCGACTGATTCTCATCGGAATTGATCTGGGAATCGCCTTGTAGATCAAGAAAAGGCTCCTGACCCCTTTTTCACTTGAGTGGTTGCACAGACCAGCCTCGGAGGTTGGTGGTGGGCGTGCGGGCTTTGCCGATCGGGTCGCCGGTTATCTTGAAAATCGCCCAGGCCGAGCGTCGGCCGATAAACGAATTTAGCTGCTCCGAGTCCCTCCATCTGATTAGATGCTGCAACGAGGCCTTGGACTGCATTTTCCCCAAAGAGACGGCCGCCATGCCGCGAACGATTTCGCTCTCTGGCAGGGTGGGGCTGTTGTCGTTCAGGCGTGACTGCAATTCGGATACTACATCCGCATTGGGCTGACCCTGCAAAATTTCACCAATTGCCCACACCGCTGCACCGCGAACCGAAGGCGAAAACGGCGAATTTTTGGGAACAAATGTCCGCAGCAACTCTAAGGATTCCGGCATTCGCAGCACCCCCATGGTTTCCACCAAGTGTATCAACGCATCCAATTTGGCTGCCGTGGGGGCGTCGGTAAGGTTTTGCAAATGTTTCCGCAACGCTGCCAAACTTTGTTCACTCCAGTCTGGCTGTGCTAACTCCTTAATGCTCCACGCGGCCGTCTCCATGACTTCACCGCGATCGTGCTCAAGCAGCTGAAACAGTCGCTGCCGTGCATCGCGTTGTTGTAATTTTGTTAGCAGGATCAGAGCCTGCTCGATACCGCGCCAATCGTTGCTGTCTAGCACGGTTGTGGCTTTTTGTACAACTTCTGGCGTCAGGGCTTCTTCGCTGGCGAACTGAAGCAGCCCATCGCGGGCGGTGCGGCGAGTCGTTAACACAGGGTCTTGTAACGCTCGAGCTAGTAATTCAATGTTTGCGAGTGTGCCTGTCGTTATCAACGCGTCGACCGTCACCGCCCGAATATTCGCGTCGCGATCGTCGATGTTCTGCTTTGCTCTGGCGATCACTTTCTGCGGGGCCACTTGCAGTAATTGGCGTAAAGCTTCGCCCGCGACCGCTGGAGCATCCAGATCCGCAAAGCGTTCCAGCAATTGAATCGCTTCGTCGGACTGTTCTTCGCCCAGCAACTGCACTCCCAACAGCCATTGCATCGGAGCGGACAAGGGGGCGTCTAGCATCGCTCGAGCCAGATCGACTCGGTGGGGTCCGGGCAACCTCGATAAGGATCGTGCCGCGACCATTCTTAAACTGAAGGGCTGATGGGAAGACTGTAGCAGTGCTGTCAGCGCCGTTTCGGACGCGGGGTCACGAACCGTGCCCAACGCTTCCACCGCCACTCGTAGCAATGCCGGATCTGCTTGGTCGGATTGCACGCGTTGCAGCCAAATGTCTCGCATCAAGTGGCTATCCCACGCTGCCAACGCGGGCTCCAGCACGATTGCCAACGCAGTTGGCCAGCGGACAACGGCCGCTGATAGTTCGTCGTTCGCTGGAGGTTTCCCCATTGCGATGTAGGCTTGAGCGGCCGACACGCGACAACTGACTGGAGTGTTGTCATCGTCGATGATTTGCCACAGCACGTCACGGAATTCAGGCAATGCCTGCATGCCCAGCGATTGGGCTAGCGTTAACGCGTCGGAGGCTTCACGTTTAAGGTCGATTTCATCTAGTAACAGAGATTGCATCCAACTGTTTTGTAAGTCTGGCGACCAGCGGATTTGAGGCTTTTTTAATTCAATCTTCGGTTGTTCAAGATAGCGAGGGGAAACGATCGGATCGTTTGAGGATTGATCGTCCGCGGCACGGCACGGCAGCGCCAAGCACATCCAGATGGTTGCCCAAGTCAGCCACGCCATCACTCGGGATACAGTAACTTTCATTCGGGCCTTGTCAAACGTTGGACTTGCAGACGCATGGCAAAATACATGGCAACGATTAATGCCGCGGACACGTACCAGGAGTACGGTAGCAGATGGTAAGCAGCGAACCCGGGAATGCGAAAAACACTCAATGCGGCAGCCATGGGGTTTAGGATCAATACGTTTTCAACCGTTTTAAATCCAAACGGTGCATCGCGAGCCAGCCATACCAGCAGCGAACCACCAAAAAGTGTGAGCACACAGATATAGGCAGCCGTGGTGGCCGCGGCGGTACGCCTGAAAATACTGCCGGCCGTTGCACTGATCATCAGCGCCAACAACCCCGCCAGGATCAAACAGACAAACCCTTGGGCGACTTGCACCCAGACCGTGGGCTGGATGTATAGCATCACCAGATAGCCGGGGATTGTGGAGGCGATTAGCAAAAGCATGGTCCAAAACACGCTCAGCAATTTTCCCCGCACGATCGCTCCGCCTGATAGGGGCGTACTGCGGAGCAATGGCCAAGCACCGCTTTCCCGTTCGCTGCTGATCAAGCCCGCTGCCAAGCTGGGCAAGAACATTACCAGCAGTCCCACTTGCAGCATCACTAGCGGCCCTCCCACGGCTTCCAGTTCCAGCCTGACCGTGCCGGCGGTCACTGAGAACGCGATCAACAGCGAAAGCACAGCACAGACCATCACCAGCCGAATCATCCAGTGGGACCGCCCGAAACGTCGTGAGCGGAACTCTTTGATCATCACCGGGTTACTCCAATTTCCGATGCTGCCACTGCGGCGACTGGGGTCGACCAAGAAAGCGACACGACGGATCGCCCGAATCCCTAGACTCTTGTCATCGGTGACCATCCCCTGACTGCGACTGCGGTCCATGCAACGAAAATGCAAGCGATATACCGTCCACATCGACATCCCCAATGAGGAGACCATCGCCAGCACAACATAGCGACCGAGCGCACTCCAGCCCTGCATCTTTTCCAGCGAACCGATATCCCCCTGGCCAGCGATTTGCATGACAGCCGGAATCGGTGATAGACAGCGAACCCAGGCGACCGTCGAGGAAACCAGCCCCGGATCGGACTGGAACAAAAAGTACGGCCCCAGCGTGATAAGGGACAATCCTAGCACGCAGCCATAGGTCAGTCGCACAGCGGAATCGGCGCTTGCCGCATAACTGCTGACCAGTAACCCAACCGCTACGTACTGCACGGCGACAACCAGCAAGAGACCGTACAACGTTACCAGTTGATCTTGGAGGTCAACGCCGCCCATCGCGTAACAGGCGGCGGCCGACGGTAGCGAGATGGCGATCATTAGCACTACAAATCCCAGCACCCCCAGTAGTTTGCCAAGGTAGATGGCTGGGGTTTTGAGCGGTGAATTAAGCAGCAAAGCCAGCGTCCCTGTCCGTCGTTCCATGACGATCGAGGTGGCAGGGAAGATCGGCGTCATCAACACCACGACGGCCAATAAACCGTAAGCGAACAAGCCGAACACGTTCTGCGAATTTGCGCCCGAAAGGTCCGCACGCGCGTCACTGGGCCAACGGACCACGATGATGGCCGTGTAGCAAACCGCCAGTAGCCACTGAATGATCGCGGCCCGACGGGTCCTCAGAATGGCAACAAATTCTCGTCGAATGATCGGAAGCATCTGAAATTTCAAAAACCGTTCGAGGAACGTCTAGCGGGATGGAGTGGACGCAGGGAGTGGAGATTCTTGCGATTCCTCGGTTTGTCGAATGACCGATAAAAAGGCGTCTTCCAAATCTGCTTGGAGTTCGCGGAACTGAGCAATTTTTACGCCCGCTTGAATCAATTTGCCCAGCACTTCGCTGAGCGCATCGTCGCTTCGCAGAGTCTCAAATCGCACCATCGATTCGGCTTGCGAAACGGTCACCGGTTCATCGGCTTGCAAGATTGTTTGTAACACTTGCTTGGCTTGATCAGGCGGTTCACCGGCAAGCAACTGGATTTCGATCATTCGCCGCTGGCTTAGGTCATGCATGATTTGCTCAAGCGATCCTGCAGCTCGCAACCGTCCGTGCGTCAGGATCGCCACCTGATCACAAATTCGAGACAATTCGGGCAAGATATGACTGGTCACGATCAACGTTTTGTCGCAGGCGGCCAAGTGCAGCAACAGTTCTCTCATTTCGATACGCGCTTGTGGATCCAGCCCATTTGCCGGTTCGTCAAAAATCAGAACCTCGGGATCATGCAGTAGCGTACGGGCAATCCCAACCCGTTGTTGCATGCCATGGCTGAGGCTTTCCACGAAGCGATCCTGCATATAGGTGCTGGACGTGATCTCAAGTACTTCGGCAATCCGGCGTTGGCGTTGGCGACGTGGAATCCCAAACGCAGCTCCGAAGAAGTCGAGGTATTCGCGGACCCGCATGTTGTCGTAGGCGCCAAACCCATCGGGCATATAGCCAACCAGCCGCTTAATGGTTGATGACTGCTTGGCACAATCCACGCCAGCGATACGGGCCGTACCCGAAGTCGGCTTAGCCAGTCCCACCAGAATTTTGATGGTCGTGGTTTTACCTGCGCCATTGGGGCCGATAAATCCCAAAATCTGTCCGCGGTGAACGGTCAGGCTGAGGTCGTCGATCGCTACGAAGTCGCCGTAACGTTTGGTCAGGTTTTGAATTTCAACAATGGGTTGAAGTTCACTCATCGTTGGGGCTCAACTTCCGCAGATTGCATTGTGGTTCCGGAAACATCCAAACGCATCGTTCGAATCGACCAAGTGTTGCTGGCTTGTTGTGCTTTGTCGTCCGTCGGCGGCGATTCACCGATCGTGAATTCAATCGTCAGGCCGCCTTCCGGATCAAGTTTTAGAGGAGTCGGTCCGGCCAGATCAAACGTCAGTTTTCCAGATTGATTTGCCCGCTCGACGATCGTTCGGCGTTGCTCGCCTTCGATGACTTCGATGGTCAATGTTCGCGAAGGGATACTGCAATCGAGAAACAAACTGGCCGAGTCCACTCGTAGCGGCAAGGCTTCCGCAGGCAATTGAAAACGCAGCCTGTTTCGGGCGCTTCTCCCATACGGAAATATCCAACGAGAGGTGGCATTTTCGAACGTGTTGGAGCGGCCGGATTTCGACACTACCGATTGGACCTGAAGCGTTGATCCGGGCAGGCTGATGTTTGTTCCTGGAGCGGTGCGTTGAATGGTCAGCGGGATCGCAACCAACGCCCCGCCGATCACGTTAACATCCTCGTCCCAGATCAGCCCGCTACCAAGCGATTCCGTCCAGCCGATCAAATAGCTGGTCGAATCCAGTCGAGCTTGGTAGCTGTCGTACCAGGCTTGGTAGATCGCCCGTCTTTGTCGCTGCGTCGAATCGACGAAGGTTGAACTGAAGAATTCATTCGGTGGCAATAGGTCATCGATGCCCGCAGAAAAGTTTCCTTCGGGCGTCAGGTTGGCGGCTAAAGGCTGGGATCGTGGAAACACCAACACGCCATCGACTAATCGCACCGGTTCTGTCCGGCCGGTGCCTCGCAAGGCGTCCGCGTTGACCACGCCGGTCAAACCCTGCGGTCCAAAAGCGGCGGTTGCGGTGACGGGCTGGGACAGCGTTTGATAGCGATCAAATTGAAACAGCTGCACACCCGTTGGCATTATGGTTTTGTCCCATCGCCAACGATTGGTATCGGTCCAAACAATGTTGCGAATCTTTCCAGCCAACCGTGGCGACTGCGGGTCCAGTCGGGTCGATCCATTGGACGACATATTGGCGGCGGCCAGTTTCGGCTGGTAGCTGGCGATACTGCCCGTCGTGGCAATCTCGTCCATTTCCGGCAAGACTTCCACGACTTGAAATGAGGACGCGGTTGCTGGCACAGCGTGGTGACTGGCCACTCCCATGGCGACCACCGTGGCAGTGGCTAATCCGGCAGTCGCCAATGTGACCCAAAGTAGATGCTCACGCCAACCCGCATAACTCAAGCCGACTCCGGCAACCCCGATTAAACCGCAGAAGCCCAGCAGTACACCGACCACGAACCCTCGTGACGGGATTTTGTAACCAATCCTCTCCGTTACATAAGCTGCACGGACGTCTACGGGGACGACCTCCGGAATCTCACGCGGTCGCATGCCAATTGCCACTTCACGCAATGGCTCCAAGCCTATGTAATCGGCATGAAACTGTTGGTTCTTGGCTGGCGGGTCCTCACTGCGACGGGGACGAATCAAGCCTCGCCCTTCGAGCATGCTGAAATAAACTTCTCCCAACCCCACCTTGGCTTTCATCAGCGCGGGCCAACCATCGATCTGATAAATCACCTCGACGCCCTCCGCGATCACCCGTTTGAACTGTACGGGCTGTTCCAGCAGTACCTCTGTGGGATCGCCTTGGAAGTCTTTACTTGCATGTTGGATGGCAAAATCGTGTATCGCCACTTGGTCGACCTGTTCGATAGAAACGGCCGATCCCAACAGCAGGCGGATCGTATCGATCGACGTCTTGTCGGCCTGAATCCACATGCATCCGCCTTTGCTGAGCCATTCTCGCAATGCTTGCCGAGCGGCGGGATTTTCGGCCAAGCGGTTGCCGGAAAGGATGACGCTGCCGACCGCATCCCAACCCTCGTACGACGAAGGCAACATGCGTTCGCTGCAGAGCATCATCCTGCGATCCAGACCGTTTGCCGCGCGTAGCGCGAGGGCCGCTTCATACGCAAAATCCAAATGAGGTTCGCTGGGCTCCAACGAAATCGGATGATCTTGGATGTAGGCTGTGTCGCTCGGGGACACCAGCCTCACGATGCCATCAAATTCCGCTTTGGGAATACGAGCGTCCGCAGCGACGTGTCCCAATATTTCCAGTTGTGCGTTCGGCGGCAGTTGTTCTGGCAGGCGAATTGGGATGGTGGAGTGTCGAACGGATCGCGCGGGCACCAATACGTCTCGCGAGAATCGTAACTCTTCCGACCCTTTGATTTGGACTGTCGCTTGCACGACCTGCGGTTCCTGCGTGCGATTGCCCACGACCACAGACACCTCGCCCCACTCTCCTGACGCATAGGCTTTCAGCCCGGTCGGTCCGCCCACGGATGATACAAAAATAGGGGGCAGGTTTTTGGCATCGCCGTCAGCGTCCTCAGCCCAACCGATTGCAGGTCCTGTCCAAATCGCTAACCCGACCAACAAAAAGAGCAGCGACGGTGGCTTCATGACGACGGGACCGAACAAATAGATGATCTATGCGAGGAACGCGGAATTGATCGGCCAGCATATCGTCCCAAGAAGCCCACAGCAAATCATCAAGGTCGTTCCTAGCTCGGGACGTCGATTCTTTTAGTGGTGGATAAGTTTTGCGGCGTGAGTGCCTCACTCACTTCACTCTCCCCTCGGGACGTGAAATCGATAGGTGATGAATCCTTGGCCCCGGCATGCTTCCGCTGAGAGGTGATCGCGAACTCAAATTCTTAGCGGAAGGGCGCGAGCCCTCCTGCCCAGAAACCAATTTTCAAGAGTCGCCTTTCGTTCGCATCGCCAGTTATAAATTTCACGTCTCAGGGGAGAGTGAAGCCTGAGACCAATTCAGAACCAATACTTGTTCTCTTCCCTTCTGCCGCGAACAAAATGAATGAGCGGTATGTCAAAGAAAGTGACTGGCGGTCGCACGCGACCGCCGTACCGTACTGTGGAAAAGGATTACTTGCCCAGCAGTTTAGTCAACGACGGTTCGATCGATTCGGCCCAAATCGTGTAGCCTGGCTCGCTCAGGTGCAATAGGTCGGGCATGATGTCTCGCGACAGGTTGCCGTCGTCATCTAAAAATTTGTCGCCAATGTCTAAATAGAACACGTGCTCGCCGTCCGCCAGTTTCTCAACGATGGCATTGCTCTTTTCGTTTACCTGGCGTTTGGCATCGGCGGGATTGGGTCCGCGTGGGAAGGTCGCCAGCACAAGAATTTTGGTTTCTGGCGTTTTTTCTCGAAGCTGTTTGACGATGACTTCAACGCCTTCGGCGATCTCTTCCGGCGAATTGCTTCCTGAGTTGTTGGTACCGATCATGATCACGGCAGCCTTGGGCGAAATGCCCTCTAGGTTGCCGTTGTCCAACCGCCAGATCACGTGCTGAGTCCGATCGCCACCGATGCCTAGGTTGACGGCGTTGCGGTCTCCATAGAATGTCTTCCAAACGTTTTTGCCATTGCCCTCCCAGCCTTGGGTAATCGAGTCGCCGATGAACACCAGATCGACATCGCCTTTTTTGACTCGGTCGTTCATCGACTGGTGGCGGTTCATCCATCCGCCCGCTCGCGGTACAGGTTTGACGGTATCAGGGGCAGTGGCGACGTCCTGTGCCGAGGCGCTGACTGCAATCAAAGCAACCAGAAGAAACGAATTCATTACAGATCGAAAACGGAGAGGCATCGTGGTAGGTTCCCAAGTGAGGTTAAACAGGAAGGGGCAAACAGAGACCTATGATAATTGACCGAGGCGCCCAGCGGGGCGGCCGGGCCCGCTTACGTTCTTCTTTGAGGCGGGAACTGGCCGCAGTAAGAAAACGGGCAGGGGCCGATTTGTTTGATTTCGTTGGCCAAATAGCCGGTTTGCGATGATCAAACGGGAGTCAGTTGAGCCATCAGTAAGAAAGGATGGCTGCAAAATTTATTCTGCAAAGCGCGGAACCAACCGTTCGAGGAACCGCATTTTGGGGAAGCCCATGACGCGCAGTTTCCCCTTAGAATCCAGTGTCTTCAAAGCGGGTGCGAACGAAAAAGTTTACCCAGCCCTCCGAATAGGCTCCTGACCCCTTTTCCGCCTCCGCGTACCGTAAGCGTTGGGAAGACCCGTTTATTTTCCGCACCGGTTTCGCCACTCGATTTCGCGCACACTGACTGGAATCACCCCGACATCTGGCTAGGGCATCTGGTTAGAATGTGCTTTTCTGGTTTCTGCTCAGGATCGTTGATTAGGAAGAAGGGCAAGCGTTATGAAGTTCCGATTGTTAATGGCTTTTGCCCTCGGGCTAGCGTGTTTAGACGTCGCCTCTTCCGCAGAAGAGGCTTCCACACGAAGGCCCAACATCGTCCTCGTGATGGCTGACGATCTGGGGTGGTCCGATGTGGGGTGCTACGGTGGAGAGATCCGCACGCCGCAAATCGACTCGCTGGCCCGAGACGGGATGCGATTCACTCAGTTCTATAACAATGCGATTTGCGGACCGACGCGGGCATCCCTGCTTACGGGCCTCTACTGCCAGCAGGTTGGCCATCGGGGCGATCGTTGGAATGAGCCCAAGAACTTTGACAAGTGCGCCACAATCGCGGAACTGCTGCAGGCCGGCGGATACCGTACGATGATGGTCGGGAAATGGCAGGGTCGTGACTTGGCAGTCGATCGGGGGTTCGATCGTTTTTTCGGTCCCATGTGTCAGGCAAAGATCAGTTACTTCCACCAGGTCGCGAAGAATCCTTTCCGACTCGACCGCGATCACTGGAAACTCCCTTCGGATTTCTATCTTACGGACGCGATCAACGAATTCGCGGTTCAATTTCTCGATGAGGCGGTCGGGCAATCCCAGCCCTTCTTCCTCTACGTGTCGCACATCGCTCCGCACTGGCCATTGCATGCTCGCGAAACGGACATCGCGGCCTATCGGCAGCAGTACCGGGAATCTGGCTGGGACCAATGGCGGCAACGACGTCTCCGGAAGCAACGCGAGTTGGGGGTCATCCCTGCTAACTGGGAAATGTCCCCTCGGCCGGCAAACATTCACGATTGGTCTGCAGACACGAACAAGGATTGGCAAGCCGAACGCATGGCGGCGTACGCCGCTCAAGTGGAGGCGATCGACCGCGGCCTGGGAGAGCTTCTGCAGATAATCCAGAACTCTGGTCAAGCCGACAACACTCTGGTGATGTTCCTCTCGGACAACGGGGCCGCTCCGGACGGCGGACTGAATCCAACGACCGGCGGCTTTGGGTTCACGCCCAAGACGCGGAACGATCGCTGGCGAAAGGACGGGGAGCCAATCCGCCCAGGCAGCGGTCCAGGCAATCCGCCCGGTCCGCACGATACCTTTGCCGCCTACGGATTGGCGTGGGCCAACCTCAGCAACACGCCCTTGCGTGGGACTAAACAGACCGGCTACGAAGGCGGCATTTGCACCCCGCTGGTCGCCCGCTGGCCTGGGGAGATTCGCAGTCGCGGAGAGGTTACGAATCAGGTGGGGCATGTGATCGATATCATGGCGACGTGCCTGGACGTCGCAGACGTAAAGTATCCCACGGAGTTTAACGACCGCAGGCTTTTGCCGATGGAAGGAAAGAGCCTACTGCCGATCCTCCAGGGGCATGACCGCGACGGGCATGAGGTGCTTTGTTGGAGTGTGCCGAAGCACCACGTCGTCCGCATGGGGCGATGGAAAGCCGTCCAGCCAAGGAGTGGGGGCGCATGGCAACTCTTTGATCTCGAAGCCGACGGCACGGAGACCGTTGACTTGGCCGAGCAGCAGCCGGAGCGAACGCGAGGGCTTGCCGATCGGTTTCACCAGTGGCGTCAACGTGTAGAAGCTCGATGATGAAATGACACCGACGTGGATTGCACACCTCGTTACGAAGTTATTGATCCCGCCGAAGCTCAAGTCTCTCATGCCTTACAGCGATGCGATCAAGGGCTTTCCCGTGCAATGCATGAGGACTTTACTTCGATCTGTGCCGCGATGGCTGAAGCACCAGAGATATGTTGTCGCACCGGTGTGGAAGGCCGGACCGACGACGTGGCTGAGCGCGAAAATCGAACTCGCCCAGCACTCAAGGTCAGCCTCCCCGTGAACGTTCCAAACAACCTATTTGGCTTGCATCGTTTTGGGAGCGTAGAGCTCTTTGACGCCCTCTTCTAATCCATAGAGATGTTCCACTTCCTCGCCGTTAAGCACACGGTCAAAGACGGCTAAGTCGTCCATGTGCCCCACGTACGAGGCCCCCAGAACCATCAACACAGAGGCTGGGTCCCAGTCAAACGTCAAGTCCCAGTCTTCGATGGACCCCATCAACTTGCCATTAAGATATAAACGTCCCGATGGCTTGGCGTTTCGGTTGTTGATGTTCTCGAGTGTAAAGACCACGTGCGTCCACGATTCGCGCGAGAACGACGGTTTTTCCACTTGTACCATCGGACGCTCATCGAAGGGGATATCGGCCCAAGAAACATTGTTCGGATTCCAAATCGAGGACAGAGGACGAATCGCATAACGGAAATAGCGTGGCGTTTCGTCTTTGGAGAACTCCAAAAAAATGAAACCCTTGTCGCCGCTGTCTCCGACGATTTGGATCGGATCACAATACCCCGGCTCAAGGTCTTTGTCGGGATCGAGTCTCAACCAAGCCGACACGGTTGAGTTCCACTCTTTGCCGTTGTAGTCCAGTACCCCTGAGTTGGTGAAAATCGGTTGGAACCGGCCCTTCTTTGTAAAATGAAGCGATCCGCCGTAGCGTCCTGACTCTGACTCAATTTTGCCCTCCTCCGTGGGTTTGGCGCGGTGCAGCTGTTTTCCTGCCCGCACGTAACACGTTCGATCTCCTCGCGAGAAATCTGCATCCAATCCTTGGTCAAAGGAGGCGTGTAGCGTCAACGAATTCGATAGATCGGACTTCTTTTCTTCTGAGGCCTGCAATATCTCGTCCGCTTCGTCCGCTGGGATGTCACGCACAAAAAGATTTCGCCAGCGAATCTCGCCACCATGGGTTTGTAACATGATCGGTCCGGTTGCTGGGAGCGACTGGTCGCGATCCCAATAGTTCTCCATCACGGCGCCGTCGACCACCAAGCAATCGTTCAACCAGACCCAGGTGCGGTCACTGACTTGGCGGATTCGCACTTGATTCCATTCGCCCAACGGATTGTCGGCGAACACCAGCGGGTCACGCCCTGAATTGCCTGGCGTGTTGTTAAATAATGCTCCTGAACCGAGGTGAGGTTTCCGGGTCGGCCTTTTAGGATCGAAGGTTTGATGCCAGTCCCAAATTTGAACCTGCGGTATGCCACGCAAATAGATCCCGCTATCCGCTTTGGCGATCGTCTTGTATTCAATGAGGAATTCGATGTCACCGAACTCTTCTTCACTGGTGGCATAGGGGCCATGCCCATTGTTGACCAATTCACCGTTTTCAATACGCCAGTGCTGGGAGAACTCCTCCCGCTGAGCCTTCAGGCTCGCCTCCTTCTTCTCACCGCTCAACTTGGTTACCAGGTGTGGGTTCAAACCGTACCATCCGGAGAGGTCCTGCGCATTGAAAATCGCCCGGAACCCTTCGGGGGGATTGAGGTCGGGCTCCGCGGCACAGGTAATCAGGGGCGAGAGAATGACGGCGATCACCATCGCCAACGATGCAAAATTGCGGGTCATGTTTCGGGGCCTATGCAATTTTTATGAAATCATACGAAGAGGAAGAATTGTAACTGAAACTTTCCCTTTGAACCCACGGGAGAACGAACGTTTTGAGGACTTTGGCTTTTCTTTGCCCGGATCGAGTGAATCAGAATCGATGATTTCAGCGATCACGAAAAGGGATTAAGATCAGGAGAAACACAAAACTATGGTGAAAGCTATGAAAATGAGAAAACGGACAACAATCATTACAGCGTTCTTGCTGGTGGGAGCGGCAATCCCGGCGGTGTCGGCAGATTCGCAAAACAAACCGGCAAGGCCGAATATTGTCCTGGTCATGGCGGATGATCTTGGGGGACGCGATTTGCCAGCGTACGGCAATCGTTTTAACGAGACACCCAATATTGATCGCTTGGCCGTACAAGGAACCGTGTTTCACAACGCTTACGCCGCCCCCGTCTGTTCGGCGACGCGGGCGAGTATCCAGTCGGGGCAATATCCCGCTCGGGTCGGGATCTTTGATTTTATCCCGGGACACTGGCGTCCCTTCGAAAAAGTGATTGCCCCCAAGCACAGGACCCAGCACTTGCCGGAAGATATTGTGACCCTTGGCGATGTGATGCAAAGTGCCGGGTACAAGACTGGATATTTCGGGAAATGGCACCTCAATAACGGCCGTGAAAATTTACCGAACACCCGTGGCTACGAATTCGCACACATGTATGCAGGCGGCGGATTCTATGCGCCCAAATTTGTACCCCCATACGATGCCGGTGGCGACAAGCGTCTGAGCAACCAACTGACGGAAATGAGCATTGACTTCATGAAGGAAAACAAGGACCAGCCATTCTTTCTCTTTCTCTCTCACTACGACGTGCATGTGCAGTTGGATGCTGACAAAGACCTGATCGATAAGTATTTGGATAAGAAAAAGACCCCCGACTATCCTGGCAACGCCGTCTATGCCGCGATGATCGAGCACGTGGACAATAGCGTTGGCGACATGATGCAAGCGACCGATGAATTGGGACTGACAGACAATACCATTTTCATTTTCTATTCTGACAACGGCGGAGTAGACAATCGCTTCGACAACGTTCCATTGTTGACCGGCAAGGGGAAAGCGGCTTATCCAGAAGGACATCCCCTGACATATATCGCTACATCAAACACACCGTTACGCGCAGGAAAGGGGACGCTCTATGAAGGGGGCATCCGAGTGCCGTTAATTGTGCGTTGGCCTGGGAAAGTAGCTTCAGGTGCCACCTCCGAGGCGATTGTGTCGAGTGTCGATTTCTATCCCACGTTTTTGGATTTGGTCCAAGGGAAAGCACCCGAGAAACAAGTCCTCGATGGCTTCTCCATGCTTCCCGCGTTGACCAAAAACAAGTTCGACACGGAACGCGAGCTGTTTACTCACTATCCGGTCTTCCACCACGAGCAACCGATGTCGGCATTGAGGAAAGGGGACTGGAAGATTGTGCAGAATCTGGTGTCGGGAGAATTCGAACTGTTTAACCTGAAATATGACGTCAACGAAATGACCGACCTGAAATTCAGTTACGCAGAAAAAACCGCTGAAATGAAAAAGGCCCTGGCGAAGTGGCAAAGTGACACGAACGCACAAAATCCGGTGCCAAATCCGGACTTCGATCCAAGCAAACGTTACGAATGGGGAACCCACCCCGACCGGAAGTAAACTTTTCGGCATAGTCCCACGTAGGCGAACCTCCCGCGACATGAGGCATCAAAGGGGTCAGGCCTCTTTGATTGTTGATTGGTTTTTCTTAGGATGCATCGATGCCAAGATCACCACGAGCTGACGAAGCGGGCGGGTTGTATCACGTCCTGAACCGCGCAAACATGCGATTGCCGATCTTTAAGAAGGAGCTTGATTATGTTGCCTTCGAGAAGATCCTGCATGAGGCCTTAGCGATTCATCAAATCGAACTTTATTGCTTCCAGCTGATGCCGAACCACTACCATCTCGTGCTTCGGCCGCTTGTGGATGGAGAAATGAGTCGGTTCATGGGCTGGGTCGGTGGTACGCACACAATGCGTTATCATTCGCATTACCACACCAGTGGTCAGGGACACTTGTACCAGCAGCGTTACAAAAGCTTTCCCATCCAGGATGACGATCACTTTTTTGTTGTTTGTCGATACGTTGAACGCAACGCTTTGCGAGCTGAAATGGTCGTTCGGGCCGAGGATTGGCGATGGGGATCTCTCTGGCATTGGTTGCAGAAACCTCCGGTGGAGCCGAAGCTGCTTTCCCCATGGCCGATTTCGCGGCTTCCCAACTGGGTCGATCGAGTCAACGAGCCGCTTACGCAATCCGAGCTCGATGCGGTTCGTTTGTCAGCGCAGCGAGGAAGACCGCTGGGCGATGAAGGCTGGGTAAATACCATTGCCAGACGGCTCAAACTCGAATCAACAATGCGCCCTCGAGGCCGGCCAAGAGTCCGTTTTCCCAAGCAATCTCAGAACAAAAAGGCCTGACCCCTTTGATCGCACCCTGCTTCAAGTGAGAGACGCAGCTAGTGATGTTGCCATATTTCTAGTTGGAAATGGATGGTCCCAGCTCACTCCGACGCTATTTGAATGCTAGTGTTGAGTACTCTTGTCTCCTGCAAAATGGATTTTTGAACGCACCTTGGTTGCTGTACGCTTCGAGTTCCGGTGCGGTTTCCCCTTATTAGCCACGGTTTTAAGTTCGCCCATGACTGATTTTTTCTGTGCGTCACCGGTTCTTTGCGAGAGAGGATTGATGTCGGTGGTCGGAATCCGTCGAATGGCTCGACGGCTTGCCTTGTACGGCGTGGCGTTTACCCTCATCGTGGCCGCTTCTTCAGGATCGTCCGATGCTGCGGATCGCGGTTCATCAACGGATCAGGCAGCCACCAGCCCGCCGGGCAATCCGCCCCAAAGCGTCAGCCGAGCGGATGTCGACGCGGCCCTTCGACTCATTCCCGAACGTGTGGAGGCGATGCGTCAGAAAAGCGGTGTGCCCGGTTTGGCGGTCGCCATCGTGTTCGACGACGAGGTTGTTTACTCCGCAGGCTTTGGCGTGCGCAAACTCGGCAGCGACGACCTGGTCGGACCGGACACGGTCTTTCAGATTGCCTCGTTGTCGAAGGCGCTGAGCGCCACGGTAGTTGCCGGGGTCGTCGGCGACGGCACAATCGCCTGGAACGACCCGATTGTTGAGAACTTCCCGGGCTTCGTGCTTTCGGACTCCTATGTCACTCAGCGCGTCACCTATGCCGACCTCTTTACTCATCGTAGCGGCTTGCCCGCGCACGCGGGGGACCTACTCGAAGATCTCGGCTTCGACCGCCAGCAGGTTTTGACGCGACTCTTTCGTCAGCCACTCTCTCCGTTCCGCGGCCAGCACCTTTATACCAACTTTGGGCTAACCGCCGCCGCCGAGGCCGCCGCTGTCGCTGCAGAAACCCGATGGGACGAATTGATGGAGGACAAGTTGTTCGCCCCCGCCCAGATGAGCAACTCGTCGGCCCGGTTCGACGATTACCTCGCCGCGGACGACCGGGCGGTACCGCACCAACGCGACATCCACGGCAACTGGATCGTGACGACGAACCAGCGTGATCCCGACGCGCAGTCGCCCGCCGGGGGCGTGTCGTCGACTGCCAACGATCTCGGCCAGTGGCTACGCCTGCAACTTGCTGGCGGTGAACTCAACGGCCAACGAATCATCGACCCGACGGCACTGCTCACCATGCAGACGCCGCACAGCATTAGCGGTCCACCGAACAATCCGAGTGCCCACACGAACCTGTACGGACTCGGTATGGGGATCAGCGTCCGTGACGATGGATATACCACTTGGTCTCATTCAGGAGCATTTCTGCTCGGGACCGGGACGAACTTCTCCATGATCCCGGGACAGCGTCTTGGGGTGGTGACGCTCACCAACGGCCAGCCTGTTGGGCTCGCAGAGGCGACGTCGGAGACAATACTCGACCTGATCGTCGACGGCGAAGTCGCGCGAGATTGGCTCGGCGGGTACATGGGCCGGTTCGCGGAACTCTACGAATCGGACACCCCGACCGACTGG
Organism: Roseimaritima multifibrata; assembly: GCF_007741495.1. Classification (NCBI taxonomy): domain Bacteria; kingdom Pseudomonadati; phylum Planctomycetota; class Planctomycetia; order Pirellulales; family Pirellulaceae; genus Roseimaritima; species Roseimaritima multifibrata. The sequence goes on from NZ_CP036262.1 coordinate 1,513,016, forward strand.
ACCGCGAGCGTTGCCGACCCGATTCCACCATCGCCATTGTTGACCTACGCCGGCACGTACGACAACGACTACTACGGTCCCATGACCGTCGATGACTCGACCGGGATCCTGGTGATGACGCTCGGGCCTAAATCGATGACGTTCGACTTGACTCCCCATGACGGTGACACCTTCCTCTTCACTCCGCCCGGTGAGAATTCGGTCGGGCCGACAGGGATCACTTTTGACGTCAAGGACGGACAATCGGTCTCGGCGACAGCGGAATTTTACGACATGACCGGCCTCGGTACCTGGACCCGACAAGACTGACCAAGTCGCATTTTTTGCCCTGAAAGGACGCAGCATTACAGCCTTGGGGAACGCCCAAGGATTGAATACCCAAGGTCCAAAAACGCCCTGACCCCTTTGATTGTACGTGCGTTTTCCACCACGCATTACGATCCACATGCCCGAGTAATGTATTCACGATGAGTCGTACCCCATCTAGAATAGTCTTTGAAAAGCAGGTCGACGGTCGAAAAGCAACCTGTGAAGTCAATTGTTTCGATGACGGAAGTGCTTGCCTGTCCGGAGAAGGCATTGACAGTTGGATTTTTGAGTTCACCGATGAAGCCATGGAGAGGGCTATCGTAAAGGCTGAAAGTCAGGGTTTTGTTCGCGTGACCAAAGAGTGATCGTGCGCCTCCTGGCAACCGATCAAAGGGGGCAAAGAAAACGCCGCAAGAAACCGGTTGTGAATGAAAGAGTCCTACAGAGGCATCAAAGGGGTCAAGGCATCAAAGGGGTCAGGCCTCTTTGATTTGACCGGTTTATCTGTCTTGCACGCAACCTCATGCCGTCGCGTTCGCGACTTTTAAGGTGCTAGGGGGCATGTTCCTGGGACTTGCGTCCCAGGCTTTCGCATGCCGTCGCGTTCGCGACTGTGCCCTTTCGAAGAGAATTGTATTCGTGGTGAATAAGTGCATCGCCCATATCACCCACAAAATCTTCTGAGGAGGCCATTTTTGTTGATTGTCGATAGGTTGAACGCAACGCTTTGCGAGCCGAAGCTGCTTTCCCCATGGCCGATATCGCGGCTTCCCAACTGGGTCGATCGAGTCAACGAGCCGCTTACGCAATCCGAGCTCGATGCGGTTCGTTTGTCAGCGCAGCGAGGAAGACCGCTGGGCGATGAAGGCTGGGTAAATACCATTGCCAGACGGCTCAAACTCGAATCAACAATGCGCCCTCGAGGCCGGCCAAGAATCCGTTTTCCCAAGCAATCTCAAAACAAAGAGGCCTGACCCCTTTGATCGCACCTGACCCCTTTGATCGCACTCATGTCATTGGTTCTGTTGATGGGGTCCGATGTAAGTGACGTTTGCGAGCAGCCAACCCAGTTAATCCGATCATTCCCCAAATTGCAATCGAGAATGGTTCGGGTACGTTGGCGTTGGATGTTCCAGGGGCTGAAAATGTAGAGATCGTCGTTGTTGCACTGCCGAGTGCGTCGTCAATTGCTTGGGCGCGAAAACCGAATACGTCACCTAACGAAACGAGGAATGCCGTGTTGCCTGATTGTGAAATTGAACCGGCGTCGTCAGTTAATTGGATGAACGTGCCGTTTAGTACGTAGCCGAACGGATCCCATTCAGCACTCGCATATGAGTCAGTTGTAAGATACTCCCAGGCAAAGCTGACCGTGCCTGACTGTGTCACTATCGCGGAAAAGTCAGTATTGACGAAAACTCCTGAACCGGTGTTCGAGGAGGTAATCGAAACGCTTGCAGGCGCGCCACTAATGGCAACGGACCCGTCGCCGCTATTTTGGTCTAATGTCCAGTTCATTGGCGCGTAATCCCCCGTGAAACCTAAAACGAGACCTGCATTCGCAAAAGAACTGGTTCCGATGGTGAGAATCGTGAAGAGGGTAAAGTTTACAATCGAAAGGTGATTCGCGAACATTTAATTCTCACATGCAAGGTGGTGAGTGGTATTTGCTAACCCCCTTGGTATTGTAGCGGTCTGAATCGATGACGCAATTAGCGGGCTGGAATTTTTTAAAATAGGTGAATTGAGCATTTTTGATGGGAATTGGCGAAGTGGAATGGGCAGGCTATGAAAGGGAGCAGGGCCGTTAGTGTGTTTTTTGCTCGTCTCCGTTTTTTAAAAAACTCGCGTCCGAGGATTAGGGACCGGTGAGTGTTCGCGTTTGTTTCTTTCTCACGCTGAACTGTGTGCTCACGTAAGGAGGACCGCGAAAGAGTCGAACGACGGCTCCCCTGTTTGTCTAGGGTGGGTGCCGAACGTGGTGCGGCGCTGGGCAGGAAAACTGGGGTTGGTTCGCCTGTTGGCGAATTGAGCCAGTCGAGTCGACTGGTTGCCGATGAGGAGCCTTCAGAAAACGGTCCTGCACCTTTAGTCGGTGGGGGAACCGAAGGGGGGGCACGGTGAATGGAAAAAGAGTTTACCGGTGAGCGGTTGTAAGTCCTCGATAGACAAAGACTTAAGAAGTGGGCGATACAGAATTCGAATCTGTGACCTCTGCGGTGTGAACACTGCGGATGCACGTCCAAAAACGTTGGTTTCCTAGTGTTTTTGAGGTTTTTCTAGCCCGTCGTTTTCATCCAGGGGCGCCATTTCGTGCACGTTTCGTGCATTATATCGTGCACGAATTTCCGTGAAGAATCGGAAACTCAGGCAGACAGTTCGTCTCGATCGCGATGAAGGGCTCATCACCCGTTTCGCTGTCATTGATCAGCTCGTCGAAAACTCTTGCGCGGCAGAAAAATTTCGTGTAGCGTGAAAACTCAACAACGTGCCAACGGCTGCACAGAAACACGACGACCATGATCTATTCATTCCTAAATCAAAAAGGCGGAGTTGGCAAAACGACCTTGTCGATTCACACGGCTTCGGAGTTTGCACGCCGAGGGCAGAAGGTTCTATTGATCGACGCCGATCCACAGGGGAGCGCACTGGCGTGGTCGAACTTCCGCGAGAGTCCAGAGTTCACCGTCGTGGGAATGCCGAAAGCAACGATCCACAAAGAGATCGAAATGCTGGCGGAAGACTATGACCATGTTGTCATCGATGGCCCACCACGCGTGACCGAGCTTGCTCGGTCAATCATCCTCGCGTCTGACATAGTTATCATCCCGCTGCAGCCTTCGCCAATGGATGTCTGGGCGTCAGCCGAAACGGTTGATTTGGTCAAGGAGGCCCAAACGTTTCGCCCGAAAATCAAAGTTTGCATGGCGGTCAATCGAAAGATCGCAAATACGGCCATCGGCCGTGATGTCCGTAAGGCACTGAAAGAACTAAAGGTGCCCGTACTCAAGAGTGATATTGGGCAGCGAGTCGCCTACGCGGAATCGGCAGCGATCGGATCGACGGTGCTTGGGAAGCGAATGTCCAAACCCGCACAGGAAGTCAAAAAATTCGTTAACGAACTGAGGAGGATAACATGAGCAAGCAGGTCAATATGTCAGCACGGCCCAAAGTAACCCCAAGCCCTGACACTTGGGTCGAAAGCCGCCAAGTGCCGGAGGTCAAATCGACGACCAAGCCGAAGCGATTGACAATTGATCTCGATCCCCAGCTGCACAAAGCTCTAAAATTGAGTTGCGTCAAACGCGAAATTCAAATTGCCGACTTACTGCGAGGATTAATTGAAGAAGATGTGAAGCAAGCCAAGGAATTGCCGTAATAGCCATAAGACATATCATCACACAATCGAAGGCATGGATCGGCCACGGAGTGCATGTTCTCGACCTGGGGTGTAATTTGCGTCTGTGATCAGAATCTCGTAAAACTTGGACTAACTGCTGAATCGCTTCGTTCTTGATAAGGGGTACCACGTGCCGCATTACTACGATTTGTTACCAGCCCAAGAGCTTGAGGAGCGCGGTTATCCAAGATTCGTCTCTAGAATGAGCGTTTCGGAAAAGAAGCGAGCGATAAAACAGGTGCTTGCGATCAAGGAGCATATTGTCGCCAGCGGCGTGCCGCGAAAACAAGATGGAAATCTCGTTTTCGCAACTTGGAATCTCAAAGAGTTTGGACAGGCCAAAAAGCACCCGGAGTTCTACTGCTATATCGCAGAGATAATGTTTGCATTTGATCTTGTAGTCATTCAAGAAGTGAGAAGATCGATCAGGGAGCTACAGATTCTGTCCAACATGTTGGGCGACAGTTGGACTTACGTGATCAACGACGTTACGGAAGGAAATGCTGGCAACGGTGAGCGAAGCGCAATCCTCTACGATACAAAGCGTGTCGATTTCAGCGGCTTCTCGGGGGAACTCGTGGTGGCGGACGGTCACCAGATAAAGCGAACACCCCACATCACAGGGTTCATCACGGGCTGGAAGCATTTCTCAATCATCAACGTCCATCTCGATCCAGGAAATTCCTCTACCAACGCCGCAGAAAGGAAAGGCGAACTCAAACGGATCATGAATACGCTTGAGCCGAAGGTTGGCATAGGTGGACTTGGATTCGAGAACATCATCCTAACTGGTGATTTCAATTTCTATCCGCAAGTAGATGACGCGAGCGTTGCGATGCTGAAGAATGACTATGGATTCGAGCAAGTGGAGAACTTGAGCGATGTCGATACAACCCTTGCAATGAACACCCATACATATGACCGAATGTTCATTCGTAGGGACGAGTTCTTCGAAATCGCAAAGGACAAAGACGGCAACGAAAACGGCAGAGTTGTGGAGTTTCGAACTTTGTTTGAGAGCAACTTGATAACTTACAAGGCCAAGGCAAAAGCGGACTACGAGAGCAGGAATCCAACCAAGACGTTAGACGATAACGCGTACCCGAATTATTTCTGGGTTCACTGGCTATCGCGACAAATCTCAGATCACTATCCAATCTGGCTGGAAATCAATACTGACTCCGCCGTAAGGTATTTGGAAAACAAGTTGGACGCCTTGTAAAACCGCTTACAAGATAGAGTCGATAAGCAAGCCAGGAGTGACTCATGCGATCGTGCCGAAACTGAACAGGTCAACACTGACGCCACTTATGCCAGCCATGGAACTTCCTCATCATGCATAACCACATCTGCCATACTAATAGCTAGGCCGTAGTCGATGCCAACGGCTTCCGCTTTTTCTAGTTCATGACCTTCACAACACACAGTAAAGGATCTGCCTCACAATCAGCATGCCTGCTCACCGCTAATTCCTTGAGTGGCCGGCAGGCTCATAAATAACAAGGCGACGAAGAAACGAAGCAATGACTCAGCATCAGGATGCACGAATGATGCAGTTAAAGGTAGAGTCCGAATCGAAAATAGACAACCAACTAAACAGGCATCATCATCCTCATTTAATTGATGTCGATAAAAGTCACCAAAATCCGGAAGTGAGTGCAGATGGCAGACTGGATAGAGAATCACAAGATAGCTTGGCCTGCGATCGTCGCCGTTGTTTCGTTTTTCGGAGGTGGCTTCTTCCGGTTCCTTTATGAACGATATTTCTCGGAGCGGGCAGTCCCAACCGAGAAACTCCTTAAACGCTTTGCAGGCAACCGTTTGGGAAGCTATGGCCGACGAAGGCTTCGCAACGAATCCCTGCAGGCCCTTGCGGGATGGCATGCAGAACTGGTCCCTCCGGCCATCGGCCACAAGCTCCGTGCTTGGCCGGAAACCGAATTTTCGGTCGTGGAGAAGGATTTTTCGGATGGAGTGACGGCCAGTCGGTGTCCGAGGTTGGAAGACGAGGAACCGTCGTATCGGCCACTTTACATTTCGGCTACTTCAGCTGCCGAAAGTTTAGCAGACTCCCGATCGGTCGTTCAATCGGTAATCGGGCAGATAAAACTGGTCGCTGATAACCAGGAAGGGTCGGCGGCACTAATAAAGTATCGGGTTGCGGATGACCGCCGTCCTGCTCGGCTATGGGTTTCTGCCCCTCAACTGCAAGTCACTTCAACACACCAGATTTATTCCCTCTCCCAAGACCTTGCCAAAGAAGTAAGACGCTGGATTCCAAGCGTCTCGATTGTCGTCGAAGTCTACATGTCTGATGACATTCAGTTAGACTTCGAGAAAGCGGCGGAATCCAATTCCGCAACCATCGTGAAGCAACTGCTCGGCGAAGACGTATTTGATGATGCTTTCTTGCGTCAGGCGTCAAATTCGAGCGAGGCATATGCAATTGCAAGAACATTTGCTTTCTACATGCTCAAACAGGGTGCGATTCTCGATGTGGCGGAACCGTCGATGTCTTATCCGGTTACGGACGATATTCTCGACGAGCGGTTCAAAACGCACTTCGCTAATGGGGTTTTGACCCCAGGCAAGTGGGAATGCGTTTCAATATTCGGTCCACCCGGATCGGGCAAAACCGACCTGGCTCGAAAGTGTGCTGCGTATCTAGTTTCGGAGCATAAGTCACTAATCGTTGCTCTGAGTACAGAAGGGTCACTTGCTGCGTTGGATTTTCTTACCCGTGGCCAGAACGAAGAAGAGGCGCGTCAAGCTTTGTCGAGCGCCGTGAAGAGGTTTGTGCCGACGGAACGGTCTGAGGACGCCAGTTGGGTGAAAGGGTGCCTGGACGCCTTCGTTCGTTGCTCACAAGTCAGTCCCGACCGACTTGTTTTCCTGATTGACGATCTGTTACCTCGACCGAACCTCAAAGAGATAATAACTGGCATCACCTCAAACGATTCGGCGAGGAAGCCGAAGCTTATACTGATAGGTCGGCCACGGCTCGACTTCCTGCCTAGGCCAAATTCAGTGTACGTAGAATGTGAGCACTGGGGGCGTGGAGATGCGACCAAAATGCTCAGGTCATGGGTCGAAGAAGGACTCAAAACACATGCAGCGAAAGCCTTGAAAGCTGGTTGGGCAGCAAAACGCAAAGCATTTTCCATATACCACCTTCGTGTTCTCGTTCAGTACGTGGATCGCCCGGACCTTGCTCCAAGCACCTTCATGCGGGAAGAACTTCAACGTATGACGGCTCCGCTGACGGAACATTTCGTAGGATTAAGTAGGCCACCTGAACAGACGCTTAGCGATATTCGGACAATGATAGAAAGTGCGATTCCCTCGTCAGAAATTCTCGAAGCGTTAGACGATCACAAGCCGGTAGACATTGTAAGCCTACTCGGGCAGCTTTCGTGGAATAGCAAGTACCACGAAGTAGCGTGGTCATCTGGTCGGACCAGCGGTGATCTGCAAGCTCTGATGAATCGTGACCGAGTGCTTAGTTGGTCCGGCAAAAAAATTCGTGACGTAGAAGAGGCGGACTCGTTCATCCGAACCTGCGTCGAAGCCGGAATCTTTCGACAGGTCCGAGGTGAAGGAGGTGCCCATTGGATCGACAATTTCATCGCCGATGGATTCGCCGCAAACTATATCGGCTCGGATATGTTGGAGGGCTCGTACGAAATTGGTGATCTGACAATCGCAGATATGGTCGAAAAGCTTCACCAGCGGAATTCACTTGACATCTTGCCGTTCGCTCTTCGCTCAAACCAACTCATGCGGGTAATTAGAGCCGTTGTGTTGAAGAAGCCCCACCTTGCCGATGCAGTTAACTCGCTTCTGACCGACGAGACAGTCTCAGCATGGCTGAAGGAGGAGCCACGATTGGCGGATGACCTTACGGGAGCACTGCTTGCAATGGCTAGTGAAATTGACTTAATACAAATCGGTCCATTGGGGGTCGCATTCTCCGAAATGACTGCCATTAGTGAAAACGCTGCAAGTTTAGCGAAGGAACGGCTTGGCAAAAGTGATCCAGGGGGAATGTTGGCACTTTCTGGTGTGGCGGCCGAATCCGATTCGATTTCCGGCTTTTTTGAACAAGCAGATTCTCTCGGCGTTGACAAAACAGATTCCACTGAGATCGCGTTTTGGTCTGCCCACAAATCTCGCACTCCAGACTTTCGCAAGAGAATCATCCAGCTTATCGAGGGCGGAACCTCAATGGGCGAGATCAATAGACTGTGGGGTCGTTGGTGCTCGAGTTGCGAAGGGCCAGAACTTGCAAACGAACTGTATGCGCTGCTGGAGGGTGGTGTGAAGGATACCAGCGCACTGTCCGAGCTTGTCGATCAGACTTGCAATGCAATTGCCGATCGTTCTCGGGGAAAGCGAATTCTGGATCGAGCGGGCTTCGTTGCTGCAATCCAGCACCTGCATTCCCAAAATGAGATTGATGTCGCAGAAGTTGCGGTTGGGTGGTTGGGCTACTTTTGGAATTCCGGGGTTTGCTCTCGTGCCGACCGGTGGTCTTTGGATAAGGTTGGGAGTGTCGCAATCCAGTTAGATAGCCAGATGCCGGCGAAAGTCAGTGAGGTGTTTTCCAAGTTGCGGGCTGGGGAAGCGGTGTCCCTTCCCTCATCGAGCCAGCTGAAACAAATCGGCGCTGACACCAGCACATGTCCTGAAATTGTTTCAGATAGGCTTCCAAAGAGGTTCTCATACACTTACGAGTTGCGACCCGGATGGCTAATGTGCGTGGATAAAGGAGAAACTCGCTATGTGGACCTAACGAACGAGCTAAACAAATTGAAGTTTCAATGGCGCATAGAGATGATTGTCCAATGACCGAGTAATAGGATGGGCTGAGGCGTAACAAATCGTTACCTTGTAAAGTTGAGAAGTGGTCGTCAGTATTCGCACTACCAGCTGCCGGACTGGCATCCCAGTCGGTTCGACGGTGCTCGGAAAGCGAATGTCCAAGCCCGCCCAGGAAATCAAAAAAATCGTTAACGAAATGAGGAGAATAACCTGAGCAAGCAGATCAACATATCAGCACGGCCCAAAGCAATCCCAAGCTCAGACACTTGGGTCGAAAACCGCCAAGTGCCGGAGATCAAGTCGACGATCAAGCCAAAGCGGTTGACAATTGATCTCGATCCTTAGTTGCACAAAGCTCTGAAACTGAGTTGCGTCAAACGCGAAATCCAAATTGCCGACCTGCTGCGAGGATTAATTGAAAAGGACTTGAATCAATCCGAGTAAATGCCGTAGTTTCCATAACGAACATTATCACACTGACCCCATTGTGATGGGCTAGCAGAGACTTCTGGGGTTACTTGTTCTTAAAACGGTTTGGTGGCATCCTCTGCAAATTCTATTTGATCCCCGTCAACCATTCTCGTTGCAACTTCCTTCATCTCTCTTTCGATTAGTCTATCGAGTGTCCAACCCTGAGCAAACTTTGCTGAGTTAGATTTAGGAAGCTGGTCGCTTCTCAGGTCTCGAACTCTAACCTTTGCCGGCATGGCGGCTCCTTCTCCCACAAAAATAGCCTCTTGCTGCGCGAGATTCGGAAGCGCCTTCGTCATGCCCGAAAGCCCATCCGGAAGAAACCTTGCTACTTGCTGCTGATCTCCGGCGTTAGTCAATCGAAGAACTAACCATGTTCCGCACTGCGCAATTACAGTGCTCTCAATATCTGAAGGACGTTGACTGACGAGCATAAGGCCAATCCCATATTTTCGTCCTTCTCTTGCGATGCGACGAATTGCAACCTGGGCTGCTGCGTATTCCGCTTCACCTCGGTCGGGAACATAGCGATGAGCCTCTTCGCATACTAAAAGGACAGGGTCTCGTTTCCGTTCAGTGTCTGTTTGGTAGAGTTTGTATTGAAACAATAGCCGTGCAAGCATTGATGCGAGTGGGCCAGCGACTTCGTTAGGAAGTCCAGAAATGTCGAGTATCCGAATAGGCTTTTCTGATCCATCTGCTGCTTGCGATGGACCTACGAGTTGGCCGATAATTTGCTCAAGTCGGAGGCTGTTTTTCGCCCAATTTGACATGAGGAAATCGATTCGTGGGTCTCGCCTTATAACAGACAGCTTGTCAATAATCGACTTGAACGACCTGGAAAATTCCGTCGCTGTTATAGGTCTCATCGTTCCTTTATTGTCTCTAGCAGCTTGCATGAACAGAATATGCCGATAAAGCTCATCGAGGCAAAAGGGACGCGGTTTGTCTCGATCGAATGACAAAAGCCGATCTGAATGTGAAGCGGTTTTGGGACGGGGGGAATCAAACTCAAGTCCATCCGTTGGTGCAGGGCTGCCATGGCTAGATGGAGCCTTGTCAACGAGTCCGGCAGCCACCATGCGAGCGTGGGTTAACGCTTTGTAAATGATATTGTTTTGAGACGTTGCTTCCTGTTCTGTCTTGCCGATTACAAGCATCCGAAATTCGTCTGCTGACATCAGCCAGTAAGGTAAGCTGATAGGTTCCCCTGTCGCAGCCTCATTGTTCAGTGGGTCGTAAGCACGGTAACGAACCGAACAACTTTCAAACGCTCGGCCGTATTCACCATGCGGGTCGAGGATCACAATCCTGGGATCAGAACGACTTCCGTTGGGCTGCTTATGTTCCACCATGCTGTGGAGCAGCGCGGCGACTGCACCAGATTTTCCTGAGCCAGTTGATCCGAGGACGGCACAATGCATCCCCAGCATTTTGTCTACGTTGGCTCGACATACGGCATTGTCTGCGCCGGAATAGTGAGCGAAAGCCACCAGAGGGCTGTAGTTTTCGTCGCATCGATCAGCTTCTGCGGTATCGTAAATCGATAGAGTTTCCTCTCGAGTCAATAAGTGAACGGTCTGACGTGGTAAGGGATAGGTGGTAACCCCTCTTGATAGGTGGAGCTTGGCATCTGTTGAGTTCCAGACAGCTTCAGCGAACAATTCGACTTCCATCAGTCGCTGGTCTGCTTCCGGTGGAATCGGTGACTGCAGATCTGTTTGTTCTTCTGATCGCATCCGTAATAAAGTCACGAATCCAAAAATCAGTTTTCGACCAAAGTGAATTTTAACCATGCTCCCAATCTGACCGATGGGATAAACCCTTCCTTCGTGGGTCCTGGTTAGTTCCGTCACATCACCTGAAAGTTCGACCTTGATTGAGGAGCCCGTAACCTCGACGATATCACCTACTTTCAGGTCTGCAACTAATTCAAAAGTACTACTCATCAGACACACGCCTCCGGTCCACTCTGTAATAATCGAGTCACCCCATCGAGTTTCCACCAGCCAAGTGTTTGTTCTTTTAGTGGTTGGGCAAATGGACCATTACCACCTACGAAAATCCCTTTCTCGGTAATGACGTACAATCGCTTGCACCAAGTCGAATTGGCCCAGTCATTTAGTACTCCGCTCATTTTTGATGCAAACGCCAAGATTGTCGTCTTGTTTTCGCGACGTTCCATTGCCAGTTGGATTTCCTGGTTGATGTGTTCGTCGCCAAAGCTGTATCCGCAAATTGCAAATACGTTTTCCTTGGTGCTGTTTAGTGATCTGCGAAGCAGGTCAAATTGAGAAGCAAATGGGTCACGTTGCGTCGCTACATATTTCGTAGATTGGGGGTAGATAAGAACTCGCGAAGTTTTTTCAGGATACACGTCACTGTCCCGCACTCGCCAAACTCTACCGTCGGATCCTAGGTGCCAGTCTATCGACCCGTGCAACTTAATGACTTGCGCTCGAATTCCGCTGACGGGCTCATCGTCTCCAAATCGTAAAGATCTAAAACCAATTGCTCCACCTTCGAAACCGTCCCAGTATGAAATACACTCCATAGCCAGTGCATCTTCAATAAGTGTGTCGTAGTTCGTCGTGAAAATTCGTACAGGTTTTCTGCGTTTGTCAACATTCGTCTGCCGGTGATTAAACACAGCACGAACAAAAGCAGTTTGATTGTCGATGGTGACAATCGGAGCGTGTGATGTTCCAACTCTCTCGGGGCGATCTTCTCCGTTGTAAGCAATATAGCCCCAGCGAACAGTTTCAGCGATTGAACAAAGAAGTCGTCGATGGAACTCTTCGAGCGTAGTAAGGTCGAATTTCGCCTTGCCAAACTGAACTTGCTTGTTTTTGCATCGCTCAGCGATTGCTCTGCGGTCTGCAATATGGCTTAAAATGTGCTCAATATGACAGTGTGGGTCAAGTTCTTCTTGTATTCCCGCTAACGCCTGGCCATCTGGCGCTTCGTTTGCTCGAGCAATTACCCGATCCGTTAGCGCCCTCATTAGCGGGATCCCTGAGTCGATGCTCGTGCCTGCTCCGAATAACCAAGATTGGTTGCTAGAACTTAATAAGTTATCCAGCTGTTGCAGCACATCAGACGTTCCGTTCTCTAATTCCATCCTAAGTCACCATAGTGTTTTTCATGTTCGTGAGGTGCGATCAATATAGCCACTTCTTACGCCCTAAAGAGAAGTGGGTAGGTTTCTTTCTCGCCTGCTTCTCGTCTGGTATCTTTGAGGAAAAAGGCCCTTGAAGTTAAGCTTTATGGGTTTCGGGCGCACTCGCTGAGCGACGTCGAAATCGCGGTTTGCTGTATGGATAGTCAAATGGTGGTCTCCAGCCGTTACCGCTAGGACGAGTAGGCGTCAACCATTAGGCGGAGGCATTTTTCAAGAAAGCCGCACTGGAACCCCGGTAATCTGCATTTAGGCACCTCAGCCAGTTTTTCCATAGGCAATGAGTATCCTCGCGGTATCTTGTCCATCAATAACCAGCAGGCTCGCTTGTTTTCCAAGTCGTCGCAGATTTTGTGCTTTCTGTTCTGCATCCCGAACAACCGACTCCGAAATCTTGCCAACAAACTGAATAGAAAAAATCTCGGCTGGCGAGTCGAACAGCTTCAACAGTTGGTTCCCTTGAGATCCACAGTGTTTGATCTCAAGCGTTGAGACCTTAACTCCTGGCCCTTTCAACATGAATGCGGTTGGTACTCGTAATCCATCCAAAATGACATTTGCAGTAATGAGGTCGTTCAGTTCAGCAGGGGAGTGTCGGGACGTAAATGGGATATCAAGGATCTCCTCGAATGCCGTGCGAATTCTGTCTTCGGGCCAATCGAGTACACCATTTCTTAGCATTCCATTTGCCGCCCTGGAGGAAACGTCCTTCACGAGGGAGAACGAATCTAAATCGTCAACATGCAGCCGATGTGGCCGAGTCAGATCATGCTGCAACTCGTTTTTCTGCTGGTCGATCCAGTCTCGCAATTCATAAATTGCGTTTCTAACAGCAAGCGAAATGTCGTCTTTTAGCTCCTGCTCGAAGCCTTCTCGCCGTGCACTCCCCAGTGGTAACTGTCCACTGGCTACCAACAGCTTTCGAAAATTGCGTCCTGGTTGAGCTTTCTTGTCAGCGGGTAGTCTTGCGATCCCGAGTTCCCTGCACAGGCTGGTTGCCGCCACGTTCAGTGCGTGGTCACGCGTGATCTTCTGATGAGATTGAGGAATAGGAATGTCCTTAGGGCAAATGCCATCCGCCGCTTCCAATTCACAGTCAGGCCATTGACAGTCACGTAAAGCACATTCGTAATGGCTCTCTACAGAAAAGTGTTGCTCATAGTAAAATCTGAGTTGGTCATCAAAATCGTCGTACAGCCTGATCAGTTCAGAAAACGCTGTTTTGCACATTGCGTTTGTCTCGTTAGGGGGAACTTCCGACTCTTGCCTCGAAATTATTCTACTCAAGCAATCGTGAACGCTTCGTGATTAATCAGCTGTCCTGATAAACGAATTCGCAAGACACCTTTTCCGCCAAGCTGCGAGCTTCGTTAGCGAGCCGACCTGACTATCTTACTGCCGTAAGTACGTCACTTCGAAGGCTTTGCAGGATCGGTGTTTTTGTAGGCGGTTGGAAATTGCAAAAGAATCGTTCGTGTCGTAGCGTTGGAAAACATCGAGGCCTCGGTCCAGGAGGATCTTCCATCCAGTGTCCGTGACGATGTGTCGAGCATGAATCGTCGTATCGAATGTCCATGAAAACAGGATTCCGATAGGCAGACAGTTCTTCTGGATTTTTTCAAAAAACTCGAGCTGCTTTTCGGGGCTGAATTCTTCTTCAGACGTGAGCAATTCGATTTCGACTCGTTCGTCATCGGGCTTTACACGAGCTATCGTCTCGATGAATTCCATCAAGTTGCGTGCTTGATGAAAAATTCGGACATATGGATCCGTTAATACGATCTTTTTCGCACCTACAACGTAAGGTCCAAATAAAGTGTCGAAGTCGATGCCTCGTTGATTCTCTTTCACCGTTACGTGCCCTTCTTCTGCCCCCGACTTTGCTGCCGTCGGCGATTGTTTTGTTGGCTCGATCTTGTGTGCTACCTCCTCTGTATCAGATTCGGGCTCGCCACTCTTGTAATAAATTGCTGGATACAACTCCTCTTCAAGCGTCTTCACCACCTCTTCCTGCCCCTCGGCGTTTGTGTAAGCGAAACGCACGTCAGCATACGTTTGATCGATACGCATTAGCTGGTCTTTGACTCGTTTCCGGCCCTCTATCGCAAACACGAGCAATTCTTCTAGCTCTTTCGTCGTTGCGTCTTGGTTTGGAAAAATGATCTTTACCAATCCCGAGAACGTTTTGTTGATCGCGTCGCGATCACGAGTTGAGATCTGTTCGGAGAGCTGGAAATCGTTTGCGTAGAGATGTGAGTAATCGAAGTTGCGTTGTTGCTTAAGAATCTCGGCTAGGTAATCGACCACGAAGCCGAAGTCTGACGTGTACATATCGCCGCGTAGAATATCAACTTCCCAGCCAGGAACAAAGAAATGCATTCGATCCAAGAATGCCGAGTCATGGAACTTTGTCGGTAGCTCGTCGAATAAGTCGCTGTGCCGGAGCATGTGAGCGACTGTGTGTTGTGTATTGCCAACGAACGCCATCGATGCTTCGGCGCCAAGCGTTTCAATACCTCGTGAGAACGTCTTGTTGGCCATGTAATTTTTCATGATATCGACGAGCGATTTGTCGACACGTTTGGCCTTGCCTGCGAATTCGTCGAATGCGACACAGTCCCAGTATCCCACTAGGCCAATTTTATAAGGGGCACGATTCTCGACAAATAATTTTGGTACGGACACCTCGCCCCCCGAAATCAGCATGCCATGAGGCGAGAACTCGCCATAGATATGCGATTTGCCTGTCCCTTTAGGCCCCAATTCGATCAAGTTGTAATTGCGTTCGCAGAATGGAATCAATCGCACCAGTTGCAGAAACTTGCTGCGACGCCCAAATGCGTCTGGGGTAAAGCCAATGCTTTGGATGAGAGTGTCAATCCATTCGTCGGTCGTGAACTGCTTTCGTGCAGCCAAGTACCCGTCGAAATCGAAGCTGGAAAGCTGAATCGGTTTCAGTGACTCTAAAACCCACGGTATCGATTTATCGTCGTCGTCGTGCTGGTATTCGATATCGGCGATGCACCAAACACCACCCACGAGCAATTTTTGATGCTTTTTCACGGTGCTGGCCGGCACCGCCACTTTGTTGATTCCGAGGTTGGCGAAAGTGGCTTCGTAAATATCATGCTTGTCATTCAAATTGACACTGATTCGATCGATTACTTTTCGCAGTTTTTTCTCGCGGATTTGTGAACGAACCAACCCCGCTTCACTTCGCGTCACGTAATGCTTGGCAACGATGTCCTTGACAGTTTCGATTCCCGTTTCAATCGAGTTTTCGTCGGCCGTCGCGCAGTATTGGCCAAGCAAGTATTCGAGCACGTAAGACGGCAGGACCGCATTTCCTTTAACGGCTTTGACCAAATCTTTGCGAACAACGAGACCGCCAAAATGTTCGTTGATTTTTCTGTCGAGCGGGCTCATTTGGGATGGGCTCATTTTGGATTTCCGATTCTCGATTTTGGATTATTTGCGCGAATGGTTTTTTGTGAGGCGACGACCATTGCGGTAATTTCGTCGAACTCTTTGAGAAGTTCGTTAGTCAAAATCGCTTGTAAAGGACCGCCGTAACGTGAACGGCACTGATTTGTAATCCTTGAACTGCGAAGTATCCGAGATCGGTTCTTCCATCTTCAGCATGATCTGCTGCTGGTTGTAATTGTCGGCTTGTTTGGACAGTAGCAATCGCACCTTTAGTTCTCGCTCGCGAGCGTTCTCGCTGGTCAGATCGAAAGCCAGTTCATGGCTGTCCGAAATCAGTTCTCCATCGGTTGCGTATAAACCGACTCGTAAATGGCGTGCCTGCACTTTTTCGGTTACTGGTTCCGACTGATAGAAGACCAATGCCAGCTGGCCCGTGGAGATCACGCTCGATGGCGTCGGAATCATGTCTACGTTCACCGCAGACACGTCCGACCCACGGCTCTTCTTGATCTCGATCACCGGGATAACTATTTCCTGCAACGTGCTCCCCCCATGCATGAATCGGGTGCTGCTTCCGCTCTTGCGGAAACGATTGATAGACTTCGGGACGGCAATCTGCAAATCGCCATCCAAGCCCAGTGCTTCAGATGAATAGAGATTTGCTCCCCCCGACACTTTTAAGTCTCGTCCCACGATAAATCGCCGGTCCGACGCCAAAATCTCTCCCTCGACCTGGGCCGCTGAGAAATCGCTCTCATCCACTTCATCCTGATACAAGAATCCATGGTCAGCAGTCACCACCACATTCGTGGCGTTCGCACTGGTCAGCTTTCGCACCACGCGAACCACGTCTTCCATGGCTGTCTCAGCCGCTTCAAACGCTTTACGCTCTGTCTTTTGAGTGTGTCCGATTTGATCGATCGAGTTGTGATAGATGTAGATCACGTCGTGGTCGCGGACCAGTGCTCGGACCTCCTCTTTGTTTTTATCCAAGATGTCGACTGCCTGCACAGCGAGTGCTGAGGCATCGGAAGCGATGCTCTTCGCGGCAGCTTTCAGTATTTTGTCACGGTTCACAGTGCCTGCGGTCGAAACGTCGTCCGCAATCACCGTGGTCGATTTGTCCTCCTGGATTCGTAATTGTTTGTGAGGCAGCAGTGCCCCCATCCCCAGTTGCGTGTAACTGGGAAGCGTAGTGATCATGTGATCCAGCTCGGCTTCAAATCGATCTTCCTGACGTACCCGTCGACATAATTCCTCGCCGACCTCGAAACGCATTGCATCCGAGATGATTACATAGACCTTTTTGTTCTTCTCCAATACGCGGCGCACGTATTTGTCAAAGAATCCGGTTTGCGAACGATTGCCTGGGATCCCCCATTTTTCCAATCCGTCCACTAATTCCTGCCACCGATCCCCCAGAGGCATCAAAAACGTGTTCGTGTACCGTTTGCAGATCTCGTTGGTCAGCGGTCCCAACAACGTCGCCCCGCCCGATTTGACGTTGTGGAAAATGAATTTCCGATAGACCTGGTCCAGCCTGTAGAACGATTGAATATAGGCCGATACGCCCTGCTGGAGTGAATCCAATTGAATTGAGAGTGTGTCGAGCAAATGCAGCAACTGGGCCGCATGATCCACTGCTTCATAGTAGTGTTCGTACTGCGCATACCAGTGTCCGCGACGTCGGCCACGGATCAACTGAGTGCACTCGCCAGAGGAGATCGTCTTTTTTCCGACTGCCGACGCCAGTTCGCTCAGAATTCGTTGGTCAACAAACTCAAAGTAATCCACTTCAGCCAGAGCTTTCAGATCACGGTTTTCAAGATCCGAGGAAATGCTTAGCATTTCGGCAGCCTGATGGGACAGAGTTTTAAACGCTGCTTCATGGTTTCGTGAGTCCTTCCATCTTTTCAGAAAGACAAGGGCTTCGCTTCCGAACCGAACTTCGCCGCCGACGTCCATACGGTAACAGGACTTGAATAGCTCGATCGCAAAATCCTTCACGGTGGGCGAATCGGCCGCGTACTGGTAGACGTTCTTGGTTTGCTCCCACAGAAATCCATCAAGTCCACATTTGCCGATCAGGTCGTAACGCTTTGCACCATCCCCCTTGGCAAGTTCGGCAAGCAGGTTCTCGATCACGCTATCCAAACGCGGTTCGCTGTCTGCACAATCGGCGCAGACGCCCAGCATCTTCATTGCGACCTGAGTCAATGTGTCGTTCTTGGTGACCTTCTTCTTCAGCGAGTCACGGCGTTTGGCACTATTGAAAAAGAACTCATGCCGCGAAACCAATGGCCGGAACTCATAGGGCAACTCTAACTCCGTCAGCCACAGTGAAGCCTTGTCGGTGCGAAAATCGGTGTGAGCCAACTGGACATCGAGCAGCCAGTTTTCCTTGTCCTCTGGAGGACCGCCGGTTTTGAAGACGAGGAACTTCTGCTTCGACTGCTGCCGTAGCATTCGGTACTTCAGCCCGAATTCGTTGTTGACGATTTCAACTTTTTCGACACCGGCGACCTCGACGGCGTCAAAGTCTTTGCGCAGTGAATCCTCTTCGTCGTACCAGAAGACGATACGATGTTTCGTGAAGAGTTTTTCGAGAGCTTGAATTATGCGTTCGGACATATTGTTTCAGTTTGCGTACAGTATCATTCTAAAATGTCGAAATCGACGGTCGGCAGCTACCTGCCAAGCCATCCCCCTTTCCAGACGTTCAAGCTGACTGTGATCGAATCCAACATCTCTTGGTTGGGCCTGCTGGCCTCAAAAGCGTCAGCACGTATTAAATCCGCAGCCGTGCTTACGCCTATCGCGTTCATCACCGCGAGCAGCAATTGGGTTTCGGAGACATTTCCGCCAGTTGCACTGTACAACTTTATAAAAAGTCTCAAAGCCAATTTACACTTGGCACGTAGCGTCCAGCTATTCTTTCCGAACTGTTCAATGATAGAAGTAAACGGCCATTTTGTCGGCTCCCAATTACTCAGCCGAGCGGCGGCTAGGGCGACATACGAATCCCAGAGCATTGGGGTGTAGTTCCACCCCATTAGCTTGGCAACGAATTCGTCTCTTTGCAAAGGTGTGATGGCTCCATCTTTTCGCAATTGAGCCAAAACTTTTTGTACACCGATTGAAGGCAGTTCGAAATCATGCAAAGCAGTCGTTTGAACAAACGCTTCATCCGACCAAAGTAGGTACCCCTCAACGTTGTCTGCAACGGCCATCGAATCGAGAACTGGAAATGCACCTACGTCGTCAAACGCCTCTCGGAGGTCAAGGGCAACTGAAGCTGCTGCAAACGAATCCACGACCGTACAATGTTGTTTAATATTATCGACGATCCCATTGGCAACCTCGATCCGTGTGTGCGATTCGCCCTCGGAGATCTCCTGAAAGGCAACCTGTCCACTTTCCGCGAGTGTCAGTGTTCCGGTCGAGCGATTCACACTTAGGTTTTCGGCCTCTAGTCTGAAATGCTCGAAAACCGATCGTGTAGCAACCAGCTGATATGTCCGAAGCGACTTCCACAAGCCCAGCTTCTCAATCGTTATGACCGCACTCAAGTCAAGCACCAAATGCTGGTTTTGCGTAAACGAGTTAGTCGCAAGCTCTTTTCCTTGTAACTTAACGAGATCGAAACTCGCGCGGATTCCGATGTCAGGCATCGACGCCAACACCTCATGGGCGTCGTAGAATCCAATTCCCAACCACTCGGCCAGAGCGGAAATCGGTAACGGATGGTTCCGGAACAGAGCCAAGATCGACTCGCAATGCTTACGTCGTTCTTCCAAGCTCCTTCGGATGGGGGAAAGATCCATGTCTTCGCCGTCCAACACACGGAGCATTTGAATCGTATTGGAGTGCGGAAATCTCAGCTGGAACTCCGTTAAGACTCTCTGGTAACGATAAACAAACTTTGACGAGATGGCTTCAATTGTAATTTCACGCGGCTGGATCGACTCTGGCGAGATAACTGCGATGTCGCCGATGTTTTTGCCGATAATCGCTTGAGCGAAGCCGCTATCCTCTGCAATTTCACCGTCGAAACGCTGCTCGGCAACATGCTGTTCAATGATAACGGTTTTTTTGTCACCCCCGAATTCGCGGAACGTCACCGCGCAATCAAGGCGCACGACGGTTGCATCAAGATCAAGATCACTCTTCCGCGCATGCTCCATGAACAACCATAGATAGTTGCTGTGCGATAATTCGTCTCCTTGGTTGAAACGCAACACGTCATAGGCATATCGTACTGCTGCTGAGTAGCGTTCCAAAGCAATTAGCGGGATCAGTACGCGTTTGCTCTCGTATGCCGAAACATCGTCGGTCATGGGCAGTCGAGACTCGTCCAGTTGATCGTAGCCCCCGTTCAATCGGGTTTCTGTTAGGCAAAGCCAAGCGTACAGACTGCGATCGTTTGGATGTTCGACAACCAGTTCGTGAATCAGTGCCGCCGCCTTCTTTGGCGTATATGCAAATAGAATCTGCATTTCTAATGAACGAGTCGCTTCGTTGTCGGCTTTGTTTGCCCGTAGCAACTCACAGGTTTTCAACATCACGTCATGCTGTTGAAGGCGTTGGGCACAATCCAGCAATGTCTTCGTCTCACTATTTAGTCGCGTGCTGTCTGTCCTTTGCTGCAGAAGCGGCAAAGCCTGTGCATCCTCGTCCAGATCGATGAAGACTTGAGCCAGCAGGCCAATGTAGTTCTCTGGCGAATCGGCCCTTAAATTTCGCTTGGCTTCCGCCGCGTGTTTTTTCGCCGCGACACTGTTCTTGCTCACATGTTGCAACCACGCCATGCAGCATTCAAATTCGAACGGATCAAGACGATCCTTAAGTGCATCTAATTGAACAATCGCCTCCTGTGTTTGGCAGTCGTCAATCGACCACTGAGCAACGAATCCAAGGCATTCATCCCGCCTTTGAAACTCCCCTTCTGAAAACAGGTCCAACATCGCGCCGATGAAGTCGACATCGCTATCTGGTTCACGATTGTACCGGGCGACGACAAGCTTTAGAAAACGCTGATTTAGATTGGCGTCATCAATCCCATGTTCTTGAAGAATGCGATTCGCGGTCTTGAATTTTCTCGTCGAGCACAAAAAACTGAGACATTGCTCAACATAGGGCCCTTTCTGGTCCGCCTTGTGAATGGCTTCTTCAAATGCCTCTGCGGCGTTGGGACGTCCTAACAGAAATCGTACGTTCCCTAAATTACGGCAAACGTCGGCGACTAGTCCATCAGGCAATGGCTCTACCGTCATGTCGTGGACAAGAAGGTAGTCGCGTTCGGCATGGACTAACCGCTCGGCTTTGAGTTTGGGATCGCCACTGAGGGCAAGGTTGTGATGGGCGAAGCCTCGTAGCAAATAGCCACGTGCTGAATCATTGTTGATTTCGATCGCGCGGTTGCTGTAGCGGATCGAATCCTCTGGCCGTTCGTCTTCCCTCGCTTCATCAGCCAGTGTTAGATTTAATTCCTCAGACGTGTCCAGTTGATCTTCGTACCAACTTTTTACCTCGTCGGAGTGGGGACGCGGTGCATTACGATAGGCGATCGTTGGCAGTGGTTCGGTGCGAATACCCTCTCGCAATAGTTCGCTCGCTTGTTCCCAAGCCTTGGCCTTTTTACCGAGCAGTTCCAACGCAAGCGAGCGGTTGATCCGTGCTTGGTCCAATTCTGGACGCGCATCGTATGCCTCTAGAAACCGATGGGCTGCCTCGTCAAACTGTCCGACCAGCATCAGGTATTTCGCATTGAATCGATGGACCAAGTAACGGTCGTCGGAACTCTGGTTCTCGGCGGGCATCGCGTCGATTTGCTCTAGTTCGTACTTGGCCAGCGATCTGTCATGGTTTTTTAAGTGCGTTTCGATGAGCTTGAACTTCGATTGCAGAATGTAATTTCCGGACTGAACCGAGTTTGCTGCAAACTCCGGCATTAGTTCCTTCATCACCGCCCGAAAAGATTCCACGCTTCCGTTCTTGCCCGCATTCTGCACGCGATCTCGTGCAACCGGGTCCAACTCACGCAGCTTGGTTTCGATCTCCTGCCAGGTCCATACAAACGTGGTGAAAGATTGACCGTGTTCTCGATCACGGTTGATTTCCAATACCGCGTTATCCGTATAGCGAGTCTTTTTCGCAGCGGTCAGGATATAAAACTCATCAAGCTTGAAATCACAGCTAGCGGCTTTCCTGACTTCCTCTCGGATCTCCGCGGGCGGACAAGTCTTGTGCGGTTCATGCAGTTTGCACTGTGCCGCGCGCAACGGGGTACCATGCGCCATATCGATGATGTCGATGCCGTTCTGCGACTCTCCCCGCTTGGCGTATTTCTCAAACGACTCGCACTTTAGGACAGCCTTCAGCAACCGCACGCAGAAGTCTGCAAACTCTTCGTCATGAGCGAATTGATTTGAAAAGGTCACGAATGTAGCCTCATTTACGAAAGTCCCGTCACTTTCTTGAGAGCTTTGCCGAACAGCGGGTAGTTGTGTTTGACGCCGTCGTCGAGGTCGATTTCGATCTTCTTTTGGGCGAGGGGGAACAAAGTGTCGCGTTCGTATTCTTCCAGGTCTTTGAGTTGCTTTTTGATCGCGGTGACTTCTTTGAGGGCTTTGGTTTGTTCGGACTTGGTCGATCCGCCGCTGTCGGCGACCATTTGGGCGTGGTCAGCGGCGTGGGCCAGTTTATCGCGGAAGTCGCGAAGGTATTGCAGCACGCTGCTGACGCAATCGGGACGGTAACGGTGCATATAGATCAAAGCGTTGAACGTCCCCTTCGGGCTGCTGAATAACCAGTAGATCGGCCGCTTCTTGTAAAGCTTGACGTGGTGGTTGTAGAACTCCTTGAGGAAGTAGTCGCGGATCGTCTTCCGCTTACGAGCCGTCGCGTTATCGGGATAGATTGCGTCTTCGAGAAACTTCAAGTTCTCGGCGTAGTGCTCCGTGCCGAAGGTGACCTTCAAGAACTCCTTAAAGCGTTCGCTAATGTCATCGGTGAACCAGTCCCCATCGAGCATTGGAATCACGTTGTCGTCATCGGGCATGAATGATGGCTCGGTCACCTGCTCCAGATATTCGGCCAGCGTGTCGCCCTGGTTGGCAAGGATCAATCCTGGTTTGTCGAGCGAGTAACGCCCCAGCATGCAGCCCACCGCGTAGCTGATGAACTCAATGCCATTCTTTTCGGCACTGGATTCTTCAACGGGAACACTTCCATCTAATTCTGTCTCGATTTCAAGTTCTGAAAAACTAAAGGCATCTCGAAACAGGTTATCGTTAGCATCTTCTGTTTCCTTTAGTTGCTCAACGTCACACGAGCGTTTCGCTGAGAGGGTGATCCAAGCGTTTTCTAAAAATTCGCATTTCTCCGCGATTGTTGGGTTGTGTACATAATCCCACGAAAGTTCTGATTGGTCCCAGTGGTCCTTACATAGTTCGACGCATTTGGCAGCCAGTTCACCCGCTGACTTGCTGTCGAATTTATCAGGCATTGGAACCTTTTTTACCGTCCCACATCGAAAACTCAAGCTCGGCATTACTAAGTGTGTTAGATATCTGAATGATTTGGAATTCAGCAGTGCCAGAGTTCCAAGAATGTCGTCCCCAACGACAACTGGTCCTTTCTGATCAAAAAGAAATCCGGCTGGAAAGAACTTTACCGCGAATCCGCGTGACCCAATATCTGGCCACGTGCCTCCAGCTTTGAAATAGAGGTTTTGGCTGGGCCTGACATGGCTCTTTAGCAGCTCCATTTGGCAACGGGTGATCTTGTCAAAAGCGATCACCCATTCAAGTTCGCCATACCATCGCGTAGCGGTTCCACCCTTATTGTATGGAACCCATTTCTTCTTTGATTTGTCTAGCGATTCATAGTCACTGGAGTGGGTCGTGATCCTATCACGGCTTACCTCGTGCCAGTGCCTAAGAAAACGGGGATTGTCACCTGTGTGGATTCCTTCGCGAAAAAGACCACGTGAGTCAACGCGTGGAAGCCGCTGGAATGCAGCGACGACTTGTTTCGGTGCCCAGTAGACCATGATGTCGTCCGGGAATTTTTTGAAGTCTTCTTGCAAGAAATCGAACCGGAGCTCTTCTGAATCTAGTCCGAGAGCCTTTTGCTCACCCTGACCATCCACGAGTCGGAAGAATGCCGACGTTCGGTCACTGCAGCGTTGGTCTTCAATAACAAAGGCGCAAGTCTGAACGATCTCACCGCTGATTTCAGTAAACGCACGTGTACCTAGCTGAGCAAACGTTGTGAAGCTAATTGAATCTAGCAACGTGCGTCTTAGTTCCTTGTAGGAGTCCTTAAACATCCATGTTTGCATAGTAATCATGGAAAGGAATCCACGTTTCGTGATCAGCGCCAAGAAGCGTTCAATACAGATTGCGAACAAATCCGATCTACTAACCTTATGGTTCTGACCTAACCCCTTCTTTAAGCGAGGGTTGAAGTTGGACGTCTTCATGTACGGCGGGTTCGCAACAACGACGTGATAATTGGGACTCAGATAGTCGGCTTGCCGCAGCGCCTCGAGTACTTTCTGGTGTGTATCCACCAAGAACAGGTCTTCGTCCATCTTTCGCTCGCGAAGTAGCTCCAGTACGTCGCTTACGTCCGTCACCAAGGGACGAATCAGCGAACCAAAGTTGTCCGCTTCTTCCCACTGATTCAGCGTGCCCTGCAAGCCCCCCGTGAACAGGTCGCGGCCGACCTTGTCCATGTAGTCGTCCAGTTCCTGCGGGTCGAACTTGACGTTCTCTAGCACGCAGATGTTTGGCTGGACAATTTTGCCCGCTGACAAGAAGCGGCGATATTTTTCGCGGGCTTTCATCTGCAACGCGAACGCCGCCAACGCCCCGGCTCGCTGGTCGATCTCAATGCCGTGCAAGTTATGCTTCAGGATCAACGCGGCTATCTCCGACGCTTGGTATCCCTGTTCCTCGTAGATCGCGAACAGCAGATCAAACGCGTACGTCAACATGTGACCGCTGCCGCACGCCGGATCGCAGACCTTCAATTCCTCTGGACTGGTAATCTTCAGAAAGTCCGTTTCTGGCTCCTCGGGACGGATGTAATAATCCATCCGATCGGCAAGTTTCGAGTCGGGATGGTTGAGCACCCACAACCGGCCCAATGAGTTTTCGACCAGGTAACGCACGATCCAGTGTGGTGTGAATAACTGCGTCGCTGCCGGGATGTTTTCGGGCGTGATTTTCTTGCCCTTCTTCAGCGCCGCGAAGACATCGTCTTTTTTGTCAGCGATGTAAAACTGGTACAGCCAGCCGATCACCTCGACCGATTCTTCGGTGTGCTCGGGCGAACAGTTCGCCGGCAACAGAGCCTCTCGCGCGTAAGTCGGGATGGCGCTACCGGAGAGTAAGTCTTCGGGCAGGAGCAGCTCGGTGTAGTCTGCAATCTGCTCGAACATGAATGGCATCAACGAGTGGTAGTGATTGCATGCAGCGACGAGTAATAAGCGATAGGCTTCGCCCTGCGGATCGTTACTCGGATCGGTTTCATCCAGGATGCGGATGACTTTCGCACGCGTCGCAGCCGGCACGATCTCGTCATCGATATGACCCGCCTTGGCTTCGCCAAGAATCTCCGGCAAGAACTGACCTTCGGCAGGCGATAGAATGCCGATCTTGGTATAGCGATTGACGTCCATGTAACGCAGCGCACAGAACCGGTTAAACCAGGTGTAAGCGACCGTTTCGATCGTCTGCTGTTTCCCCAGATCCGAAATCTTGGCTTCCAGATCCGCAACCGCCTTCGCATTCTCTCGCCGCGCAAGGCTCCCCTCAGCCAAGACCGCTTTCATCTTGGTGCCGACCTGCTCGATCAGTGCTTTACGAGCGAAGGAAGCGAACTTGCGAAGTTTGGAGGTTTCCATGTTCGGATTTTGGATTTTCGTTTGGGGATTTTGAATTGAGTTAGTTGAACAGGTCGGTTATTTGGGGTGGTGGTCAATCGTCAGTCGAAAATCGCCAATCCAGAATCGCTTTGTCCAATAGACGAACAGAGGAACCCTAAGAAAAACGGGGTTTCCTGCACATTTCACGTCCGATACGGCATCGCTTTGTCCGAGACATGAACAGAGGAAACCAAGCAAAAGACACGATTTCCAGCTTTTGAATGCGGCCAGCCTGGCAGTGCTGTCCGCGAGAAAAACAGAGAAAATGCCGAGGAAAACGCCTTTCACGGAAAACCATCCTCGATGAACCAGTGCCCTTTGTTCGAGAGCGAAACAGAGGATGCAAGTACCTCCGGTAGGTGGTGCACAATGCGAAAGGTTCATCATTCCATGTCCTCCGGGGGGCCGGGGAAATACTTCGTCCACCGGTTTTCCCCTTGTGAGTGAGCCCGTCCTTCAGCTTCAAGTTCTTTCAATAAACGACGAAGCGTTTTCCGCTCCTCGCGCGCCAGTACTTTCTGCAACTCGCTCATGTGCAGTCCATCAATCCGGTACTTCGTCAACTCGTTTTCGAGACGCTCCTTTTTTAGTTCCCTTTCTCGGAGACGATCGTAGACTTGGATTCGATCGGTAAACTCGTAGTACAATCGCGGCAGGATGAATCGCCCGCCCGAGGCACGTTCGATCAGCCTGAGTTCACGCAATCGCTCCAACGCCTCTTGCGAACACGACGGACGCTCCTTTTCCAGACTGAATGCCTCTAACGCAAGCCACTGCTCAGTAGAGAGCGGTTCGAGAACTTCTCGCTTGCATTTCAGAATGAATCGCACAAAGGCCCGATTCAGTACTTGGCCCGCCATTACGACGCTTACGGTGTAGGCATCTGAGCCCGAATAATCGGGCGTCCGTTTGCTGTCGCGAATCGCGAGTTGGTACATCAAATCGACACCTTGGCCGGCCCGCTCGACCAAGCCGCATTTTCCGAAGACTTCAGCAATGCGCCGGTTACGCGGCGATTGACGAACGAGAATATTCGCGGGGTTGATCTCAGGAACAAACCCGCCTGGACTGTCGAGTTCAATGTGCTCGGGATACTGCCGAATGAAGACATTACTTCCGAGTTGATAGTTGCGGTGACTGACGGCGTTCAGAATTGCCTCGCGCACCGCACGTTCCTGGAACGTCTTGACCTCAAGGATAAAGGGGCCGTCTTCGTAATGCTGTTTATCATTGCGTAAATTGACCAACTCCCACAGACGATCGAAGTAGAGGAAAAATCCTTCGGTGAATTCCTCTCGCTGGTTTGCGGCACCTGCTGCGTTGCTGGACCGGTACTCGAACACAACTTCTGCGCGGGCCAGATGTTTTCGGACTGCTTCGCGTGTTCCGAATAAGATCAAAGCAGCGAAGGTCACGCCGTCGTCACTGGCAACTTCGATATCACGCAGCAACTGATCGAGTGACAACGAGGCCAATTGTTGATTGCTCGTTTTCAACATCCATCTTGTGCGAAAATCTTCGATCGCTTGTTTTGATAGATCTTCGATTTTCAGTTGCGGGCAAATGTCGGCAGAAAAATCGTGCCCAGCTTCGGCGTAGATCTCTCGCAGACGCTCGCCAGACATGCCGACCAAGCTTTCATCTTTCCGTACCAAAAATTTGCCGCGAAACTGCATTGGAATTCCGACTGGACGACTCGGAACATGAAAAACAAGCACTCTGCCAGCCGGGTGATTGATGATGTCAAAACGGATCCCCAGATCGAGCCGCTGGTTGAGTTGGCTGCGCGTCTGTTCGGGCTGTGGAAAGGCGGTTGAACCGACGACTTCTCTCGGACGTCTGTCTGAAACGCCGAGGATGATTTTCCCGCCGCCTTCGTTTGCGAGCGCAACGCAATACTCCGTCAACTCATCGAGACCGTACCGAGTGCGTGCAGTCTTGAACTCCAGGTTTTCCCCTTCGGTTTCCTGCATCCATTGTTCAAGCTTGGAGGTATCTGCCATCTGCGTGCTTATCAGAAATTAATATTGGGGCGTTGGAAATTTACGTTGACTGCGATGAAGTTTCACTGATGCGCCGTGCCGGCCAGTTCGGAAAATTTGCATTCCACAATTCCAAGTCGTATACCTGGCAATCCTCGATGAACGCGCGTTTCCATCGGTTCGTTGGGCAGCCAAGCGGCGGCAAGAGAGCAGCTATCTTGTCGCCAAACTCGAAGGCTAGTTCGGAGTCGATGGTAAACAGGCTGTAGTACCGAATCGGCTTCAATGCTTTTTGCTCGGCCCATCCGTACACGAAGGAATCAATCAATTTGTTAGCGAAGCTCTGCGCTAACGATCCGTCTTCGTATTTCTCGATAATCTGTTGGATCCCTTCTGGCCTGGCATTTGGATGGGATGGATCTTTGATCTCAACGTAGGTAACGAATTCAGGCATCTCGACGATCAAGTCAACACGTCGCATGGCTCCAAGTCCGTGAAATTTAGGAAGTTCGGGCTTCATCTGATCGAACACAAACCCGTCTATCGCATCGGTAAAGTCGATCTCAATGTCTCGATCATCGGTCAAAATCATTTCGTTACCTCGCCGATTCGTTTTTTCAATTGAGCCTTGCTCAGTTCATCAAAGGTATCGGCGATCGGGTTTGGCTCGATTTTTCGATAATCCTCCGTTGCAGATACACGGACGCCGCAGTTTTCTTCCGCTCGATGTAACGAGTGGAACCGTACGTGGTCTCCTTGCGTTCTGTCGGTTAGTAAGTCGATCCACTTCAGCATGAAATAATCGTGTGTAGCGATAATGACTTGTTGATTGCTTCGTGTGAGAACCAGTAAGACATCGACCAGCATCCTCATCAGACGAGGATTCATGTTGCATTCTGGCTCGTCCCAAAATAACGGGCCGCTGACGCCTGGATCTAGCGACTGGTTCGCCAGTAAATGTTGCAGGACTCCTATCTTGCGGAAACCTTCGGCTGTCATATGCCCCGATAACTCTTCAAATGTTGCCTTTTTGAATACGGTCTCACGTAAGATGCCTAAATCTTTTTGCTCTTTGACGCGGCGGTCGTCATAAATGCCGGGAATAAACCGCATTTTTCGATTGACCATCGAAAATTTCCCGCCTACTGCCTCAGCGATTTCAGGGAAGACATGTCCAAAACGCGGATCGTTGTTGAGCCGGTCACTGATTTCATCGGGAGCGGGCTGGCTTAATGAATCTAAAAGGTCTCGATAGGTAGCATCGAAAATCAGGTCGAGCGTTGAATCATCAGCATCTTCGGAGGTCGTGCCGTCTAAAAAGGACAGAACTTCTTTTGTTGGGATAAAAACTGGTTTCCCCATCGCCGCTGAGCTTGGCCTTTCTCGATGCACAGTCGCGTACGTGTCGCGAGATGAAAATCTCACTTCTAAAGACTCACCATCGGCATACAAGGCGTTGATATAAGTCTCATCCCGTGCACCAAAGCGAGCCATCCGACCTAACCTGTCGTTTGCAGGCTTAAAGATTCGGACAAGATTGTTGCTGATGTCCCTTGCAACGGTCTTATTTGGTTCATCACTACCAACAACTAGCTTGCTTTTGGCGCATGCGAGTCCGTATCCTGCTTTTAGAAGATGCGTCTTCCCCAGGCCATTGGACCCGATGATGACATTCATCTTAGGCGATAAATCGAGCTCAACCTCACCCATGGTGGTTAGATTAGCGATGTTCAGTTTGTCGATCACAAGCGAATCCGTTTCCCTTCTTTGACGGCCCCTGCCATCGCGTTGCGTAATTTGCCGATGTAATGGTCTACGTCTTCGGTTGTCTCCAACCAAGGCTTGTCGAAATTTACCTCAAGGTGACTCAGCCCGATGAACTCAATGGGCGGTTTCCATTCCGGTTTGAGATCCCCATTCTTCGGTTCGTCTTTTGGGTCGGGCTTGGGAGCAGTCCACTGCGTGACCTTGCCGAGAATCTGGGTGTAGGACTTGTTCTCGAACCGTGCCGCAGCTTCGCGGACGACGGCGATGATGGGTTGCTTTTGGATCTGATCGACCGTGTCTTTAACAATCGCGTCGATTTCGTCGCGTTGCTCGGTTGTCAATGTGTCGTAGCCAGGAATTGCTTGCAGTTTTTTAACTCGCGATGTCACAGCTTCCTCAGCGGCGGCGCGGGCTTCGTTCGCCAACGTCTCCAAACGCGACTTCAATGAATCGACGAGCGTACGGACCTGCTGCATTGAGTTACCTGCGTAACACTTCGGGTCGGCCAGAATTTTCTTGAGATCTTTGGATTCATCGCCATCGAGATAGGCGAAGTTTGTTTCGTTGCGGGCGAGAAATTGTTTTGCCTCGGCGAACAGGCTAGCGTTCGGCCCCGACATGAACCGCCGGATCGGGTCGAGCAAGTCTTCTTTCAGATCTAGCAAGCGATCCCGCTCGCCATCGAAATCGGAAAGGAAATGTTTGTACGACTTCTTGCCGAGTTTTTTGAGCTCATCGATCGGGTCGGTGAGGGCATCGAGAAACGGGTAGGCGTGTGCTTGGACAGCAAGGCCACGCAAGTCGTCGCACAACGTCACAAAGGATTCGGCGGTTTCGCTGCCAAGTGCTTTGGCTTCGTTAGCATGCGGAGGCTGGTCGAAAAATTGTTCGTGGAATTCTCGTAGAGCTCGTGTCTGGCTGGCACTGAAGACCACCTGAGGCTCCAGCACCATATTGCCGAACTTGCCAGTGTTCTTCAGATGTGCGAGCAATGAAGAGCCGCCTAGCAATTGACCGTCGCTGCGGACTTCGACCTTGCCGCGTGCGATCAATTTGGCCAGAACGCACTGAATCGCAGGCAACGGCCATCCGTACGGTTTGGTTTCAAAGTCCTCGACCAACTTCTTGACGGTCGGGCGAATGCCTTTGTTCACACTCAGAGTGATAGAACTAAGCATTTCGCTTTCGGGCTCGGTGATGACGGCGGCGTCGTTACCGAACAGCCCATCACTGGATTGGTTCAGGCAATCTTCGATTTGGGCTTCGGTGAAGTTGACGCCACGAAGCATCCGAAGATTGGTGTAAGTTTGCTCGACGAGTATTTCAAAACCGTCGTGCAAACGCAGGCCAGGATCTTCTTTGGTCGACTCGACCTCACTGCCGACAACAAACATTGTTGACTTGCCCATCAACGCTTTGACATGCTCGACGAGTTGGCGTTCACGGTCCTGGTTGGCGGTCGTTTTATTGCTCAGAATCCGTTTGACGTTTTCTTTTTTGGTCGTTTGATAGTTTTGGCCGACGTACTTAGCAGTTTGCTTCATCAGCGTCAGGTCGCGGATTAATCGAGCGTCCGCTGGCAACATCACGGTCACTTCGTTTCGACCGATGTAAGCCATTTTGATTTGATCGGGATTGTCGCAATGCTCGTGGAACGGGCTGATGACGTGAACACCAAGCTCGTATTCTCGGCCGTACATCTTGTCATCCAACTTCCGCGTGAACGAAAAGTCTCGCTTGTTGGGTTCGTAGCGGAGCTTTCGACCTTTTAGCACTTTTTCAAAGATGATCTTGTGCAGCTCGTCAGCGACTTCGCTTGAGTCAACCTCGGTGTTCTTGATCTCCTGCTCGACATTTTTTTCTTCGTCGGTTAGGAATTCGTAATAATCCCCACTCCGTTCAATGTAGACCTGGCTTTCAAGCAAGCTTAATGCCTCCTCCACATCCTTCTGCAACAGGCCGACATCCTGATCGAAGCTCTCGATCATCAGCACGCTAAGATTATGGACGGATGCCCTAAACTCTTTAACGTACTTGACGAGTAGCAGCACTTTCAAAAGTTTGACTGCCAGTGCATTGTCAAGGTTTTTCTCCGCAATACGGACCGACAATAGGTGGCTTTTCAGTGCTGAACTGATCCCCTTGTACATCAGGTCGAACGTCGCCAATTTTCCGATTGGGTCATCGGCAATCGTGATGGCGACTTCTTGGAAAACGCCCAGCATGGAACGCTCGCCGACACTGCTGTGTTTTCCCTCAAACGCATTGTGAGCAGACAGCCCACGAATGGCCAACTGGAATAGCTCGAACTGATACGGGATAAACGGGTAGCAGTTGAAGAAGTGCTCTTCGTCTTGAAAGTTACGGTACTTTTGACCGTCCGCGAACTCAAACAGAGTCCGAAAGTTGTTGACCTCTTTATCATAGACCGGCTTTAGCTGCTGCTCGCCGTTTGCTGTTTTTAGCAGCAATCGTTTCTGGATGACCTCCGCAACGTTGGTGCTGGTCAGTTTCATTCGGTTGGCAAATCTAGCTTGGATTTTGGAGAAGTCGTTTGACTGCCCTTTCGTCATTTCACCAATAACATTGGTCATGTCCTCCTGCGCCGTGACGATGATCCAAGCGCGGCCACGGCACTTTGTCGCTAAGCTTTCTGCGATCGTTTGCAGGTTGGTCATTAGCTTGGTGTTGTCGGCAATATACTGCCCTACTTCGTCAACGAAGAAATTCAGCCGAAAGTCCTTCCCTAGGGTACCTTCTTTGCTGTCGATGTAGGATTTGACTTGCTCTGCAAAGTCCTCGATCGACAGGCTGTAATCGTCCTTGTGCTTCCCGATCACACCGCTGACGCTTTCACCGGTCACGTCAGTAAATGCTTTATCGACATGACTTCCAACACGCAGGACACGCTCTCGACCTATTTCCCAAGCGATCCCCGCATGTTTTTCGAAAGCTTGACGAAATGGCAGCAGTAAGCCGTCCTGATCAAGGTGACGCTCGAAGTTCGCGATATAGCCTTGCTTTCCGTAATATCCGCATTTCTCGTCGAACACTTTCACGAACACAGCCAACAATGCATCGACGTCCTTCTTGCTGATGACGTCCGCCTTTTGATCGATGTTAAACAGGATGCTTTCACTGGGGATAGCAAGTCCTTTGTCGATCCGGCCGACAAGCATGGTGTCCTTAATTTTGCTGCGCAGCGTTTGGCCGACATCCAATCCGTCGACCTGGCGACCGGAGAGCAATAACGCTAGCATTTTTAACAGATGCGATTTGCCAGAACCGAAAAAGCCGGAGAGCCAAACTCCATTGGCATTCTGGTAATTGGTGTAGGCTTCGAGAAAATCGTCTAGTCTACGTTCGATCTCGTCGGTAAAGACGTATTCTTCGACTTCGGTTTTCAGCCCCGCATCGTCATCGGCTTTGATGACACCTTCGATTGGCCGGTCGATTTTGTATTCAAAAATGTCGCGCAGTTGCATAGTTCTGTGTTCCGTTTGGCCGATGGCCATGTCATCGTTGCCCGGAGCAACGCCCCGTGAAATGGTCTAGATCTCTCGCTCATAGAGATTGAACGCACGATAGTATTTGTCGTCGCGAAGGCGGCCAAACAGATCGAGCGACGCTCCCTCTTCAAGTGAGTGGGAGTAATCTCCAGGGAAAAACATGATCGTGGGACGTTCCTTCGCTACACGCTGTAGGTTATTCAAGACCGTGTGGGATCGGATGTAAGGGAAGACCTCTCCGACTCCAGTCAAAAACATCACCTCGAATTCAGCATCTTTTATCTTAGCCTCGATCGCGGGCGCCAACTTCGTCTCCGCGTCTGTCAGGCTTTGCAACGCTTCTTTCAAATCGTCTTTGCTGTGTTCGGCCTCGTGTTCAAGCCAGAAGTCCCAGTCGCCTAGCTCATCCGATAGTTCCTTAGCGAGGTCGTAAAGGTTGACCTCGATAATGTGAATACCGTCTTTCTTCAGTCGCTTCATTAACATTTGCTGGAGCCCCTGCATGTCATTTTCTTCCGTGGGGCAGTATGGAACAACGAAAAACGGCACTTCGTTGCCGATGCCTTCCATGCGTTGAAACCGCTGACTGCAAATCACTTTACGGATGTGCTCGAAGCGTTCAGGGATCGATGCGGTTTGTAAACCACGAATCATTCGCGGCGACTCCTACTGCGGTATGGCGACGGGGAAGAACTGGAAATGGTCGCGGGAGTCTTCCAGAATCACGGACTGAACTTCTTGCGACATCAACGGCGGCAAAATGATGCCGTCGGCCGTGACCATCTCGGACTCACGGAGCATTCGCATCATAACACTTTGTAATTTGGTTCGCGTGCTATCCGCGAGATTTTCGATTTCATCATGCCAAGCGGATTTTGCGTCGAGAAAACAACTTACGTCAGCCGCAGCGATAAAGAGGTCTAGCTGTAAATATTTGGCTCGCAAAACTTCGCGTGCGAAGTCGGCAAGTGCTTGGTAACGCAGGCAACATGCAAGCCACAGTAAAAGCTTTTGGTCTAGGCGGGACCCGCTAGCCAATAAAGCCATTTCCCTCGCTGTCAAATGCTCCAGTCGCTTACGCACCTCGCGGAGCTTTCGCTGTGTCGTACTGACTGTCCGGCTCTGCAGCAAATTCCCTTCAGCAATCTCATCGACCACATGCTGCCAGTCGCCACGTACACTCGCGTAGACTTCCGCAACCACAATGGATTCGTGGTAGAGAAGTCCTCCAGCGGAAAACGATAGGACGTAGCGGTTTTCGATCATCTAGGGCTAACGAGCGTTTTTTGTCGGGTTTGCGGATTGGCCCAATTGCAGCACTGCTATCAGCCTTGCACCTGCCACCCGATCCACACTATGCAGGCGTCAGCAAATCATCAAGCTCTTGTTGTTCGAAGGAGCGATAGCCATTCTCCGGGGCGGCGGTGGGCGTAAGTTTGTTGACGTTTCCCCATTGCACCACGATTTTGGTCCCCCCCCAAGATACTTTGTATCGCCCGATACGCGAAGAAAGTCATGTAGTCTCGCCATTCCCCGCTTTTGTGGCCACCTAGATACTTGCCCCTGTCATGCAAACCCTACCAAATCGCCGTGTTCTTGCCCATCGGAGGGAGGTCAATTTGGTAGTTTCAGGACAGCCTGAGGTCGTCGCAGTGGTTGGTGGAATTAGAAGTTAGCGAGTAGTCCCCGCAGTCGCTTGGCTAAGTAACGGTCATCTTCCGGTCGTGATCGTATCCGGGAGCGGAAGGGTCGTTGTAGACGCAAAGAACTACGGAGTTGTACCAGTCACTGACCAAGTGATGCTGCCGTAAGATTTCATGGACGTCTTGTCGAACTCCACCAGGGTTGTGCCATTCACCATCGACCATGGTCTCGATAATATCTTGCCCGCCAGGATCGACGAAGAGGCTCTTGCCTAGCCTCGTGACCTGGGCTGACAACCCAAACGCAATGTGTGGTTCCACCGATGGATTGTAGATGTCCCAGTCCAGTGGCTCTGCTCCCAGTTCAACTAGCTTTTCAAATGCCAGACGGGCTTCATTCGTCATCATGTTTTGACTCCGTGTTTTGTGAGGCATGAACACGATCATTTTAGCAATGGAAATCACAAATGAAACAGGTTCATAAATCTGTGGATAGGTGCATCGTGAACCGTTGCGCGTTCGTGTCATGCGTGTCAGGTTGGTTGGGGCCTAAGCAGTGCTTAGGGGACAAGCCTATCTCTAAATTCTTGTTCTAGTTCTTCGTAATGCTATTGTCATTTGACCCTTCATGAGGTGGTCCATATCCTTCTACATGCTCATCGCCACACAGTCCCGTAACATCGCATCAACCAGCCAGTACTTCGATAAAGTGCTGACCCAGGGTGACTACTACTTGGGACAAGAAATCAACGGTCAGTGGCACGGAAAAGGTACCGCTCTACTCGGGCTTCAAGCCGGTGCTGACGTTACTAAAGAACAATTCACGCGTCTGCTCTCCGGTCATCATCCAATCGATGACACGCAACTGACGCAGCGAAACCGAAGTGATCGACGACCGGGAATGGATTTGACATTTTCGGTTCCTAAGAGCGTTTCACTAACTTGGGCGATCAATAGCGATGAACGTCTTGTGGATGCTCTTCGTGAAACAGTGCGAGAAACTATGGAGCTGGATGTTGAGCCGCTGATGCAACGTCGCGTCCGACAAGGAAAGCATGCGGTAAGCGAACAAAAAGCGACCACCGGCAAATTGTTGTACGCCGATTTCTTACATAAAACGTCACGTCCCGTCGATGGTCATCCTGACCCACATTTGCACGTCCATGCTTTCGTCATCAATTGGACGGAGGATGGCGGGAAACACTATGCAGGCCAATTTGAAGAGATTGTCAGGCAGCGCCCATCGTTACAGGCAAAATTCGAATCAAGGCTTGCACGGCGTCTGCGAGATCAATTGGGGTATGACGTGCGGCCGACTCGCTACGTTCAATCTGGACGCGTAAAAGCAGGCTGGGAGATCACGGGGATCGAAAGATCGACTGTTGAAAAATTTAGCCGTCGCACTGCCCAGGTAGAGCAGCATGCACTTGAAAAAGGTGTTTTTGATGCAGGTTCGAAAGCTAAGTTGGGCGCAAAAACTCGGGAAAAGAAGAATAGCGGCGAGAATGTTCCTTC
The DNA here is from genome assembly GCF_007741495.1 of Roseimaritima multifibrata. NCBI lineage: Bacteria > Pseudomonadati > Planctomycetota > Planctomycetia > Pirellulales > Pirellulaceae > Roseimaritima > Roseimaritima multifibrata. The sequence continues at coordinate 1,548,971 of NZ_CP036262.1, forward strand.
GCTTCGGTCGCAGTGGAGAAATCGACTATCGCAGGAAGAGATTGAGATGTTTTCGAAGCTGAGCAAGCAAAGAGGTGCAACGCGTGCTGACGACGGGGATGCGGAGCGATCCCTGAAATACGCTTTGGATCACCACTTGTATCGCAGCAGCACGGTAGAACGCCATCAGATCATTGGAACGGCACTAGAGCATGCGTTGACGATATCACCAGAAGCGATGGAAAAGGCATTGGACCAGCTGAAAGTGATTCGCCGCGACACGAGCCACGAAGGTATCCAACGGAGCTACATCACGACGCGTGAAGTTCTGGACGCGGAGCGGCAGATGATTGCCTATGCTCGTGATGGCAGAGGCACCCGAGCGGCAATCAGCGAAACGCCGCATGAATTCAAGCGTGATTGGTTGAATGAGCAGCAAAAGAGTGCGGTTCAGGACGTGCTGAAATCACGGGACACGGTGACTGCAATCTCGGGAGGTGCGGGGACTGGAAAGAGTTCATTGATGGAGGAAGCTGCCGAAGCGATCGAGAAAGCCGGTCGCAGTGTTTTCACTTTTGCTCCCAGCACCGGCGCAAAGGAAGTCTTGGAGAAGAAAGGATTCAAAAACGCACAAACGGTTGAACACCTTATCCGCAACGAAAAACTACACGTGGAGTTGAAGAACCAAGTGATTTGGGTCGATGAGGCTGGGTTGCTGGATGTGCGTTCCATGAACGCTATCTTTGACATCGCGAAAAATGGAAACTCGCGTGTCGTCCTCTCGGGCGACACGCGGCAGCATGCCTCGCCCCGCCGTGGTGAAGGCATGCGGTTGCTTGAACGCGAAGCAGGAATGAGGATTGCACGGGTCGAGACCATTCAGCGTCAGAAGGGGCGGTATCGGGAAGCGATCGCCCAGATTAGCCGTGGGCATGAAATCGACCCGGCGTCGGGCAAGAGCGGTCTAATTGCTGGCTTTGATGCACTGGATCGCATGGGGAAAATTATTGAAATTGATCCCGAGAAGAAAACCGAAGCTCTGGTCGAAAACTATCTGAAAACGAGCGACAAAGGAAAGTCATCGCTTGTTGTTGCTCCAACGCACCGTGAAGCAGCCGAAGTCACGGAGCAAATCCGTGACAGTCTGCGTGAGCGAAAGGAATTGGCGGAGGATGAGCATCGTTTCTTGCAGCTGAAATCGCTGAATTTGACGGAAGCCGAGAAAGGAGAAGCGACCACCTATGAGCATCAGCAAGAGTCTGTTGTGCAGTTTCATCAAAATGCTTCAGGGGGAATTAAACGCGGTTCACGCTATTTGATCGCGGGGGCAGCCGGTAAGGAAATTTTGATGCGTCCGGTTGATGGTGGCAAAGAGCAGCCGTTGCCGCTGTCAAATCCGAGTCGATTTGAAGTTTATCAACGAACCGAGATCAAACTAGCTGCTGGGGATCATGTTCGGCTGACGCTCGGTGGAAAGGCACTGAATGACAAGCGGCGCCTAAGCAATGGTCGCCTGGATCAAATTTCGGGTTTCACCGAAACGGGAGATCTGAAAATGAAGAGCGGTGCAGTCGTCAGCCGCGACTACGGTCACGTCGATCATGGCTATGTGATAACAAGTCATGCTAGCCAAGGAAAAGATAGGGATGTGGCAATCGCGTCGATGGGAGCCGATTCATTGCCGGCCGTGAATGCTCGTCAGTTTTATGTTACTGCGTCCCGTGGGCGTGAGGATCTTAAGATCTACGTTGATGATAAAGCGAAAGTGCGGCGGGCAATTGTTCGGAGTGGAGAGCAATTATCCGCCAGCGAACTAATTCGCTCGACCATGCCCCCGGAATCGCCTGCCAAAACCGTCGTCCCAAATTTGGGACGAGAGCGCCAACGGCAACGAGCTGTCGCTGCATTCCGTACCAGAATAAGAGCGTGGTGGACGCAGTCACGGAGCCTCGTACGACGACAAGATACCCGAAAGCCAATTGCTGACCACGGCGAGCGCCCCAACCGTTCAGTGTTTCCTCAAACCGACCGCGACCGGAGATAACAATGGGAATTGCAAACAAAGCGTTTCAGCGTCAACAATCGGGGCGTCTTCACGCCGTCCCAAATTTGGGACAAGAGGATTTTCCGTATGAGAGGATCCAAAATGGAGAGATTCCACCGATGATGTTCCAGTTGCGATTTAGCGATGGGCGACGGTACAGCTACGCTTATAGCGATGTTCGGGAAATCTACCGCCGTGATGCTGGACATGTCGAAATCATGGTCTTAGGACGCACGGACTTGCTGTTGACTTTCCAAGGTCGAAAACTAGACGAGCTGGTCAACCTGTTTGGCAGCGGAAAAATAAAGTGGGTTCGGGAACGCGACCCCCGCAGCATTGCAGCGCAAGATGACGCAATTGAAGTGGATCGGCTAACGATTGAAGTTGCACCACCTCCAGCACCTAACAGCGTAACAGCGTAAACACGTTGTTACGGCACGTCGTGCTCAAGTTTGGCGAGCACCCTGCTCTGCCAAAGAATGCGATTAATCTGTTGGGAGAACCAACTGGGACCGATTAGGCCCAGTTGGTGTCTGCTTTAGTGTTCGCTTGGCAAATACAGAGTCCAATGCTCACCATCGAATGCAGCCCAAATATCGATTTTGGGGAGCGGGAAATCAGTGAATTCGATCTCCTGGGTGATAAAGGGTGCATCAGGACTGTCAGCCTTTGCGAAGAGTGTTGCGGCAGTCCCTTCCGTTCGTTGAAGCGTCCAGAAGTGCATCTCTTCGATGCGTGAATCTTTAAGAGCTGCCTGGCGAAAGCTTTTGCTGCCGATCCATGATGCTATCGCGTCGATTAGCCAGTACGCTTCACCTCGTTCAGCGACATGCTGAACTCCGAGCGTGTAGATCACTCGTCGATTGAATGAGTGTCTGTATCGCTCCAAATCCCCAGTAAAGTGCTGTAGTTGTGAGTAGGTTAGCTGTGTCATGATCTTGTCTCCTTTCGTTTGTTGGATCATGCCAGCTGACTAGCCGCTCCGTTTGGCGTTGGTGCAAGGGTCTTCGCGGGTACCGCGACATGGCGAAGCCTAGCGCAGCGACGTGCTGCAGCCGTGCCCTTGCAGCGTTGCCAAATGGAGCGGCAAGCTGCATGAATATCCAACCAATGGAAGGAGATAAAAGAAACATGCCAATGCCACACTCTGGAACTGCATCGGTTGGAGATTTGTGAATGATGCAGGAGCTAAGAAATTCGACGATGACGCTACTGAGAGTTGTACGTTGAAATCCGCGCTAAAATTGTGGAAAGAGAATGAAGCGGCAAGGTTGTCCCAAATTTGGGACAACCTCTTTTCAGCGTGTGAGAGCTGGCCAGCGGGCGAGAGTTGTGTCGCGAACGGCGACCACATCATCATCAGTAATGCACGCGAACGGAACACTTGTTTCAGAAAACGACCACTCGTAACGGGCCAGTTCCCATCCGGATGCGTCGGTGAAAACTTCGATCAGTGCCCCGCTCGCACAGGCTTGCCGTCTAAATAGTGACGGAGCCCGCTTGGCTCACGCCTAAGTTCCAGACGCATCGAGTTTCGTTGCTGTTCAGTCATGGTCCGTCCTCTTGGGTTTAGATTTTTCAGTTCCCGTAATCGTTCCGGACAGCAGTAGCACCGGCAAGTTAGAGACGCAACAAAATTGTTGGCTCCGTGCGGAGTCACAGGTTTTGACTTAGGCTCCCATTAGAAGATCGCAATTTGCGACGATACGACAGTAAGGAAAACCGCACCGCCGTGTTGTCGGCGATACGGTTGGCGTTTGCCGGGATGCAGAACTACTGCTCTCCTTCGCCCACGTTGTCGTCGGCGTCGGTTGATTTGCGGTCGGCGGCTTTGAGCTCCGTGATCCGATCGGCAATCTTGGCGTACAGAACACCGAGCTTCAGGTTATCAATCTCGCCGAGACTGTTGGTATCTTTCCACTGCCCGTCTGCGGTGGTATATCCGCGGGAGTAAACAACGGAGTACATCGGCGGTTTCCCGTCTTTGCCCTGGTTGCTCCAGATCGTGCCTTTCAGCAGTCCGTAGCGAAGTGTGTCGGCTGGTTGTTTTGAGTTTGTCTGTGTCATGGTCTTGGTCCTTTCTTTGTTGGTTGACCTGGCCCGTGTTCCCGCCGCGTGACGGATTCCGTCTGCATGGGGTTGGTGCGGCACGCAGGCGAAGCCGAGTACACGGCCCCATTGCGGATCGGAATCCGTTTCGTGGCAGCGTGACATGATCGTCATCCCATCAAGGCAAGGAGCAACGCCACTGCTCACTGTTCAATGCCACATCAGCTAGAGCAAATCAAGCTCTGACGATTAAAAGCAGACGTTTGTGTGCATTCAGAGAAAACGAACCGTTCGCTTGCCGCTTGTTTCGCCCGTCGCGGCTATTTGAGGAAAGGTTGGCGACATCATCGCGAGAGACTAATCGCTCACTCGGTGGTTGTACGGCGAAGCGATGATCGGTATCGCGGGGATCGTACCGATCGCAAATCAGCCGATGCTGGCACCCACGCGGTAAAGTAGGAGAGTGATAGTGCTCTGCCATACCGCCCAACCGTTCCCGCCGGAACGGTTGGGCGTTTTTTTGGGGGATACCGACACGGCGATTTGAATTCGCATCAATCTTTGAAAAATATTGTGCGCGGTGGTGGAAGCGGTATACTGGAACGTAGGCATGAACGCACTGCCCCGCGTTTGTCCATGTGAAAGCCGCCGTCCACTGCCCCGGATGACGGCTTTTTTTCTTGATCAGGCTAGCACCGAACGCGAAAAAGGGGGCAGCCGGAATTAAAGCAGGCGCGAAACCGCTGCTAAAACAAGTCCAGCTGTGATGTTGGCTGTGGCTTCCCTCCTCCTTCGTCTTGAGATATTTCAGGTAAGGCTGCTGGCTTCGTTTCAGTTTGTCGTGTTGATTCCCCGTTGAACGTCTCCCCCAGGATCAAATCAGCCGATTTCTGAGCGGCGCCCGCAGCTCCGATCACCAGACGCTTGTCACCTTTGAGAACGTCGATCCAGCTTTGCAAGTAAGAGGCTGACTGCTCAATGGTTGGTGGACTAATCCCGCTGGCGGCGTTTAAGAACGCCGCAGACATTTCCGCGATCAATTCCTCGCGGCTGTAATTTGGACTTCCAAAAGGTGCAAGTGTTTGATCGAGACCACGGTCAAGGCGGCTGCTGTGTCCTGTTGAATGGGAAAGCTCGTGAAATAGGGTGCTGTAATAGTTTTCGCGACAATCAAATTTTTCAGGATCAGGCATGTGAACGCTATCGGTGCGAGGACGGTAATACGCCCGTAGTCCTCCGTCGTGCTCAATGATCGGTTTTGACAGGTATCCGTTTATGATGCGTTCAGCTTCGACAAGCGGTTCGAAGGGAACGGCATTTTGATCCGCTTTCGGAGCGTCGGGAATCTCGATCCCATCAATTTGCTGGACATTAAAGGCGGTGTAGTGCTTGAGAACCGGAAGGGTGACGTCTTTTCCGGTCTCTTTGTCTTTGGTTTCGTACATTTTCCAGAATGTGACCAAGCTGCCTTTTTCGCCTTTGCGGACTTGCCCGCCATTGGCAAGTGCCTGTTTGAACGTCATCCAGTAGTCGGATGAATAACCGCCACTCCAGGCAGCCATGCCGAGCAGCAGGACATTGATCCCTCGATAGCGTTTGCCGCTATCCATGTTTTTGGGGAACCCGTCGCCGCTGCCGCGTTGGATCGGATTGCGCCAGGGTGGTGTCCCCTCTTCCAGGTAACCAATGATTTTGTCTGTAACCTCCTGATAAATGTCGCGTTTCGGTTTCTTCGCGTAGTTCTTCTTCTTTGCCATGCCGCCCTACCTTCCGGTGGCGGCGATCTCTGATGTGCGTCTCATGGGACTGCCCTTTCTTTAGTTGGTTTGACCCGTGCCGTTTTTGGCACGGATTGATTTACACTGTCAACGACATTTGATTCATGTCTACGGATTCCGTCGACGGCTCCCGCGACCATGCGACCGCCTCCCAGGACTGGGGAAACCCATCGAGGCTCAAGCGTCCGCGAAACATGACCGCGATGCCCTCGGCAAGCTGTGATCGACCGCAGCAATTTTCTGAGCGTTCGGCATAGGCTTTATGCATCAGTGCGAAAACAACTGCGTCACCGTCCCCTTGCTCGAAGCAATTGTCGAATCCGCGTGTATAGATGTTCGCCCAGGGTTCATCAGCAAGTTTGCGGATTGATTTTGCGGCATGGTGGACACGGAGACCGAAGCCTGGCAGGGTTGGATAGGGGTTCTTAGGTTTGTAAATGGTCATGATGTTGCCCTCCTTAAGGCTGCTGTGGGGTTTTGTCTGTGAGTTCGTGGCACGGCTCGGTGTTAGCGTGTGCCCTGATTTCTTTCTCGTAGGATGAGAGTTCGTTTTCGAGTTGGTTGATCAACTCGGTTAAATGTTTTTGAGGAGAAGCAGCATTCAAAAATGCGTTCAACCGATATCCAGTGTTTGCGATTTTGGTCAGATGGATTTCCTCCTCGTAGGATGAAAGTTCGCACAATCGTTCCTTAATGGACTCCGCTTGGTTCGCAACGTCCCGTAACTTTTTTGCTTGTCGGGTGAACTGCGAGAGCGGAACTTCGCGAATGTGAATGATTTCGTTGTGTGGCATGATGTTGTTTCCTTTCAATTAGAGATTGGGGTTTATGAACGAACGTGAAGCCAAAGGCGTAACGGGTCGCTCATAATCCCCATGCTGGAAAATGATTAAGCGGGGGGAGCACCGCCAGTCCCGAATTGCCGGAGGGGGATCACCCAGATTCCGCAGCACAGCGGAGAAATTTGGGGACACCGGCAAGAGCCGAAGGAGAGCGAAGCGAAGGACTTGCGAGGCGGGACCGAAGGGGTCCTAACGACTCAGCAGCAGCGTCTCTCTGCCGTCTGGCACACCGCCAAGTGAAAACAATTGACAGCCCTTCCGCAGTTGTGCTTTTGTAGCGAGCATGGACCCGACGAGTACATTCAATGCGATGCTGGAAGCATACGCCAATAGCGACCATGAAGAGGCTCGCGAACACGCGACCAACCTGATGGACTGGCTCCTGAAGGGCGGATTCCCGCCACGATTCTTCTTGGCCGCCAAAAGCCAGAGCGTCTTTGAACTTTCAACGAATTTCGCTGAGCAAGCATCTGCAGAAGTGTGCCGCAGGATTTTGCGCGACGACAATTTCGGACCGGATGAAACGGGAGGCGAGTACTGCGATCCGGAACCGTCCGGTCCGTGCCATCCGTCAGAGCTGATTCGCAACCAATGTGATCTGCCGTAAAGATGCAGAGCAATGATTCACTCAAAGAGCAGGTCAGCCAGCTTACCGGCGAGGTCAAAGTCCTGCGAGAAAGCGTGGACGAATTGAAGACGGCGCTCGAGTGGGCAATCCGCAACGCAAGGATTACTGTTCACTTCGATGAGACGGCAAATTCACAACCAAGCCAAGTTGCGGAGCCGCCCCCTACTCCCGCAACGCATCAAAAACAACTCACGCTCAATTTCGAAACCCAAGCGACATTCAAAGTTGCCGAGCAGCTTACAGCGAGTGAACAGCCGGGTAAAAACGTGTTGTCCATTGAAGATTACAAAGCCCGGACGCGAGCGATTTGGGACGCGGTGAATGCCTGGATCATCGAATTCACACCCAGCATCGAGTTTGATGCCCATGAACTGGGCGTCTATGAAAAGATCAAACCCGAATCGCAGGGCAGTTTTTCCGATGAAGATCAGGAGCGTTTGCTAAAGGACGACTATGCCCTAGCATGCGGCGTCGCGATCGCCGTTGAAGACGCTTCGATCCTGATGGAGGACCACGGTCACGCTGACGATGCGGAATCGCTGACACGGGCCTACTACCTGGCAATAGCTCTAAAGTCGGCCGATTTCGACCTCGAGCACTACTTGCCTGGATTTCCTGTCCACTGCATGGAACGTCCATGAACGAGAAAAGCGGTCAACCTTTCGGCAACCGCTTTGGTGGTTCAACAAAATGCCAATTATCGGACGATGGATCCGTTTTCGATCCAGAATATCCACTGGGTTCCACCTTGAGCCAATCGTTGATGACCTGGATTCATCGACCAGCAATGCCCTCCTTGATTCCCGCGATTACCCGTCACCGGGCACGAGCAGTGGAGAAACCAGCGCCCGGACGCGGGGCCGAGTGCTCCGCGTGAATGGCATTGTTACGCCGAGCATTTGTAGCCGCAAGTCGTGCAGTTGCGATGGGCAGGAACCCATGGTTCGCCAAGCTACCTATTGCCAGTTTTTACGCCAATCAGCGCGCGTGCAAGTCGGGCATCGTCGGCAAGAGCAAATCGAACTATCTGCTCAAATTCGGTATTCGAGATGCTCGACTCCAAAGTCACAAGAACACGATGTTCAGCAGTTGGTATACCCGTAGACTGATGGGGGCGATTGTCACGATCGACTGCAGCTACGAGTTCCCGTGCTAGTTCTTTGTCGCGTTCCAATAGTAACTCGATTCCAGCTACGAATGTCGGCAAAGACACATCAGACACCGCAACTGAGACACGAGATGCCGCGATAGACGGTATATTGCGGTGAAGTGATGTCACGTCGAACGCTGGTGTCGCGACTTGGCCCTGCTCGGGTTCGTCCGCGACCAAGATAGACGGAATACCAACAAGCATCGTCAACAGGGTGAATACGGCTGTCCTGTACATTGAAGTCTCCATTTCAAATTTAGGTTTGTGCATGCACTGTGGCGAACGTTAGAAATCACGTGGAACGGGCGAAAGAGTTGCAAGCAGACAAGTAAACGCACCACCCGTTCTCGCGTGCATTTCATGGTTCTGTCCCGAGGTTTCTCAATTGGACACTTTGCAATTCGGGAGCTCTGCTTGAAGCCAATTTCGCCCGGCGTCGGTAGTTTCCGTACCGCGCAATGATAATTTTTTTAAGGATTTCAGGTTGGAAAGATGCTTGAGACCATCGTCGGTGATGGCAGTATCGCGCAGCTCAAGGCTCTCCAACTTAGTCAGTCCGGAAAGATGAGACAGGCCCTGATCAGTGACTTGAGTGCCACTAAGTTGAACCCACTCAAGACTACCAAGATGTGAGATATGGGAAAGACCAACATCCATGAGTGGTGTGTTGTTCATGGGCAAACCCTTGAGTCCTTGGCAGTTCCGCAGATGCGACAGGCCTTCTCCCGACACGTTCGTGCCATTGAGCGCGAGCACTTCTAGTTCGGTCAGACCAGAAACATGGCGCAGTCCTTCGTCTGTAATCTTCTTGCGGTTCATTAAAGTTAATTGCTTCAGGGCGTCGAATCGCTCGACCACCTCCAAATCGTCATCCGATGGATCAGACTTATCATCGAAGTTCACGATCCAAACCGTTCGCACGTAGTCCTCGCCGGTCAGGTCGATCAGCCAAACGGGAGCCGGGAGATTGGGGCCTTTCCTCCAGTTCATGTTTGTATCGAGTGTGTAGTCATATGAAACGAATCCACCAAGCTGCTTGACTCGGTCAATCGCTTGCTTCTGTGACCGCGCCCGACTCGAAACGACAGCAAGCCAAACGCTGACGACAGTGACGACGAAGAGAAGAGACCGCATGCTGAAACGCAGCCAGCGACGGTGGCTCACTTTGGTAGACGATTCGAGACTGGATTCGGCCAAATTCATGTGAAGGTTCAGAGACAGAACGGTGGACATCACGGGGCACGGAAGGTTGACGATCCATTGCGAGAAATGCCGCAAGCCGTGCTCCCATGCATGTACGCCCAACATGGGCGTGATGTTGTGGGGTGCCCCTGCCTTCGGGCAGGTCAGTCCCCTGTGTTTAGTTCCGGTAACTCTTTCAGGGAGTCATCATACCAGATGAATAGCTCGTAAGAAAACAACACGAGGTGAGGGCAACTGCGGGGAGGTGACGAACCGTGGGAAGGAAGCCTGCGAATGTGTCGGTAAGCTGGCAAAGAAACCGTCGCCAGCCACATTCTCACCAAGACCCGTCAGGTGACGTACAGAAACCACATAGAGGCCGGTAGCTCCAGGCGAGTGTCCATGCGAATGCGAAGCCGAACCGGAAGACGGAGTGCAGGTAGATGTGGCACTTGGGCGGGGATACATCACGCTCTTATTTGGGGAGATCTGCCAGCGTACCCGTGAGTAGGGCTTGCCCGAAAGGCGGGGCGACCGAGGTAACTTGGCTCGTGCTCGGCAGAAGTCAGCAGAGGCCGTAGTACCGGACTTTCGCAACCCAGCGAAACCGGGAAGGGCTGAACGATTCTTTACAAGGCAATACTATCCATGACCTCGACGCGTTCGAAACACATAGAAGCCAGCTCGCGCAACCAACAAGGAGGCGAGCACTCAAAGGCCCCGTGCTCTTCGCAGCTCCAGTCGGAGAAATCGTCGTCGGCGGCCGTGGAACAGCTAACCTTGGACATTGTTTCAGAAGATTTGATGGAACAGATTGTGGACCCTGAAAACTTCGAAACCGCTTGGGCGCGAGTCCGAGCCAATCGTGGGGCTCCGGGACCGGACGGGATCACGCTCGACGAGTTCCCCGAGTTGTTCCGCTCGCAGTGGGCGGAGATACGACAACAACTGTTGGAAGGAACTTATCAGCCGGGCCCCGCCCGGCGTAAGTCGATTTCCAAAGACGACGGCGGCCAGCGCGATCTCGGAATACCAAACGTAATCGATCGCCTGATCCAGCAAGCCGTTTTAATAGTTCTGACACCGATCTTCGATCCGACCTTTTCGGATTCGAGTTTCGGTTTTCGACCGAACCGCTCTGCTCATGGAGCAGCTAAGCAAATACAGTCTCACATCCAAGCCGGTTATCGTCACTGTGTGGATATGGATTTGTCGAAATTTTTCGATCGAGTTCAACATGACGTGTTACTCAGCCGAGTGGCACGGAAGATTCGCGACAAACGATTGCTTGGTTTGATCGGACGGTACTTGCGAGCGGGCGTGATGGTCGACGCTCAGTTGCAGCCTTCGATCGAAGGGACGATGCAAGGCGGACCGCTTTCGCCGTTATTGGCGAACATCTTGTTAGACGATTTCGACAAGGAGTTGGAATCGCGCGGACTTCGCTTTGTACGCTACGCGGACGACTTCCTGGTGTTTACCAAGACCAGGAAAGCGGCCGAGCGCGTATTCGATTCGGTAGGTCGTTATTTGACACGGAAACTGAAGCTGGTTGTCAACCAGCAGAAGAGTCGCATCTGTGGTACGCACGGAGTCGAGTTTCTCGGCTTCGAATTCCGCGGCCTCGGAGGCAGCATTCGTGTGAGTCCTAAGAATATCGCCAAGTTCAAGGAGCGGGTGAAGGAAATCACACGCCGCAATCGCGGCGTGTCGATGACCAGTCGCCTGCGCGAACTACGGCCGTATTTCAACGGCTGGGTAGGTTACTTTCGTTGGGTTCCGATCAAGAGCACCTTCGGTGACTTGGACAAATGGGTTCGGCGGCGCATCCGCGCGTGCTACTGGAAACAGTGGCGTAAGCCCAAGGCCCGCGTCCGGAAACTGTTGAGCTTAGGAATCCATCGCAGGGTGGCATGCTCGCATGGTAACAGCAGCAAAGGGCCGTGGTTGATGTCCAAAACTTGGGCCGTGCATCAAGCACTGTCTATGGACTATCTCACGCAGTCGGGACTGCCTAGTCTGTTAGAGATCTGGAGCAAGTTTGCTGCGAAGAAACGAAACGCCTAGTGCGGATCCGCATGCTAGGTGTTGTGGGAGGGGTCCCGGGCAACCGGGCCCCTATCCCGATGTACGCCCAACATGGGCGTGATGTTGTGGGGTGCCCCTGCCTTCGGGCAGGTCAGTCCCCTGTGTTTAGTTCCGGTAACTCTTTTCAGGGAGTCATCATACCAGATGAATAGCTCGTAAGAAAACAACACGAGGTGAGGGCAACTGCGGGGAGGCGACGAACCGTGGGGAGGAAGCCTGCGAATGTGTCGGTAAGCTGGCAAAGAAACCGTCGCCAGCCACATTCTCACCAAGACCCGTCAGGTGACGTACAGAAACCACATAGAGGCCGGTAGCTCCAGGCGAGTGTCCATGCGAATGCGAAGCCGAACCGGAAGACGGAGTGCAGGTAGATGTGGCACTTGGGCGGGGATACATCACGCTCTTATTTGGGGAGATCTGCCAGCGTACCCGTGAGTAGGGCTTGCCCGAAAGGCGGGGCGACCGAGGTAACTTGGCTCGGGCTCGGCAGAAGTCAGCAGAGGCCGTAGTACCGGACTTTCGCAACCCAGCGAAACCGGGAAGGGCTGAACGATTCTTTACAAGGCAATACTATCCATGACCTCGATGCGTTCGAAACACATAGAAGCCAGCTCGCGCAACCAACAAGGAGGCGAGCACTCAAAGGCCCCGTGCTCTTCGCAGCTCCAGTCGGAGAAATCGTCGTCGGCGGCCGTGGAACAGCTAACCTTGGACATTGTTTCAGAAGATTTGATGGAACAGATTGTGGCCCCTGAAAACTTCGAAACCGCTTGGGCGCGAGTCCGAGCCAATCGGGGCGCTCCGGGACCGGACGGGATCACGCTCGACGAGTTCCCCGAGTTGTTCCGCTCGCAGTGGGCGGAGATACGACAACAACTGTTGGAAGGAACTTATCAGCCGGGCCCCACCCGGCGTAAGTCGATTTCCAAAGACGACGGCGGCCAGCGCGATCTCGGAATACCAAACGTAATCGATCGCCTGATCCAGCAAGCCGTTTTAATAGTTCTGACGCCGATCTTTGATCCGACCTTTTCGGATTCGAGTTTCGGCTTTCGACCGAACCGCTCTGCTCATGGAGCAGCTAAGCAAATACAGTCTCACATCCAAGCCGGTTATCGTCACTGTGTGGATATGGATTTATCGAAATTTTTCGATCGAGTTCAACATGACGTGTTACTCAGCCGAGTGGCACGGAAGATTCGCGACAAACGATTGCTTGGTTTGATCGGACGGTACTTGCGAGCGGGTGTGATGGTCGACGCTCAGTTGCAGCCTTCGATCGAAGGGACGATGCAAGGCGGACCGCTGTCGCCGCTGTTGGCGAACATCTTGTTAGACGATTTCGACAAGGAGTTGGAATCGCGCGGACTTTGCTTTGTACGCTACGCGGACGACTTTCTGGTGTTTACCAAGACCAGGAAAGCGGCCGAGCGCGTATTCGATTCGGTAGGTCGTTATTTGACACGGAAACTGAAGCTGGTTGTCAACCAGCAGAAGAGTCGCATCTGCGGTACGCACGGAGTCGAGTTTCTCGGCTTCGAATTCCGCGGCCTCGGAGGCAGCATTCGTGTGAGTCCTAAGAATATCGCCAAGTTCAAGGAGCGGGTGAAGGAAATCACACGCCGCAATCGCGGCGTGTCGATGACCAGTCGCCTACGCGAACTACGGCCGTATTTCAACGGCTGGGTAGGTTACTTTCGGTGGGTTCCGATCAAAAGCACCTTCGGTGACTTGGACAAATGGGTTCGGCGGCGCATCCGCGCGTGCTACTGGAAACAGTGGCGTAAGCCCAAGGCCCGCGTCCGGAAACTGTTGAGCTTAGGAATCCATCGCAGGGTGGCATGCTCGCATGGTAACAGCAGCAAAGGGCCGTGGTTGATGTCCAAAACTTGGGCCGTGCATCAAGCACTGTCTATGGAATATCTCACGCAGTCGGGACTGCCGAGTCTGTTAGAGATCTGGAGCAAGTTTGCTGCGAAGAAACGAAACGCCTAGTGCGGATCCGCATGCTAGGTGTTGTGGGAGGGGTCCCGGGCAACCGGGCCCCTATCCCGATTTTTTTGTTCTGCCGCGTTCTGCGTATGCCCGGACAATTTTTGGCATCGTGCAACCGTGAGTGTCCTGACGCAGCCGCACGATTGTTGATTTCGGTTTTCCTCTTCAATTATCGCCATGGACGCCGGACACATACGGAGCCAGTTGTTCTTCGGTGAATCCGGTCTCACGTAAATGCGTGACTATCAAGTGAAGGTATTCGGCAACCAAGTCGAGGTAAACATGTTTGTGCTCTTTTGCGATGTCAGCGTGCGTATTTGTCGCACGCATGACGAACACGGGAATCACATCGTAATTGTCGCTCAGGTAGAGGGCAATGATCGTGTTGATATATGAAACGAGTGGATACCAGACAGTGTTTCGTTTGTAGCATCCGTCGGGAGGGACACCCGCGCGATTAAGGCGTCCATGAAGTTGTTCGAGTTGATGCTGAACTGTGGCCATCGAATGTGTTCATTGAGCGACGTCGGTTTAGTGGCAGAACGATACGCATCAGTGGGGACGGGCGGACGAATTGCAAGCAGATGGAAAAACGGTCCACCCGTCCTCCACTGCATGCGATGGGTACGCCCGGCATGGGCGTGATCGTTTTGGGGTGCAAGTCCTCTGTACGAGATTGGAAACTTTCAGGTGTCAGTATACCAAATGATCGACCACGAAAGGGAAGTACTAGACGAGGGCAACTGCGGAAGGGCGACCGACCGTGGAGAGGAAGCCTGCGACCGTGTGCGTAAACGCCGGGTTTGTTTGTCGCCACCCGGACACGGTCTCGTCAAAGCTGCGAGGCTACGAACAGAAACGTCATACAAGGCCGGTTCGGTCAGGCGAGCACGCCCATCCGTGCGAAGCCGTCCCCAATCGATCGTTCAGGTAAATGGCGAGCTTGTGCAGCGATACATCACGCTCTTATCCGGGGAACTCTGCACAGCCTGGTCGAGGCCAGGCGTCGCTCCGACGAGTAGGGCTTGCCCGAAACAACGGAACGCGGCGGCGAAAGCCACCGTGGGCGGTGCAGAACTCAGCAGAGGTCATAGTACTGAACTTCCGCCTCCAACGGAAACAGGAAGGACCGAACGATGAAGAACAAGGAGGAGCCATCGGCCCACTCACGGCGAGGGAACCCCTCGGTGCAAGTTGATCTGTATTTTCCAGACAACGTCGGCACCGAGACCACCGGTTCACCATCCCGACCGGGAGATACCGCTGCGACGCGGGCCGGGCAGCCAGCCTTGAGCAACTCACTAGAGTCGCTGATGCAGCACGTGGTCGCCGACGCCAATTTCGAAGCCGCTTGGAAGAGCGTGAAGCGAAACCGCGGAGCCCCTGGCCCCGACGGAATCACGATCGCGGAATTCCCGGACTGGTTTCGTCCTCGTTGGCTGTCGATTCGGCAACAGCTGCTCGATGGCACGTATCGCCCCGATCCGGTGCGACGCAAGACCATCGACAAGCCCGATGGCGGCAAGCGTTTGCTTGGTATTCCAAACATCGTCGACCGCTTGATTCAACAAGCCATCGTCCAGATTCTCACGCCTGTGTTCGATCCGCACTTTAGCGACTCGAGCCACGGGTTTCGGCCTAAACGCTCGGCTCACGGAGCCGCCAAGCAAGTACGTCGGACGGTCCGGCGTGGTTACCGCTTCGTAGCGGACTTCGATTTATCGAAGTTCTTCGATCGAGTCCAACACGATGTCTTGATGTCGCGTGTGGCTCGTCGAGTTCGCGACAAGCGGCTACTGCAATTGATCGGACGCTACTTGCGAGCCGGTGTGATGGTCGAAGGTGTGCTGCAACCGACCGATCTAGGAACCCCGCAAGGCGGTCCATTGAGCCCGATCTTAAGCAACATCCTGCTTGATGATCTGGACAAAGAACTGGAACGTCGCGGGCTCCCGTTCGTTCGCTATGCGGATGACTTTGCGGTCTTCGCGAAGTCGCCTCGAGCGGCCGAGCGGATCATGAATTCGGTCGGACGTTACGTGGCGAAGAAACTTCGCTTGGTAGTCAATGAGGAGAAGAGCCGCGTGTTGGCTTGCACTGAGTTCGAGTTCCTAGGGTTCTCGTTCCCGAAGTCGCGAGCGAACATCAACGTGTCTGTTAAGTCCATCCTTCGCTTCAAACAGCGTGTCCGCGAGATCACCGGCAGAAGCCGAGGGATCTCGATGGACCGCCGACTGGGCGAGCTGCGACGATACGTTCGCGGCTGGATGGGTTACTTCGGGATCGCGTCGCAACTGAAACTGTTCGATAAACTCGACCAGTGGATTCGCCGCCGCATTCGGATGTGCTACTGGAAACAGTGGAAACGACCGAAACGTCGTCGAGCGATGTTGATTCGATTGGGAGTCCCTCGCCGCCAAGCGATCCGTCACGCACGCAGCCGCAAGGGGCACTGGCGTATGGCTAAAACCATCGCCAGCAACGTTGGTCTGACCAACAAATGGCTCCAAGAGGAAGGCTTACTCAGCTTGAAGACTCTGTGGGCACAGCTTGCTCCACTTCGTCGAACCGCGTAGTGCGGACCCGCACGCTACGTGGTGTGGGGAGGGGCACCGGAAACGGTGCCCCTTACCCGATTTACCCGCCGTTTTGGTCACTCGCTACCGGAATGCCGGTCGACAAAACGCTCGAGCTCGCGACCAGATTCGACTTTAAGTCCAGCAGGAATTGAAAGTGCGTCGAGACGAATATCATTGGCAACCCAAATATCCACAGTGACAATTCGCCGGTCACACTTGCAACGACCAGTGAGCAGGTCATCAGAGGGGCAGTATTTGCGAACAGACCAGTCGATTGACAGTTGGGCAGGAATTTGCTTGTCGGCTCGAGTTCGAGCTCGGAATACGGTCTGCGCCTCCTCCTCTGGGTTGTCAACAGTCTTGGTGCCAGCATGCAGGACAACCTTTGCGGCGGAACGCCCCTCCGTGTCAGCAGCAAGCGATGCTAAGTGCTGGTTAAGCTGTGCAGTGTCACCTTGAAAGTAGGCGGTGTTGCCGTGACCGGATATCCATCCGCCAATGCATCCGGCACCAGCCTCTGCTATGTCGCGTCGCCCATATGACATCGTGAGCGCCTGAGCGACAGTTCCGGCAAATAGGCATGCGGCCAGAGAAGCGGCACAAAACAGCGAGATTCGCATCGACGTACATCCTTGTATGGAGTGAAACGAGAAATTCTGTCGGGTAACTTATTCTTTGCCGGACGGACTGGGTGAGAATTAATGGTTTTGGGGTGTTCGCGGCGGTTCGGCAGTGAGAACAAGTGACTTATTCTCACCGGTTGCGGAGTTGTTCTCACTGCGTCCGTCCACCACCAGGACTTATTCTCGCCGCTGAATGGGGCCAAGGCAAGGTTCAATCCCCGCTTTTGATAGCTATTCAATTACGATGCGAAGCCCGGATGGACGCATTCCCCATTTTCGCAGATGCTTTCCGAGCATTCCCACCTCCTCACACCCCTTTCAATTGCCATCCTGTTTTACGTCGTATAAAGTGGGATATATGACGTAAAAGCTGGTCGTTCACCTGTGTTTGGGCGGTGCTTCTTTGCAGCTTTGATTCGCGGCAGTGACCAAATATTTCTCGCTTCGTGAAACTCGGTTGATTTTGATAGCTGCCACTCCATGTCCGGCCCAGCGTTCGCTTGGCAGCCGAATCCACCTGACGCACTGAGGGTTAGCTGAAAACGCAGAAACACGATTTGTCGCAACGGTGCGAAAACGCAAACACGTTCGCATGGTTCTACTTCCTCCCGTACCGGCAGCCCACTGCAAACATGTTTTCACGCTTACCAGTAAATCCACATGCACGCTCTGGCGTTGAAAAGTGTCGACGCAAGCACTTTCCGTCGTTCAACAGGTTTTCTGTGGTTACGATTTGATGGGTTCTGGGGTGCGATTGCTCTCTCGAATTGTCCGTTGCAACATATCGTTCCAGTCCGCTCCTGGATCTGGCGGAAAGTAGGGGACAACCTTCAGCTTCGAGTTGCTTAGCGCGTCGGCAATCCGCCGGGCAAGTTCGTGTCCGGCTTTGTCATTGTCGAGTGCCAACAGAATGCGAGTAGAATTGGTTGGCATCCGGGATGCGGCAGATTGAAGGGCTTCCAGCTGCATTTCACTTACCTGACCACCGGTGGAGAAAAATCGTCTTTTTTCGATTCCTTCGATCGAAGCTAGGCTGAGCATGTCGATAGCGGTTTCACACACGACCATTTCGCAGTCCGTTTCGCGGGGCCGGCTGCAGGCAAGCCCCTTCAAGCCGTTGGGGCTGAAACCCGTGAAGCTCTTTTTGCTTGCACCACCGTTTTTGATCTCAAAACCGCAGAGCGTTCCTTTGGTGCTGAAATGTGGGAAGAGGGCATTTGAACGACTGTCGATTCGAATTCTGTCTCGGAAGAGAGGAGCGGTTTGAACTTCAAGAGCTATGCGGCGGTACTGGGTCAAATAGGGGTGGCCACTGGCACCAATTGATCTTGCTTGCATCCATGCCGCTAGAACCTTCGTTTCATCGTGAGTTGATGAAACCAGTTTGAACGGCAAGGCAGAGGGAACTGAAAAGCTCGTTGGATCGTAGGCACGAAGCGTTTTGCGTACCTCGCCAAGTGTTCCGCCGTCCAGCCACTGACAGAAATCGATTATGGACCCGCCGCGTCCTCCCTTGTAGTCATAGAAGATAAATGTTCCTTCCGTTGACTTGCTCACGCCAATCTTTTCATCGCTTGGACTTCTTAGGACAATAGCACTTCGACTGCTGGCCCGCTGATCGATCACAAAGCTCCGGCTCTGGCAGTACTGAACCAAATCCAATCGTTTGAATGCCGCAAGTTCTGAATGTCTATCCATTCTTAACTTTACAACGGTTCGTCCCGGCGAATCAACGCTTCACGCAAACTCATCCACGCGAATTTTTCCAAAGGCTACACGCAGTCGTGTCCGCTTAGCCTCGCTTCGTTGGTGCCGCATCTGCAGCTGCTCGGCAAGCAGGGGCGAGCGGGCTATTTGTCGGGGCGGCCGAAAGTAAGTGTTGATTGGTTTCCCGATTCGATACCTACAATGCGAACCGTCTTGATGGGCTTTGCGACATCTGTTTGTCTTCCCGACGCCCCCTCAGGCTTCACGTTAAAGACTGGCAATTCTGGAGTGACGGGGTGTTAAATATTTGTGTTAATGAGTGTTAAGGCTGTGGATAAGCGAAACAACGTATTGAAATGGCTACGGAATTGGTTTTATCCGGTGTGCGAAAGCACGAAGAGAAGTGGGCAGCTACACAGTTCGGGGTGTGCAAAAGCACGAACAGCCTTCTGCAGCCAGTGCCGAGTGTGCAAAAGCACGAACCATGGTCTTTGCGAGTGTGATAGCACGAATAACTGTCTTGCGCGGGTGATAACACGAATGACTTGACTATTGCTTGAAAACGTAAGAGTATCGATTGATGACTCCGCAAGCATCCGCATCACGCCAAGTTTTACTGCCTGAACGGTACCCCGAAGGGGATCTGTTTATTTGCGATGTCAGTGATGCCATCCCAAAAAGTGACTTGGGATCGATGGAGCACCCGATCTTCAGCTTGTCGACGAAGCCGGACACGCAGCAACGGGTCTACGATCATGCCGGCGTCAAGATCACGATAACGCCCAGTAGCGTCGGTTTGGCGAGCGTGCATGACAAAGACATTTTGATTTATTGCATCAGTCAACTGGTTGCCAAAATGAACGCTGGCGAACCACTTGGCCGAACACTCCACATCCGAGCTCATGACTTATTGGTCACAACAAATCGGTCGACGGATGGTCGCGGTTACGAACAATTGATCGCGGCGATGGATCGCCTTAGTGGGACTCGGATCAAGACCAACTTGCGTAGCGGCGGTGAAGAGATCACGGAAGGTTTTGGACTTATCGATAGCTGGCGAATTCTGCGTCAAACCCAGTCGGGCCGGATGTCGGAAATGCGAATTAACCTATCTGATTGGATGTTTAACGCAGTTCAGGCGAGGGAAGTCTTGACCATTCACCGGAGCTATTTCCGTTTGCGAAAAAGTTTGGAAAGGCGGCTGTACGAGCTGGCTAGGAAGCATGTCGGGCGGCAGCACGAGTGGCGGATATCACTGGAGTTGCTTCGGAAAAAATGTGGATCGAATAGCACCTTAAAAGAGTTTCGTCGCATGATTCGTGCGATTGCAAAAGACGACGAAGCGAACGATCACATTCCTGATTACAGCGTTCGAATGGAGTTGGGGGCAGACGGCAAGCGGGAAATGGTCCGTTTTCAGAATCGAGGCACTTTGCCAGCGATGAAAACCGGTCCCGACATTGTTGTCCCTCCGCTTGATCCAGACACGTATCATGAAGCGAGGCTGGAAGCCCCAGGCTGGGACGTTTACGAATTGGAAAAGCAATGGCGCAGCTGGATCACGATGTCAGGCGCTGAGGCTCCTCGAAACCCAGACGCAGCATTTCTCGGCTTCTGCCGCCGTTGGCGTCAAACGAAACAACTTTAATCCTATCTGCTTGGACAGTTGGTTCTGGCAGGTCGGGTGCAACGATAAGGTTGGGCCCTGGTGCTTAATGCGTGGAGCAAACTCTTATGCTCCGTTCGTCACAAAAGTGTTGGTTGGTTTTGCTAGCAAAATTGCACGAACGGGGATGTTGAGGAACAGGAACAAGCAAAACGTTCAAAAAACACAGGAGAATGCGCGGGGGGTGGCAGAAAAGAAAAAAACTAACTTTCCAGGTTTCACGGTGGTCCGAAGCAAGTACGCTGGCTTCCTGTCGTCATAAATTACCTTCAAAGAAGCAATTGACAATGACTAAATCATCGTTTTATGCTGGCTCAATGGAGCTACCAAAGGGTATCGAATCCCGTTTAAAAAAGTATCAGGCTGACCCGAGTCTAGACTGCGAGAGAGCAGCTGATTACCGATTCGCCTGCGAGTACCTTCTGCAAACCGCGCAGATTGCGTGGTACGGCGAATGCAATTTTTCTGACTTGGAAGATGCGATCTACTGGGTAGATCGCTTAACCAATTATCCGATCGACGGGTTTCCTGACTCAAGCGAATCTGGATTGTCACCGGAAGACTTGGACGAGATCCACTGGAGGGCTCAGTCGTGGTACGAGGTTTTCAAAGCTACCGTGGCCAGTAATCCGAATGATTATAAGGACGACCCCAGTACCTTAAAAGAAGTCATTCGACGTGAAACTGACTTCTTTAACTTCTCCGAAAGCGAATCTGACGAGAATGAAAAAACCTTCGCAGATATCGGGACGCTCGACTATCTCTAAGCGTTTTCGCAGTTAAATTGATGAATCGCAGCGATGCGATCCCAGTTATTGCGAGGGTGCTGCTCAATCAGATCCAGAAGCGGATCTACTTGCTTGGAGTCGGTCGGATCATCGATAGCGACGAATGCATCGTAGATTCCCCGCAGGTCATTTAGGCTATACAGCGCCAAGTCACTGAGCGTTGTCTGTTTTGCGGGGAAATTGCTCTTTCTCCTCGCTTTGGCCATTTCGTATTTATAGTGATGAGTCAGTTGCCCGTGCCCGAAAATCGCCCTCCCCATCGAGGCGCGGTGGTCAGGCGCATCACCAGCCCAGGCTCTATGAAATCGGGAGTCATACCTGAGCGCTAGGTCCGCAATTTTGTCATCGGGATTGCTTTCCAAACTGGGTTTAAGTTCCTCCATGCCATCCAGCAAACGCTTCATTTCCCGCTGGATCGCGAGGGATTTTGCAGGATCGCGTGCGATCAACTTGAGTGCTCGCTTGGCGCAGAGAATTTCAATCCCGATGCGTAGCTCTAGATTGTCTGTAAGTTGGTCCAGAGACCAAATTCGACAGCAATACTTAAAGATTGTGGGATGGTGAGGGTTGGGTTTCTTGTAGAAAAGTCCATCTCGGCACAACTCCGTGTGAACTTGGTTTCGACCGTTTGGTGAGAGGTTACACGAATCAAGATCAGATTTTTTGACTTGGTGAGCGAAGGCCAGGACATCCGCGTCAAAAAGACCAACGGTTTCTTCCGCGTGAACGACAAACGCATCCGAATGAAGAACGTCACGCAGCAGGTCTTTGTATTCTTCCTTCAAAACATCGCAGATGATCGTGTTTGCCCGGTCGTGAGCGATCAGGCAGTCTGCTGTGGTGCCTAAAGGACCAGAGATCTTGTGAAGCGTCTTCTCAGTGCATCGTCCTGTTTTAAGAATGTTCCGGATCGTAGCTCGTGAGACTTTCGAAAGCCTAGCCAATTTTGCGATAGTCATTTCCTTTAGATCAAACAGACTGTTGAAGGTACCTAAGTCAATGGCAGGCATGGCAACTCTTCCATGGGGTAGAGGTGGGGAGGTGGGCGCGAAGCACTTAAGAACTTAATGGGATGAATTCAAGAAAGCAAGTTTCTTGGCTTGTATTCTGTTGATTTGCAGCTTGAGGACTTTTCCAAAAATGCCAGGGCAAGAATAGACGAAATTGCCGCTCTTGCTTCCTGTTTTCACCATGGCATTCTCGCCATCGGTTTCTTCTTAGAACTGCCAGTTGTCGCGACTTAATAGGTCTTTAGTATCAAGTCGGCAAGCGAGGTGCCCGGTATCCCGCAACGAATGAAGGCTAGGCGGTCGGACATGCTCGAACTTGGGTTTGGAACTCTACTGTTCCATGTATCAATGCAAGTCGTTGTATGCGTTTTGCAAATCACCGCAATATAGGACGAATCCAGATGCTCAATGGTATCCCGCAGGGTGGAAACTCAAACAATCATTCGTCTCGGAACGCTGACCGCAATGCGGGGCACCGTCGTCAGTCGGGGAGAAATGGGGCCGACGCGAAGCCCGAACGCTCGCCTCCGGATCATGGGCAAACGGAATTGCCGAAAATTGGGTTTAAGCCAGTGGCCGGTGATTCACAGTACTCGCCGTGCGAACTGACGGATGCAACCGAGAAAATGCATCGGAACTGCCTGCCGATTGAAAAAATCTCGCACAGTGAACGCAATTTAAAAAACCTGGCTGAAAACCCAGGGCACTACGCTTCCGTGATTTCTCAGCACCAACAGATTATTGCGAGTCACCTTGTGATGCTGGAAGAAGTCGAGGCGTGCCACAAGGGTCTACAGGAGGCAAAAAAGAAGGCAAAACGCCGCCGCGATTCGGCGCCGCCTCATAAGACCCACTATTCTTGGAACCCACGGTATCGAAAACAGCCGGGGGCGACCTCACGTCGGAAGCGAAAGTCCTGGAGCAGACTGGGAATCTTGACGTTCCCCTCTTTTCGGAAATGGCTCGGTGGCTTTACCGATGCAGGTTGGTTCGTGGTTGCGATAGCCTGCATGTTCGCAGTCATTCCGTTGATTTCGGTTCCACTTGAATTTCAGCTCTTTGCAACCCAGATCACCGCTGGGCCGCTTTTTGATCTCCCCGGAGCAACAAAGACTGCACCCACTATCCAACCCGGTTTTTGGGTCTGTGCCTCAGCGTGTTTCGCTCCGCTTATCTGCATGCTGATTGGGCTGAAAGTAATCAAACAGCCAGGGTTCTTTTGGTCAGACCAAGTCACGAAGTGGATGGGCATCAGCTTGTTTCTGGGAGCTTTGCTTGCCCTTTGGTTTTTTGCTTTTGTAACGTGCAGCACACCGGGCAGTAGTTCGATTACTAATCGCTTGCCACCCTCTAGTTCGGGCCTGCACTGGTCGCTCGTTGCCTTGCTTTCTTCAGTGATGGCTCTAACGAATACGTTTGCGATTTCGTGGGCGTGGGATTGGTTTTCGAAATTGCTGGAGGCCAAAGTGACGAAGTCGGTCCTACTCGATCAGGCGAATCAGGACCTGAGAAAAATCGGCGCAGCATTCGTTGCCAACCAAGCAACGAAACGGCAGATCACGGGGTTCTTAGAGCGATGTAAAAGTGCTGATCCCATTTTGCAGGGTGCGTTGGACAAAGCACGTCAGCGATTGTCCAGTGAGCAGGAACTTGCTGAGACTCTCCGTTCCGCCAATACGATGCTTGATCACGTCAACGAACTACTGGCGAAACTGAAGGGTGGCCAAACTTTGGCATGGATGGGCTTCGTCCTCGCGTTGACCCTGGGGTGCCATAACGCTCCACCACTACAGGATGGCAACCAGCAAGCTGGGGCGGCTGCTGAGCTTCCCGAGATCGAGTACTTCGTGTTCGATAATGGCGATTTCGCACCATCTACGGTTCGCGAGTTGTTGAAGGATATGGTTCTCAGTCGGTTACCTGGCGGAGCTCGCTTGTATGTAGTTCACGGATCTGACCGGAATTTGGCGGCTGCAATCGATGTGCCTTACGGAGATCAGATCCAGCGTGAAGCGAATCCGTATTTCGCTGCGGAGTGGCAAGGCATTGAATCTTTCTACAGCAATCCGCCAGTTCCCACTGAAACAACTCCATCGGTTATTGGGATCGCTCGGTCAGTCCAGGATCTTCGGAGGAACAAGCAAGCACCCTGCAAGATTGTCTGTTTGGGGTCGATCGTTTACCACGATCCAGAGTATGCCGGATTTTCTATGCGGAATCATCAAGTTCCGTCCACCGGATGGATTGGGGACAAGTCAGGGCCGTTTACTGATAACCCTTCCTTGCCTCGCAGTACTCAGGTGGAGTGTTTCGTTCCTTCTGGCAAGGTTGGCGACAACCTTCGTCACGGGCAATTGATTCGGGATTTCAGCGCGACTTACATTGCGAGTTTGAACGGGGCACATTTGACACGGATATCGCCTGACCTGTCTCTCGCGGGGATGTTCTCGGAATCCTTCATGCCCGTTCACAGTGGGCAGCCAGCAGGCGAGCAGGTCATTATTGACACTCGGGTGGAGGATGACGTTCTACCCGTGGAGACCCCCCGCAGCCGTGAAATCATTACGGTTCCGTTCGACGCAAGTGCACTGATGCCACGTCTGAGGTGGGAGGAGGGGTCCCTGCAACAAGTGATCCAGGATGGTGGAGGCGATCCAACGAAATTGTCAGCAATGTCGTGTGACGTATTTGTATGCGTCGACGGGAGTGGTTCGATGGTGCGTGTTCTGCGGGACTTCGGAAGCACGCTTGACCGTATTTGCGACGATCTGGGTCCGGTGCTCGGAAGGCTTCGAATTGGGGTGTTAGTAATTAGCGACAAGGCGTCGCGGCAGTTCCCTCTGCAGATTGTCACTGGCGGCTCACCGTCGCGAGCGAAGCTAAAGGAATTTACAACCGATATCGGGCCGTTGGGTGGAGACCCTGAAATGGGGCAATTGATACATGCGGGAAGCGAAGCGATCAAGACAGGCTCCACGCTAGATCCGAACCGAAGAATATTGATCGTCGCATCAGACTACATCAACGGTGACATCACGGACTTGTCGTCGAAGGTTGAGCGATGGCTTGCGTTAGCACCTGCTTGTAATCGTGTGCTGGCGGTTTGCACTAGCGCTGAGAAATCTGCCCAGTTTCAGCAGCTTTGCAATTCGGAGAACGCTCGAGCTGCTTCAGGAACGGACGCATTGATTGAAGAATTGACAAATATGACGAAATGATCGGGCAATGGTACCTGTTTGATTTGTTTTCGGTTTCTCGATGGAGGATTCAATTATGTCGATTTTGGATTTACTTCTTAAGCAATCTAGTGGCGTAGGGCTGGGCGCCAAGATCGTTGATCAGCTTTCGCAGGAAGAGCATTTCACGCTTGTCAAGCAACTGGAGGCATTGACGGACCGTGAGGTCAGCCATGTTGCAGGGAACTTGTGCGACGCATTAACCGGCGCGCGGTCGCTGGGGTACCTAAGGGCCTGCGGGATCGTTTTTGTTGCGATGACGCTCCTGTCGGGACCTCGTCAGGAACTTATCCAGGAGTTTGAGAAGGAAGTTGGGATCACGCGTTCCAAGCTATATCGCATGCGGCTGGTATGGGAAGTTTTCGGCCGTCGACTGAAAGATCAACCTGCGGTGCTAGAGCGATTCATCCCTCAAGCATTGAACAAATTGGCGGAAACGTGGGTATCGGATGACGCGCGAGACAATGCCATTGCTGCGGCTGAGCGTGGGGAGACCATCAACATTAAGGCTGCCGAGAAATTTACTGGACGTCGCCCGAAACCGGAAAGTTCGTCGACTGGGAAACGCTCCAAAGCTTCCGGTCCGTTGTTTCAACATTCTTCGGAGAGTGTAAACGTTGTCATCAAACGACGATCGAAGGGAAGTGCGGTCGACTTCCAGGCCATTGTCCTCGCTTTGGAAGAAGCACTTGCGAAAGCGCGGCAGGAGATGATCGACGTGAACGCTGGCCCGCTGCGAATCTCCGGTTAGTTGTTTTGCCACACCCATTTCACCGAAAAGGTGCTCAATGCCATTCGAGAAACTTGATAGCTTCACTAATCCGTTTGGGGACAGCAGTGAACCTGAGGAGGTCCAAGAATCCAACGATGATTTACGCTTGCCCGCAAGCGATGTTGTTGTTCGTAAGCCACTTGGCAAGAGGCTGAAGTACTACGCGGTCAACGCGATCGCGTTACCGACGGGTTTAATTGTCAGTGCAGAAGTCTCTGCAGCTGGCCTGCGATCCCTATTGGCTGTTACGCAAATGCCTTTGAGCCGATTGCCAATTTCAGGTGCCGCACAAATTTCCCAGTACCAGGGGATAGAACGCTTGGATCTTGCCATTCTGATGGCTGCCCTATTGTTTGCAGCGACAGCCGTGTTGTGGGCGAATGTGTTCAAGTGTCTTGCCAAGCCAGGACAGATCACCGCGGACTGGAAAAACCGAAAGGCCTGGCTGATCCTTCGCAGCGTAATTGCGGTGACTGTGCTTTCTTCCGAAGCCGTGCTGTTCTACCACGGCGTAGCGGCCGAAGGTGGTGGTGGTTGGACTGAAACGCCGGTCTATGTCCCGTTAGTCACATCGGTGCTTTGGATCGCGGCGGTCGCCATGCTTGGAGCCTACCACAGTGATTACGTAACTGAACACAAAGAGTAGTTTCACCTCCATCCCCCATAAGGAATGAACAGATGTCTTATTTCCACGATGCCCTCAAACTCTTGTTCACTGTACTACTTATTTGTTGTTCGGAAGGCTGTGTTCCAGTCGAAACGGACCAAAGTCCGGCTATGTTCGACAGCGACTTGGACGACGCAACGCTAAACATCATTGTCGATACTTCGTCATCATTTCGCCGCACCTTTGAAATGCAAGGGGGGCCATTGATGAGCAAAGTGATTGTCGATTTTATGCAGCAGAACGCAGGCAAAGACATTCGCATAACCATTAGCCAGATGCAGGCCCGCGACAACGTCGTCCTCTTCGAAGGCGGCGCCAACGAGTTCAGGAAACAATTCAAGGCACCTGAGTCTCTGCTGGAACTGGTGGAATCCGCCGCAGAGCCGAACACGTTTTCGCCAGTATTTGTGGCAACGGGGAAATCGATTCGATATGCCAACGAGTATCTCGCACCATCCCTGAAGCCTGGAGGCCGACTGCTGACGGTTATCTACTCTGACATGGTTGATACGGAGCCGAACCGCGCGACACGTAGTCAGGAGGGGCATCAGATGCTTGCCGAACTTGAGCGATACCGTGGGGCAGGTGGTCGGTTGGCTTTGTACTGCGTGACCGAGGAGGAACGGACACGTTGGTTCAAAATCGTTGACCTCGCGGGGTTTGAAAGAAGCGATGTCGCGATTTTCAGTGACCGAGTAGCCGATCCTGACCTTCCACAATGGTACTAGAGGAGTAGGACCATGCCAAAGCTCCATTCTTTACTGGCGGATTTGCCCCGTGGTCGTCGTCCTGGCGATATCGGTGCCCGTCCCGACGCCCATTTCGAAGCACCGGAGAATTTGGTTGCTACGCGATCATTGCGTTTTGATCCGGCGGTCAACGATTGCAACAAATGGTTCATTGGGGTTGTCGGCGGGAAGGCTCAGCAAGATGGTTTTACCCGTGAGGGGCGCCCCTCGCGTTATGTCACGGGGGGCGTTCCGCTTGCCTGTGCAATCGACAATCACATTTTTTTATTGGCATCCAGTCGCTCCGGAAAAGGTCGAGGCGTGCTAGGCACGAACTTGGCCTTGTCGCCACCGGGGGCAAGTTCGTTTGTGATCGACCCTAAAGGAGACTTGGCTTCTCAATTTATTCGCTACCACGCGTTGGCTCAGGAAAAGGTATGTGGGTTAATCGACCCCATGTTATGTGCCGATTCTAGAACTCGGGAGTACAGGGTCGGCATCTGTCCGATTCGCTTCGTTATGGGCAGCGGGATAGAGGGGCTTGTCGAGCGTGCAACGATCATCGCGGATTCGTTTGTGCCGGAAGATGTCAATGCCAGAGAACGGCATTGGGATGAGAAGGCAAAAATGGCATTGGGCCCGATCGCGGCACATCTAGCAACACACCCATTGTATGAAGGAATTCGGAATGGGGTCGAATTGTGGCGGGCAATCACACAAATTGCCAAGCCATCGTTGGTCGATGAAAGTCGTTTTTCCCTAGATGTTGAAATGATGAGCAGCGAGTTGGAGTACGTGCGCGACGGAGCTCGTATGTTGTTTGACTGCTCCGAAACAGAATTCAGTGGGATCGTATCGACTCTGCGGCGACACTTGGGGTTTTTGTCGATCCAGGCCATTCAAAACTGCATGCTGCTTCCGGTTCAGCATGATCCTAGTGTTCTTGCCAGCGGGGGCGTCTCGCTATTCAGTAGCTTGCCTGCAAAGTACCAATCGACGTGCGCCGGATGGCAACGATTCATTATCCAGGCCCATCTGGCTCAGTTTGAAGAACACCGTATCCGATCTCGCTACCAATGCACTTTCTACCTCGATGAATTCCATACGTTGGGGCGAATGAAAGTGGTGGAGCAAGGTGCTGCATTGCTTGCCGGGCTCGGGGTGCGACTGGCAGTATGCGCGCACAGTCTTGGACAAATCCGCAACTTGTACTCTGAAAATTTTGAGATCTTCCTTAGTAACGCGGGAGTCATACAAGCCTTTGCCGTTGCCGATCAGATGTCGCTTGAGTACCTGTCCAAAAGGCTGGGCAATACAAGCACGCTCAGTCATGCAAGCTCCGCTGCGACGTATGGCCAGCAAACCGGCGATGGCATGGGCGGTGACTCGTATCAGGTCGGGTCCGATCCGCTGATGGCGCCTCATGAAATCGAGCAGTACTTTGGCCGAGACGACTCGCAGCTGCGACAGCTAATTCTTAGGCCCTCGCATAAGCCTGCTATCACGCAACGGGCGTACTTGGACAAACACTCCATTTTTGCGAATCGGTTCGACGAGGTGCATACATGATCCGTATTTATCGAACGGCTGCCTTGCCGCCTTATCCTCCACTTTACTTTGACGATAGCAATGGAGAAATCATGATCGTCGGTCGCCATGCTGCCGGCTGGGGGCTCGCGATGGGAGGTTTAATTGCTCAATCGCTTTTATATGCCAGCAGTTTCTGGGTCGCCTTTAAGGCTTGGGAGTGGATCGGAGAGTATCCCTTTGAGGCGGAGCTAGTTCGACAATTTGTCCTACTCGTGCAAATCTTTGGGGCAGGGATCGTCATGCAGGTTTGGTTCAAAGTTGTTAAGCACTGCTGTGTCAAAACGCTTAAGACGTGGCTTGCCGAAAGGGTTTTTTACTCCACGGTTCGCATCTACATCAACCGTCGGCAAGTTGGTTTTAAGTGCAGGCGATATCGGAACGGAGTTGTCCTTCCTCGGCGATTAAAAGCTCGACGGATTCGCCTGGAGTTTATCTCCACCGACGATCGCATCGATCCGTATGGGAGCACGGAGAGCCAGGAGCAGCAAATGGCTAGAAGATCTAAACGCTGCCTTCTGCTGGTTGTCAGTACTTGGCCTCAAATCGCCTCTGGCAAAATGCCGGGACCACCCGACCGACGTGCGTTTCCGATCGCAGAAATGCCCACTTCGATTTGTCGCAAATTCAATACCGTGTGCAATGCCGCACTACGACTATCGGATCCAACTTTTCAGCCCAAACCCCAGTCCACTGTAGGTCAGGACATCGACGCCTAATTCCATCACTTTCGACTCTGAGGTATGCCGACAATGATTCGTCCAGTTCCCCACAGCGAACCGCTTCTACTCAACGTACGGGAGGTCGCAGCGATTTTGGCCGTGTCTGAATCAACCGTGTACGCCCTGATACGGCAGCGCAAGCTAAGTTGCTATCGATTTGGACGGTGTATTCGTATCCACCGTGATGCAATTACAGAGTATTTGGACTCGCAGCGAGTTGAGTGCACTCCTGCGGAATTTCTCAACGCGAAACGGCACTTCTAATCCTATCCCTAAACACTTGCAGCACAGGTGACGTAATGACCTACCGACACATTAAGCAGCGCAGTGCAGAGTCACGAAGTACCTTTCAGAGTGCTTCGTCGCGACCTGAGAAGAAGCTGGCAGCCACCTTTAATCAGCGGGGGCAGAAATTGTCGTCGCAGGCACAATTCAAGCTAACTGCCTCAAACTTGCCTATGAAGAAGTTGCCTGCACCCAATTTGGCTTTAACGCCCAAGATTCCCCGCATGCCCTTACCTCCCGCAATCAGTTTAGCGATGTCCCGGATTAACAGTCGAAAGCTACCGCGAACCATGCCTGAAAAGGCACGTCCGCGCCGCAGTCAATTCAATCGTAGTGCCAAGACGATCGGAAAACGTCACCAGCCCAAAAAGGGGCGTGGACGCGGCTAGAGGTTGCGCTCCGACCAACGGAAATGTTAGACTACTCAGTAGCAACGATTGGAGACGATGATGACCACAGATGAAGAACAGATGGAAGCTTGGCTCGCACCTGAAACCCGAGTCTTGCGAACAGAGCAGGGAGAGCACCTGGAGCTAACTCAAACGATGGCGTTTTGGGAGCAGTACGACGACATCCGACAAGCTGGAGCGACCGAAGCTTTTTTAGTGGCGGCTGGAAAAGATGGAATGGATGAATTCGGTTTGCCGTTTGAGCTGGCAATCCAGAACTACGTCGGACATGTCTGGAACGAGTGCATCCGTTAGCCGGGTTAACATGCTGACGCATTGACTGTTCACTGACCGGCAAATCCACGCTGCCTACGGTCATTGGGCAATTTTACGTTTCTTCCGATTGAATGCAAATCAGTCTGCGCTATGGTAGTTACCCATACCCTGGTGACGTTCTCGATCATGAGGAATTGGACTGCTCGAACCTAAGCAAAACCGGCTGCATTGTGGCTGAGGCAATGAAACACGCCGAATCGAGAGCGTGGACAATACTTAGCTCTAATCAGGATTTATTTGTCATTGTATTCAACTGCGGCGGTGAATCACTGCTAATGTTTGATGATGAAGAGTAATCCGATTCGCTCTGACTTGAAATCTGGCTGCTGTTACTTTGGTGAGGCCGCAAGACCTCAATTTTGTGCGCGAGCGACCGGGCTCCCTCGCAAACACTTCCCTACGTTTTTTGCTATCTTAATCATCTCGCAAATTAAAAAAGATTGGGGAAAATGGCAAAAAAGGCTGACGAAACCGATTCTGGCTCGGAATTAGGTACAGGGGAAGACACTGGAGTATTTGCAAAGCTGAAAGCGTTGTTTGCTAAGCTGTGCGCTGACCATGAACGCTTGCAATCGTGGGGAATTATCCTCGGAATGTTCACCTCGATTGTCGGAGTCGCGATCGCTGCGGTTTCGGTGTATGTGGCTGCTGCGCGTTATAGTCATACGGTGACCCAGTACGTGCAGATGGAGAAGCGATTTAGCGAGGAGGATCGTCGAAAAATTTTTGACGGATTAGCGGCTTCAGAAACGAGATATCAGGGGGAAAGGCCATTTGGACTCTTTGAAGGTGGTATGCAGCATACGCTTCAACTGGAAATCTACTTCAAGGGTGTGAAAGGCGAGTATCGTGCATTTTTCCGGCTGCCTCGAGCATCCCAAATTCGTACCGAAACCCGAACACGAAATGTAAAAGGGGCCGATGGCGAATTGATGACTCAGGAATATGTCGTTCAAATTCCAGTTTACGAAGGGCCGGTAGCCGTTCAGGTGTCTCCGTTTGGCTGTGTCGAATGCGAATCTGCGAGTCGCCTCGACTATTTTCGTCAGGCTCAAAGGATTACAGATGTCCAGTTGCCTGCAGATCACATTCGCATTGCACGGGCAGGCATAGATTTCGGCGAACTAGAACTGGCGCAATATCACCTCAGCCGTGCGGTTGAAGCTGCAGCGAACTCAGATCTTCCGTCGATCGTCATTTCGAGAGCTTATGTAGACGTTGGGAAGACCTACTATATTCTCCGTGATTTGGAGAGTGGAAGAGAATTTTTGGACAAAGGCAAATCGCTTTTGCGAGTGAACGCACGTGAGGGGCAGCTTGGAGAACTTCATGCAGTTCTCAGTTGGGAGGCCCAGTTTGCTGCAACTCGGCACGATCATTCAGATCTTGATGCTTTGCTTTCTGAATTTGCAGCAACTGTGGACGGATATCAGGTCGGAGAATCGATGACTAGCAAAATGATTCAAGACACATACGCGATCTGTCTCGCAATTCGTTCATCGTATCATGAGTTCGATCCGGTGATCAGCGTTCCAAAGGAGTACAAAGAATATCTCCCGTCCGCTGGAGGATGGGTTCGCCCGATTTCAGTTGCAAACACGAATGACCGCAATGAAGTGCCCGCATTCTTTAAATGGCAGAGTGAAGATTGATTTGGCTAAGTGAGAGAAATGCAGCCTTCGTAAATTAGGCACGAGCTTTGGCAAGGAGTGCTGCTGCCATCTAGACTCAAAACTGAAACGTTCTGGGGTTTCGCACTAGAAGGTGGATGGTCAAGCGGAGTTGCGTCCGCTGACTGCTTTCATTGCCTGTTGCCTTAAGAAATTTGGGTTCTTGGCGATGTGGGAATAAACGCGGGCCACCATGGACGGGTCCTTGTGCCCCATCAAATGTGCTACGGAAATAGGATCGATGCCTCCGGTCGTAAGTGCTTCCGTTGCCCATGAGTGTCTGGCACCGTACGCAATTACTCGGAACCCTACTTTTTTCGATATCCGCGTCAGCCGGCACTTGATGGAGTCTTTACTCCATGGATTGCCTCTCGTGTTGATGAAGACGGGCCCGGTCGGGTGCTCCTGGGCGAGTCGATTGACGATTTCCTGGGCTTCGGGGACCAGGTAAATCACGCGGGAGTCGGTTTCCCCTTTGGATTCATCGATGGGGAAAATGATCAGATCACCGCTATGAAGGTGCCGCTTTTCGATTGTGCGGGCTTCCTTGGGGCGGCATCCTGTGATGTAGAGGAAATCCAGGAAGTCTACAAACGGGCCGGTCGCTTCTGCACGAATCTGTGCCCATTGTTCGGGGGAGTAGAAAATGTCTCGTCTTTTTCGTTTGGGCTTTTTCATCCCGACAATGGGATTTCTGCTGATGTAGTCTTGTTCGACTGCCCAGTTCAGCATCCGCTGAACTTTCGACACGGCATCGTTCTGGCTTGTCGAGCTGATGGCGAGACCTTCATGCCATTTGGTGACGTGATGGGTTTTCAGCTGAGACGGTTTCAGTCGTTTGCCAACGGACTGGATGAACGATTTGAGGTAGTGAAGATAGCTATCGTAGGTCGTCGGTTTCCGATTGGCTTGGCACCAATCCAGGTAGACCTGCGATAGGTCGTAGAGCGACCCGACATCAGCGGCGACCGATTCACGATCGGTCATCAGTTCGTAGAACTTTTGCTCTGCCTGCTTCTTATCTTTCCCGAGCGAGATCTGGCGTCCATTGATGGAGCAGTACCAGCTTTTCGTTTGTTTGCGAAAGAAAGGTTTTGGCTTGCGGGGCATCGTTGCTCTCCAATTCGTGCATTAATACGTGCATTGACGGTTTAATGATTGGGAGCAAGATTCAGAAAGGCAAGGTTTTCCTTAGTGGGCGATACAGAATTCGAATCTGTGACCTCTGCGGTGTGAACACAGCGCTCTAACCAACTGAGCTAATCGCCCCTGCGTTGCGACAAGATAACGTCCTTCTGTACGAACAGCAACGGCTGTTCGTACAGAGTTTGAAACCTTGCCCCTTCCGTCTATTCGAAGGTTCGCCAGAGCTGGTCGAGGACGTCTTCATCGCTGTTGACGGTCGCTTCGCTGCTGTCCCTTGCTAGAAGGTCTAGCAGGTCGTCGTCACTGCCGCTTTCGTTGTCGAATTCAAGAGCTGGGGCTCCGACGACTTTGCTTGGCGATGGGACCGTTGTGTAAATCACGTCGTAGACGACTTCCGTCGGAGCACGGTCACTGCGATCGATGTCTGGAACCGCTTCTCCGCTGCGACCCGTTCGACTTTGCTGGTTGAGGTAGTTGATGACACGTAGTGCATCAAGCGGCTCAACGCGTTGGTTGCCGTCGACGTCGTAGAACGGTTGGCTGGCCGTGAACCATTGCTGGCCCACGGTCGGCTCGGTTCCCGCAGGAGAATCTTGATTCGCAACCCAGGTCTGTTGCTGGTACAGAACCACATCGCCTCGGTTGTAGGCTTTGTCGCTTGCCCAGGCCCCTGCGGTGTTCAATTGCGTTGGACGCTGGCGGTTTAGGTAGTTGATGATCTGGAGAGCATCGACTGGGGAAACCGCCCCGTCATCGTTGACGTCCACATTGTCGATTGGGTTTTGCAAACGACTGGAGACGACTTGCAACTGAACCGTTGCAACGTTGCTGGAGCGTCCAAGATTGTCGGAGACTTGGTAGGTAAACGTGTCCGTTCCGGAGAACCCTGCGTTGGGTACGTAGCGGACAATACCATTACCAAGCACGACGGCTTGGCCGGACCGTGGAGCGGTCACAATCACGACCGATTCAGGGTCGATGAACTTGTTGGGGTCGGTGTCGACCCCTTCGACGAAGTCTGGATCGTAATCGTTAGCGGTGACGTCGACATCGATCGCTTCACCGCGGAATGTTCCCGAACGGTCATTCACCGCAATCGGTGAGGTATTCGAAGCGATCGTGATCAGTCCGGTGCCCGAGCGAAGTCCTAAGTTGTCGGCAACCGTATAACGGATCGTATCCGTGCCACGGAAACCAGCAAACGGGGTGTAGATCAGCGAGCCGTCCGGTTGGGCTTCGATCGATCCAAATGCAGGCTGCAGGGTGATCTGCAACGAAGTTGGGTCGATCGATCCATCGATGTCGATGTCATTGTCAAGCGGCCGAATGACTGTCGTTCCGGTGCTCTGGACGTCAGGGTTGTCGGGTCGCAGGATGGGGGCATCATTGATGCCTGAAACAACCAAGCTGACCGTGGCTTCGTTGCTTACCAGTCCCGTGCCGTTGTCATCGGTCAACGTGTAGACAAAGGAGTCCGTGGTGGTTTCACCCGGAGCAAGGGCTTGCAGAAGCAAGGAGCCGCTGGGGTCGTAAACCACGTTGTTGTTGGCGTCCAAAGTAATGGTCGCACCGCTTAATGTCGTCCCGCTCTTGAGCGAAATGACCAGCGATTCATCTGGCGATGCAATGTCTGCATCGTTGTCATTCGCTTTGATTGCACTTGCAAGCAGCGTTTGAACATCGTCTTCGTTGACATTGAAGGTGTCATCGCCCGCGACTGGAGCGTCCGGGGTCGCGGTGATTACGATTTCCAGCGTGACCGCTTCGCTTGTGCCCGATTCCGAATCGATCGCTCGAATCGTGACGGGAACGATTCCGTTGGCGTTTGCTGCGGGAGTGAAACGAAGTGTTCCGTCGTCTTCGATTTCAGGTTGCGACTGGAACAGTGCCATGTCCGCTGCGGCGATCGAGGCTTCGAAGCGTACGTTTGGAGGCGTAACATCTTCTGCCTCAGGACCTGCGGAGATGTCGGTCGCCCAAGATTCTGCATACGGTCCGCTATCTTCAGAAACCGTGATTTCTGAATCACCGGGGATGAACGTTGGCGGATCGTTGACCGCCTGAACGGTAATTCGGAACTGCTTGGATTCACTGCGGTTGTTGCCTGGCACCTGACTGTCGTCTTGTGCATAGACGGTAAACAGTGCGGTACCGGAAATGTTCGGCAACGTTTGGAATCGCAGGGTGCCGTCCGGATCTGCAGAGACCAGCAGGTTGCCCTGGTCGTCCTTGGCGAAGATCGCTTCAGCGACTTGCGAATCGACTGGGGTGATGACGAACGTCACGCTCTCATTTTCAATTTCGTCATCCGCTCCGGCGGGCCCCGGTTGGATATTTGTTGCCCAGCTAGGAATTACGGAGAGACCAATTTGGTCGGCCGGAACATTTGGATCCGTTTCACCGGCATCTTCAACGACCGAGACGTCTCCGGCTCCTGAGAATTCAGGGCTGTTGTTGACCGCATTCACGATCAGGTCGACGGTGAAGAAGTTCCGTTTGCTGTCGGAGGTGGTGATTCCTGTTTCGCTAACCGAGAATCCGTTATCCGCAACGCTATAGACAAAGGAGTCGGTACCGTTGAAGAAGGCTTGCGGTCGGTAGCGAAGGAATTTGCGACCGGTTTGCGAATCGGTGATCTGAGTCAACGTTCCGCCAGCGGGTGTGGAGGCCGGAATCGGTTCGGCCAAGCGAAGGGTTTGTCCGCCGCCAGGGCCAGCCTCCGAACTGCCTTCGTTAGTTGGTCCAACAGTGAATTTGTCAAGCAAACCTTGAGGTTCGCCTGGTAGGGCTTCGTACGGGATGTCGATCGATCCGTCTTCGTTTAGTTCAAACTGAACCGGAAGCGAATTGGCGAACTGAGGAGCGTCGTTCTGAGGCTGGATCGTGATCGTCAACAAGACCGGTTCCGAAACCCACTCGTCGCCGCGACTTGGATCTGTCGGGCCGAAGTCGCGGAGAGTGACTTCGAAGACGGTCGTTCCGTATTGATCGGCCGCTGGCGTAAAGATCAGCGTTCCGTCGTCGGTGACTTGAGGTGGAGTGCTACCGAACAGCAGAGTGGCTTTGGCTTGGTCCACGGCGGTCACGACAAATTCAATGTCTTGCCCGTTGACCACATCGATTTCATCCAGAGCCGAGAACGGACCGGCCAGGATCGAGCGAGCGTAATCCGCTACTTCGACGGTGACACGGTCTTCGATAACCGTATAGCTATCGAAGGCTGCATCAAAGACAGGAGCGTCGTTTACCGGATTGAGGACAAAGAAGACGGTGTTTTCTTCGCCTTGGTTGTCATCGCTTAAGCCACTGCCTAGCTGCCACGTTTGGCCATCGTCCAGGACTCGGTAGGTAAACGAGTCTGGCGTCGAGAAATCACTGTTGGTGTTTTCCGGAGGCGTGTAGAGCAAGCGGATGATATTGCCGTTAACGTCGGTTTCGGCATCGATTTGCCCGCCGAGGCGAGTTTGCAAATCAAACGACGAAATGCGAAGCTTTTGGTTGCCACCGAGTGTGGTCGCATCTTCTTCGTTATCCGGGCCAGCGTTGAAGACGTCCAGCAATCCGATCAGGCCACCGGTGGTTCCCTCTGCGTTCAAGACGTAAGGAGTCGCGGCATTGGGGACTGCCTGCGAATTGTCTTCGGGAAGGACATAGGTGATCTGTCCCAGCCCATCTACCGAAGACTGTTCGTCAGGTCCGAGGTTGATGTTCGAATTGGTTAGAGACGCATCGATTCGTGGAGCATCGTTGACCGGACGGATTTGAATCGTCAGGGTGACAGGAATCGAGGTGTCGCGATCGGCTGCGTTCGGAGGAACGGAATTCCCCTCGTCCACTAAGGTGATGACAAAGACGGCCTCGCCGACTTGGTCAACACCTGGAGTGAACTGGAGGATCCCGGTGTCGCTGACTTCGACATCTCCGACCAAGAGGTCGTTTGGCGAACTGGCCATTTGGACGACGTTGAAGGATCGCCCTTGTGCAGCTAGTTCATCCAGTGCCGAGGAAGGACCGGTCTGGTACCCGCTGGCCCACTGAATCAAGTACGGCGAGTTGTCGTCCCGTTCAAGAACCTCAATCGTTGACTGGATGTTTCCATTGACGTCGGCGACCGATGGATTCGCAGTGAACTGAGGAGCGTCGTTGATCGGGTTCAGAATGAAGTGAACCGTGTTGGTCGCTTCTAAAGGATCACCGACAAGGCCATCGGCACCCGGAGCTAGTTCCCACGTTTCGCCGTTATCGCTAACGGTGTAGGTGAAGGAGTCCGCTGTCGGATTGGTGACGCTGTTAAGATTGGTCGGCGGCGTGTATAGCAACTGCGTTATCTCTCCGCCCACCATGATGGCAGAAACGGTTCCGCCCAGAGTCGTCGTCCCATCGAAGTCGACGATTTCGAGCGTTTGGCTGCCACCCAATGTGTTGGTGTCTTCTTCATTAAGGTCGGTGCCGTTGAAGTACGGACCAGCGTTGAAGACATCCAACAACCCGATGCGTGCAAACGATCCGTTCGCATCGATGACGTATTGCCCAGGAAGGGCCGTGATTGGTGAAGCGTTGTCTTCACGAAGAGTGAAGATGATTTCACCCGTGTCGGTGACTTCCCATTGATCGTCGAGATCAAAGTTGGCACCGTTCGACGGTGCAACACTTGAATCGATGACTGGATTGTCGTTAACCGGTCGGACCTGGATTGTCAGGGTGACAGGAACCGATACGTTGCGATTCGCCGGGTTGGTCGCATCGGTGTCGCCGCTATCGATCGCTGTCACAACGTAGACGGCTGAACCGACGGCGTCCATTCGAGGTGTAAAGACCAAGGTTCCGTCCGGGTTGATAACCGGAGCGGTTTCGAACAATGCACTTGGGCTGACGCTTTGCTCGACCAGTTCGAACTGCAGCGTTTGGTCTGCAATTTCGTCGGTCGCGGTCGTCGGCCCTACCAGGACAGGATCGGCCCAGACGATCGAGTAAGGTTGGCTTTCGTCGTCGCGTTCCAGCAGTTCAACGGTCGACTGGATGTCTCCATTGACGTCGGTCGTCGAACCGGGAACGGTAAAGATCGGAGCGTCGTTAATCGGGTTCAGAATGAAGTGAACCGTGTTGGTCGCGGTCAGCGGGTCTGCGGTCAGGTCGTCGGCCCCGGGAGCCAATTCCCAAGTCCTGCCGTCATCCGTCACGGTGTAAGTGAAGGAGTCCGCTGTCGGATCGGTGACGCTGTTCAGGTCGGTTGGCGGGGTGTACAGCAATTGCACGATCACTCCGCCTGACATGATGGCAGAGACGGTTCCACCAAGAGTCGTCGTCCCATCAAAGCTGAGGATTTCAAGTTGTTGATTTCCACCAAGCGTACCGTCTTCTTCGTTCAGGTCCGTGCCGTTGAAGTAAGGACCTGCGTTAAAGACATCCAGCAATCCGATTCGCGCGGAGCCAACGGCGTCCAGCACATACGAAGCGGGGGTGGCTGTCGAGTCCACGTTGTCTTCACGTAGAGTAAAGGTGATTTCCCCGGTGTTGGAAACCGACCAGTTATCGTCCACTTCGGGAGTCAAGTCCGAGGTGCCCGCAACACTTGAATCGATTACAGGATTGTCGTTAACCGGGCGGACCTGAATCGTCAGGGTGACTGGAACCGATACATTGCGATTCGCTGGGTTGGTTGCATCGGTGTCGCCAGTATCAACGGCGGTGACAACGTAGACGGCTGAACCGACGGCGTCCATTCGAGGTGTAAAGACCAAGGTTCCGTCCGGGTTGATAACCGGAGCGGTTTCGAACAGTGCACTTGGGCTGACGCTTTGCTCGACCAGTTCGAACTGCAGCGTTTGGTCCGCGGTTTCATCGGTCGCCGTGGTCGGACCGACCTGGACAGGGTCTGCCCAGACGATCGAGTAAGGTTGGCTCTCGTCGTCCCGTTCAAGCAGTTCAACGGTCGACTGGATGTCTCCGTTAACGTCGGTCGTCGAACCGGGAACGGTAAAGATCGGAGCGTCGTTGATCGGGTTCAGGACCAGATAAACCGTGTTGGTTTGAATCTGCGGGTCGGGGAGCAGGCCACCGATCGCACCCGGTACCGGAGGAAGATCCCAGGTTTGTCCGTTGTCACCGACGGTATATGTGAAGGAATCGGGATTCGCATCCGTAATGCTGTTTTGATCTGTCGGAGGCGTGTAGAGCAAACGGGTAATGAAACCGGTTACAGGATCAAATTCAGCATCAATTCGTCCGCCAAGTGTCGTCATGACAGGGAAAAGTGTCGGAGACGGAACCGCTGGAAGTGTCGTGTCGACGGCCAGTACTTGAAGGCCTTGTCCGCCACCAAGGTCGCCCGCGGGGTCGGTTATTTCTTCGTTGGTGTCGAGTGCGGCGTTTAGATACGGTCCTGCATTAAAGACATCTAGCAGACCGATTCGACCGCCCATACCAATCGCGTTGATTGCATATTGGCCAGGTGCAGCACCGGCATCGACGTTGTCTTCACGCAGGGTGTAAGTGATTTCGCCGGTGCTGGAAACCGACCAGTTGTCGTCGGTTTCTGGCGTCGGATCGGACGTTCCCGCGACTTCGGTGTCGATGAGCGGTTTGTCGTTTACCGGACGAACGTGAATCGTCAGGGTGACAGGTGTTGAGGTATCTTCGTCCCCTGGCGTTGGTGGATTCGCTGGGATTGCAGGATCGGAATTGGCTCCGTCTGCGGCGGTGACCACAAAGAGAGCGGTTCCGACAGCATTTTCAGCCGGGGTGAAATTCAACGTGCCGTCGGGGGCGATCGTTGGAGCTACCGCGAACAATCCGACTGGGTTGGTCGCATCGGGCACCAGCGTAAACTGCACCGACTGAGCAGGGCTCTGTTCATCGACGGCGGT
The DNA here is from genome assembly GCF_007741495.1 of Roseimaritima multifibrata. Lineage (NCBI taxonomy): Bacteria > Pseudomonadati > Planctomycetota > Planctomycetia > Pirellulales > Pirellulaceae > Roseimaritima > Roseimaritima multifibrata. The sequence goes on from NZ_CP036262.1 coordinate 1,589,483, forward strand.
CAGTGGTCCAGGACGAACATCGGTCGCCCATTGATGGTTAACCGCAATCGAATCGTCGTCCTGTTCCAGGACGGAGAAGGTCGGGAAGGCGACACTGAATTCAGGGGCATCGTTGACTGCAGTGATCGAAATCGTCAGGCGAACGGGATCGCCCACGGCATCGTCGCCAATCGCAGCGTCGGTATTGCCGTTATCTTCTGGAACCACGTCAAAGACCATGGTTCCATTGCGATTGGGTGCCAATTCAAAGTGGAGGCGGCCGTTGGAATCGATGGTTGGTAGCTGTGTGAACGTGGCAGTTGCATCCCCGGATACCGACGTCAACGCATAGGCGACCGTCTGCCCAGCTTCATCCACTGCCGAATCGGGACCCGGTTTGACCACGGTCCAAGGCAAATCGTAGATAGGTGAGTCTTCTAGGACCGTAATTTCTTGCTCGACCGCATCCGCACCGGAAGTTGGGATGAAGGGTTGATCATTGACCGGGGTAACCGAAATGGTCGCGGTGGCGATCGCATATTCCGGACGCAAGGCGGGATCGCGGAATAAACCATCGATGTCACGGACAGCCCCGTCATCGTAGACCGTGAAGGTGAACGAATCGAACAATTCTGCAAGGCCACCTTGCGGGTTATCTGTGTTGTAATCGCCGCTTGGGAAGTAGGTCAGATCGACAAGAGCTCCGCCGCTGAATCTTGCGGTGATGGTTTGTCCTTGGAGGCTGGTAAAGGTGTGCTCGCCATCGGCCAACAATGTTGGTGGGGCTGCATCCGCATCCAGGATTGCAGCATCGTTATTGATGCCGGTGATGATCAATTGCTGATCTTCTTCGTTGTAGGGGCTCACCACCGAAACGCTGAACGCACCAGGAACTGCATCGTCGGCGGGATCTAGCGGATCCCCGGCAAACAGTTGTGCTGCGGTGATGGTCAGTCCGGCCGGTGCATCTTCCAGCACGCTGTGGTTGGTATCTGCCACGACAGGAACATCGTTCACGGGATTGACCGTGATGGTGACGGTCGCAATTTGGCCGGAGCGTACGATGACGTGAGGGGAGCCTGCTGCACCGATCGGTTGTTCACCAGAAATCCGATAGGTGAACGTATCGGTTCCGTAGAAGCCTTCCGCTGCATCGTAGATGAATGAGCCATCATCGTTCAGCGATACCGTGCCGAACTCCGCTTCTTCGATCAGTTCTGCAACGACGAAGACCAGATCGCTGGTCAAAATATCGTTTGCCAAAACTCCATCTGCGGCGACCGTGATGCTGCCGTCTTCGTCCAGGCTGAACTGATCATCCACGGCTGTTGGCGGAGTGATTCGTTCGACACGAACTTGGTAGTCTTCCACTTCGCCACCGATGGCGACTCCCTCTGGAGCCTGGTTTCCGGTTGTGGAAAGTCGGAAGCGAGCCCAGCGTAGTCCTTCGGCGGCTGCGGCGGGAACCTGTACGTGCACGCGATTGTCGCCATCTAGAACGGCAACATTTTGGAGGATCTGTTCGCCTGGATCGTCCCAGTCGCCGTCGCCGTTGAAGTCAACCCAAGCATCCAGCAGCCCGGTACCTTGAACCGAGAGGGAGATATCGGTTCCCTGTGGATCCAGAGGATTCAGGAAGCCCAGGAAGTTTCCATCGCGGTCGACAAAAATACCGTCGACGGTGCTAGGGCTGTTGGGAGTTTGGAAGTTGTCGGAGATCCGAATTCCATCTTCGTCATCGACGCTAACCACGGTGAACCGCCCTAACTCGGTCGTGTCCCGTCGCACATCGGTGTGCAGCGTGATGCCTGCGGTATCGGCAGCCTTTTGTAGTTCGGTTTCAACAATTGCTGACATGCGGTCGGCAAGAGAGTTGGCGGATTCGCCGGGAATCGTCAGGACGGGAATGTTGCCAAATGCCGCGCTGTTGCCAGCACGTACCAATTCAAAGGTCAGGAGGATCGAACCAGCGACTTCAATCTGAAGCGTGTCTCCTTCGACAGGCGTCGACGTTACCGTCACATCCAAATGGCTGGTGTTGACTGCCGACGTTGTGAAACTAGCGGGGGAGGCAGCTAGAACGGAAACCGTATCGATCTGATCGTCTTGATTGATTGGCAGCCCATCCAGGTCAGCATCGACTTCGCTTCCCAATCGAGGCAGTCGGTCGTTGCTAAGCGTATGTCGAGCTCCGTTGTTGCCGGTCAGTGTGGGGTAAGCCGATGGGGCATCACCAAAATCGAGTTTGGCCCCCGGCATCAGGATCGTGAATTGAGTTTCCCCATTGGCTCGATTCGGTTTTAAATCATTGCCGGCGAAGTCTTTAATCGCCCCAATGGTCTCGTTCGTGAAGTAATCAACTGCTGTGGTGTCGGTTAACCAGACGGTGCCTCCACCAGGAGCGAAGGACGTACTGATTAATCCACTGCGGGCGATCGCCCCCATGACTTGGCCAGCAATCGCATCTGGGGTATAGCCCACCGTCGGGATATAAGCGATCGAGATGGCGCCCCCATTGATTCCGCTCTTCACTAATCCGCTGGCAAGAACATCGACGGACACACTTGTCAGCGGGGTTATCTCTGCATTCGGTTCCCCGAGCAGAATGACATTGTCAGTGGCGGTGGAGTTCAGTTCGCTGTACTCGGAATCGATTGCTTCAGCGATCTTGGTTGCGATCGCCGTCGCCGATGCGGAGCTGGTCACGAAGACCAGACGATCCGAAGAATTACGCAGCGGATCGGTGGAAACTTGGAAGAATGTCGTGTTGCCATTAACGGTGACGGAGAACCGATGACCATCGGCGATTGCTCCGTCGGCAGCTGCCGGAACGGTAAGCGTTAAGCCGGACGTTAACCCCGGTGTTCCCGTGATGGAGAGCGAACTGCCCTGCAGCAGGTCCAGTTGGTCGATTGGACGGCCGCCAAGGTAAACGCGTTCCCCTTCAATCACACGAGCGGTTGCCAAGCTGAGGTCTTGGGCGCGAACGGCATCCACAATGGCTTGCCCTATCTCGCTTGCCGAATCACTGCGACTGAATTCGATAACCTGGTCGGTTTCGGCGTCAAGGTCCGCGACGTCGTAGCCTGTTTCCTTGAATTCGAAGGTAATGGTTCCGATGTCGGTCGTGTAGGCGAATCGATCCCCATCGCTGACACCGCGAGCGGTCCCGGAAAGCTCAATTCCTGTTTGGTTTTCGGTGACAACGTGACCCTCAACGGTCCCCAGTTGAATTTGGGATTCACCAACTTTAACAGGAACTAGATTGAGACTTGCACTTACGGTCGGTTCGTTGATCGCATCAAAAATAGCATCGCGGATGTCTTCCGCTGAAACCGCACTTTGTAGGTCGACTTCGACATTGCTTCCTGACACGTTCCCGAAACGATTGAATTCAAACGTTCCAACCGTCCCGTCGGGAGCGGTAATCGAAAACGTGCTGCCATCGGTGAAGGAGGCGATATCGGTTGTGACATCCATCACCAACGAAGAGTCGAGTTGTAGAACATACCCGCTGTCGAATTCAAACAGTACCGAAGCACCATTGGAATCGGTAATGGTGATTTGATCACCATCGGCGATCGATGCCCCGTCCTGAGTTTGCAAGACCAATCGATCACGGTTGTTCAGCGTGATTTCATAGACCGAATTCGGTTGCCAGATTCCTGCGGAGGAGGTGAGCACAATCTTACGGCTGGTTGTGGAATAACCAAACGTATAGTCGACACCCGCAACCAATCGTCGACCATCTTCGGTAACGATTAGGGATTCACTAATGACGGTAGCCGGGTCGGGGCCTGTTCCCGATGATTCATCCAGTTGGATGATAAATTGGTTGAGGGTTCCTTCGATTAAGCGAACGAAGGTTTCGCTGCTGTCTTGGTCACGTCCTTCGGCGTCGTTATCCAAAGGTTGTTGGAGCGTTGCAATCGGCCCGTCAAAGTCACTGCGGTCTTGAGCTCCGCGATCGACAAACAGGTTTTCACCGGTGCCGGATGTATTGTTGACCGTCGCGTCATCGATCCGGCGTTGCCCTGTGATATCAACGGCAGGGGCAAGGATCGGGGAGAAAGAGATTCCCAACGCGGTCTTGAGAGCGCGAATCGAACTTCGTTCATCCGTGCTGCCGTTGGAACTATCGATCAAACGAGAGCCTTCACCAGGATAGAAATTCCCGGTGCTAGGATCAAAGAAGACCGCTTCTGAGGAGGGGACGCTGATCGGTACGGCCCCTTGGCCAATACCGGTGGTGTTGGTGGTGTTGTTCCAGTAGAGCGTCGCGAATTGTTCGATCGGTCCTGTCGTGCCGACGACTTCGATACCGTATCGCGAATTGGTGACAGCATTGTTAAGCAGCGTCGGTGCGGCGCGTTCATCGATTCGAATCCCGCTGTCACCGTTCCGGGTGCCATAGATCGTGTTGTTAACCAGCCGGGCAAACGGTTGAACCGTATCGGTACCGCTGTCGCCGCTGATCCGGATTCCACCGTCCTCATTGGAGAACAATACGTTATTGACGATGACGACGCCGGGAGCAAGGTTGTCAGGATTGGTCGTCGTGAACGCTTGCGGCGATCCTGGGTGGGGCGCCTCGGATCCGGCCAGCGGTGCGAGGGCGGTCGAACGCGAACCTGCGTCAGCGAAGATACCAAACGATTCGCTGAAGGAGATGCGGTTCCCTTGGAGGAGAACCTGTCCCTGATCACGAAAGCGGTTGGAATCGCCCGAATCGGTGCCGATTGTGTCGACACCACCGTAATTGACCGAAGTTACTGGAACGATCGTCCCATCTGCCTTGGTCAGCGTGTAGTTGCTGCCACCATTCAGGTCGCTGGAAGCATCGCCTTGCAAGATAATCCAATCGGCGAGTACGGCCCCGGCGGTTTCACCGCCGGGCGAGGATGCACTGACGCCAAACGATTGCTGGACTGAATTGGAGTTAATCGCGTCGCGGACGGCAACAGCGATCTGAGCTGCACTGTCGTTCGGTGAAAATCCAACGCGAATGTTGCCCGGGAGGACTCCTGTAGAGGAACCAACCGCATCATTGGCATCGAATTCAAAGGTGAGGGTTCTCCAGCCGTCCGACAACTGGAAACGATCCCCGTCGCTGAGCGATGGGCCATCGATCGTTTCGAATGACAGAGCGGTAGCTTGACCGATCCAGTCGTTGGTGTCGAAGTCTCGGAAGTAGAAGTTAAATGGGAATTCCGAAACGACTGCGTATTCTGCCGATGAGCGAATTTCAACCTGGAATTTACCTTCTTCAACTTCGCCTGGCTGTAAGCCACCGGAGATGATTTTGGGATCAAAGTAGGGGTTGCCGGTCGTGTTAGGTTGCTCGCTGACTAGTCCATTAAAAGCGACTTCACCACGTTCCGCAAAGCCAATGATCACATCATCGATGAAGATGCCATTGAAATTGTTGTTTTCACCGCGACGGCCAGCGACGCGTAGCGAGTCGGTCTGGCTGCTGCCGAAACCTTGGCTATCGATTCCTTGGTAGACACCTGAATGAGCACCAGGGAGATTAACGTTGGCGTATTCTCCCCCAAAGACTGTCAGTGGACCGGCATCCGAAACCGACAATCCGAATGTGCGGACGGTATCCCCAAATACTTGATAGGTATCAAGGGCGGTTGGATCTGCAGGATTCAAGCCAGCGGCCAAACCTTGACGCAGTGCGTCACGGATTTCGACCGAATTCATTCCAACGGAAACGGGAATGGAGGTGGCGAGGAAATTGTTGACGCCGAACTCTTCCACGACCATTGCCGCAGGGAGTGCTGACGTGACGATACTGACGTGCTCGCCAGGATTGACCGATTCGACGCCTAGTCGAGCGTCGGATTGAGCACTGTTGGAAATTCCGAAGTCGGCCTGGATTGCCAGGCGGATCGCATCGGCGACGGCTCCTGCTGAATCACTTATTCGGTAGGAAATCGCATTGACCGGTGCCGGAGTTCCACTGTCTAGATCATGGAACGTGTAAGTGATCGCAGGGCCCGTAGGAAGCAACGTCACGTTGTCTCGAGGCGTCAGTTCGATTGTGGCTCCGTTCGCGATCGCGGAGCCACTTGGAGTATCAAGGACCAGGCCAAAATCGAACTCGAAGTATTTTAAGACTGCGGTCGACGGGGAAAGAACGAACGACAGGTTATTTTCGTCGAGCATTCGGTCAGGCGAATTGGCTCGCATTTCCATCGAATAAGGAGAGACTTCACCTGCGGAATCGAATTCGTAGCGAATGCGAACGTCGCTGTCGCCAGCCCATGGAGCTAGCGAGATGCGGGCCTGTCGCCATTGATTTGCGTCAAATAGCTCTTGGGTAAATTCAACGGTTTCGTCGACAAAGCCGTTGTAGCGGAAGTCGAATTCATCGAGCGAGTCATTGAATTCAGAGTAGTCATCGTCTTTTTCACCGTTGTTGGTGGCGACCAGAACCCAGTCTGGATTGTCGACGCTACTGACATAAACGCGAAGCGCGTCGAGTGCATGGTCGGCTTCGAACGGGATGGCTTCTTTGTCCTCGGTCTCCAGCAAGTAGTTGAAGTACAACGTCGGTTCGTCTTGCCCAGAATAATCCGACAGATCGATGGAGTGACTTTGTACGCTCCCGTGAGCTCCGCCGGCGAAATTGTAGGCGTTGGCGGTTCGTGCGGTCGGATTGTATTGCCCGTCCCATTCAGAGCTTTCATTGATGTCAGAGTCATAGCCGAAGTACAAACTGTACTGACCGTCCGCTGCGCGGCGGGCTCCGTCCTCCGTTGCCAAGGTTCCATGGCCAGCAGCGCTAGCTTGCTGATTGTTGGTTTGATGCCACAGGTTAACGTCCAGGTTGCTGAACGCGATCCCTTTAATACTGCTGACACCAGTGGCGACATTGGTTTCGCCAAAGCCCACTTTGTTTTCCAGCACTCCTGACGTGTCAAAGGTAAACAGATTGCCTGAACTATCGGTTCCGAAGAGTGTTTCCGCATAAGGGAAGGATGACCGTTCGCCGTTCCCGTCATAGCCGTCTGCCACATTGCGTGGCCCGGTGGTCAATGCGGTAAATTCAATCGGATTACCGATATCATCACTGACAAACCCTACGAATTCGCCGATCGGGCGGTCACCATTTCGGTTGCCCGAGGTGTCGCCAAGCTGGGAACTTCGGATGATGGTCAAAGCCCCGGTATCGGTGACTGCATAGAGGTCATTTCCAACCGCTGTCAGGCCGACAATATCGCCAAAGACATCTAGATAGGCTTCGTAGTCTGCTTTGAATGTAGCGCTACCAACGATGGGGGAAGGCATTCCGGGAAGGTCGGGGGCCACACGCCCCAATTCAACGGCATCCGTGCCCGCACCTGAGGCCCGTCGATTTCCGGTTCGGTCGCCGCTGCTAGACGCACTGATGGCGGCACCCGTGGTGGGGTCTAGCCGGTAGATGTAATTCCGTGCGGGGGCGTCTTGTTCACCTAAAGGCGCGTCACTACTGGCCGCGTTATATCCGGTTGGCTGAGGGAACGTGACGGTTCCGTTCCCGCGGCTGGCAACACCGTATAGACGCAGCGTGTCGTTGTTGCCGCCCGTTACGCGGTAGGCAAGTCCGGAAAACAGCATGCCGTCGCCGTTACGAGTCGTGCCGGTACCGACGGGAGTTCCCACAACACGAACCGGCGGAGTGGCAGTGTTGAGGTAGGTTTCAAACGTGCTGATGCCTGAACTTCCGAAGGTCTGAAGGCTTCCGTTGCCTGCATCATCAAGCCGATAGAAGGTGGAGGTGTTTGCGTCGGTTTCGCCAGTCGATATTTCGCCTGTATACCCGTAGACGTAACCCGCTGGATGAAGGGCAATCGGTCCGACTCTTGAGAAGTCATTGCCGATGATCGCTTCGGTGACACCGATCTGAGCATTGTTGGCATAAAGTCTGGAAGTGTTATTGTTGGAGTTTCCAACAATAAACAACGGGACGTCGCCAAGCGCGTAGGGAGTCGTGTTGGTTTGCCCGGTTCCCGCTTCTTTAACGACGTCAAAGGCAACGCTGATTGGACCGCTGGCAGTGCTCTGGCGGACCGTTGCGTCGCTGAAACGGTCTTCAGCGATCCGTACGACCGAGGAAATCGGTTCTAAACGGAAATTTGGGTAGGAAGTTGATGGCTCAAAGTATTGGTCCATCTCGGTAGGGATCAGTGTATTGCTAACAACCAACAATTCGTAGAAACCGCCACGCAGTTCAACCGTTCCCAAAAACGGATCGCGTTGGCCGACCGAACCACGCGTCTGGTCATCCAGGTCGGCTCCTTCACCGGGGCCTCCGCGGTCGCCAGCAATGTTGGAGTCGGTTCCAATCATCACTAACTGGGCAGGGGCATTCGGGTCGATTCCGCGATAGTACAGCAGGATGGAAGTATCTGGACGACCGGCTCCGTCGGCAAAATCGACGTCGATCGATAAAGAGGTGAAGATCTCTTCACCAGCATCGATGTTGTCCGGGTTGACAGGATCTGCCTGTTTTTGAATCGAATCGCGTTCCACCTTGAACGAGAACTGATTGAAGGTGCGTCCTTCGGTGAGGTCGCCGGCGACGCTGATCGCGGCGCGATCGGAGTTGCCGATATTGCCAAGGTCGATGGCCCCGTTGGTAACGCTCCCTTCACCCGTAAGGAACGAGTGGGAGGGGAGCCCTTCGGTTTTGATTCCGATGTCGGCATAGCGAATGTCGGCATAGCGAACGGTCGAACCTGCAAACTCATCGGTTTCTTGTAAGCGAAGCTGCATCTGGTAGATGCCCGACGACTGGGCTGCACCGGTGATCCGCACAAAGTACTGCTGTTGGCTGCCTTCGACGCCGGGCAGGATCAGACGCATCCCCGCGTCATCCGGATTGGTCGTGTAGAAATCTCGATAGGTACCGTTTCCGTTTAGCACAGCGCTCGGGGATTTCTGCATTGGCAGGGCGTTTTCCCCCGCTTGCACGAATGGCAGTGCCCCAAGCAGTTGTTCATCGTGGCTGTTGTCGCTAGTCGCGATAACGGTTCCTGACCCATCTATCAGTTCGATGACCGAATCAAGCCGATTGACGGTACGATCGACATCGATCCAAACCGGAGTTCCCGCGGTGCCGAGGAACGAGTAAACATCGACATCACCAGGAGAGGCGATGGTTCCGTGGATGGTGTAACCGAGACGCAGGTTTTCATCCGCGGATTTTTCACCGGTTGCCAACAGTCCAAGGGTTTGGGAGTTTGCAGAGGTGCCATTCAGATCGCCGGCAGCGCCAATCGCTCCCTCTTTCTCGGTGATTACTTCGACATTGCGGTCGTGGGTGAATTCGGTAAACAGAATTCCGCCCCAATCACCAGGCGATCCCACGCTGGAACCATTTCCGTTTGTATCCAATGTCGGTTGACCTTGGGTGTCCAGACCGGCACCGACGGAATCGTCACCAAGGCTGGTCAGGATAACAGGAAAGCCAGGACTACCGATCACTTGCACAATGCCGCCGACACGATCTTCAATATCGAGAGGGCGACCTCCTGCGATCAATTCGGCACCGGCGCCAAACTTGACAACTAAGCTCTCTTCAGGATGACTTTGCAGGCGAAGTCCGCCGTAGGTATGCAGGTCAGGAGCGGTGATGTCGCCTTGCACGATATGGACAATATCGGTGTCATCCCAGACCGATTCGGTTGTCAGCATTTCAGCTCGTACCCGCATCCCCGCAAGTCCACCCGCATCGATTTGGTTACCAAAGACCAACGGACCAACGTTTCCTGGTGGGTGGTCGATCAAATCGACTTCGCCGGTTTGCCGACCGAAGTCATCCAGGGCGGTTGAGTTCAATGAATTGACGTTGATGCTGATCGCGGCGGTGCCCGCGGACATGTCAATGAACCGGTTGTTCAGGATCGCGGGTTGCGCCCCGACCGCAAAAATAACCGAACTGTCGTGCGGCCCTAAGCCGACGCGAGACCCGCCTTGTGCCAAACCGGAGTTCGCTTCGAAGGTCGTATTGGCGATACGAGCAAACGATTGCTGCAATTCGATCGCGCTAAAAGAGACACTTGTCCCGTTGACCGATGAGGTTCCGCCAGCGTAGGCGACGACGGCGTGATCGAGGCTAATTCTGGAAAACGGTCGGGAGTAGATCCCCGCCCAATCGCCTGCAGCTCCCTCGGTAAATCCATTCAGGTCGGTGTCGAACGTTCCACCAGCTCCGTAGCGATCGTCGCTACGGCTGGTGAAGATGACAGGGCGACCTTCGGTACCTTCCGCGATCAAATCCGCACCAAAACCGGTTTCGATGCGAACATCACTTCCTTTGATCACGATACCTGGATCGACGACCAAGCGGGCATCGGGGCGAGCCCGGTAGGATTCGCCCACTGGGTTGAATGGCGTCACGTTATCGGGGGTAGCCCGTCCGTCGACATAGGTTGTCGAGCTACGGTTTAGTTCCGCAACCAATTCGAAGACGCCGCTTCCATCAACGCTACGGTAAAGCCGCCGTGACACGTAGGGAGCCTCGGCCGCTGGCGTTTGTCCACCGGCGGGTACCACTTCGTTTCCGGCGGTCGGAAGTCCGGTAAGTCGGATAGCTTCTCCAGCGGTGTTCAAGACAAAATCGTCCGTCGCATCGGTGGGAAGGGATTCGACACCATACGCGTCGATGTAGGAAATTTTGTACTGGTAGGTGCCAGCTGCCAGACCCGCGGAGCCACTTGGAGCGGCCACATTGCCGAATGCAACGGTCGTTGGCGGAGCCGGTTGCGTATGCTGCACCGAGCCGCTTGGGTTACCGGTGATGATTAAGTTGTCGCCCAGGATATGAGTCACTTCCGTGTCATCAAATCGTCCGGCGACGTTTAATTGTTCACGCTCGCCGCCAGCCGCTGTGTCGATGCGGATTAACAACCCATTGATACTGTTGTCAAGAATTGTGTTGGCATAGATCTGCGGCCCGACACGGTCGTAGTCCGGGACAAACGCTTCATCGCTCTGATAGCGAGACGAAGTGAAGTTGGTTTCTTCAAAACTGGACGGGTCGGCGCTTAACGCGGCTCCGGAGTTCTGGTGAAAGAGGTTGTTCAGGATCGTCGGACGTGCTGAATCCATCCGGATCGGCGCGATTGCCTGATTGGTTCCATTCACTTCGACCAGGCCACCACCGTAACGAAGATCGGCACCGGCAATATAGTTTACGAAGATCCCTTCCCTTTCCAGGTCGGTGCGACCTTCGCCTCGGTCGACGCCGTTGCGAATGTCGATGCCTCCCCAGTCGCCTTGTCCAGGAGAGACATTCAACGGATTGTTTTCAAGTCCTTTCGTGGAATCGTTGTAACTGGTCATAAAGACAGGCAGGTGCGGGACACCAAGTACTTGGAATGCACCGCCACTCAGGTCGACTCCGTTGCTGCCGCTACCAACAGCAATCCGGCTGTCCGCCATTTTTAGAATCACACCCGCATCGACCATCACGGTGACGCCCTTGGGCACGATCAAGTTCTTGCCGTCTTTCAGGGTCGAATTGTTTAGCCCCTTACCGATGACATAAGAAAGATTGTCGGCCGCGCCGGCAAAGTTATCGTCGGCCAACCCAACGATCCCATCCGCACCGGCGTTACCGACGATTCGAACAATGTCCCCTTCGCTGGCTGCTGAGAGTGCGAGATCGATTTCGCGGAACGGCGAGGCGGTCGAACCATCGTTGACTCCGACGGGTGCCGAAGCATCGACGAACAGGGTGTTGGCAGCGTCGGCGGTCTGGAACCAGAAATCAAACGCGCCGCCGGGAGTCCCGTCACCGTCGCCGTCGATCGGGGTTCCTGCCGCGTCGGTGATGGTGGCACCGGTGTTCGATTTAAAGCGGACCAGCAGGTCGTACGCTCCTTCGCTGCTTCCGCCTGAACCCGTGCCATCACGCTGTGGATCAAAGTCCCCGTTGCCTCGCGCCGTGACTCCAACAAAATAGGCTGTGTTTTCATCTTCTGCGGGTAACTGAACAGACAATGCCGCATCGTCACCATAGGCGTCGTCATTGGCTGCGACTTGCACCAGTGGGCCACTGCCGACCTGTTTGTAGAGGACCAATTCCGAATTTAACAGGCTGCCGCCGAGGCGTCGTTCGGCAAACGTTTCCAGAATCAGTTCGCCGGAGGAGCCTGCAGGCAGATCCAGCCGATACATGTCGACATCGCGATTGTCGGGCCGATAGAGGTTCAAACCATGGACGATATCGACGTCGCCGGGGAAGGCCCATTCGGTGCTTGAACCGGAATAAAGCGTCTCGTTCCCTTGAACCGTTCCGCCTGGTTGTTCGTAGGTGTGCCCCAAGCCGTTGGAGTGCCCTAATTCGTGAATTGCGGTATGGAAAAAGTCTCCTCCATAGCTGTTGTCCCACGTTTCGGCACTGTCCATGATTGCCAAACCCGCACCAGCGACCCCGAAGGGGGCGCCGGGACCACTAACCTCCCCGTTGGGGAACATGTCGCCAACGACAACTGTGGTTCCTTGATCGACGGTTTCCACGAATTGGACGCCCAGCAATTGCCCGTAGATATCGTAGATCTCACGGATGCGTTGCATCTGTTCCGGGTTGATCAACGTCTGCAACGGTTGCCCGCTGGCGTTGGTTCCGTACGAGCGATTCAACGCGAAATTGAAGTAACGCGTTTGGATCCCAGCGGTTCCATCTCCTTCGCCACCCAAGTAGTGCGACTGCTCTTCGATATCGCGGTGCCCCGGTTCGCTCTCGCCTCCGGGATAATCAAATGGCAACCCGATATCAGCAATCGTGCTGGAGAGGGTGACTGCGGTGGAGTTGGTCAGGGTTGCAATCAGCTGGCTGGTCGCAACGCTATCGGCCGGATCTCCAACAATCGGGATGATTGCCGGTTGAAGAGGGGAGCTTGCTTGGCCCAATGGATCACTGGAGCCGACTTTAAGACGGAATGCACCGCTTCCGGCAAGCGCATTGATGTCCCCTGAAAAAGTCAGTTCAACGCGATTGACGCGGACCTGGACTGGAACGGTTCCCGGCCCGGAGGGGTTGGGGGCAAGCTGCTGTTCGAATTCGACAACATTCACACTGTCGGGAAGGAAGACCGTATCGTCTCCGCTGGAGACCGTGTCTTCGGTGCGGATCAGCTGATAGAACTGTCGATCCGAAAGAGTGGATGTTCCCCCTCCGGCAAACAGATCATTGTCATCGAAATAAACATGGATCGTATCGGTTTGATGCTGCAGGTCCCCGTTCGCATCTCGGATTACGGGTTGCGGTACAACGCCCTGAACACGAGCCCCGAGTTCTAATTCAAAATCAAGCGTGTCGCGATCGGTTCCGGCAATTTGAGGCTGGAAAATATCGCCATCGACGTTGCGGACCGCCTCCATCCCTGCGACTGGATTGTCGGTTCCGAAAACTTCGATCCGATAGCGACCATCCTCGAGAGGCTGGGCAAATCGAGCGACGACGACGGTGTCGGTTTCGCCAAGTCCCAGCCACCCTGGCTGGACGATTTGGTCGTCCGCGGTGCCGAGTTGTTGGTCGTCGCCTGCATAAGAGATCCGAATCCCCTGATCCAAGCTGGCAGGCTGAAGATCACTGCCACCGCCAAATCGGAAAGTCAGCTCCGTCGGGCCTGAATCGAGCAAATTAGGGCTGCTGCGACTGAAGATGGCGTCGGCATTCGGATTAACGCTAATCAAATCCAAATCCCCGGCCAGCATTTCCCGCTTTTCCAAAGATTGATGCAGCAGACGCCTTTGGCGCAGGCTACTTTTCATTCGGTTGCGTTTATCTCGACTGTTGGCGGGGGTCGGGCGACGACGAGCCATGCTGGCAAACCTTACTGAGGGAACAATGTGTGCAATAAACGCGATGAAAAACGCAAACCGCGGTCTTTAGCATAAACCGATCAGTGGACCGGTTTTAGGAATAAAACGCAACGGTTTGGTAAATGTTTCCAGAGATCAGAGATTCTCTACACTAATTTCACTAAACCACTCCGACAATGCTTTGTCGGTAGCCGATTCGCGAGAATTCCCCGAATCGTCAGAATCCATCCCTGAGAGCAATGTGTCGACCGCTTGGTCGACCCGGTTGTCAATCGCCTGGTAACCCGACTGCCAGCCAGCTTGCCGGACGTCCGCTTCCCCCGCTTCAGAGGCTCCAGCGGTGTCCGTATCGGACGTCTCACTGCTGCGGATGGTATTGGTCTGCGGCAAGTTGGTGGTGTCGACGGCCGCGTAGGCGGTCGTTGTCATCCATCCTGCGGCCGATTCACCCTGAGCAACCGATTCACCTTGGGCCAGCGATTCGCCTTGTGGGGCACGCGATTGCCTGTTCAATGCGGTGATTACGACCAGGGCGTCCTGTGGTTCCACGCGGCCGTCACCATTGACGTCGACGAAGTCAGGAGGTCCGGTTTGGATCGAACCGACCGGAATCGAATTGGTGTTCCGGCGATTCAGAAGGTTGATCACCTTCAAAGCATCGATCGGCGTAATGAAACCGTCCGCGTTGACGTCCGCTCTCATGCCAGACAGTGGGTTCTGGTATGCCGACTGAGTCAGGTTCAGGGTGACCGTCACAGGGGCACTGGTTCCGGTGCTGTCTTGTAGCACGTAGGTGAACGAGTCCGTGCCGCCTGGAGCTCCATCTTCATTTACGTAGACAAACGTTCCGTCCGCCGTGTTCAGCGTCAGCGTGCCTTCGGTCGTATCCGACTGCAGCACCAACGTGAAGTCATTCCCGTCGGGATCAAAGTCATTCGCCAACACACCCTGCTGAGGATCAAGGACGCTTAGCGTGCCACCTACAGAAACCGCATAGGTATCGTTGACGCCGGTAGGAGCATCGGGGACGGCACCGATCGTCAGCGTAAAGGAATCGGTCACTTCGAACGTGCCGTCGGAAGCTCCGATCGTGATCGGGATCGATCCGCTGGCGTCCGGACGAAGCATGATCTGCATCTGATCTCCGTTAAAGGTGATCCCGGAAACCAGTGGCGAATTCGCGAAACTGGCAGGCGAGATCACACGGTAGTTCAGTTGCGTGCGATCGGGGTCTGCGAAGATCGTGCTCAGGTCCGCCACGACGGTCTGGTCTTCTAGCCCCGAAAGGGGATCCAGAGTGGTCAGAACCTGTGGTGGATCGGGCGTGTCCGCAACCGCAACCGGGATGATCACCGTGGAGGTAACGTTTGGATCATTCGCGTCGGTCGCGGTGACTGTCAGTTCTGCGTTGCCAAAACCGTAGCTTGGCAGCGTCAGCAACAACTGAGACAGATCGTTGCCGGACTGCTGGACCTGAACCACGTCACTGTTATTGGTCGTGACGGTATAGATCAGCGGGTCCCCTTCTGGATCGAGGAACCAAGTGCCTAGGTCATAAGTGAACTGCTGCTCGGTCGCCTTGCTTTCGGTGAAGTTCAGTTCGTCATTTCCAGCGACACCATTGATGCCGACGAATTGAGCTGGATCGTTTTCACCGTTCACATCGATAACCACGATTCCGGTCGAGGTCGCCCCATCGGAGTCCGTGATACGGTACTCGAATTGGTCGACACCGGAGAAGTTATCGGCAGGTTGATAAAGCAGGTATGCGTCTTCGGTGCCGGAAGCGGGCACGTAGGTGACCGTGCCACCGCGGAGGGTGGTTTTAGGTGTCGCGAAGTCGCTGGTTATCAGGTTAATCGTTTGGTCTTCGTCCGCTGGACCACCGCTGTCGTTGCTAAGGATAGAGCCCGCCCCGGTCAGGGGCAGACGTGATCCGGTCGGTTGATCTTCAGCGACATCAAATCGATCGTTACCAGCGATTGGCGGATCGTTTACCGGAGCTAGGTTAATGACAACCGTACCTGGGACCGCTGAGGTTTGCGAAGCCTCGCCGGCACCGGTTGGGACGTCCGCAACGGTGTAGATAAAGCGGTCTGGGTTGGTGCCAAGAGCCGTGCTGTTGAAGTCAGCAGGAGGCGTGTACTGGACCGATCCATCTGCCAGGATTTGCAGGCTGCCACCTTGTTCGGTTGCGAACGGGACAAAGGTTCCCGCGACATTCCAGCCGACGGTCTTGATGACCAATTCCTGAGCAAGTTCATTTGCCGGTCCAGGAACAAACAGGCCATCGGTCAGAGCTTCGATCGTGAACTGTTCGACCTGATCTTCGTTCAGGTCGGCGTCGACAATCACCGCTCCAGGAGCCGTTGGGACAGGGGCATCGTTGACCGAGGCGACGTTCAACGTCACCGTGATGGCGGTCGGGCTGACCAGTTGGTCGGCTTCTTGTCCAGAAGGTCGGACATCGGTAACACGAACGGTAAATTGCAGTTCGCCGTTGAATTCAGCATCGGGTAAGAAGCTAAACCTTCCGTCGGCCTCCATCGTTAGGATCCCGCCTTCGCCGGTTTCGTTGACGATGCGTCTTGGTCCGACGTCATCGCTATAAACCGCCACCGGATCAAAGTCCGGATCGGTAATCCCGACAAGAACGCCATTGTCATTGGTGACACTAGGGGTTCCCGTACCGTCGATGTCGAAGACTTGTAGAAGGTTGTCTTCCTGGAGGTTGTATTCCAGTTGGCTGTTGGATGCGTTGACCGTTGGCGGTTGTCCGGGAAGAACGCGAACCAAGTAGTCTTCCACCTCTCCACTAACCGCTAGTCCGTTGGGGTTTAGGTTCCCCTCGGTGCTGATGCGGAATCGAGCATAAGTTTGCAGCGGAGCGAGTGGTGCGGCGGTCGTCGCAGGCATGACGATGTTAAACGTCTTGGTGACCGTTTGCACGACGGGAACGCCGTTGACGATCGTGATTCGCTCGGCAAAGGTTGCCATGTCAGAATCGATGTCGCGACCGATGATTTTCTCACCCGGATCGGACCAGTCACCATCGCCATTGAAGTCGATCCAGGCATCGACGATCCCTGCTCCTGTTACGGAAACATCGATCGGTGTCGAGAAGCCTGGGCTGCGGTTGAAGACGCCGGCAGGATTGTCCTCTGAAGAGAAGTTCACTCCATCTTCATCGTCGACGATCACCAACAGCGATTCAGGGCTGGCCGTTGGGATTTGCAAGTCGGCTGGCCGCAGTGGGCTTTCGTTAAAGGCACGCTCCAGGGCTTCGCCCATCGTTTCGCCTGCCTGCAGGGAAACCGCATAGTTGTCTTCGTCGAAGCGACCATCGGTATCGAATTCGAATGTTGCTCGAGCAACGCCCGTATCGATCGTGATCGTGTCGCCGTCGACTCCCGCAGGAACCGTGATCGCCAATTGGCCAGGCGTCTGGACGACCACAAAGGACGTGCCGGTCGATCCGACCACTTCGATGGCGTTGTCGTCACCGTTGGCTGCGGAGGTCGGTTGACCGTCCGATTCGCCGTCGATTAAGCGACCCAAGACCGGGCCGTCGCCGATGACGTGACGAGCACCGTTGACATCGAACAGCGTTGGGTAACGGCCGCGGACGCCATTCACAGGATCCGGAGCATCGCCGTAATCCAAACTGATTTCCGGCATCAGGATCGTGAACTGGGTCGTGTTGTCGCTGCGGTTCGGTTTCAAGTTGCGATCGGATTGGTCCGCGATCGATTGCAAGAAGTAGTTGTCGACTTGCGAGCCGATCGACTGTGCATTTTCGACAAACAAGGTGTCTCCGCCGCGATCGATTGCCACCAAGTCGGTGAATGGAGCTTCATTTTCTGGGTTGATTCCATTGATTGCATCGATCAGAGCATTCTTGACTTCGACGGCACTAAAGCCACGGTTGATCGAAACCGGAGCTGCACCGCCAGGGACGCCGGACAACACCATGGTTGCGGCTTGACTGGTGTCGATGATCGTTCCAGGGACATCGTTCAGTTCGACCGAATCGCCATCGGCGACTGGGGTCAGTCGAAGGGTCCCTTGGTTGTTTCGAATCGCCGACGCAAGGACTGCGGCGACTTCTTCGGGGCTTGCACCCGCAGCAAAGACTACGGGGGTAGCACCCGCTTGGGAAACGCCACCGCCGCCGATTGCCGCTTCAAATTCGAAGACCAGAGTCACACCATTTTGGGTGATCGAAATACGGTCGCCGTCTTGGACGGTGCCCCGAAGCAGTTCCAGCGGACTGGTTAGCGTATCAACTTGATCGCTTTGGATCGGTCCCAGATCGACGATACCGGTGTCGTTGCCAATGGAAACCGCATTGATTCCCAGTGCAGTGGCGTTGATCGCCGCCGCGGTGGAATCTGCCAGTGTGTTCGGCGCGTCTCCAGCGGAGTAAAGAATCGGCTGGGCCAATGGACTGACAAGGACACCGGTTTGGGTGTACTCAAAGAGCACGCTCACGCCATCGTTGATGATCGTGAACTGCGAATGGTCCGCAACCGTGGCTCCACCAAATGGTGGCACTTTCAGTTGCAAAGGTCCAAAGACCTGAAGTTTGCTAGGACCGGTGACCCCAGGCGTTCCGCTGATTACGACGCTTGTTGATCCAGCGGTGGTTAGTCCTAGTCCGGCCTCACCACCAACGGAGACGACACCGTTTCCGACCGCGACAACCGCGGTTCCATCCAGGCCGACGATGTCGTTGGCTTGGTCTTGAGCGGCAATCGCCTGAGCGATCTGTTCGGCCAGTTCTTCGCCGGTTGTTAAGCGAGTGAAGTCAATCGCGATCGAACCGGTCGCAACGCCGTCCGCACCGACCAAGTCGGTACGGTTCAGTTCAAAGACTACCGGATCTGAACCATCGTTAGGCGTCAGGGTCAACGTCGTCCCGTCTTGTGGGGTACGTGCCAAGCCGACGATGCGGGTTTGCCCCGAACCGGCGGTTGCCGTTCCGTTGACAGGCAATCCGAGGAGCAGCTGCCCACCGATCAAGGTTGGCGTGACATTCAGCGTGGTCGTCGCGATCGCTGTTTGGATGGCCTGGGAAACCAGGACGTCGTTGTTAGCGCCCGATACGGGGACTCGGACGCGATTCGCCGCGACACCGTTTCCGGAATCGAATTCAAAGATAACCTGCTGCAATCCGTCGTCGATGGTGAAGGTTTCGCCATCTTGGACGCCGCCAGGTCCAGCACCTGCTTCCGGAGGCTGAATTGCCAGAGTCGCGGAAGCTTGCAGTAGTCCGCTATCGAACGCGTCGATCGACGCTCCCGATTCGGCTCCGATGATGACTTGGCTGCCCGCCAGTTGCACGGAGATATCAAGGCCGGCTTGGCCTGTTACGGCCGTGGCAATCGCTTGAGCCAATTCCGCAGGAGTCGCACCTTGCACGAAGGGAACACGAATGTTTCCAGGCAAGATGTTGTTTTCATTTGCCAGATCGAATTCGAAGGTGACAGGAGGGTTGGTTCCGTCATCGATGGTGAATCGATCCGCATCCGCAATCCCGCCGGTTCCTGTTCCGGCAACCGGAACGATCAGGGCGAGGACTTCGGGGAACTGAATTTCATAACCCGATTCGAATTCCAGCGAAATCAATCCGCCGTTCTGGTCGGTGATCGTGATTTGATCTCCATCGCTTACCGAAGCGGCAGGAGGAGCAATCACCACAAATCGATCTTCGTTGTTCAGCGAGATGCGATAGGAGCGATCTTGTCGCCAGACGCCAGCAAGCGGGGTCAAGCGAATTTGGTTCTTGGTGGAATCGTAAGAGAAGGTGTAATCGATTCCTTCTTGAAGGAGCCGACCATTCTCGAACAGCGTTACCGTGGCCCCTTCTTTTCGAAGGCCTTCGATCACCGCACCAACAACCGTGTCGTCATCAATCCCACTGCCTGGGAATGGATCGGAGGTGTCGCCGGTATCGATCAGTTGGATACGGAATTCACCGTAGGTTCCGTCGCTCAGTTGCAGGAAGCTGACCGTTGGGTCGGTGTCGATTCCAGCGGCGTCATTGTCTTGCGGGAAGTTTGCCAGGGCAACGGGACCGACGAAGTCGGCAAGGTCCAGGGCACCGCGATCTTTGAAGACGTTGGCTCCCAAGCCTGGCAGCGATTGCGTTTCAGGATCATCGGCACGCAGTTGTCCGGTGTTGTCGCGAGCTGGTGCCAGAATTGGCGAAACCGACATTCCCAGTGACTGTTTCAGGGCAGCGAATGCGGCCCGTTCGTTTAACGAATTGATCGCACTGTCAACAGCCAATGAACCGGTGACCGGCAGGTATTTCGAAGCGAAAGGATCTTGAAGGAGTTCCCCGTCCGCCGGAATGACCAAGTTAAAGTCATCGGTCGCGTTGTTCGTATTAATCGGACCGACTTCGATCCCGATGTCGTAGAAAGTTGAAGAGCTAGTTCGAGGGATTGTGCGGTAGAGGGCAATTTCCTCTTCGGTTGCCATGAAGATGTTGCTGCTAACAATCACTTCGCCCGTTTTTACCATGCTAACGGAACCGCGGCTGATGTCACCGAACCCTCTGTCCCTGGATTCTTCGCGAATCACAGCCCCGTGGGTATTGATGATCACGTTGTTGACAAGCGTCGGGCTGGCTCCGGAAACAGCGGTGACCCCGGATTCGGGAATCAATTGATCGTTGTTCTTGTCTGGACGGGGGTCCATGCGGATCGCGCCATTGGCATCGATGTTGGAGGCTCGTTTAACCAACACATAGTGTTCGGTTTCGCCTGCACCACTGCTGGTGATTGAGGTGCGTCCGGTATCGACATCGTCGAATCCAAAACCTTCGATCGAGTCGTAAAAGCCCAGTGGTGTGGTGGAGTTGCTCCCCGCGTGATGGGGTCGGAAAGTCATGTTGTCCAGGAATTCGTCATCGCCAGCGATGCCGCCAAGGACTTCCGCGGTGACGCGTGCGATCGGTCCTGAACGTCCGTCCGGAAGGTCCACCAGTTGATTGTTGGGAAGAGGAGGGTTGTTTGAGTCAAATCCTTGGATCGCTCCACCGATTGCCAACGCCATGTCGGCTGCGGTGTAGTCGGCGGCGTAATTGATCGGAATACTTCCAGCGGTCGCACCGCCGGTACCCAGAACAAATTCAAAGCGAAGAGCGTTGGCAGGCAAGCCCGCGGTTTGCCGTGCAGGTGGCAGGTCGGTGACTTGATAGATGACAAAACTGTCGCCACTGGAGTAGGCCGAAGCCGGTTCGGCGTCAATCAGGAATTGCCGCGGAGCACGAACTTCGATCGATAGGTCGTAGGCACCTGTTTGAGCTGAATCGACTCGGTTGCCGAGCGACAATGCATCAAAGGAGTCGTTCCCTGCACCGCTGACGGCGATGTAATACGTGTCCTTTTCGGTCGCGGTGTAATCCATGTAAGGATCGACACCGGCGGTTTCGCCAGGAGCCGCTGCATTGGCCGCCAACGTTTGAGGATTTCCAGCGGAGTCGTAGAAAGTAACGACTTGACCACTGCTGTTGAACAGACGGATGGAGCTGTCGACCGAGCCATCGGTGTCGATGTCGACAAGCAATCGATCACCAACATCCAGTTGCACGCTAAAGAAGTCTACATCTTGCAGTGCAGAAACTCGCGTGCTGTCGCCCAACATTCCCGCAGTCGTAAACACATCCGGAGTATGGGAAATGCCTAATTGTGTCGGAACCGCTTCGCGAATCGTATCGTTCGGTTCGTCGGTCGCGTCCCCTGATGCAGAGGAAAGGGTGCCGTCGCTGCCGATGATGGTGTTGTTGACAATTCGGGCAAACGGTTGAACGCCGTCGTGAATCCCAACAGTGTTCACGTCCCACGGCAGGTCCGTGTCGTACCACACGTTGGATGCGCCATATAGATATAACGCGGGTTCTTGGAACGTCGTCTGAATGTTGTTAAAGCGGTTGCCAGCGGCAAGATCGGATGGATCGCTGGTTAGGACGTTGTTGCCGATAATCGGAACGACCAACTGAACCATGTCATTTTGAACTAGCGGGCTTGACAGGATCGCATCGCGAATCGAAAGCAGAAGTTCGTGCTTGTTGTAGCCGTAAGATCGCCGATTCTTCGCAGCCGAGTGATCCGTACGGTAATAAACGGGAATATTGCCGTCACGAACACCGTCGCCACCGGCACCTACGCCCGACTGAATGTCTTCAAATTCAAAGACAACACGTGTTCGTCCGACATCGATGCTGAACGTGTCGCCGTCATTGATGTTGTCCCCATAATGATGATTGGTATGAGAAGTTCCCGTTACCACGTCCGAGTCGGGGTCGGTGATAAACGAGTAGGGATTTATCACTAGCGGAACGGATTCACCTTGAATGTGGATCCCCGATAACTGTGAGTACTCAATAATGTTATTGACAATATACGCACCCGGAGCCAAACCACCTTGGACGCTATTGTTCAGCGTTGGCAGGTTTCGCACGGCGCCCATTCCGCTGTTACCTAGACGCGGATCCTCGATGTAGTTGTTGTAGCCGATATTCGCCAACGGGACGTCGCCGTCCGCTTCGAATGGGTTGGAACTGTAAATCGTGTCGATCGGGTCGGTTTTACGTATCGCAGGTTCGGACCAGACACCGTAGACATGCGAGTTGCTGATCGTATTGGAATCGATCAGGATTTGCGATTGAACGCGTTCGACATTCCGGTCACCGATTTCGTTTTCCAAAATCGCTGGGAAGATAATGCGTCCGGTGTTCGGGTCTGCCAACCGGTTTGCATCGGCTGGCGTATCGGTTGATAGCGATCCCGCGGCGATGAACAACGCACTGTCTAGGGTGTTCGTCGTCTGGTCTCCAATCACAAATTTGATCGAGTAAGCCCGTGAAGGAACCAGGGCGACGGGGCCAAGGTCGGTTTCCGCACTGCTGAGGTTGAGGACTTGGGTGAATCCGTCAAAACCGAATTCACGCAAGAACTGACCGCCATCGGACGGGCTGTTGTCAGTGTACTGAGCCGAACCGACAGGATAGTTGGCGCTGTCGATCGGGTTTCCACCCTTAACCGCTAGGTTGTAGGTGATCGTCGATGAGAGGTCGGTCAGCAGGATGGCGATCTGGTCAACGGGGTTCGCACCTGCATCGTTGCGATACTCTTCGGAAGCAAAGACCACTTGCATGTTTAGTGGCAATGCGGTGGTGCCATCGTAAACGAATTCGAATTCAAGCGAAGACGAATCGACGGTGGTGATGGCGGCTGCTGCATCCAGGTCCGCGTCGCCCACACCTGTGGCAGTGGTCGAACGCTGACCGCTGATGTTCGGGCCGTTCACTCCACCGATTCCGCCGGTTGAAATGACAACGCCGCTATCGATCCCAAGGGTGTATTCACCGCCAGAGAACAATCCTGTTCCGCTGCCGCTGTACTGATCGTTTCCGTTTAGGGTGATTCCTGGCCCGGCAAGCGATTCCGCCAATTCCGCGGCGGTTCCCGTACTAGTAACGTCCACCGCTTCGATATCTACGGTGTTGAAGTCGCCTTGGACAGGACCGACCAATTCGATGCGATTGTCGCGTGAACTATTGTCCTGCGGGATCGCACTGACTTTGAAATTCGCTTGGACACTGGAGTTGTTGATCGCTTGGCGAATCGCCTGAGCGATTTCGTAGTCCGCGTCAGCGGTTGTGAACGGTACCGGGATGCTACCGAGCGAGACGCTTCCCGAATCGTTGAATTCAAAGCGAACCGTGGTGGCTCCATCGCCCAGTTCAAAGAAGTCGCCATCCTGCAGGATGCGTCCTTCAGGGGCAAGCAAGCTGGTCGCGTTGGCAACCAACCGGGCGTTGGTGTCAAAGGTGCGGTCCAGCGTATGAACGCTGGTGAACCCACTGGTGGAGCTGGAGGAATAATCAGCACCTTGGCGGATTTCCAACTGGTACTCGCCCGAGAGGACTGAGCTGGTCGATCCGACGAAATTGAAGTCCGTCTGGCCTGGCGAAGCATTGGCAATCCGTTCACCACGTTCTGCAAAGCCGATCACGAAATCGTCCATCGACAGGTGCGGTGTCGTGTTTCCCGCCGAGCCTGTAGTACTTGTCGCGACAAAACGCAGGCGGATGTTGTCTTGCCCAACAACCGAATCAAGGGAAATTCGGGCTTGGCGGAACTGACTGTTCTGGTAGGCGTTTTGGAAATTGAAGCTCAGCTCGGTCGAACCGCTGTCGGTGTCCGCAAAAACCTGTAAATCGGTAGGGTTGAAGCCATCTTTGTAGTAATTGAAGTACAGGAATGGTTCATCCGCAGCGCTGTAGCCACCAAGGTTGAAGGCGTTGGTTTCAAACGTGGACGATCCCGCGGAAGTCGGCGTGTAGTGAAGGCTTTCGTTTCCAAGAGCACCACCTTGGAAGGCGTGTCCCTCTGCCGAAACATTGATCGAATACAACAGATTGTCCGGCAAACCGGCACCGGTGAATTGTCCCGTGGTCCCGTTATACGCAAGGTCGGTCAGGCCGACGGCGAACGTGTAGGTTCCAGCGGGCACATCGATGCTGATAAACGGATCGCGGCTGGAATCACTGCCGCCCTGACCTATATTCTGGCTGACGCCGCTGTTGCTGGCGACGACCGTCCCTGCTGCGTCCAGCAGAACAAGCCGCAGGTCGGCAGGTAAGACTGGATCGTCCTCCTCGTCTTGCGTAAATCCGTTCGAAACCTCATCGACGTCGATAATGATTTGCCCGGGATTGTCCATCGTGAAGCGATAACCGTCGATCGTGCCGTTGCCGGTTGCCGCAACTTTGATCCAAGGGATCGTTACCGATGTGTTGCTGAAAGTATCGCCGACATCCCCGCTGTAACGCAGGTTCCAGAGTGGATTGGCATCCAGATTTTGGGCAGCCGTTCGGGCGGGGCCATTCCCTTCGATTTCGTTGATGACACGGATCCCCGGAGCGTTGTCCGTGGTCGTATTGTCAAACAGATCTGAATCACCGTGCCCGCCGTTTTCGCTGCGACGGGAGTCGATCGTCCAGTTAGCTGGAAGCGTATCACGCGGGATCAAAACAGGGATCGCAGGTGCTTCGGCTGTATGAGCCCCTGTGACTTCCAGTTGGTCGTCGGCGATTCGTGCCACACTTGGCAGTGGTTCGCGGCGAAGTTCCGGATTCGTTGTGAATTCGGAGGGGGTTTGTCCATCGCTTAAGACAGCAACGTAGTAGACACCCGAGGTCGGGATCGATACCGGGCCGATGAATGGATCGGCCGTGCCGAAGCTTCCACGGTCAAACAGGTCGGCACTTTCGGTCGATTGCGAAATCGATTGGTCTTCGCCGATGTTGCCATCTTCGCTCCACAGAATCAGCTGAGCACGTTCGCGATTGAACACACTGTCTATTTCGCCGTCGGGATCCCAAAAGACTGCCAAGCTGGTGTCTGGACGTGAAAGTCCATCTGCGTAATCGACATCAAAGACCGTCGAGAAGTACTGCTGGGGACTGGTCTCGTTCGGTAGGTTGGTAAAGTCGGCGTAGAATTTATAGAAATCGACATCCGAACTGTTCGACAATGAACCGCCCACGCTAAGCGATACATCGTCGGTGTTCAGCAGGTTTCCGATGTACTGTGGGCGCTCAGCGGTGGAGTCAAGCCCGACCGTGATGGAATCGTTCGAGTTTCTTGAACCACCCGATTCTTCATTTTCTTGAGCGTCCCCAAGCAGCGGCGAATCAAGCATCAATCCACGCATGTGGATGGCGTTGTTCGCATAGCGGATGTCGGCATAACGCACGACCGAACCGCCAAATTCTTGGTCTTCACGCAAGCGTACTTGAACGCTGTAGGCACCTTCGGTTGTCCCCGCGAAGGTGTCATCGGGGTTGACGCTGGCACTGCGGATTCGGAAGGAGTAAGCCGATCGGCTGCCACTGGCACCCGGCAAGGTGACACGGAAGCCTGCATCGCGGACGTTGGTCGTCCCGTAATCGTTGTACTGCCCTTTGGAACCCAGGTCTTGGAATTCCGTGATCCCGCTAGCCAGCGATCCAACGCGTCCGTCGACCAACGAACTGGCCGTTAGGATTCCGCTGGGGTCAAAGACCTCGCCGGTGCTGTTGTCACTGCGGGCCAATAGGTTGCCGCTGGAATCGAGCAGTTCGATAACCGTATCGAGGGCAAACGCCGTTTGATCGACGTCGATCCAAACGGCTGTCCCCGCTTCGCCGGTGAAACTGTAGACATCGACGTCCCCTGGGTTGGCCAAATAACCGTGGACCGAGAATCCAAGCCGTAGGTTTTCATCGCCAGAGTAGAAGTCGGGAGCAAGGTCACCGAGGACTTGTGCTGAATTCGGTGAGCCATTGGTGCCGACCGATTCGACGGTAGCAAGTTCCAGTTCCAGAACCGTTTCGACGTTGCGGTCATTGCTGAATTCATCCAGCAAAATGCCTCGCCAATCATTCGATTCTGCTCGGCTACCAAGGTCGTCGTTGTTGGTGTCGGTCTGTGGCGTGCCATCGGGTTTGACACCCGCACCGATCGTATCGTCGGCAAGGCTGGTCAGAACCACAGGGAACCCAGGTTGACCAATGATCTGTAGGGTCCCCCCGATGCGATCATTGATGTCGGTGGCCGTGCCGAATGCGGTCAGCCCGGTGCCTGGTTCTGCATTGTAAGGAGAGGCGGCTCCCTGGAATTTGACGACCAAGCTTTCGTCAGGGTGACTTCGTAGCAACAGTCCCCCTTCGGAGTGCATGTTGCCAACGCGAATCGTATCGTAGACGACATGCACAATGTCGGTGTCGTCCCAGATGCTTGCGGTTGTCAACGTCTCGCCACGGATTTCCATCCCGTTGATGCCGTTGTCATCCAAGCGGTTGTAACGAACAAGTGGACCGCTGTTATTATTCAGTTCGCTGTAGCGATCGCTCGTGCCGGTTTGCCGGCCGGTGTCACTCACCAGATCGGCGATGAAACTGTTGGCATCGATGTCGATCACGCTACCGCCATTGCTGATAAACGTGTTGCCAACGATCGTCGGTTGGCTGCCGCGGACAAAAATGGTTGCTGGCGTGTTTGCCAAACGACCGAATCGTCCCGTAGGACCTTGGCCGCCTTGACCGTCCGCGTTTTGTTCAAACGTGGTCTCGGTGATCCGCCCGGTGCCCTGTTGCAGTTCAATCGCGTTAAAGGCTTTGGTGGTACCACCGATCGAAGTCAGGCCGCCACCAAAAGCGACGACTGCATTGTCCAAACTTAGATGGGCATTGGGGCCTACATAGATACCACCCCAGTTGCCTGGCTGAGCGTCGTTAACAGGACTGCCGTTGTTGTTCGTGTCACTGGTTCCGCCGGTCCCATAACGGTCGTCGCTAATGCTGGTAAAGACGACTTCTTGGCCAGGAAGTCCTTCGGCCAAAACCTGGGTCCCTTGTCCCAGTTCGATCCGAGAACCAGCCAGTTTCATGACCAAGCCTGGGTCAAAGACAAGGCTTGCATCCAGGCGTGCCCGAGTCCCGGTGCGGGTGTCGTCAAGGACGCCGTCGGTTGTCGATCCATCGTCGAAGAAAGTCGTGGAAGTGCCATCGATCTCTTCGATCAGAGAGTAAACGAAAGGACCGGCACCCGTTACTTCGGCGCGATAGATACGTCGAGTCCGGTAGCCCTCGGCCACGGTCGGTAGCGTCGCAAGGGCGATTGCATTGTTCGTCCCCGCGACGACAACGCTGGTCGTTTCGACAGACGCCAGGCTTTCGAATCCGTTGGCATCGACAAACGTAACGCGATAGGCGTATTCGCCATCGCTGAGCGTACCACCGACGGTGGCCGCTCCACTGACATTGGTTACATCGGGCGAGATTCCATCGGTCAGCGGGCCACCAGGGGTGCCGCGAAGCAATAGATTTTCGCTGAGGATGTGAACGACGTCGATATCATCCAGACGTCCGGCGAGCGATAGATCGCCGGTGTCGCGACCCGCGACCGTATCGATTTTGATAAACAGTCCATTCAAACTGTTGTCAACCAATACGTTGCTATGGATATCGGGACCGACGCGATCGTAGTCGCTGGTGAAGGTCCCCTCTTGCTGGAATCGAGGCGCTTGATAGCTGGTTTCCTCGAAACTGTTTGGTGCGGCACTCATCGCGGCACCGGAGCTGTTCGTGATTTCGTTGAACGTGATCGTCGGACGCATGTTGACGATCTCGATCGGGCTGACCGAAGACTGGAAGCCGTTGATGTTGACGTTGGCGCCACCGCCGTAGCGGATGTCTGCATGGTTCACCCACTGCAGGAAAATGCCTTCGTCTTCTAGGTTCAGGCGGCCACTAGCATCGTCGAAGTCGGCGCGGAAAACCAAACCACCCCAGTTCCCATTGGAGGGAGCAGGAGCGTTGCTGGGAACCGACTGGCCTGCGGTCCGGTCGCGTGTGCTGGTAAAGATAACGTCGCCGTCGTCACCGATGACCGCGCCAGTGGAATCCAACAAGCGAGGCGTTCCAAGAACCTGCAACGCACCGCTACTACGGTCGACCAGCAGGTCGGTGCTGCCGACACTGACGTAGGAATTGCGGAAGCGGAAGACGGCTCCGGCGTCGATCATCGTGGTCACGTCGCGTGGCACGACCATCGCTAGACCATCTTCCAGAACCCCACCGCCACTTTCGGGAAGCCCAAACTCATAGGCAAAGTTATCGGCTTCGGTCGCTAGCGATTGATCGTTTCCGCCGTTGCCGACGATCCGGACAATGTCCCCTGCTTCGGTAGCACCGAACGCGTTGGCAACGTTGGGATCACTGATGTTGTTAAACGGATTCGCCAAAGTCCCGTCCGCACTTGGGCCCGCAAGTTTGTCGACAAAGATCGTTTTGCCATGAACGGTCGCTCCGTTGAAATTACCGGAAAGGTCGATTTCTCGCTCATTGAATAGCGTGACAACCGATCCGCTGTAGGTGCTGGTAACGCCCGTCGCCAGTTGATTCTGGACAAGGGTTTGAGCAACGCGTTGGCTTAACGATTCCGCGGAATCGGCAAGGCTATAGGAAATGGGAATGTAGCGGTTGTCGCCAGTGGTACCCTGCAGCACAAACTGGAAGGTCCGTTCCGCTCCGTTTCCGCCAAGGATTCGAATCGTCGATCCGTTGGCGATTCCCGATCCGTCGACCGTAAACTCCAACTGTCGTTGAAGAGGGCGTGATTGGAACCAATAGTTAAACGCCCCGCCTGGGGTTCCATCGCCGTCACCATCGATTCGGACTCCTGGGACCAAGTCCCGGTCACTATCCAAGTCGCGGAGGACGTCCACTTCGTCGACTTGGGCTTCGAATACCAACTGCAAGTCGTACTTCCCTTGGGAACTACCACCAAAGCCGCTGCCGGAAATCGTTGGGTCGTAGTGGTCGTTCCCACTTGCGGCCACGCCGATGTAATAAACCCCGCTGCCAAGGTCGGCGCGAATCAGTGAATCTTCGCTGAAGTAATCATCGTTTCGCGATAGTTCAACAACATCCCCACCGGTCAAGTTGACCGTGAAGGCACTTTGGTTGAACGCACCGATATCGGTGGTTGCATCCCCTTTGACAAGCGTTGCCGTCAGCAATGACGAAGCGAATGGATCGTTGTTGATCGCATCCAACAAGTCTTGGACCGGGACGGCAGGCAGATTGCTGGCGGTGTTTTGCCGAGGGAATTCTACTCGGAATGAGTTCACGCCGGTGGGGATAACATCCACACTGGAATCGCCAAACGCGCGGTTGACCGCGACGAATTGAACCTGAGTACTGTTGCCCAGTTTGCCTGGCGCGATCGCTTCAAATTCGACCGATAGATCGACTCCGGCACCAAAATCGGTGAGGGCTTTTGCTTGGTGCTGTTGATAAAGGGTGAGCGTCGAATCAAGCAGGCTGCTGTCGACCAAGCGTTCCGCGAAAATTTCGGCAGACAGTTGGCCAACCTTGTCTTCGTCATCCAGATCAACCTGGAAACGGTACAGGTCGACATCCTGGCTATCCAGGTTGTAGAGATACTGTCCGTGAAGAACGTCGTAGTTGCCCGGGAAAATCGGTTCTAAAGGCCGGTCGTCTGCCGTCTGTAAATCGTTTGCTGAATTGAGCAGGTTCTGATTGATGCTGCTGTTGATGAACTGAGGTGCCAGGGTCAACAGTGTGGACGCAGGCAGTTCGGGGGTTCGTTCCAGCCCCAAGACGATTCCGATTCCGGCCATCACGGTCCGGAAGAAATCTTCGCCGTACTGATCCTGCCAGGCACGCTGCGATTCCAGCACCAGGGCGCTACTGGTAAAAGTTGGGTCGACGCGAGCCGCGAAATTCAGGCTCGATTGAAGGATATCATTGGGCCCTGTCAGCGAGGAAATATTCCCCATCAAGAACGAGACGCCTTGGTCGGCGGTCTCGGTGAACTGGACGCCGATGTTGGTGCCCCAAAGCTCCAAAGCCTCACGCACGCGGGTCTGCTGCCGGGAGGTCATTTCCGTTCCGGCAATCGTGACGCCAGGATTGAAATGGTAGGGGATGGTTGTGATCCCAGCGGTCGTGTCCGCACCAAACAGTTCGCTGTAATGCTGAACGAATCCAAGTCCAGCGGAATCTTCAAGGTCGCGGTGGCCAGGATCGGTGCTGCCGCCAAGCTGGTCTAATAAGAATGCCTGTGCGTCGATCGATTCCGATAGGATCAGGCTGGTGCGGGACTGTGAACCGCCACCTAAAACCCCAACGTCATAAGCCGAATTGAAAGTGTCCCCGGCGGCTACCATCTGCAACGCAGGTGCTAGTTCCAGGCCGGCTCCCGCTGGTGCCGACGCATTCCCGTTGATGATTACCTTCAGCAACAGATTGACGTCGCTTGCCAGTGCCGCGGTGCGGATGTCTTCGGCGGTGGCCACACCACTGCCGAGGTCAAAGACGACTTCGCGACCATTTTCAACACGAGCCGTTACGCCCGGGGTAAGCGAACGTTCGAAACGAACGGTGATTCCGTTGCCTGCTTCCCCTTCTTCGATGGCGCGGAATTCGACGGCTACGGCGCCGTCGGTTTGCAGATCGGTCCGAGCGGCAGCTTGGATCGCTACGGTTGTCGGCTGGATGATCAGTTCGGTTCGGTCGTCAACCGCCGTTCCAATCCGCAATCGGAAGGTCCCACCGTCGATGGTGCCCGGACCGTAATCGTCCGACATTGCCAAATTGCTGATGTCGTCCGCAAACGTCAGGGTAGCGGTGTGACTGACGGGGTCGTATTGGACATCGGTTGGCAGGAAGAATTCGTCGTCGGTTGTGCGGACCGTCTCGCGGGTGTTCAGCAACTGGTAGAAGCGAGGGTTTTCCGCCGATCGCAAGGTCGGATCGCCACTTGCGTCGTCTTCGACAAACAATTCGTCTTCGTTGAAGTAGACGACGATTACATCGCGGCGCTGGGTCAGTGAACCGTCGGCTTCGCGAACCACTGGCTGAGGAACGACCGCTTCCACAAGCGCTCCCAGACGTAGTTCAAAATCAACCTGTTCTTTGCGTGCTCCCAAATTGCCTGTCACCAACAATTCGCCAGGAGAGCCATCGGAACTGGTATTTCGCAATCCGACGATCCCTGCACTCGGATCATCAAAGGCGAAAACTTCAATTCGGTACTTATCATCGGGCAAAGCGCTGGGGAAGCTGACCAGCAATTCGTTGCCTGCGTCCGGATTGACCACGACCGAGCCATCCGGCAGGTCGACCATCAGGTCATCGCTGGTCCCCAATTGGTCGTCCGCGCCAGCGCGTGTGATCCGAACCGCATCGGTTGTTGAGGCATGGATCTGTTGGTCTTCATCGAAGCGGAAGGTCAACAGCCGGGGGGCAACGTCGCGAATCGATCCATCGACAAGCAGCGAGCCTTCGTTTGGCTGGATTCCAATCAATTGAGGCCCCGCCAGCAATTGACGCTGTTCCAAAGTCTCGACCAAATGACGCCGCCGTGCGTCCTTTGAAGCGTTGCGAGGCTGATTCTTGCGAAAAGATGAGAGAATCGAACGATTCCGTTTTCGGGAGGCCATTAACCAAACCTTACGTAGCGTTATTCGGCCCGCGATCGTGAAAGCGACCGGCGGGAACAATGATCTTGGTGGATATGCAATTGGCGTGACAGACTCGTCGCCGATGTAAGCAGCAGTCGAGTATAGTTGGGGGGCGCAAACCCGCAAATTTCCATAATTTTTAATGCATGGATCTCTACTGGTTTGCTTTCCAGGATGCCGTTTGTGCCGGTCGTAGTAACTGCCCAGCTCGTTGGCATCCCCTCCCTAGGGGGTCCGCTCGGTAGAGGGGACTTTCGGGGGGGCTTTATTATCACGTGGAGGTTTCGATGCGCCCCACTGGCAGAAAGTTCCCCACACCACCCCGGTAATCCGCATCGCCAGGATGATCGTTACAGTCTGTATCAATCTTGACGCGGTGACTTGACTTTTTTAGGAATTAAACGATTGTTTAAAACAACTGTTTAGTTCCTTTTGGTCGTTGGATTGCATGGCTCAGCCCGTTCCCGAAGACGATACGCGCCGGCGCATTCTTGATGCGGCAGGGCCTATCTTTGCCCAGATGGGGTTCAGCAAAGCGACTGTCCGCGATATTTGCTCGGCCGCTAAGGTGAATGTCGCCAGCGTTGGTTATCATTTTGGAGACAAGATGGGGCTTTACCTGAGCCTGGTGCGTCAGATTCGCAAGGCCCGCGAAGCCGCCTTTCCGATGCCCGAATTAGAGGGGACTGCCGAGCAGCACCTCTACCAGCAGGTCTATCTTCTTCTGCAGAGAATGCAGTCGGGGGATTGCAGTGGGTGGGAAGCCCAGTTGATGATGCGTGAAATGCAGAATCCGACCGAGGCCTTTCGGGAGATGGTCGAAGAGTATTTTCGGCCTCTTTTTGAACGAATTCAGCAGACCGCCGCGGAAATCCTCCAGGCCCCGGTCGCCCCTCATCAACTAGAGCAGATCGCCCTAAGTATTGTTGGCCAATGCTTTCATTTTCGAGTCAGCGAAAAAACGATTCAGCAGCTGATTCCGGCGCCTCGTTTGTCAGCACATTACGGGCTTGAGGATCTGGCCTGCCATGTTTCGGCGTTCACGTTGGCTTCGCTAACCAGTGCTTCTTATAACGAATGTTTGTCAAGGTTCCACGAGAGTTCTTGCCATGAGTGATTCCAACCCGAATTCTTCTGATCTCTCGGTTTCCACCGGGCCAAGCGATTCCCCCACGGCATCGCCTTATTCACCGGCACCGTCGGGGGGAGGGCAGCCACGTCGGTCAGGGATCGGCATGTCTCTGCTCTGGAACTTCGTTATTCCTTGTTTGATCCTGGCGGGCGCGTTTGGGATTTTCGTATGGTTTGGCGTATCGGCTGCGGAAGAGCGCCCCCCCGCCGATCAAAGTCTTGCGGGGCGGATGCAGCGGTTGCCGACGGCGGATGTTCAGCAGGTCCGCGGTCTCGCCGAGATTGGAAACCAGCTGAATCTGGAAGTCGACGGAGTGGTGGTGCCGTTTCGTGAGGTTCAGATCGCAACCGAAGTCGCCGGACGGGTGATCTCCAAAAGCCCTGCATGCGAAGCGGGAAATTATGTCACCGAAGGGCAATTGCTTTGTCAGATCGATCCTCAAGATTACGAATTAGAAGTCGATCGCTTGGTCCAGGCGGTTTCGCAAGCAAAGCAGACGATCGAAGAACTGGAACAAGAAAAGACCAATAGCCAGCGTTTGGTGGAGATCGCCGAGAGCGACATCGCGCTGCGGACTCGGGAGGTCAACCGGCTAGAGTCTTTACGGGCTGGTTTTTCGAGTGAATCGGAACGAGATTTTGCTCAGCAAGCGTTGTTGCAGTCCAGACAGGTGATGACCACTGCGAAAAATCAGCTTGAATTATTAACCAAACGTCGCGCGGGTCTGGAAGCATCGCTGGCAATTGCCGAGGTTCAGCTAAGAGTGGCTAGGTTGAATTTGGAGCGAACGCAAATTCGTGCCAAGGTAAGTGGAGTGATTGTCCGTGAAGACGCTGAACTGAATTCGTTTGTCCAGCGCGGCAGCACTATCCTGACGATCGAAGACACGTCCAAGGCGGAGGTTGCCGTCAACCTTCGGATGGATCATTTATTCTGGGTGCTCAATCAAGATCGAGGCAACCAGGTCAATAGCGAAGACGCACTTAGCCTGCCAGATCAACACGGGTACCGGCTGCCGCAGACGGCTGCGACGATCGAATATGAGGTCACTGGCCGCGATGATTCGGTTTACAAGTGGAGTGGCCAATTGATGCGATACGACGGGATTGGCTTGGATCAGCAGACCCGCACCGCACCGGTCCGGATTGTGGTCGATAACCCCCGGCGCTTCGAAAAACCGGATGGCTCGGAATCGCTTGCCTCGGGGCCAACGGCGTTGTTAAGGGGAATGTTTGTCAAAGTCGTGCTGCACATCAAACCGCAGCGTGAACTGGTTTTGTTGCCAGCGCTTGCGATGCAGCCGGGCAGTCGAATCTGGCAATTCACGCCCGACCCGAGCGTCTTGGATGTTAAGAAGGAACCTGCTGGCACGGATGCAAAACCGGCCGACGCAGCAGGAACCGCTGACGAAGGTTCAGGTCCCGCCGAAACCTTGGCGGACGAGCCAGCGGACGGGGAAGAAGACGAAGCCGAAAAGACCGCTCCGTTTGTTATGGAGGACTGGGTTGCCGGTCGAGTCTTGGTGATCGATCGAGTTCGAGCGATTGAATCGACCAGCCTGCAGCTTGGCAATCTGGGCGATGGGAAGGTTAAGGAGGGTGTCGCTGGCGAATCGAGTGCGACGAAGTTCTGGATATGTGAAGTGGCTGGCGGGGCCTTGAAACCAGGGGACTATGTAGTGACTTCACCACTGACGGCGGTTTCGCTTGATACGCCTCTGTCGGTTCGCGTGCCGCGTGCCCAAACCGCGCCAGGTCAACTTCCCGTTGCCTCCATCCCATAAGACCTGTTGGGGGCGGGCCCTTGCTGAAATGCCTGTCGTTATTGCCATCCTCTCTGTTACAGCCATCATCTAGCGAACACTGACATGAAGCGAATTGTTGCCTGGGCCATCGCCAGTTCACCTGGGATGAATGTGATCATGGTCGCTGCCATGCTGGTGGGGGCTGTCTGCCTGTACCAAATGCGCCGGGAAGTTTTTCCCGAATTCGAGTTGGAAGTGGTGATGGTCACCGTTCCGTATCCTGGTGCAACGCCCGATGACGTGGAGGAAGGGATCTGCCAGAAGATCGAGGAATCGGTACGCTCCCTTGAGGGGATCAAGCAAGTGACTTCGATCGCCCAAGAAGGGGCGGGATATGTGTTGATCGAACTGCGTAGTGATATTGAGGACGTTCAGAAAACGCTTTCCGAAATCGACCGCGAAGTCAAACGTATTTCGACATTCCCGGACCTTGCCGAAGACGTGCAAGTGCAGCAGATCACTTTTCGCGATGCCGCCATACGGGTCGGCGTGGTTGGTCCAGAATCGACCGACCCGCGAGCCGAGTGGCAGCTCCGGCAGGTCGCTGAGGAAGTCCGTGACGATATTTTGCAGCTGAAAACCGTTTCCGCTGCAGAGGTCGCAGGGGGACGCTCGTTTCAGATCGATGTCGAAATCGATGAGGCAACCTTGCGGCAATACGGTCTTTCACTAGAAGACGTTGCCGGTCGGATCCGAGCTCGCAACCTGGAACTTCCCGGGGGCCAATTAAAAGCGGAAGGCCAAGAGGTTTTGTTTCGAGCAAAAAACAAAGGCCGCGTTGGGGATGAGATACGGCGTCTACCGCTGATCACTCAGCAAAGCGGCGTGGTCCTCACGGTCGATGATCTGGGATCCGTCAGCGATGAATTCGATGATTCGGCAAACATTAGTGAGATCAACGGCATCCCGGCGATGGTTGTCAATGTAAACCGGACCAAAAGCGAAGACTTGCTGGCGATGGTCGATGATGTAAAGGCGTATTTGGCGGTGAAGGAGTTGCCTCCGGGGTACCGTTTTCTTCCTTGGGGAGATACCAGCGTCGACGTCCGTGACCGTTTGGATCTATTGCTTCGCAACGGCACCCAAGGTTTGATTCTGGTCTTCCTTGTGCTGGCTTTGTTTCTTGAATTGCGGCTGGCTGTGTGGGTCGCGATGGGGATTCCCATTTCGATTTTGGGAGCCGGGATTGCACTTGCTTGGGGCGACCAAACCCTGAACATGCTTAGCCTGTTTTCTTTTCTGGTGGCCCTTGGAATCGTTGTGGATGATGCGATTGTCGTAGGGGAGAATATCTATTCGCATCGCCAGCAGGGCAAGAACTTTCTGCAGGCGGCAATTGACGGTGCGAGCGAGGTGGCCCCCAGCGTGTGCGCCTCGGTGGTGACAACCGTTATCGCGTTTGGCCCGATGTTTTTTGTCTCGGGGGTGATGGGCAAGTTCATGGCGGTGATCCCGTTTGCGGTGGTTGCCATGTTAGCGATTTCGCTGTTGGAAAGCATCTTCATTCTGCCCTGCCACCTGGCACATCGGCATGATGGAGTGTTTAAGTTTTTGTCCATCGTCCTGTACCCACTGCGACCGCTTGGGATTTTGTTGAACTGGATGAATAAGCGTTCCAGCCTAGCGATGGAATGGGTTGCAAATCGAATCTACCTGCCGGTCCTTAAATTCAGCCTTGCTCGTCCGCTGGTCCCGCTTGCGATAACCCTGTCGTTATTTTTAATCACTATTGGAATGGTCCGTGGGGGTGTCGTTCCGCGGATCCTGTTTCCAAAATCGGACAACAATCTGATGCAGGCAACGGTGACGTTTCCCGATGGAACCCCGCAATCGGTAACCGATGTGGCCACTCGCGTAATGGAGCAGGCGGTTCGGGATGTCAGTGCAGAAATCGCAGCCGAGCGAGCGGCGGCCGAACAGGTTTCGATCGCCGATATTTATGGGCAACAAGAAGCGGGCGTGATTGGACCGGTCAAATTGACGTATCGCCAGGTGGGGGCGATCACCAATACACAGGGACCGATGGGAAACAGCACCGGCGGCGGAAGCCATGTCGGTCAAATATTCGTCGAACTGTTTGATACGACAACTCGAACGACTCATAGTGACGAAATTATGGCCCGCTGGCGAATCAAAGCAGGTGAATTCGCCGGAGTTGAGAAACTGACCTACGGATCCGTCGGAGTGGGGCCGGGAGGGAAAGCGATCGAATTCAAATTGTTGGCTCCGGCAAGTGCGACCGACCAGTTGGAAGCGGCGACCGAAGCTACCAAAGATCGCCTCGCCAAGTTTCAAGGTTTGTACGACATCGGCGATGATAACACTCCAGGGAAATGGGAATTCCAGCTGCGTGTGAAGGATGAAGCTCAAGCGACCGGAGTTACCGAGCAGGATCTCGGGCGAACGATTCGGAACGCCTATTACGGTGCCGAGGTCATGCGTCTGCAACGTGGGCGGCACGAAGTCAAATTGATGGTCCGCTATCCCGAAGACGAACGGAGCAGTCTTGCGGATTATCAAGAAGTTCGCGTGCGGACGATGGATGGACTGGAACGCCCGATCACCGAATTGGCTCAGGTCGATGTGGTTCGTGGGTATTCGGAAATCAACCGCGTCGATCAGCAGCGATCGATTACGATCTCCGCCGACCTTGATGAAACGAAAACCGAGCCCGATAAAGTTATCAATGAATTGAAGGATAACTTCATCCCTGAATTACAGAAAAAGTACCCTGGGATTTCGGTTCGATGGGAAGGGCAGCGTGAACAAAGCGTTGAATCGGTAGGGAGTTTGATGCGAGGATTTGCGGTCGCGATTACCGCCATGTTCGTCTTGTTGGTGCTGCAGTT
The DNA here is from genome assembly GCF_007741495.1 of Roseimaritima multifibrata. Lineage (NCBI taxonomy): Bacteria > Pseudomonadati > Planctomycetota > Planctomycetia > Pirellulales > Pirellulaceae > Roseimaritima > Roseimaritima multifibrata. Next base: position 1,627,119 of record NZ_CP036262.1, read on the forward strand.
CCGCAGTTATGTGCAGCCACTTTTGATTCTGGCGATCATCCCCTTTGGAATGATCGGGGCTGTCTGGGGCCATGCATTGTTGGGGTTGCCGCTGACCCTTTTCAGTATGTTCGGTTTGGTTGCATTGGCCGGAGTGGTCGTCAATGACAGTATCGTTCTGATCGACTTTATCAATCATCGAGTCCGAGATGGGATGCCGATTCGACAAGCGCTCTTAGAGGCGGGGGTTCGCCGCTTTCGTCCTGTGATGCTGACCAGCATGACAACCATCGCCGGGCTGCTGCCATTGTTGACCGAGAAGTCTTTTCAGGCTCAGTTGTTGATCCCGATGGCCGTCAGTTTGGCTTTTGGGTTGATGCTGGCGACTACCTTGGTGCTGCTGTTGATTCCGATCTTGTACATGATCTATCTGAACACGATCGAAGCTTTAGGGTTCAGCGCCATCGACGAAGAGCTGGTAGGCCAGCAGGTCGAAATCTAGAAGCAGGCGTCCAACTGGTTGATGTTTCTTAGCGGAACGGCGCGAGCCGTCCGGCAATCGTATGGAAAGCAGAATGAATTTTTCGGTCGGATTGCAGTGGTATGGCAAGCGACCAGAATCCCAACCCGCTGCGTAAGCGAGGGATAGCGTTCCCGGTCCCTCGCTTATGCAGCGGGTTAGGATCTCGGCTGCCTGCGACCTTACTTAACGCAGCGTCTCTTCGCAACGCTGTGATGTGCGAGCCTCGGGACTCATGCGATTTATAAATGAAGAAAGTCTGGCTCCCCTCGCCCCTAAGCGAGCTCTTTGGGGCGGAAGAAATCTCTGCTAGCTCATTGCGTGATCTCTGCCTCTTTTTTGATTTAGTGAAGCTTGCTTGGGGGAGAGGGGCTGGGGGAGAGGGGGAGATTTCCAGGCGGCGATTTTGCAGCGAAGACGCGGTGAATGCCTCGGATTTCATGCGATTATGCCACGCCTTGCCCAACGCTGTCGGCCCCTCTCCCCCAAAACAAGCTTTTGAATCGTACTTAATTGAATTAGCTGGCGAACCGTTGATCCAGTATCAAACGTGTTTTAAGCGAGCTTGTTTTGAGGGCGAGGGGAGCCAGACTTTTCTTCACTTATTCTTTTCACGCCTCGGAGAGGCTCGCCTACGCGGGAGCCTGTCCGATTCGTTCTGGCGATCTCATTCCCTCATTCCAAATCTTGGCTTCGGCTTAGCCAAGCTTTGCTAGGACTGCTTCACCCATTGCTTGGGTTCCGATCGACGGAGCACCGCTCGCGATGTCGGCGGTCCGCAGGCCGTCGGCTAGGACGCTGCGAACGGCTGCTTCGATGGCGGCGGCTTCTTCTTCTAGGTTCAACGAATGTCGCAGCAGCATCGCGGCGGCCAGGATGGTAGCCAGCGGGTTGGCAATGCCTTTGCCTGCGATATCGGGTGCGGACCCGTGAATCGGTTCATACAGGCCTGGTCCGCTGGCACCGATCGAAGCACTTGGCAGCATTCCGAGGGAACCGGGTAGCATCGAAGCTTCGTCGGTCAGGATATCGCCAAACAAATTGCCTGTGACAACAACATCGTAATCGCGTGGACGGCTGATCAGGTGCATTGCCATCGCATCGACCAGGACCACGTCGTATTGAACGTCGGGGAATTCTTCGCTCATGACGCGCTGAGCGGTTTGTCGCCATAAGCGACTTGGTTCCAGCACGTTCGCTTTATCGACACTGGTAAGGCGATTGTCACGTTGACGAGCGGCGAGTGCGGCCAGTCGAACGATCCGTTCGACTTCGGGGACACTGTAGACCATCGAAGCATAAGCCGATTCGACGCCGTCGACCGTATTACGACCGCTTTCCCCGAAATAGACGCCGCCGGTTAATTCCCGGAAGAAAAGGATATCGGTTCCGTCGACAATTTCTCGCTTCAGTGGCGAGGCATCGACCAATTCCGAGAAGGTCTGAATGGGACGCAGGTTAGCGAATAATTGCAATTCCTTGCGGATGCGGAGCAAGCCTTGTTCTGGACGAGTTTTTGCCGCAGGATCGTCCCACTTGGGGCCGCCGACGGCCCCTAATAGGATGGCTGCTGATTTTTTGCATGCATCAACCGTCGCTTGGGGAAGCGGATCCCCCGTTTCATCAATGGCGATTCCGCCAATGAGGTGGCTTTCGAATTGAAAGGTATGTCCGAATTTCTTTGCGATCTGAATCAGAACGTTTTCGGCTTGTTTGACGATTTCGGGTCCGATCCCGTCCCCGGGCAATAATACGATATTGGCGTTCACGTCAGTCAATCTTTCTCAGTATGGGGGGATGATTTTCCAGTACGGTCTTTTGCGGTAGGGGTACTGTAACCGAAACCGCCCCGAGCATTACAGCCGTCATAAAACGGCTGATTCCACACCTTTGTACCTCGGACGCCGGAATTACCGAATCGCTAAGGGGGCAGAAAACGTGGAAAACCGATACTTCAAATTGCCAAACCGCCTAGTTTTCGTATACACTACGCGTCCCACCTGTGTCCTGACTGTCCAGATTTTGAGATTCAGTCCCGCCGATTTTCCCGCTGTCCTTGAGTAATGGTTCGAATCGAAGTTTCGAGCCACGTTGCAAGACGCGGGCTTACCTACAGCAAACCTGACCTTTTGTTGCCAAGCCGCCTTTTTGGCTAGTGCATCGGTCTGAGTTGCCAATGGAGTCCCAACCATGTCTAACGAAGCGAAGACCTCCGAGCACTCCTCGGCTCGCGCTTTTTCGATGCGAAACATCGCCCCGTGGGGGGCTGGAATTGTCATCCTTTTGGCGATTTCTTCATTGTTGGCAGCAAATTGGCCGCATAAAGGGAACGACTTGGCGGCTCGGGCGCTCTGGCACGAAGTCGATCGAACGGGGCTTTCGATTTCAGTGATCGAACGCGGAAACCTGGAAAGCCAGGATAACGTGACGGTCTACTGCGAAGTGGAAGATGTTCAACGCGACGGAATCAATGGGACTCCGATCGTCTGGATCGTCGAAAACGGCTCCTCGGTAAAAAAGGGAGACCTGTTGGTCGAACTGGAATCGACGCCGATGCAGGAAGCCCTCGATGAACAATTGCTGGATACCGAAGAAGCGAGGACTCAGCAATTTCAGGCGGAAGCCAACTACGACAATCAGATGACTCAGAACAGCACTGCGGAAGCGGAAGCCAAGTTGAATGTTGAGCTGGCTCGGCTGAATTTGCAGATGTATATCGATGAAGAAAATGGCACGCACCGTCTGCAAATCGAAGAAGTCAAACGTGCGATCGACGACATCAACAACGAAATTTTGGCCGCTCAGGCCTCGATGGAATTGAAGGACGAGGATCGTCGCGGTTTGCAGTCGTTGTTCAAGCTTGGCTATGCCAACCGTAACGAACTGCGTCGTAGCGAACTGTCTTACCTGCAAGCGGAAGGGCAATACGCTGCCAAATTGAACCAATTGAAAACCAAACTGGCTTCGTTGGGCAAAATGCAGGATTACGAACGACGCATGCAGATCATGACGTTGGAAGGAAAACTGAACACCGCAATTCGTAGTCAGGAACAGACGGTCCGAAATAACGAAGCGGTTCTGGCCCAGCGAAAATCGCTGCTGCGAACACGAACCGAACAGTTAAAGAAAGAAGAGGAACGCCTGCTCCGTTATCAAACCCAACTGAAACTGTGCAAGATTTATGCACCACAGGACGGGATGGTCGCCTACGCCAGCGGACGCAACATCGAAATCCGCGAAGGGGTTCCGATTCGAATGCGTCAGCACCTGCTGTCGATTCCGTTGCTCTCTCAGATGCAAGTTCGCACGGCGGTTCATGAATCGGTGCTGGACCAAATGCAGCAGGGATTGACCGCGACGATCACCGTCGACGCATTTCCGGACCGTGAATACCAAGGAAAAGTGCATTCGATCGCGGTCCTCCCCGATCAGAACGGGCTGCGAGGAAGTGGCACAAAGGTCTACGAGACGGTGATCACGATCGACACCGAAGTTGAAAATCTAAAGCCGGGGATGACGGCCGTTGCCGAAATCCACATCGACGAAGCACCCGATGTGATTGCCGTTCCTGTGCAATCGATCCTCGAGCGCGATGGAGAGACATACTGCATGAAAGAGGGACCTGAAGGGGTTAGTCCGTGCCGTGTCAACTTGGGCCGCAGCAACGATGCCTACGTCGAAATTTTGGACGGAATCGACGCTTCTGACCGAATTGCTTTGAACCCAACGGACATTGCCGATGGGCTGCCGGAAGACCAAACGTGGTCGACCGATGATGCTTCTCAAGATATCCCGCATCCCAATCCTGAATTGGTTGCTGCCGCTAATTAAGGAACGCCTGCGATGCACTGGGCGACTCTGAAACTAGCGATTCGTAATGTCTTGCTACATAAAATGCGATCGTTTCTAACGCTGTTAGGGACGATCCTTGGCGTTGCCAGTGTGATTGCCATGCTCTCGGTCGGCGAAGGGAGCAAAAAAGAAGCGCTTGCTCAGATTCGCAAATTGGGGGCGGCCAATGTGATCGTGCGAAGCATCAAACCAAAACCTGATGAAGCGAGCGGCAGTAACGCAACACAGCCGGGGATGGTTTCGACGACCGGGAAGCAAACCATTCAGTATGGATTGACCCGAGCGGATTTGCGGATCCTGCAAGAACTGCCAACGGTCGAAAAAACGGTCCCCATGTTGGCCCTGCGGAAAGCGGTTCAGCATGGCAGACGGCGTTTAAGCGAGGCCCGTATCTTGGGGACGATTCCAGAATTTGCTGTCGTCAAAGGTGTCACCGTCCGCCCAGGTGGACGATTCTTGCGAGCCGAAGACGAACGAAGCATGGCGAACGTCGCGGTGCTGACTCAAGGAGCCGCGGTTGCTCTATTTGGATTCCATAATCCTGTTGGCGAACCGTTGTTGATCGGCAGCGGAGCCTATCGTGTCGTGGGGGTATTGGATTCTCAAGATTCCGGAGCCGCGAAAATGGGTAGTGGCGAAGCCGCTAATCAAAATCGAGACATCTATATCCCCTTGTCGGCAGCACGCAGCCGATTTGGTGAAACGCAGGTCGTTCCCGAATCGGGTGGGCGTCGGTCCGAGCGAGTCGAATTGAGCGAGATCACCCTGGCCGTCAACAATCAAGACGAAGAATTGGTTCGTCCGACGTCGGCGATGGTCCGCGATATTCTGGCGAAACAGCATCCCGTGCAATCGGATTATGAAGTCTATGTGCCGCTGGAGTTATTGGCTCAAGCGGAACATGAAAAACGGATTTGGAACATTGTTCTGGGTTCCATTGCAGGGATCTCTCTGTTGGTTGGAGGGATTGGAATCATGAACATCATGTTGGCGACCGTCACGGAGCGGACTCGAGAAATCGGGATTCGCCGTGCGATCGGAGCGAAGCGAAAAGATATTATCCGCCAGTTCCTTTTTGAAACCACGGTCCTTAGTACAACGGGGGGGCTGTTGGGAATCGCCCTCGGGGTCACGATCCCAGTGATCGTGACCTATATCCTTGAGGTCGAAACCGCGACCACGCTCAGTTCGATTCTGCTGGCGTTTGGAATCTCCGTCGTTACCGGGATCATCTTCGGTGTTTACCCCGCTTATAAAGCGGCTTCTATGAATCCGATCGAAGCGCTTCGGCATCAGTAACGATGCGCCCTCGCAACCGGATGGTGATTGCCTTGCCACCCGGCTGATCGGTCCACGTGTTAAATTTCCAACCGGCGAACGGATGGAAGTCGCAATTCGTTTGAATAGCAGACGGTCCATCTTCGTTTAGGTCCGATTGCAAGTAGTGGCGAAGTCTAGAGGTACAGAGTTACAGGCCGCATTGCTGAATATCAATCATCGGGCATGGAGGCCTGTACCTATATGTTGCTTAACGGACGGATTTTAGCGTTAGCAACGATTGTGCTGGCTCCTGTCGTTTTAGGGTTTGCGAACCTTGATACCCAAGTTGTTTTTGCGCAGGATTTTCCGCAGGGTCCGGTCGACGGAAATATCGCGGGGCAGCGCTCCAGCCCCGTTGCCGATGCTGTCGGTGGAAAATTGGTCGATGTAGACGTCTTGTCCAGAGATACCGTTGGCGATTCCAAACCTGACGAAACGGAAGACGAAGACTTTGACGAGGACTTCGACGAGGACGAGGATGAACTCGATTCCTTGCTGGACATCGCTGACAATGATGTCGGCGAATTGGCCAATGTAAATGTCCGTCGCAATGCGGCTGCACCCGCCCTGCAGACGGAGGTGACCTCGGTAAGCCGTCAGAAAAGTACCGTCGGTCGATCTCCGGCCGCTATCTTTGTGATCTCCAGCGATATGATCCGCCGATCGGGGGCACGCTCTGTTCCCGATGCCTTGAGAATGGCACCGGGTGTGGAAGTCGCTCGGATCGACTCCAGCAAGTGGGCGGTTAGCATTCGTGGATCGAATGGTCGTTTTGCAAATAAATTGCTGGTGCAGATTGATGGCCGGACCGTTTACACCCCGCTGTTTGGCGGGACTTTCTGGGATGTGCAGGATTTGCTGCTGGAAGACATTGAACGGATCGAGGTTTCTCGCGGACCGGGGGCCAGTGTGTGGGGAGCCAACGCAGTGAACGGTGTGATCAATATCATCACCAAAAGTGCCTCCGAGACCTTGGGAACGTATGTCGAAGCTGGGGCAGGGACCGAGGATCGCGGTTTCGTCGGTGCTAGGCATGGTTGGCAAACCGAATCGGGCGTCGACATGCGTGTGTTTGGGAAGTGGTTTGACCGTGACAATGGCTACGTGCCCGGTGGCGCAGCGCACGATGAGTGGGAAGTTTCACGCGGCGGGTTTCGCGCGGACTGGAAACCGGATCGCGATTCGACGTTGACGTTCCAAGGGGATGTCTACGACGGGGCCACCGGACGCGAAAATAACTATCCGGCGCCGCCTCCGATCTTTTCTGAAAACTTCATCGAAGACGCTGACTTGGCAGGATGGAATACCCTGCTGCGTTATACCCAAGCGAACGGTCCCGATAGTGAATGGTCGTTGCAGGGCTACTATGACCGGACGGAACGAGGTTACCCGGAGAAAGGATTTCGCGAAGATCGCGATACGGTGGATGTCGATTTTCAGCATCGTTTTCGTTGGCACGACAATCATGCGGTCATTTGGGGCGCCAGCTACCGAAACACTCGCGATAAATTGCAGAACGCACCGTTTTTTATCACTTTCACTCCCGAGCGGCGTGCGGACGATCTGTTCAGCTATTTCGTGCAGGATGAAATCACGCTGTTGGACGACGAACTGTTTTTAACAGCGGGTGCGAAATTTATTCATAGTGATTACACCCCATTCGAATTTCAGCCAACCGTTCGACTGCTTTGGACTCCGAACGAAAGTCAGTCGATCTGGTGCTCCTATTCCCGTGCGGTGCGATTACCGACTCGCGTTGGCGACGACGTGCAATTGATCTTGCAGCCCAGAGCCGATTTGGGTGGGGTGTTTCCGATCTTTACGGGGAACCACGATTTCGTCGCAGAGGATTTAGACGCCTGGGAGATCGGGATGCGTTCTCAACCGACCCGCCGTTTCTCCTGGGACATCTCTGCGTTCTATTTCGACTACGACGATTTGCAATCCGTGCAGCCGGGAACGCCTTATTTCGATCCGACCATTCCTGCCGGCTTCTTGCCGCTGAACCTTTCCAATGATGGAGAGGGACGCAGTTATGGTTTTGAATTAACGACTAACTATGAGCTTCGCGAATGGTGGAGGCTTTACGGATGCTACAGCAACCTCCGCGAAGAGTTTAACGGAGATGGCACGAACGCCGACAGCAGTCCAAACAACCAGGTCTATCTGCAGTCCTCTTGGGACTTGGAGCACAATCTGTCGCTCGATTTGATTTGGCGCTACGTCGACAATCTTCCTGCCCGTCAGGTGCCCAGTTACAACACGGCGGATGCACGGCTTGGTTGGACGCCATCGCGCAATCTAGAAATTGCTTTGGTCGGACGCAATCTACTGGACCCCAATCATCCTGAATTCGCCAGCGACAGCTTTACCAGCAATATCGCTACAAACGTCGAACGCGAATTTTACGGCATGATCAGCTTGAGATACTAGCAAAATGTCCACCACGTGGCGTAAACGTTGAATGCGAAACGCCTTGGGGTTATTGGAGGCCTATCCTCTGACGGGGATTTTGCTTTGAATCCTCGGTGGTTTAGTTTCCAGTCGAACGTTCCTTTGAATGCCGTGGAGTCGTAGCGAGATGCGTTTCCCAGCAATTCTTACTTGGTTAACACTGCTGGGAGTGTTGTGTGCTGGAGGGAAGGCCGTCGGAGAGACCCCGCCTGCTCCCCCCACCGAACAGGAAACGATTGTAAGGATCGCAAAAGAAGACAATATCAAAGCGGTCTATCTATACAGTTTCGGTCGTTTCACCAATTGGCCCGATCGGTTGCCAGGGGACGATTCGCCTTTTCGCGTCGGCATTGTTGGGCCCTCAGGGGTCCAAAAGAGCCTGATGAAGATCGCTCGGAAACGGACGATCCACGATCGCCCGATCGAAGTCGTCCCGTATCAATCGGCGGAGGATGTGGTCGTGGACGCATGCGACCTGCTGTTCGTGTCCTCTGCAATTCAGCCGGTTGATCTGACCTCTTTAATGCTGCGGGTTCGTGGAACCTCGGTACTTACCGTTACGGAGTCGCCGTCTCGCCCTGAAGGAACCGTGGTCAACTTTGTTGAAACCAGCGGTGCCATCCAGTTTGAAATCGATCTGGAAGAAGCGAAACGGAAAAGCCTTGCAATGGATGCTCGGTTGCTACGCCAGGGAATAAAAATGCTTCCTAGCAGTCCAAATCAAGGTCCTTGAAAATGTTGCCCAGGTGTCTGTCCGTTCCGGTACGTTGGGTTGTCGCGGTTTCTCCGCGACAATTCCTGCGCAACGTGTCGATCCGAACGAAATTGCTGCTGCTGGCAACCACTTCTGCGCTGTTGGCACTTGTCATCGCGTTTTCAGGGATGGCCGCCTACGACATTCAGTTCATTCGACAATCCAAAGTCGATCAGCTGGAATCGCAGGCCAAGATGTTGGCATTTAATAGTACGGGGGTGCTGACATTCCAGGACAAAGCCGCTACGCGTGAATTGCTCGCTTCGATGGCGATGTACCCAACCGTCGAATACGTATGCGTGCGAGACGAAACAGGAAGCTTGTTCGCCGAATTTCGCTCGCGTCCAAATAGCGTGGCTCGTCGACCAAGCAACCCAGCGAGCGGTCACCAAATCACGGACGAAGGTATCGAGGTTTTTCACCCAATCACCGACCGTGGTGAAAAAATTGGGTCGATTTATGTCTTTGCCAATATGTCCGATCTTGATTCGCATATTCGCCGCTATCTGTTAATCGGTTCCGGGATCATGCTGCTGTCACTGACCGGTGCAGGATTCATGTCCGTGTTATTGCAGCGATCGATTTCCAGGCCGGTCAAGGAACTGGCCGTGGCGGCAAAAACGGTTAAAGACCAACGGGATTTTTCGATTCGCGTGACCCCGCGGTCGACCGATGAACTGGGGGAATTAAGCGTTACTTTCAACAATATGTTGGATGAAATCCAAAGTTCTAAAGCGGCACTACAGACGGCCAATGATCGTCTGGAAGAACGGGTCGAGCAGCGAACGGCACAGTTGACGCAAGAGATTGAACGTCGCCAATCGGTGCAGGATGCATTGGTCGTTGCACGGGATGAAGCCGAGGCGGCCAGTCGCGCCAAAAGTGAATTCTTGGCGAACATGAGCCATGAAATCCGCACGCCTCTTAACGGGATACTTGGTTTTACCGAATTGCTCACGAATTCTTCGGCGGTTGCAGAGCCGACGCTGCGTAAAGACTATTTGGAAACGATTTCGGCAAGCGGCCAACACTTGCTAGCCCTGATCAATGACATTTTGGATCTGTCCAAAATCGAAGCGGGGCAGCTAGAAGTGGAATTATCCCCATGCTCGCCCCACGATGTACTGAACCAAGTTGTCAGCGTGTTGCGAGCCCGCGCCCAACAGAAAGGGCTGAAGCTGCGATGCGACTGGACGACCAAGGTCCCCGAATCGATCGTGACCGACGGCGGACGGTTGCGGCAGTTGTTGATGAATTTAGTTGGCAACGCCATTAAATTCACCAACGAAGGATCCGTTCGTATCAGTGCCGAACTTGATCATTTCAGTGAAGTTCTGACCATTCGCGTGATCGATACCGGGATCGGAATCCCTAACGAAAAACAGGCGAAAATTTTTAGTCCTTTTGTCCAGGCCGATAATTCGGTCACGCGGCGATACGGTGGTACGGGACTTGGATTGGCGATTTCTCGTAGGCTCTCCGCGGCACTTGGTGGGGAACTGCAGGTGGAAAGCAAAGAAGGGGAAGGAAGTATCTTTATCCTGAAAGTCCAAACGGGTTCGCTGAAGGACGTTGATCTTCTCTTAGCGCCTCCTGCGGATGCCTTGATCGGCATGCTGGATTCCGAGCTGAGTGAAGAGATTCGTTTGCCTGCCTGCAACATTCTGGTTGTTGAAGATGGCCAAATTAATCGCAAACTGGTTCGCATCATGCTTGAAGAGGCAGGTGCCAAAGTGACAACCGCAGAGAATGGATGGGTCGGGGTTCAGGCCGCACGTCGTGAAGCGTTTGATCTGGTTGTGATGGATATGCAGATGCCGGTGATGGACGGCTATACCGCCGCTTCGCAGCTGCGAAAAGACGGAATCACCGTGCCGATCGTGGCGTTGACCGCCCACGCGATGAAAGGGGATGAAGAGAAGTGCCTCGCGGCCGGCTGTTCGGATTATTTAACAAAGCCGATTCAAGGGACGTCCTTGTTGCAGAGTGTGCGAAATCTGATTCCTGGAGCGGCAGCTATAAAGGCTGACTTTGCGAAGCCGATTGTCGCTTCAAAGCCAGCAGGCCGAACCGTGGTTCAAGTGGAAGCGGAATCTACCACGTATGCTCCTGCCGATCTGAGGTCGACGTTGCCGTTGGAAAATCCGATCTATCAAGAAATCGTTGAAGAATTCATCGGTTTTCTGAACGAGCATGTCCGTGATATGAAATCGGCGTTAGTCGATCACGATTTTGATCAACTGACTCACCTAGCCCATGGTTTAAAAGGGGCGGGCGGGACCGCAGGGTTTTCCGCTTTAACGTCGCCCGCGGCGAGGGTCTGGGACGCCGCCAAGGACGAAGACTGCGACCAAATCGAGGAATCGCTCGCGGTGCTTGCTGAATTGACTCAGCAGATCACCGCGACACCGCAGCGAGTTTGAGTTTCCAGCGATTTGTAATTTCCTGTTACCGCTCGGTAAATGGTGACCTAATGTTGACTATCAACTAGGACGATCACCTCTCCAATTCAAAAATCCGGCAGTTTTGAACTGCCGTCACCGCTGGGCCTCCGATGACCGCTACGACTAGCGAATTAGCTTCATCGACAATCATGATTGTCGATGACATCCCCATCAATGTTAAAGTCGCGCGTGCTCATCTTGAATCTGCTGGATATAGGAACTTTGTGACCCTGACCGATCCGGCTGAAGCATTAACCGCCATCGATTACTCCAATCCCGATGTCGTGCTGTTGGATATCATGATGCCAGGAATCAGCGGGCTGGAAATACTGGAAGACATCCGGGCAAATCCCCAGACGGAGCACTTGCCCGTTCTAGTCCTTAGTGGGGCAGAAAGCCGTGATCTAAAGAATCAGGCACTCTTGCTAGGGGCGACCGATTTTCTGTCCAAGCCTATCGACATTGATGAATTATTGCCGCGTGTCCGCAATAGTTTGTTGATGAAGACGTATGAAGATGATCTGCGGTCGCAAGTTGTGCAGCGTACTAAGGAGCTGGAACAAGCTCATTATGAACTGATTCATTGTCTGGCTAGGGCGGCCGAGTTCCGCGATGGCGATACAGGGGCTCATATCGTTCGTGTCGGCAAGTACGCCGCCATCATCGCCGATGAACTGGGGATGGAACCTGAAAAAATCAATCGTCTGCAACAGGCCGCAACCCTTCATGATGTTGGGAAGATTGGGATTCCCGATGCCATCCTTCAAAAAGAAGGAAAACTGACCGATGACGAATACGAAAACATGCAGCGACATTGCGGGCTTGGAGGGCAGGTTTTAAACCAGGATTTGCACCGCACAGGAATCTCCCTGACGAACCATCCCACGATTGGAGCTGAGATCATGGCTGTCTGTTCCTCGCCAACAATCGTGCTGGCTCGGACGATCGCCCTCACGCACCATGAACGCTGGGATGGGAACGGTTATCCCCTCGGGTTAGGAGGTGAGAACATTCCAATTGAAGGAAGGATCACCGCGGTTGCGGATGTGTTTGATGCCTTGAGTAGTCGCCGCCCGTACAAGAAAGCGTTCTCGCTGGATAAATGTTTAAGCATCTTAGACGAAGAGAGCGGGTCGCATTTTGATCCGCGAATCGTAAGTGCCTTCCTCAACCGAGTTTCCGATATCGTCGCAGTTCAACTTGAGTATGCCGATGTCTGTTAATTCACTGGGCGCCCAAGAGCGACCACAGGTCTTGGTAGTCGATGACCATCCGACGACCAGGAAGTTGATGTCTGCATGGCTAGAACTTTCCGGGTATCCGGTCTCTCAGGCGGAAGATGGAATCCGCGCTTGGTCAGCCGCTCAATTCGATTGCCCGCCGATTGTGGTCACTGACTGGAACATGCCAGAAATGTCAGGGCTGGAATTGTGCCGCTCGATTCGCCGCAAACTGTGTAACGAAGACGTTTATATCCTGGTCGCTACATCACGCGATTCGGGAGACGATCTTTCCGAAGCGATGGCAGCCGGGGCGAACGATTTTCTCTCCAAACCGATTCAAGAAGACGAATTTTTGGCGAGAATCCAAAACGCTGAAAACGCGATTCGGCAGTTGCAGATGAAGACGGAGCTTGCCGAAGTCGATGGCTTGACCGGACTGCTGAACCGCCGCTCTTTTTTAGAGCGAAGTGAAGCCGCACTTGAAGTGACAAAGCAGCTCGGGCAACCGACTTCCTGCCTGATGATGGACATTGACTTGTTTAAGCAATTCAATGACCAGTATGGGCATGCCATGGGGGACGACGTTCTGCGACTGGTCGCCAGCATCATCAAAGAGACTTCCCAGAATCGTGAGATCGCAGGTCGCCTAGGTGGCGACGAATTCTGTATTTTGCTTTCGGAATATGATGAAAACGAAGCGATCCTGTATGCAGACCGCTTGCGTAAACTGATTATCGATCGGTCTTCGGAATTGATTGGTCCCCATGCTGTGGTTCGCACGACGATTGGCGTCAGTCCGTTTACCGCAGAATGCAGGACGATTACCGATTTGCTGGAATTGTCCGATCGAGCCTTGTTGTCGGCAAAAAATGAGGGGCGTGATCGGACGCAAAGCCATACCGGTTTACAGCGTCAGCGACTGAACGAAGGGGACAATGCGACGGTCGGGCAATTTGCACTCCTTCGCTCTACTTCGGCAGAAGCGATCATGACAACCGGCATGGCGGTGTACGGTGAACAGGAATTGTTCCGCAATACGTTGGCTTCCTTCCTGGCGTCGAATGCTGATAGTGCGTGCGTGGTGAATGAAAATCGTGAACTTGTCGGTATGGTTTCCGAACGCGATTTCTTAAATGCACTCGCTTCCCGCAAAGAATTAGATGCTCCGCTTAGCGATGTGATGAACGGAAACATCGCTCGATTCAGGCTGGATACAACGGCGGAAAAAATCTGGCAAACGCTCCAACGAACTCCGATGTTGCGGAGTGTTGTTGTCGACGGGCGAGGCGTTCCCGTGGGGATGATCGAACGTCGTTCGCTGCTGCGATTGCTAAGCGAGATCGAAGAAATCTAATTGCGAGGTGACAACGTTCACTCGGCGAGCAATGCTTCGATATGTTTTCTGAAATTGGCTTCTCCTGGATTCCCTTTCCAGTTGAGTTCTCCTTGCCACCAAGTGCGGATAAAGCCCTCTTTGTCGATCAGGTAGACGGTTGGCCACATCGTTGTTCCCCAGCCCTTCCAGTTCTCTGATTCCGTATCCATTAGGAGCGGATATTGGATGTCATTTTCAACGGCGGCCGCTGCAACTTTTTCCGCATCCCTTTCCGAACTTGTTTCCGGAGTTTGAATGCCGATTACAACCAGCCCTTGGTCGGCATAGTCTTTGTGCCAGGCCGTATAGTGCGGCAGGTTACGTTTGCAGTTGATGCACTGAAACGCGTAGAAGTGGACGGCGACTACCTGCCCTTTCAGATCCTGCAGGTTTCCTGGCAGCGCTTTGGCAAGCCACTGCGATGTTTGCAGTTCAAGGGATGGGGCCAACGGATAGATTCGCTGAACGGCGGAGAAGTCGAATGGTTCGCCTCGCAGGTTCGCGATTTTCTGTTTCTGTTCATTGGAAAGACTATCGACAATCCCATGGTGCTCTTCATCTTTGATCGCCTGCAGTTCTTCTTGCAGCGATCCGAGGTCGGAACCGGACGCGACCTTCTTGCTTAGCTCGGTTGCGGTGCGATCGGTTTTTAGGGCTGCCAGTCGAAAGGCACTGTGATCTTCCTCTGATAATTGAAGGACGGCGGCGACATCCTTTTGCAGAACAATTCGAGTCCCCAAGGCTTGGCGTTCCAGCTGTTCCAGACGAAGCCATTGCACTCGATCCAGAACCGTTAGAAGGCTCTCTTTTAGTTTTTCTGTTAGTTGGCGTTGGATCGCTAGCCGGTCGGTGGCCGGTTGGATTCGCGACGGCCACCAGATCGCATCGAGGGGACGCAGTAACGCGACGACTTTTTCGATCTGCTTGGGGCGGAGCTTCAGTTCGTCCCAAACCAATTGGTCGTGCAGCATCTGTAGAAGCGCGGGGGGCATTTCGATCGGTTCGTCGCCGGTGAATTGGCTTTCGGCGGTGTTCTCTTTGTCGGCTCCGTGAACCAAATTCTGTGGATGGCTCAGTTGCACCAGGGCCAGCAAAAGCAGAGCAAACGAGAGATGGAAATAGCAGGTTCGCATGGCAGCCACAAAGCAAAGGGTAAAGGATCATTCGATCCGCATTATAGAGCACGGGCCGGAAATCCCGAAATTCTAAGCGGTGCCCAGCCGAGAAGCGATTCGGCCCGCAGGCATGCGCTGGATCACATGGCAAACGAGCGACCCCCAAGGGAGTGAAGGAATCACTTCACTTTCCGCCCAATCCCTGGTAAGTGCTCTCGTTTGGTGGTCTGTTCCCGAAGCAGTCACGTAGCGCCGTTCGCCATAGCGTGGGCAGGCCGACAATACATTACCAATAGATTTCACGTCCCCCGAGACGAGGGGTCGTGCTTGTATTTGCTCCGCCGCCTATTGAAACGACAGCCCGTTGGGTTTCGAAGAAATTTGGGCGGGTCGCGATGTTGGCGGAGGTTTATGAACCGCTTGTTGCTTTGACGTATTCGACCAAGGCGATAACGTTTTCAACGGGGGTCTGCTGGAGGACGCCGTGGCCCAGATTGAAAATATGTCCGGGACGGCCGGCCGCTTGAGCGAGGACTTCGCTGGCTCGCAGGCGAATCTGTTCGGGGTCGCCCAGCAGGACTGCGGGATCGAGGTTTCCTTGGACGGGGCGATCATGGCCAATGCGTTGCCAAGCCGTGTCTAGCGGGATGCGCCAATCCACGCCGACAACCGTTCGGCGATCGCCTCGAAGGAGTGGAAGCAATTCGGGATTGCCGGTTGCAAAATTGATCACGGGAACACCTGGGGTGATCCCCTCAAAAATTTGCTTCATGTGGGGCAGCACAAACTGCCCATAGTCGATCGGGCTGAGGCAGCCTGCCCAGCTGTCGAATAATTGCACGCACTGGGCACCCGCGGCAATCTGTGCGTTTAGGTATCGAACGACCGAACGCGCCAGTTTGCCCATCAAACTATGCCATGCACCTGCATCGGTGTGCATCAGCTGTTTGGTGTGGACGTATTGTCGACTACCACCCCCTTCAATCGCATAACTGGCGAGCGTGAATGGGGAACCGGCAAACCCGATCAGAGGGAGATGTTGCGGCAAATCGGCACGTGTCTGGCGAACCGTTTCAAAAACAAAATCGAGCGAGGAAACGTCTTCTAGTTCTTGGACTCGATCGACTTCGTTGGGAGACCGGATGGGGTTATGGATGACCGGTCCGTCTCCTTTGACAAATTCCAGATCGAAACCCATCGGTTCCAGGATCGGCAATAGGTCGGAAAAGATAATCGCCGCGTCGACTCCAAGACGGTCGACTGCCGTGCACATCACTTCGCTGCAGAGTTCCGGTTTCTTACACAGTTCCAGGAACGACTGTTTGGCTCGGACTTCGCGGTATTCCTGCATGTAGCGTCCCGCCTGTCGCATCAGCCAGATCGGAGTCCGTTCGGTCGATTCGCCGCGGCAGGCCCGCATGAAAAGACTCTCTTGGCTTGGATGTGGTATGCGTTCGCCCGTCACAGGATCCATCACAGTCGTTACTTTCTTGTATTCTCCCAGCGTGCGACATCGTTTTGCGGCTTCAACAACCAGATGTCCCATCTTGGGATGAGGGGGTTCAAAATCAGCGGTTAGTTCACATTCTTGTAGCATTTCGGTCGTGGTCGGACCAATCGATCCGACGACCATGCTTCGCAGACGCGTGCGAAGCCGATCGGTCAGCTTCAGGTGCTCGGCCATGCGGAGCATATTAACAACTTGGTGGCCGCTGGTGACCAGCAGGACATCTCGGTCTCCGGCACAGATCGCTCGGACGTTCTGTTCGAGGGCGGAGGTATCTTCGGGGTATTCCCAGCCGTAGACCTTCAGTGCGAGGACTTGCCCGCCGCGGGCTTCCAGGCCGGCGATCAAGCTGGTGTTGGTGATTCCATATTCCTGTACCGCGACCGTTTGGTATTGCACGGGGGCCACCGAATCGACCAGTTGGAGCAGTTCGCGCCAAGTATTCGGTTCACCCACCTTGAAAGTTGGTTTTAGGCCAAATTCACGCATCGCGGCGACCGGTTTCGGGCCGCGGCAAACGGTGGTGATATCGGACAGTGAATCGAGGAATTGCTGCAGGTCGACATGACGCTCGATCGATTTGATCAATTGTCGAAACCCGACCCCGGTTAAGAGGATTACATAGGTAATTTCGCCCGTCATCACGCGATAGGCAAAATCGATCGCGGGCCGATTGGGTTCGATCGGGACCTCTCGCATCGACGGGCTGACATAGGCAACGCCGTTATGTTTCTCGATCAGCCGAGCCATATCGCCGGGGCGACGGCTTTGCAGGGCGGCGACGCGTAAACCGCCAAAATCGGGATCCATAATGCACTTGTCCGGAATTCAGAGTGGGAAACGTTGGTAGTGGTCCTGTAATCAAAGACGCAGGGAATGTATTGTAGACGCCCCATTCGATTCCGTTAGCCCGTGTCACCGACTATGCCGCGCCGCAGTCTTCGTAGCCTTCGGGCTGCCTTACCACTTGATCGTTACCTTTCGACGGTTGAGGAATTACCCCCACTGCTGACCAGTTCCTCGCTGTTTAACAATGATGCGCCCTTGGAAATCGAGGTCGGGTCCGGGAAAGGGCTGTTCATGCAGACCGCATCGGCAGCCGAACCGGATCACAATTTCCTCGGGATCGAAATCGCCCACAAATACGCTGCCTCGGCGGCCGCTCGCTTGGCTCGTAACGAGCAAAGCAATGCGAGAATGGTGGCAGGGGACGCCGAACCCTTGTTTCAGGCGAAGATCCCCGAGGGCTCTTTAGAGGCGGTTCACGTTTATTTTCCCGATCCTTGGTGGAAGACACGCCACAAGGGGCGGCGGGTTCTTAACGAGGCCTTTATCGAAAATGCCACGCGCTGCCTCAGAATCGGTGGACGCTTTCATTTCTGGACCGATGTCCTCGATTATTTCGAATCGACGATCGAAAAAGCTGCCCTGGTCGCTCCCAATCTTGGGCCTCCCATTCCAGAAATCGCCCCGGCTGCCGAACATGATCTGGACTATCGGACTCACTTTGAAAGGCGGAGCCGAAAGCATCGGATCCCGGTCTATCGCGTTTGTTACCGCAAACAGGCGTAGTCCTCTGCCGCGGTCCGCAGTCAAGTAACCGTTTAAGCCTCACCTCGTTTTCCACTTTCTACTGTTTAGGATTCTATCGGATGTCCTCCACTGACCTGTTGGCTGAACTCCGCTGGCGCGGCCTGATTCATCAATGCACCGATGAGGCGGGTTTAGAAAAATTGCTCAGTGAGCCGCAAACGATCTACATCGGTTTCGATCCAACGGCGACCAGTTTGCACATCGGCGGATTGATGCAGTTAATGCTTCTTCGCAGGTTCCAGAAAGCGGGCCATCGACCGATCGCCTTGGTGGGAGGGGCGACCGGGATGATCGGGGATCCGACGGGTAAAAGTGAAGAGCGGAATCTGCTGACCCCCGAGCAGTTGGCTGCGAATGTGGATGGGATCGCAGCCCAGATGCGTGCATTCATCGATTTTGACGGAGACCAGCCTGCGCTGTTGCTGAACAACCATGACTGGATGAAGGACTTTAGTTTTCTAGATTTCTTGCGTGATGTCGGGAAAAACTTTCCCGTCGGAACCATGCTGGGGAAAGAATCGGTCCGAGCTCGCCTGGAGAGTGAATCGGGGCTGAGCTACACCGAATTTAGTTACCAGTTGTTGCAGGCCTACGATTTTGTGCATCTGGCCCGCGAACACGGGTGTTTCATCCAGGGTGGCGGAAGCGATCAGTGGGGCAATATCACCGCTGGAATCGATTTGGCCCGAAGAATGTTGGGCAAACCGCTGGTCGGTTTAACGGCTCCCCTGCTGCTGACCAGCGACGGTCGCAAAATGGGAAAAACGGAAAAGGGAGCCATCTGGTTGGATCCGCAGCGAACCAGCCCCTACGCCTTTTACCAATACTGGCGGAATGTCGAAGATGTGGATGTGATGCGCTGCATCGCGTTCCTCACGGAAATCGACAAAGAAGAATACGACGAACTGGCGGTCAAGGTCGCCGAGGATCCAGGCCGCCGGGAAGCGCCTCAGCGATTGGCTGAATGGATGACCCGGTTCGTTCACGGTGAAGAAGGTTTGCAGGCGGCTTTGAAAGCCAGCAAGATGTTGTTCGGCGGTGAAATCGATTCGCTAAGCGATAACGCACTGGGAGAAATCTTTGAGGACGTTCCCAGTCAGGAATTCCCCCGATCCGCGCTGGAGGGGGAAGGCCTGTGGGTCGTCGAAGCGTTTCAGAAATCGGGTTTGGCAAGCAGCAATGGGGACGCTCGCCGGACGATTAAAGATGGTGGCGCGTACGTAAACAACCGCCGTGTTGTCGACATGGATAACCGTCTGACCGAAAAGGATCTGGCCAGCGAAACGGTCATGGTCCTGCGAAAAGGAAAACGGAAGTACGCCCTGCTGAAATTTTTGTAAAGGCGTAAAGGCAGGATCGCGCTCTAGCGATCCGAGCGTCGCCTTTCGCTCCGCGAAAGAAAAGTCCTTTTGGAGCTACTTTCGCGGACCGAAAGACTACAAAAACCGTCACCTATCAATTTCGCTGCGGCGCACGTCCAGCTGCCAGCGGATGGTTCGAGGAACCGTGTTCTCTTGAGGCGTGATCTTCAATCGTAGCAGCCGGTTGTCTGTATCCAGGCTCCATTCGGCAGCGGGTTGCTGCGCTGCGGAAGTTTGAGCGTCGATCGCCAGCGGGGTCAGGACCAGTGTCTGCTCTCCGTGCGTCACCTGCGCTTGGTTGTCTTGGATGGCGACTTCGACGTTGTCTGACAACCGGTACTGGCTGCCAAGGGCGAGCGGAAAAATGGGGTAGCGGCAGGCGATGTCGAATTTTAGCGACGGGGTTTTGTCGTTTAAAAACGCTTCCACACTGCTGCTCCAGTGCCCTTGGCCCGCTTGCCCAACGGCGAGAGCTGCATCGTTTTCGCCGATCGGTTCGACCGATAATTGCTGAAGGGGTGGGTCGGCGGGCCAGTTGTCCGAAGCGGTTTCCGCTGGATCGGACTGCAACAGGAGCGTGGGATCGCCGGAGCTGGCGAAACTGAAAATTTGATGCTGGTAGCGGTCGCCGGATCGAGGGAAGCGAATTTCAATCCCGGCGCCGTCCTGATTTTTTACCGATAGCTGTAGAGGTTCCATGTTTAGTCCTCCACCGTTAGTTCTGCAAAACGACGTAGCAATTCCAGTCCGTTGGCTTGGCTTTTTTCGGGGTGGAACTGCGTCGCGAACAGATTTCCGCGGCGGATCATTGCACAGAATTCGCCTCCGTAATCGCAGGTCAGGGCAACCACATTGGGATCGGCCGGGACGACGTAGTAGGAGTGTACAAAATAGAAGTACGCCTCCGCGATATTGTCGGGCAAGATCGGTGCCGTCGGTGGGCAGACGTTCACTGTGTTCCAGCCCATGTGTGGAACTTTAAAGCCTGCGGGGCGCTGGAAGCGGACGACTTCGCCTGGCAAAACGCCCAAACCTTCGAATGTTCCACCTTCATACCCGGTGTCAAACAGCAACTGCAGGCCTAAGCAGATTCCAAGGAAGGGGCGGTTGGTCTGGCAGTAGTCCTGGAGTGGCGAAACCAGGTCACGTCGTTTCAGTTCGGCCATCGCCTCGCCGAAACCACCGACGCCGGGCAGGATTAGCCTCTCCGCAGCCGCGATTTCCTTGGGATCGGAGGTGATGTGAGCGGTCGCGCCGACTCGCTCCATCGCTTTTTGGACACTCCGGAGATTGCCCATTTGGTAGTCAACAATGGTGATCATCTGCTTAGCAATACAAGCGAGTCAGGGGCTAGCGGGGAAAATCAAGCTTTAGAAACCTAATCGCCTGAACGGATGGTGTAAACAAACGGATAGTCCGTAGCCGGTATTTTCGGTTCCCCAATAGCGATAGCGCTGGGAATTTCGTGTACGGCGGCCGATCTGATACGTTATAGGGGTGAGGGATTATTATCGATAAACGGTTATCAATCCCATAATGATTGATATTTTGGGTTCTGGAGTCCAAACTGTGTATGGGGCTCATTGCTGTGAATGCAATCAATTAACCAAAGGATTGGCGTTGCTGCTGTTGCTGGAGAGTGAAAGTTGCTCTCTCGGCGGGTGTGGTTTCGCCATGATCCGAGGACTTTTCCGTTCGGCCACTGCTCTAATCTGAGTCGCTTGAATGTCAATCGATAGCGTGCCCTCTTACGATTCCGCATCATCGCGAACCCCTGTTCCTTTGGCTGGGGGGCCGGATAGTGGTGCGTCAGAGGATTTGCTGCAGGACGTTCATGTCGATGAGGACGAGGAAGGTCTGTACGAGGATGAAGAGGAGGAAGGTGAAGAATGGTTCACCGATGAATCGGTTGCATTCGTCGCCAGTCTGCTGACGCACATGGCGATTTTGCTGGGATTGGCGTTTATCCCCATCCTTATCGAAAAAGATCCTTCGGCGGTTGTTCTGGTCAGTTCGCCTCCTGAATATGACCAAGAACGTGTCGAAGTCATCACCGACATTGCCTACAGTTTGGCTCCGAGTGAAAAAATTGGAGCGAACAGCGAAGCCGAAGCCGAGCTTTCCGAAGCCTCTGCAGAAATGTTCGCCGAAGTCGCCGAGATCCCGCAGCCGATCGATTTGCGTGAAAGCCCCATCGCGACGATCAACATTTCCAAAATGTTTCAGGAAGCGGTCGCACCGGTCGATCGTCTGAAAGAACTGAAGGGAAAGACCGGCGTCGGTGCCGTGGGAGCCGCCGGTGCGGTCGATCGTTTGACCTGGGAAATCCTCCAGTCGATGCAAGAACGGCCGACACTGGTCGTGTGGCTGTTTGATCAAAGTGGCTCTTTGCATCGCCAGCGACAAGAAATTCGTGATCGGTTCGACCGAATCTATAAAGAATTGAAGCTTGTCGAAGAAAGCGGCCACGAAGCGTTCGAACGACAGGACCCCAGTACCGCTCAGCTGGTTACCAGTATCTTTGGGTTTGGGCAAAAGGTGGAATTGCTGACTCCCGAACCGATTGTCGATCTGGCTGAAATTAAAAGTATTGTCGATAACATCCAGGTCGATTCGTCCGGGGTGGAGCAAGTCTTTACTGCCATTTACTCCGCGGCCCGTGAATACAAGGGCTTGCGTCGCCACCGCTTGGGCGTGGGGGCTCAGAGGAATGTCATGCTGGTCGTGGTCACCGACGAACGGGGCGACGATGCGGATGGGCTGAACCCAACGATCGATATCTGCCGCAAGTATGGCATGCCGGTTTACGTCATCGGAGTCCCTGCACCGTTTGGACGCGAAACAACGTTTGTAAAATATGTCGACCCCGACCCGAAGTACGACCAGTCCCCGCAGTGGGCTCAAGTCGATCAAGGGCCTGAATCGCTGTTGCCCGAACGGGTCAAGATTGGGTTCACCGGGAACTATGCCGAAGAGCCCGTCATGGATAGTGGGTTTGGACCCTTCTCGCTCACGCGGCTTTGCTACGACACCGGGGGCATCTATTTCACGGTGCACCCCAACCGGAATGTGAACCGCCGTGTGAAGGGGAGCGAGATCGAAGCGTTCTCGGCGAATATGTCCTACTTCTTTGATCCCAACACGATGGCCCCATATCGGCCAGATTACGTTTCGAAAGAGGACTACGAGCGATTGGTGCAGTCCAGTCCGATGCGTCAAGCATTGGTCGCGGCCGCTCAGTTGCCCGGCGTCGATCGATTAGAACGCCCTCAGACTCGGTTTGTGAAGCGGAGTGAAGCGGGCTTGGTTGGGGATCTGACCACTGCCCAGCAAGACGCTGCAAAGCTGGAACCGCGAATCAACCGGATGGCCGACGTTTTGCTGCGTGGCGAAGATGGACGCAACGATGAAACCAGTCCTCGCTGGCAAGCAGGTTTTGATCTGGCCCTCGGCCGGGTACTGGCATTGAAAGTGCGTACGGAGACCTACAACGCGATGCTCGCGGCTGCCAAGCGAGGCATGCCCTTTAAGGATGAGAAGAACAACACCTGGGTGATTGCCCCTGACGCTGAAATCAGCGTTGGAAGTAAATGGGAGCGACAGTCGGCTCAGGCGGTCGAACTGCTTGAACGTGTTGTTAAGGAGCATGCAGGAACCCCGTGGGCGATCCTTGCCAAGCAAGAATTGGAAACGCCTCTTGGGTGGAAGTGGAAAGAAGAGTTCACCGATTTGAACCCGCGTCCCGCTGGCGGCGGCAACAATAACAACAACAATAATCCTCCGCCGAGCGACGATAAAAAACGGATGCTCAAAAAAGCCCCCAAGCGTCCAATCCCAAAACTGTAGTTCAGCCGAGGGGTGGATGGTTTGATGATGCCGTTGTTATCTGTGTCGGTTGTGCTTTCTGCAAACGCTTTCTTTTAGTGGATGTTGGGTCTATGTTGCGTGGACTGGTGGGCGGTTTCGCCGTTTTGGCTTGTGCGGCACTCGCTTCGGGTGGGCAGTTTAATCGAATCTTAGATATCGGCGATCCAGCCCCCGAATGGTCGGCGCTGCCAGGCACCGATGGAAAGACGCATGACGCAAAATCGCTTGCGGGCGCTCCGGTGGTGGTGGTCGTTTTCACCTGCAACAGCTGCCCCTATGCCGTCGATGCGGAGGAGCGAATCGTTCAGCTGCACGCCGACTACGCGGCCAAAAACGTGGCTGTCGTAGCGATCAACGTCAACTTGGTCGAAGAGGATCGGCTGCCGGCGATGAAAGAGAAAGTTGAAGCGAACGGTTGGAAGTTCCCGTATCTGTTTGACGAAAGCCAGCAGATCGCCAAGGAATTCGGAGCCAAATACACGCCGGAGGTTTACGTTTTGGATCGTGAACGCAAAGTCGCTTACATGGGGTCCATGGACGATAGTCCAGACGGCAAGAATGTAACGAAGACCTACGTGCGAGATGCCATCGACGCAGTCCTCGAGGGCCGTGACGTCGCTACCGCCGAAACCGTTCCTGTAGGCTGCCGAATTCGAATGTCCCGCCGCCGCTAAGCGGGCAGTCGCGTCAATCGGAAACGGAGAAAGCTTGTCGCCTTTCGCGGCGCGAAAAAACGTCTTTTTGGGAGCTGCTTTCGCGGCGCGAAAGGCGACAAAAACCGTCATTTGTAAATTTCGCTTCCGCCGGTTCTGTAGGTCGTGGCGAGAGAATGTTTGGCGTTCTCTCAGTGCCCGCCTTTTTTTCGATACTTGTTTGGGTTCTCCGCTTTTCCTGTGATCTCATACAAGAACCGGCTAGGCGTGGTTGGCCGCGGTTTCCCCCAGCGGCGGCGGGTGAGCGCCATCGAAAGGGTGAGCGTTTCCTGGGCTCGGGTGACACCGACGTAACAGAGGCGTCTTTCTTCGGCGATGTCGTTCTCGCTGCCACTCTTGACGCTTCGTCCGTGGGGCAGCAGACCTTCTTCCATCCCGACCATGTAGACGACGGGGAATTCCAAGCCTTTGGCCGCATGCATCGTCAGCAGCCAGACGGCGTTCTTTTGCGCTAGCTTGTCTTTCTCGTTCCCCATTTCTCGTCCGGCGAGCACCGTTTCGGAGAGGAAACCGGCAAGGTCGGGATCTTTGTCGCGGTCCTCGTAGGCCGAAATCGCATTGACCAGTTCTTGGATCGAATTGGTTCTTGCTTCGATCTCTTCGGGTTCGTTGTAGACCCTGCGGATTTCTGCAAAGTACTGCGTCCGTTCGATCAGCGTTTGGACCGCCCCGGTCAGCGACCCCAGGGTGGCTTCTTGAACGTCTTTCAGCAGCGACCGTAGGCTGTCGACGCCACGTTGTGCGGCTGGAGGCAGGTCCGACACAGCGTCTGGATCGGCCATGATTTGCCAAGCCGGTTTACCGCCCTGAACGGCTCGTGAAATGATTTCCTGAACCGATTTGTTTCCTAAGCCGCGCGGCGGCGTATTGATAACACGCAGGAGCGAGATTTCGTCGTTGGGCTGGTCGATCCATTTCAGGTAGGCCAACAGGTCTCGGATTTCGCGACGGTCAAAGAAAGATTGGCTTCCCAGCATCACGTAGGGAACGTTCATCTTTCTTAATTCCGTTTCGAACAAACGCGGCTGTTCGTTTGTGCGGAATAGAATCGCAACGTCGCGAGGTTCGTAGCGGCCGCGATCAAGCAGTCGGGCAATTTCGCCAACGACCAATTTTGATTCCTCGGTTTCATCCTTCAGCTGCAGGATCCGAGGTCGTTGGCCGACCGCGCGGATCGGGCGAAGGGTTTTGTCGTGCCGCGTTGCATTGAATTCGATCAAGCGGTTGGCCATTTCCAGGATTTGGCCGCTCGATCGATAATTGTCTTCCAGTCGAACGACCGTTGCGTCCGGCCAGTCCTTGTTGAAATTCAGGATGTGCGTAACGTCGGCGCCGCGCCAGCCATAGATCGATTGATCGTCATCCCCGACGACGCACAGGTTGCGGTGGGATTCCGACAGGCACTTAATGATCCGGTATTGGCTGCCGTTGGTGTCTTGGTATTCGTCGACCAAGATATGGTCGTATTTGCTGGATTCTTCTTTGCGGACTTCCTCGTCCTCTTGGAGAAGCATTTCGGTGTGGACCAGCAGGTCATCAAAATCCATCGCTCCGCACGAGCGGAGGCCATCCTGGTAGCGGCGGTAGGCGCTCGCAGCCAAGTGTTCTTTGTCGGTTTCGGCGACCGATCCAGCATCGGCGGGGAGGATGGATTGATTTTTCCAGCCACCAATAATCGACAGCAGGTCTCCCGGTTTCAGGGCGGTTCCTGGTAGCCGCAAATCGCGCAATACCGCACGCGCGAGCGATTCTTGATCACTTCGGTCATAAATTGCGAATTTAGCGGGAAAGCCAATCCGTTTGGCGTGCCGGCGCAGAATGCGAACGCACTGCGAATGGAACGTGCCAATCGTCGGTTTGGGGCTTTTGTCCGCCTTCCCTTTGCTGGAACGCTTTTTGGGGCCGATCAACTCGGTGACCCGCTCCTGCATTTCCCCAGCGGCTTTGTTGGTGAAAGTCACCGCCAAAATTCGGTCGGGGGAGGTTCCATGGCGGATCAGGTTGGCAATCCGGAAGGTCACCACGCGGGTCTTGCCCGTGCCAGCGCCTGCCAGAACCAACATTGGTCCTTTGAGTGTTTCGACGGCCTGTTTTTGGGCCGGATTCAGTCCATGCGTCATGGTCGCGAATGGTAGCGACCAAAAGTCAAATCGAGAAGCGGAGGGTTCTCAATTGGGGGCGAAATGCCGCTCCCCAAAGGTGATTAAGCCGCCGATTCGGTCAACTGCAGGGCGTCAAGCAGGTTTTCGAAACGCTCATCTGCCGCACGACGACGTTGTAGTCGTTCGTTGACGTCCCAACTGGACCGGATGGCCAGGACCCGAGCGGCGATTTCGATGTCCGATAAAACCGTCTCATTTTGAGAGCGACGGTTCGAATTTGCGACGCGGTTGGTTGTGTTCTGAGTCTGAGTTTGAACTGGGGCGTTTTCAATAGCAGTTGACATCGTGGTTTCTCCTGAAAGCGAAACATTGGTGACGCTTGGGCCGGGAGACTGTTTATAAGCCATCTCCGTAGGGCTTCGCTGGCCAACCTATGACCAGCTTTGAATCGTTCACCGCGAAGGTTGGTGATTCAATGATTGACTCTTAAGGCAATCATCGTGCCAATTACACTTATTGACGCAATCGACATAAAGAAGTTCGCCGGAAGAACCGTCAAATTGGTAAGAAACGTAGGAAAACGTGCCGAATTTTTTTGCAGGTCGGCTGATTCACGTTTTAAAAACGCAATGGTCAGTGATCGGTCGGCCAACATTTCGTTTCAAAATCTTGCAAGGTTTGCAACCGACCACCAGGAAGTTCGGTGATCTGGAGGCCTTCGTCGACCAAGGAAATGCAGGAAATTAGCTGTTTCAGGTCTTCCCGGAAGCAGTTTGCATGCAAGTGCACAAATTGCAATTGTTGCCCATTGTCGTACAACATGCCGGTAATCTGCCGTTGTAGCAGGCCGTCGATCATCCAGACAAAATATCCATCCAGTTCCAGGTCCAGCTTCGGTAATTCGGCCAGCCGGTCTGCGGAAGCTTCGAAACTGAGCTGAAGCGGGGTTCCGCTGGCTCCGGTGATTTGGATTTCAAATTTAGCTAAGCTCAAAGCAATCGGTCTCAAATGAAAAAAACGGAACGGGCGGCCCATATTCAGGAGCAATTGGCGGAACGGTATCCGGATCCTCCTATCCCCCTAGATCATACCGATCCCTTTACGCTTTTGGTGGCCGTCCTGTTAAGTGCCCAGTGTACCGACAAGAAAGTCAACGAAATCACCCCCGCTCTGTTCCGTGCCGGAGGGACGCCGGAGGCAATGTCTAAATTAGGGGTGGAGGCGATTCTGGAGATCATCCGCCCGCTTGGCTTGGCACCACAAAAGGCAAAAGCGATCGATGGTCTTTCCAGACGTTTGATCGATGTGTACGACAGTCAGGTCCCCGATAGTTTTGAAGCGTTAGAATCGTTGCCAGGGGTTGGGCACAAAACGGCAAGTGTGGTGATGGCCCAAGCCTTCGGCCATCCGGCTTTTCCGGTCGATACGCACATCCATCGTTTGGCTCAGCGGTGGGGTTTGACCGATGGCCGTAGCGTCAAACAAACCGAGCAGGATTTGAAACGTCTTTTTCCGCGAGAATCGTGGAACGAACTGCATTTGCAAATCATTTTTTACGGCCGTGAATTTTGTACCGCTCGCGGCTGCGACGGCACCAAGTGCCCGCTCTGTCGTGAACTGTACCCGCGCCGCCGAAGTCCGGTGGTGCATCGAAAAGCGTAAGACACTGTAAAGCGTAAGACATCGTTATGAACAAGCCTGCAGTTACTCCGAATCAGATCGCCTTTCGGTCGCTCCTGTTTCATTGGCGAATCTCGTTTGCAATCGCGATGGGCGTTGCTGTGGCGACGGCCGTCATCACGGGAGCCCTACTGGTGGGCGATTCCATGCGCGGGAGTCTGCGTGGGTTGACCGAGCAGCGGCTGGGACACGTGGCGTACACCCTGTTTCCTGGAGGGTTCTTTTCGCCGGCGGACTGGCTAGCGGAGGAAACCGATGTGACTCCGGTCGGGATTGTCTATTTTCCGCGCGGCGTGGTCGAATTTAGTCCGGATCAGGACGCCACCGGATCGGTCCGTAGGGCCGGTGGCGTTCAGGTGATCGCGACCGATGCCGATTTTTGGGATCTTGATACAAGTGGTGTACGTCCCAAGCAGATGCCGGATGAACAGAGTGTGGTTCTGAATCAAGCGGCGGCGATCGAGTTGGGAGTTCAGATTGGGGACGAGGTGACCGTCCGGTTACCCAAAGAGCAAGCCGTCCCGGCAGACAGTCCGCTTGGAAATAACGCGGCCGAGTCCGAAGGGCTGCCACGTATGAAGGTGGTGGACATCGTCCCCACTGTAGGGCTGGGCCGATTCTCGCTGACCGCTAGCCAAGTCGAACCACAGAACGTTTATCTATCGCGTGAATTGGTCGCCGACGTCCTCGCCCGTGAAGGACAGGTCAACGGACTGCTTATCGGAGCAACGAACAGCCCTCGTGATCTGGCGGCGGCGACCGACGTTGCCAAACGCTTGCAGGAGGATCTGCATCCGACGTTGGCCGATTTCGGATTGCAGCTGGAACAGGTACAGCAAGAATTTGATGGCGAACCGGTTAT
Source organism: Roseimaritima multifibrata (assembly GCF_007741495.1). Lineage (NCBI taxonomy): Bacteria > Pseudomonadati > Planctomycetota > Planctomycetia > Pirellulales > Pirellulaceae > Roseimaritima > Roseimaritima multifibrata. The sequence continues at coordinate 1,655,840 of NZ_CP036262.1, forward strand.
TGATTATTTCAGTCTGAGCAGCGATCGCTTGTTGATTTCCGATTCGATTCGAGCCATCGTGAGCGACCACTTGGGGGCCGAGAACGTCCATCCTGTGATGACTTACCTCGCCAACCGGATCGAGAAGATCGAACCGGACGGGCAGCTAACAGGACTTGTGCCTTACAGCACTTTGACGGGGATCGATTCGCTTCCCGATCTGCCGCTGGATTTTAACATTCCCGATTCGGCTGCAGCGGTCCCACCGGCAGTGGAGTCGGCTTCCGGCACACCTGCCGCTTGGACGGTCGAGGGTTTGAACCTTGATAGTCCTGCGGTCCCAATCGTTCTTAACGACTGGGCTGCAGATCGATTAAAGGCGAAGCCAGGCGATTCGGTGTTGGTCTCTTATTTTGAACCGGAAACCCAGCAAAGCCGCGAAGTCAAACGCCAGTTTCGGGGCATCGTCGCATCGATCGTTCCGATTGCGACTCCCGCCAAACCCTTTCGACGAAAGCGGCCCGCGATCTACGACGTTCGCCCGACTGTCTACAACGACCCGTTGCTGACTCCAACGGTTCCTGGGGTTACCGATCAAGAGAGTATCTCGGCTTGGAACGTTCCGTTTGAACTGGAGGATACGGTCGAAAAGGAAGACGACGAGTATTGGAACAACTATCGTCTAACGCCCAAGGCCTTCCTTCCGCTGAGTGATGCAGAGCGGCTGTTTGGTAGTCGTTTTGGCCAGACAACCAGTCTCCGTATCGATCGCAGCGTGGCGGTCGATCGAGAAGCATTGGTTGCCAGTTTGGACTCGGCCCTGCGGACCCATCAGGCCGATTTAGGGTTTGTGGTGCAGCCGATTCGAGCGACTCAACTGATCGCGTCAAAAGGGACGACTCCATTCGATGTGCTGTTCTTGTCGCTCAGCATGTTTGTGATTTTTGCCGCGTTGTTGTTGATTGCTTTGCTGGTTCGTCTGGGATTGTTGGGGCGTGCTAAAGAGTATGGGACGTTATTGGCAGGCGGTTGGACCAGCAAGTCGGCGGCCGGTTTGGTAACACGCGAAGGCTTGCTGGCTGCGGTCCCCGGAGCGATTTGCGGAGTTGTTTTGGGAGGGGCCTACGCGTGGGGAGTTTTATGGGCGCTGCGTACCCTGTGGGTCGGTGCGGTGACCGTTCCGTTCCTGCAGTTTCACTGGTCCTGGCTTAGTTTGCTGGGAGGTATGTTGGCAGGCATTGTGATGGCGGGAGTGACGATTCGCTGGACCGCTCGACAGCTAGGGAAAACGCCTCCGCGGATTTTGCTTGCCGGACAGTTTGGGGAATCGACGCAACCTGGAATCGGAGGTGCGTCCAGCTGGCTGAAACCGTTGGCTGGTGGGTTGGTCTTGGTCAGTCTGGTTCTTGGTGGGGTGGCAAGTCAATTGTCGGGACAGGGGCAGGCAGGAGCCTTTGTCGCAGCCGGGATGTTGCTGTTGATTGGGCTGTTGATGTGGATTCATGCATGGTTGCAGATTCCGGCAGCCGCGCGTCGATCGCGGCTTGGAGCGACCGATTCTTTGTGGAAACTAGCCGTGGGGAACGCGCGGCGGAATCCGCTGCGGAGTACGTTGACGATCGGCTTGATGGCTTCGGCCTGTTTCTTAATCCTGTCGATGAGTGCCTTTCAGTTGGCGCCGACGGACCGCGGGGTCGGCGGGTTTGATTTGATCGGGCAAACGGCTCAGCCCTTCTATCGCGATTTGAATGCGACGGAGGTTCGCGCTGAAATGTTTGGCGACCGGAGCTCCCTGCTGGACGATTCGGTATTGGTTGCCGCACGGATGCGATTGGGGCAGGATGCCAGTTGCAATAATCTGTATCAGGCGGCTCAGCCAACCGTTTTGGGGTTCCCCGATCGACTTGCTGCTTTGTACGAAAAGAACGAATTGACTCCCTTTGCATGGGGGGCCACCGCGCCGGTTGACGGCACCAAATCTCCGTGGCGGAACCTAGCCCAGGCGGCCACGGGGACCGCGGACGATCCGGTGCCGATGGTGCTTGACCAGAACACCGCGATGTGGGCCCTGCAGATGTATGGCGGCGTGGGCGGAGAACGCGGCTTTGTATTTGATGATGGGAAGGAACGCTACTTTAAAGTGGTCGGTCTGCTAACCAATTCAATGCTTCAGGGAGTTGTCATCATTGGCGAAGGCAACTTTAAAACCCTTTTCCCCGAGATCAGTGGTAACCAATATTTCTTGGTGCAAACGCCCGCTGAAAAGCGAGAGGCGGTCGCGGAACTGTTGGAAGATCGCCTGGGCGATGTCGGGATGGATGTTACCGATACTCGCGTGCGGTTAAGTCAGCTATTGGCCGTTCAGAATACCTACCTACGGACATTTCAAAGTCTAGGAGCCCTCGGGTTATTGCTCGGGTCGATTGGATTGGCAATCGCGCAGCTGCGTAGCGTGTTGGAGCGACGAGGCGAATTGGCGGTGATGCGAGCGCTTGGTTTTACTCGACAGCGAATTTCCCGCTGCGTTCTGCTGGAACACGCGGCCTTGTTAATCGCTGGAATCGGCTGTGGTTCGGTGGCTGCTTTGCTGGCCGTTATCCCCTATGCCCTCATCGGTCGGGCTCAGGTTCCGATTGTCGAACCATTGCTATGGATTGCGAGCGTGATGATCGTCGGTATGCTGGCGGGCGTTTTCGTGCTGTCACGTGTCTCGCGGATGCCTCTGGTAGCCGCGCTGCGCTCCCAATAACTGTCTTGTTGTCCTATGTCGAATTCTACGTTGTTGCTTGAGCTTGATCAGGTCACGGTTAACCGTGGCGAAGTCCGGATTCTGGACTCGGTCTCCGCTCAGATCCCGTTGGGCCGACATACGGCGATTCTGGGACCAAATGGTTCTGGAAAAACGTCTTTGCTGAAGTTGTTGATGCGGCAGTTCTATCCATCGATTACCGATAGCCACGCCGGCCAGGTCCGTATTTTGGGGCGATCCGATTGGCATATCGACGACCTGCGGAAACAGTTGGGGATCGTCAGCAATGAACTGGACCACACCTTTGCGTCGGGGCGTTCTGGCAGGATGACCGCCTTGGAAGCGACGTTATCTGGTTTTTCTGGAGTCCAGCTGAAACGCCATCTGAAATACGATGGCGAATCGGCCGTCGACTTAGCGCATGAAGCGCTCCGCCAAGTGGGGGCACAGCGTCTAACGGAGCGGACTTTGGAAACCATGTCGACCGGGGAACGTCGGCGGGTCTTGATTGCACGTGCTTTGGTGCATTCACCAAAGGCGTTGATTCTTGACGAACCAACGACCGGTTTAGATATCGCCGCTAGGACCGCATTGTTAGAACAGTTGGAAAAACTGGCGGAGGGGGGAACCACCCTGCTGCTGGTGACTCACCACCTGGAAGAAATCATTCCAGCGATTGAACACGTGATGTTACTGGGCAACGGCCGCGTTGAAATGGAAGGGCAACGGGGTGAGGTGTTGACCGACGAACCGCTAAGCAAGCTGTTCGGTTTGCCTTTGCATGTGGTTCGCGAAGGGGAGTATCTATTCGCTCGTCCCGGTGATCAAGAACGTCGGGTTTAGGGCCTCGAATCGAGTCCGATCAAGCTGGTCGTGACCGCGGGCAATATTGATCATCCGGACTTCGGGTTTCAATCCTGCGGCGCTGATTTGTTGTTGAACGGCAAGCAGGTTGTCGGGGCTGGAGACATTGATAACGATGCGTCCCTGTTCCCCCAAGTGCTGGATGGCGTCCCGAACCAAATCGGGGACCATACGCCCACTTCCGCCGACAAAGATCGCGTCGGGGATTGGTAGGTCGGCCCACGCTTCGGGGGCCTGCCCGTGAATGGGGACAAGGTTTGGGCATTCGAATCGAGCGGCGTTTTCGACCATCAGGCCGTAATCTTCTGCATCCATTTCGATTGCGTAAACTTTGCCAAGATGAGCCAAACCGGCTGCCTCAATCGCAAGGGCTCCGCTCCCTGCACCGACGTCCCACAGGGTGCTTTCTGGCATCAGATCTAATTCTGCCAACGCGATGCAGCGAACTTCCGCGGGGGTTATCAGCCCTCGCTTCGGGCGAGACTGCAGAAACATGTCGTCGGGGTTTCCGAATCGACGACGGCGTTCGCTTCCACTGGGGCGATCGGCTGCGCCCCGTTTACGGACAAGCACCATGACGTTTAACGGAGCAAACGTCTGCCCTTTCAGGTCGCCCAGTTCGGCTTGGGTTACCGTTTCGGCCGGGGTTCCAAGGTTTTCGCAGACGTACGCGGTGAAGTAATTGATCCGTCGATCAAGGAGCGCTTCAGCGACGACCGCGGGAGTGATTTCGTCGGTGGTAAACAGTCCAGCTCGCTCGGAGGTCCGGATGGTATCGACCACGCGGTCGAGAGGCTGTGTGGCGAGGTTGGACAGGTAGGCATCGTCCCAGCTTTCCATGACTCGCGCGAAAGCGAGTTGCATGGTGCTGACATGGGGAAGCACTTCAAAGCGATCCTTGCCCAGTTTTTCGCACAGAAAATTTGCGATTCCGTAAAACAGTGGGTCGCCTGACGCCAACAGTACTGCTCGGCGGTTTCCGACTTTCTCGACCGCCGCACACAGTTCGTCCAGGTCGCTGCCGATTTCGATCCGTTCAGAAGGCCCGATTTCAAAACGTTTGAGCAGGCTAGCGTTGCCAAGCAGCAACTCGGCTTGCTCGATTTGATGGCAAGCGTGTTGAGTCAGGCCGTTTTGTCCATCATCGCCGATACCGATGATCTGAATCCGAGGTGCTGATTCCAATGTTTCAATCCTATGGACGCCAACTGAGGATAAATCGCAAACGCAAAGTGGAATTGTGACGCCTAACATGGGGGTTTGGCAACGGGGACCAAGCTGGATGCCAAGCCGTTTGCAAAACAACGCCCCGGCGGCGCGGATTCAAACATTAGGGCAATCCATAGGGGGAATAGGTGCTTCAGCCGGTCTGCTAGGGAACCACGGAGCGTAGAAAGGGGGCTGGCCTGATGAAAATCATTTCATGTGCAAGGCTGAGCAGATGACGACGGGGCAGCTCGTCATGAAGCTGGTTCGCCGGTGCGGTGAATTGCGAAAGCTAAATTGGAAAAATTAAAATGCAAAATGGCTGTCTCTGCTCCGCAGCGGAGGCGACCTGCAAAATGTTTGACCTTGGTTGGCCCTCTTCGTTTGGCTAGCAATGACTCGACCGCCTGTTTGCTACGTTCCGCTGCCTAATCTTGCTCGTTTGAGACCTTCTCTTGAGTTTTTTGCGGGGTTTTGTTAATCCACAGTCCCTGAGGACTGTTTGCATGGATGCGACTTCGACGACCGAACCTTTTCCATTTCAATCGCCGGTGAACCCGACGGATGGTGAAGGTTCGATGGTGCGCGAAACGCGCCGGGAAATCGCTACGATTGTCCGTGAAACGGCTCAGCTAGCACGTCAGGAAATCGCTGCGGAATCCTTTTTTCGGACGCTTTGCGAGCGGGTGGGTCGTGCGATGGCGGCCGAAGGGGTCGTGGTCTGGCGACGTCATGAAGCGACCTTCCAAGTCGTCGCCCGCATCGGCAAAATCACCGATCAAAGCATCGACTGCAGCCAAGAAGCCTGCCACCAAAAAATGCTTGAAGAGGTGGTTCAGGGAGACCAGCCGGTCGTGGTCCCCTCCTCTCCCGAGGCGACCGATCCCTCGTTCCCTTCAAATCCTACGCTGGTTCCCGTTGCGGTGGTCCCGATCATCGAATCGGATACACGCTCGCCTGAGTACGTTCTGGAAGTCTTTCTGGAAGGTGACGGAGGCCCCGCATCGCAGCGAGGTTATCTGCGGTTTGCGGCTCAGATGGCCGATTTGGCCGGCGACTATTTGCGGCTGGATCGAATTCGTAAATCCGAACAGCAGGCGATCCGCTGGCAAGCCATTTCCGCGGCGCTGCCCGAATTGCATCGTTCGCTGGATCCCGATTTAACGGCGGCCAGGGTGGTCGATGCCGCCAGTGAACTTTTTGGCATCGACCGGGTTAGTTTATGTCAGGTTTCCGGAAACCGAGCCGACCTGATCGCCGTTAGCCATCTTGATGATTTTGATTCTCGGACGCCCGAGGCAGCCGAGATCTGTCGCTTGGCCATTCTTGGAAATGACGCACGCGACCGTTTTGGAAAAGAGTCCGCGCCTACCGAAACAGCGGAGGCTTCGGAAGCGGGGGCGGAGTCGCCTTTGAAATGCGAAGAGGTGATCGTCGTCGGTACGACCGAACGTTATCGCTTGGTTTTTCAGAATCGCATCCTTCGCGACTCCGATTCGTCGCGTTCCCAGGACGTGGCCCATTTTGCGGAGCATGCTGCAACCGCCCTCGAAAATGCCGAAACGTTTTGCCGTGTCCCCTGGGCTCGGACGGTCGCTTCGCTGCTGCCCGCTCGCGGTGGCAGGGGCCGCTCGCGAAGGGGGATGTTCGCATTGATCGTGCTGGCCTGTTTGGTTGCGGTCATCGCGTGTATGCCGGTCCCGATGAAGGTGACGGGGCGAGCCGAATTGTCAGCGGTGGGAACGCAGTTCTTGTATGCTCCCGCCGCGGGAACGATCAGCGAAGTCTTTGTGCAGCATGGGCAAGCGGTGCACGTCGGCGACCCTCTGATGCAGATGGTCGATCGAACATTGGACGAGCAAGCCGAGGTTCTGCTGGGACAGCAAGCGGTGCTGATCGAAAGAACCGCGGAATTGAGTGGGCAACTGATGAACGGGACGTCTCGCCGACGCGAGGACCAAACTCGCTCGCAATCCGAACAGAAGGTGATCGCACAGCAGTTGGATTCACTTGATCGTCAGTTGGCGATGCTGGCCGCGCAACGCGAACGGTTGACAATCCGCAGTGACCGCGAGGGGATCGTCGATGGCTGGCGTCTGAAACGAAATATGGAAGGACGCCCTGTCAAAGCGGGAGAACCGCTGTTGGCGGTCATCCAGCCTGAACAGGGCTGGTTGGTCGAGGCGTTCATTCCTCAGTCGCGGCTCGATCATTTTTTGACTCAGGTCGATTCCGTTTCGGTGGTGCCGTCCCAAGATCCGGAAGTTGCCATTGCGACCACGGACGACGAGCTAAACGATTTGTTCTCGGGCGTCTCCGAACGGCCGATGCTGAAAGCTCAGGTTGTTTTGCAGTCTCATCCGCAGTTGGCTTTTACGGCTCAGTTGGTGGACGTTGGCCCGGCAATCGTGCAGCAAGCTGATACCGGCCCGGTCTCGCGTGCTCTCTTTGAACTTTCGTCCGAAGGTTTGCCTGCGATTCAGACCGGCAGTCCGGCTACCGTTTCGATCGATTGTGGTCGCCGGCCGCTTGCGTACGTCGCCTTTCAGGATTTCATTCGAACCTTTCGAGGAGCCGTTGGGCTGTACTTATGAGCAAACCACTTATCCTTCGGTCTTCGCTGTTTGTGCTGCTGTGCCTTCTTCACATGATTCAGGGCGGTGGGACCATGTTCGGGCAGGTCCCGGCAGAAAACGGTGTCCCCGTCGAAGATTGTGTCGTCCGGTTCGCGGAAGAGGTGAATGTGCCGGCTGTTGAAACCGGTATTTTGGAATCGGTTGTCGCGAAATTGAACCAGACGATTGCCGCAGGCGATTTGTTGGCACAGCAGAAATCGGATCAAGTGGATCTGCAGTTGAGGATCGCGACGCTGCAGAAAAAGGCGGCTGAAGAAAGACTGTCCGATGACCTGGAACTGCAGTACGCGCGAACCGCTCAAGCGGAGGCAGAGGCGGAACTGGCATCGCATCGGGCGATCTACGAAGAAACCGCTGGGGCCGTAAGCCGGAACTCCATTCGTAAATTGGAACTTGCTGTCAAACGTACCGAGCTGCAGGTGCAGCAAGAACAGAAACGTCGGCGATTGGCTCAGGTTGAATTGGACCTTCGGCAAGCGGATATCCAGAAACTGGAACTCAATGCGGAACGCTTAAAGGTACACAGTCCGCTTCCGGGCGTCGTCTCGGAGGTCTTTCGGAGATCGGGCGAATGGGCTACCGCGGGCGATCCAATCGTCCGAATCGCCAGGCTCGATCGCCTGCACGCTCATTGCCTGCTAACGGTCGATAAACTGTCACCGCGTCGATGTTATGGCCAGCCGGTGACGGTTCGCTGGCAAGATCCCGAAGGAGAGCGTGAACTGCGCGGACGGGTGATTTCCGTGGATCCCGAACTTCTGACGTTGGGACGCTATCGTTTGCACGTCGAAATTGAAAACGTCCGCGACGGACAGCATTGGCGATTGCTGCCCGGTACCGAGGTCCAGATGACGGTGCATCCCAGTGCGGCGGTTGCCAACCCAATGATCGGTGGCGGAAACCTGCAAGGATTACGTTTTCAGGAAAGGCGGTAAAGATGTCATCGCCAGCCACACCGGTTTCGCGCCGTTCGTCAGCCCAGACGCCTGTCGTCCGCAAAGACGTTGTCCGCTTGCGAGCCCCGCAATCAAGCCAGCGACAGGTGTTGGTTTGGGATCCGCTGGCGAAAACGTTTACGCGTGTCGATCGGGAGCAGTGGGAATCTTTATCGCACGGAGGAACCGGCAACGACCCCGAGGTGATGGCAGCGCTCGATTCGGCTGGCTTGCTCCGTTCTCGGGCGAATGGGAATGCTCCGAACGGAAGCCGCAAAAAAGGAGCGGGCGGATTGGGGCAACTGTTTTCGATTCGCTTGCCCGGTCTTGAATCGGCTGGATTGGCAGGCTGGTTGGCGGACCGGAGCGGTTGGCTGTTTTCTCCGCTGGCGATTCTGCTGTGGATGATGTGGATCGCTGCGGTCGCTTTGGCGGTGCCGATCTACTGGGGACGGTTCCAAGCCAATCTGCCCGGTTTGCAAGAGTTCTTTTCAAGCGGAAACGCCCTGTTGTTAATGGGGACGATGGTTGTCACCAAGGCGATTCACGAACTTGCCCATGCAACGGCTTGCTCCCGGTTGGGGGCCCGTCCCGGCCAGATTGGAATCTTGCTGTTGTGCGGGGCACCCTGTCCCTACTGTGATGTAACCGATAGCTGGCGTTTGCCCTCCATGGTTCATCGAGCCGCAATCATGCTGGCCGGAGTCTATGTCGAATGGATCATCGCTTCCTTGGCGATGGTCGTCTGGTGGTGGAGTGACGCTGGCCTGCTGCATTTTGCGGCGTTGAATGTTGTGGTTGTCTGTGGGGTTAGTAGCCTGCTGTTTAATCTGAATCCATTGATGCGATACGATGGCTATTACGTGCTTTCCGATCTATGTGACAGTTCCAATCTTCGTGTGGAAGCATCGGAAGCTTTTTCAAGAGTGGTGATGCGACGCTTGGCCGGTCCCGGTTACCGCGCCGCTGTCGAAAACGGGATCCGCGAATGGTGGTTGTCGGCATACCATTTAGGTGCGGTCGTTTACCGGACCATGATTGTGCTGGTGATCGCCTACTGGTTGGTTGGGATTGCCGATGCGATTTCGCTGCGGCCCCTTGGCGTTTCGTTGGCCAGCGTGATGTTGTTGGCAATTCCCCTGAATGCCGGTAAGCGGATGTGGGGCACGGTGCGCGGAGCGGGTAAGTGGAGAAACGTCGCTAACGGGCGACGGTTAGCATTGGTTGCGGTTGCCTTGGGATTGGGGATCGCGCTGCTTGCCTGGCCCTTGCCCGACTCCTTCACCGCAAAAGGGACCGTCGACGTTACGGAAGCGGTTCCGGTTTTCCTTCCCGATCGTGGGCAGATCGCCGAAGTCGGATTTGATTACGGCGATCGTGTTTCCAAGGGAGAAACGCTGGTTCGATTGAACAATCCGCAATTGAACCTGCAAGCCCGCCAAGTGACCGGACAGTGGCAAACCATGCAGATTCAAACGGTTCAGTTGCGACGACGAGCGATTGAGCAAACCGAATTGTTGACGCAGTGGGACCAGCAGCAAGCGGCCCTGAAAAGTCTCGACGAACGAAATCAAGCGATGGCAAAAAGGATCGATGCCCTGCAGGTGGTTGCACCGTGCGACGGGGTGTTGTTGCCCGTCTTGGAAACCGATCAAGCCGCCCTGCCGGGATTGTGGGCGGACGAGATTACCCAAAAGCGGGCCGAAAGGTCTTTGCACTGGAGTAAAGGGGCCTGGGCGATGGACGCCGGGTATTGGTGCCGAATCGGTGATCCGAACGCTAGAGAAGTGGTGCTGGAAATCGACGCCGATCAGCGGTCTCGTGTGCGGATTGGCGATCGGTTAATGGTTCGGTGTGATCAATCGCCTGAGCAAATTCTTCGCTTGCAGGTCGATTCCATTTCGACACAGAACCGATCCTCTCATTCGGCGACCGGAACTCAGACGCAGTTTCAGGTATCCTGTCGACTACCCAATGATCGGGATATTCGTTGGCAAATGGGGGCGGGAGTGACCGCAAAGCTGCAAACCCCACCTCGTTCTATCTTTAATCGACTGCAAAAACATCTGAGTACCTTTCTGTATGGTGAACGATACGAAACCTGATTGGCTGCAGACCGTTTCCGCTCCCCACCCAAGTCGTCAGCCTCTGGATCGTTTCGAAAGAGATTGCCAGTTAACCATGACGCGTCGTAGCGGTCCTGGTGGGCAGCATCGAAACAAGACGTCAACGGCTATCGTGCTGGTGCATCAACCCACCCAGGTATCCGGAGAAGCCTCCGAGAGCCGCAGTCAAGCAAAGAACCGGAGCGTCGCAGTCCAGCGGTTGCGATTGAATCTGGCGGTGGTTATCCGCTGTCTGGAAAGTGACGAAGAGGCGGACATCGAACTGCGAAAAAAACACGCAGGAAGAAGCGTCTGGGTTGCCGAGCAGAATCCGCAGCGACCCGCGGTCATTTCATTGGTGCTGGATGATATGGTTCGGTATCAAGGCGATCTGCAGCAGGTTGCGAAGGAGTGGAGGACAACCGCCAGCCAGCTATTAAAACTGCTGCGAAGCGAAACGCCGGCGATCGATTACATGAATCGCCTGCGAGCCTTTTACGAATTGCGCCCGCTGCGGTAGGTGTCGGGCGAAAAGGGGATGTGGTCAATCAAATGCGATTTCATCGTTTCCCATGCATTGCCAGCCGGTTCGGTGCAATGGCACGTAGTCGAGTCTCTCCGAGACTCGTGCTTGTTAAGCTCTCCGCCTCGGAGAGGCGGAGCTACGAGGGTCGTGCTTTGTAAGCTCTCCGCCTCGGAGAGGCGGAGCTACGAGGGTCGTGCTTTGTAAGCTCTCCGCCTCGGAGAGGCGGAGCTACGAGGGTCGTGCGATTTACAAATGAAGAAAGTCTGGCTCCCCTCGCCCTCAAAACAAGCTCGCCTAAAACAGGTTTGATACTGGATCAACGGTTCGCCAGCTAATTCAATTAAGAACGATTCAAAAGCTTGTTTTGGGGGAGAGGGGCTGGGGGAGAGGGGCCGACAGCGTTGGGCAAGGCGTGGCATAATCGCATGAAATCCGAGGCATTCACCGCGTCTTCGCTGCAAAATCGCCGCCTGGAAATCTCCCCCTCTCCCCCAGCCCCTCTCCCCCAAGCAAGCTCCACTAAATCAAAAAAAGAGGCAGAGATCACGCAATGAGCTAGCAGAGATTTCTTCCGCCCCAAAGAGCTCGCTTGGGGGCGAGGGGAGCCAGACTTTCTTCATTTGTAAATCGCACGTCCCGAGAGGCGGAGCTACGAGTGTCGAGCTACGAGGGGCGAGCGTGTGCGCGCCTGGTCCGCTGAAGCTGTGAATCCTTTTGCGTCGCCCGTCGCTCCATGAAAGGCGACACTTGCCAAACTGGTCGACGTTGTTCTAAAAACCGCGGACTTTGACGAACCCTGAGATGGCTACGATCACGGCGGCTAGGAGGACCAGGACTTTAAGCCAGAACGCTCGGTTGCGGCGAATCGATTCTAGTTTCGGCGAGCGGCCTACTAAGGCGGAGGCGATGAAGAAGACGACTAGGGCTAGGATCATCTTGGTGCCGACCAGCCCGTGGTAGAGCCCGTCCCCTTTGTGATTGGGGATGGCTTGCATGTAGTTGTACAAACCGCTGACTAGGAACAAGAGGATTCCGATGTGGACAAATCGCTTCCAGCGTCCTGTGATCGCTTGGGCGAATTTTTGCCGTGGTCCGTCTTCCAGCGTAGTGGTTGCTGGCAGCAATACAAAAGCTGTGAAAATGCTTCCTCCGACCAGCGTGATTGCGGTCGCGACGTGAACAATGCGGGAAAGAACGTCTAATGAAAATTGAGGATCCACGTTGATTCTGCCGGTTACCGAGAGGGACAAAAAAGGGTTGCTTTATCATCCCACAAAGAGGCCGTTCCTTCCAGTAGCGACTATCGCATCGACTTGGCACGCTGGATGAACTGGTTGTTCGTTTCCGTCCAAAATGAGTGCCAGGCTGAGCTCATCCACTGATTGTGCGGATACTCCTCCTTTGCCCATTTTTCCCATGCCAAGTCTCGTTGGAGCTGTCCCTGAGGGCTAAGGTCGTGAAGCGTTGTGTAGCATGTGTGCATATAGTGTTCGAGAAATCGATGGGTCCGCAAGCGTTCGATTCCTAACACATGTTTGGGAGTCTGCATGGAAAAATTGAAGTTGTCTTTCGGCCCCGCTTGATAATCTTCTTCGATGAGTTGCCAGGTTCGAAGGATTGCAGCACGGCGAACGGATTGTCGTTCGTCGGAGGAGGCCAGACGATCCCGGAACGACTGTAGGTCTTTCTCGCTGAGGTTTTGAGAGGCGTTTGGTCCACTTAATTCCCGCGCCAGAATGAATTCGATTTCGTCCGCGTTCGCGCAGGCGGGCATTAATTGACTTGCTCGTTGGCGAGCGATAACAAGGAAACAAGCTTCCATCGTGTCATGGTAGTGAGCCTTTAGCGTAGGAGAGAGCTTCCGCCATGATCCATCGGGATTCAGCGTGAACTGAAACAGGGAGTTATAACTGTAGCCAGGATTTAAGTTGTTAATCCATACGGCATCCTCATTCTCAATGATTTGATGCAATGGTTCGGATCGCATTCCTTGTGTTGCCTGCTGAAAACCTCCAACGACGTACGTGTTGCCAGCTGGGGGCAGCGTTTGAACTTGGGCCGCCATTTGAGCTTCCCACTGCGGCAGGGCGGCGGGCATCGTAATCCACCGCATGCCAAAGAATCCGCCAAAGCAAATCAACAGACCGCCGGCGATCCAGCCGAGTGACCGCCCGTAGTACCCCCAGGTTCGGTTCCCTTCCGTCCAGCGTCGAGTCAGACGGAGCGTGGCTAGCCACCAAGTCAGCACAGCGATGGCTCCAAGCAGATGAATACTGTATCGGTAGCCATAGATAGAGAGCAGGAAGCCAGTGAGGAACATGGCGATTCCCAAGCTGACGGGGGCCAATAGAATCGCAATGATCGGACGTTGCACACTCAATGCCGTCAGTTGCCCGATCACAAAGCCAGCGATCTGTACGCTGACAAGGGCGAAAAAGATTGGCAGGTACTCTCCGGGTCTGAACGTTTGACTTAAGCTCAAAACAAGCACGGCGGTCCAGGCGATCAGGATGCCCAGTAGTACCAGAGGAAAAAACTGCCGAGTCCACCAGATTCGCCAGATGGGAATGCCCCGGTCAGCGAAGAACCGATAGCGTCCCTTGGTGTTGTCGGTAATGAAGGCCGAAACCCCTAAGAGGAGCGCAGCGGCAACCGTTCCGATCGCAAACAACGGAGAGTAGCTGCCGTTTGGTGAAATGCCGTTTGGAAGAAGAGTCAGGGTCGCTAGAAAAACGATTGCACCCGCGGTCAGCGTATAGGGCAGTGATTGCCGAACCTGCTGCCAGATCATCGCGATCCGTGGGTCGGGTGGAAAAGGGGGGACGATGTCCGCAGGGTAGTAAGCCCGCATCACCGGCATCGGTTTGGCTTCTTTCCAGGGACGTCTCTTGGTCCAAGGGTGCATCCAGGTTCGCCGCGCCAGCCATGCCGAAACGGCAAAGCAAATCAGACTGAAGACGGCCAGTGGGAGTTCTGAGTACCTGGTGGTCGATATAGAACTGCCGCCGATTCTGCTGGCAAAGACATCGATCGCTATCGAAATGAATGCCATGCAGGGGACCAGGCAAAGCAGGGCGGGTACGGCGTGCCGGATCCACCACGCCAAACAAAAACCAAGGGCCAGCATGGCGAGCGAAAACGTCAGGAAGTAGACGGGTTGGTTATTGAATTCCAGTACGCCGCCAGGGCGGAACGAACTGGAAAGGGCATAATAGGCCGCTAGGCTTGCACACCATGTCAGGACCAATCCGGCCAAAGCGACAAACCACTTCGTTAGAAATGACAGGGACCACGTTATCGGCAACGTACGCGACCAAGCGAGCGTTCCGGTGTCCTGTTCATGGCCAATCAGCATTGCCGGAGCCCCCAACGCAAACAGGTTGGGAAGAACAATCGCGACGATGCCGTAAGGGGTGTCATAGTTGTTTGGGTTGTCAAGCATCGCGGTAATTAGGAAGAGAATGCTTCCTAGCCCCATGGCTCCGATAAATAAGGGAGCGATTTGACACGATTCTTTCCAGAGCAAAGCGAGCAGCGGAGAGGGAGGACGGATCATGATTTTCTCACGTTTTAGAAAAGCACCAAGCAATCGTCAGATTTCAGTTCACGACCGAGGCGTGGTAACATTCGTGACGGAACAAACGATAAAACAACGCTTACGTTCCAGTCGACGCTTCGGCGGGAATCGGCTGGGAATCGCCTCGGGTGCAAGCGATGAAAATCTCTTCCAACGTCGGGGTGCGGATTTCCACGTTTTGGACTCCAGAGGTGTTCCGCAGGACTTGCAAGCTGTCGGGATCCAAGCGATGGACAACCAATTGACGCTGACGTCCGTTTGCCGTTTGGTTCAAGATCCGGCCGTTTGGCATCGGGAATTCGACCAGCGGGTCGGTCAGGCTGATCAGCACCTGCTGCGTCGCCTCTTTTAATTCTTGCAGCGGTTCGACCAGCGTGATCACGCCGTCTCGCATGATCGCAATCCAGTCGGCGACCCGTTCGACTTCGTCAATTTGATGGCTGGATAACAACACCGTCCGGCCCGTTGCCGCTCGATCGACCATCGATTCAAGGAATTGGCGACGGACCAGTGGATCCAGGCCACTGGTCGGTTCATCCAGGATCAGCAGGTCCGGTTCATGGGCAACCGCCAATGCCAGGGCAACCTTGGCACGTTGCCCCTTGCTCATGTGACGGATCTTACGCCCAGCAGGGACTTCGAATTGCCGGAGCAGTTGTTCGTAGCGAGCCTGAAAACCTGGAGGGTAAAACGAGGCGGTAAACCAGCCGATTCGTTCGGGCGTCATCCAGTCATAAAGGGCCGGGGCGTCGGAGACGTATCCGATGCGGCGGCGGATTTCCAAGCTTTGGGCTCGGCAATCCATCCCCAGGATCTGAGCTTCGCCGGAATCGGCTTCGAGGAATCCGGTCAGGATTCGGATCAATGTTGTTTTGCCCGCTCCGTTTTCTCCTAGCAACGCAAAGACAACGCCTGGAGGAACTTCCAAGTTCACGCCGCGAAGAGCGTCACAGCCCCGGAAGCCTTTTTTGACTTGCGATACGGATATCACTGCATTCATCGGTACGTACTCCGTAAACCAAAAAGAGTGGGGTTAAGCCAAAGCGGATAGTGCTTTTTCAAACATGGTGGTCACCTCTTCGCGACTTAAACCGGCATGGAGGCATTCTTCAAGGACTGCGTTCAAACGAACGGACAGCAGTTCGTGACGGGCTTTCGTGCACCGATTCACTGCATCGGGGCGGACGACCAAGCCTCTGCCACGCAGCGGTTCCAAGACCTGTTCCGCTTGAAGCTGCGCGTAGGCCTTGGAGATCGTGTTTGGGTTGATCGCCAATTCCTGAGCCAAATTCCGCACGCTGGGAAGCATCTGGCCAGCGACCAAAACCTTGTCGGCGACGGCAAATTTGACCTGTCGAACAAGCTGCTCGTAGATCGGAACCCCGTTGGACGGGTCGATGGAAAAGTACATTACACACAAACCTCAAATCGGGTTCGATACCTGAGTGACACTCGTCAAACGACAGGTGTCATGCATGAATAGTACAGTAGTTCGGTTGCCGGTCAAGACAATTCTGGAAAAGAACTTTGAAGGGGGAACGGGCGAGTGGTGGCGGCGAGTGTTCTGGTGCAAGTCGTTTCTTAGCGGTACGGCGCAAGCCGTCCGGCCACTGCTTTGGAAATCGCGCGTACTTGCCGGTCGGCTCGCGCCGATCCGCTAAGAACAAGGGGGCGATGCATCACCGGTTGTTACCGGTCGCATCAACTTACCGATACGCGCTGGCGAATTTTATTGACGCCACAGCCAGTTTTTGAATCCTGCACTTACCTCGGTTGGGTGTGTGTAGGCAACGCTTGCGACTAGCAACAGCAGCAGCATTCCGACGAAGAGCATGCCTGCGCCTCCGTACCGTTGGACGGTCGGCGCCGACTTCATTTCGAATCGCAGCCCGCCCAATAGCTCGGCCCAAAATTGCGGGGTTAGGTCTCTTTCGAATGCGACGACCTGCGAGGTGTCGAAGTGTCGGTGCCCGTCGATGCGGAGACGGATACCAAGTGTCGGCAGCCAAACTTGGCGCTGCCGTGAATCCTGTTGGGCTTTGGCATCCAGTCGCAGGGCGGCTTTAAACAGCGGCTCCACGACTTCGGGGGCGGAGGCTCCGTAGACAATCAAGCGGGGCTGGATCGTCACCACGATCAGCAGAACTAGGAGGGCGTAGAACAGGATCATCGCCAGCCAGACAGCCGGTCCAAAGAGCGCGGCTGCAGCTCCTGGAAAGAATAATTCTACGGGGCCGACGGCCAGCATCCCAGCAAGTGCCATCGCAAGGGCGACTAGGTCTCGTCCACCGCTGGTGACCAGTGGCGGGAAGAACAGCCGGATCGTGCCTAGCAATAACAGATAGGCGGCTAGCGGAAGGAGCGCTAGAACAATCGCAAAGGGCTCAAACCACATAATGAATAGCAGCGGGAGGGAGGGGGGGAATTGGCTTTGAGCAGTTTACTGCGGTTCTTCTTCAGGCGAATCCCCTCCAGCCGTGCTGGCTGGTTCGAGCGTTGCGTCTTGTTCCGAAGGGGCGGGAGTGAGCATAAGACTTTCTTCTTCTTCGGCAGGATCTCCCTCATCGGAAACGGCGGTGGCTTCGACGCGAGGAACAAAACGCTGCGGCGCGGGGCGGCTTTGTTGGTAGGCAAGCAGGGCGGCGCCAATCAATAGTAGAATCAGCAGGAACCCCAGTAGAAAATTGCCATGGTTTTGGTCCCACCGACTAGTATCTGGTGAATTCAGGGGGGCTGAAGACATGGGAAAAGCTCATGAAAGCTGAGGAAAAGGCCTGGAATCGGTTGAATAGAATCACCTCTGGAGGACGATTGTCGGGGATTAACTGGCGGAATTCAATACTCGCCCCGCCGCTTGGGGGAGTGTGATGAAACGGGGAGCATTGGTTTTCCCGGATAGGGGCGCAGAATGCTCGCGAAAGTTCAGTCTGATTGACACTGTTGCAAACCCTTTCACACTATGGTTTGTAGTGTTTTATCGGTGTTCACGCTCAGCCCCCTGTTCGCAGCAAACACTCGATTCCAAAATTTGACGAAGCACCCGCAGTAACTTCAACTTTTTAAGGAAATGAACCAATGGCCAAAAAACGCCAAGGCCCAAATAAATCAGAAGCGATTCGAACCTTCTATGAGAACAATCCGAATGCTAAACCTCGCGCAGTCGTGGAAGCTTTGGCGGCCGAAGGGCTGGAAGTAAGCGCTCAGTTCGTCAGCACGATTCGCTCTAAGCAATTGGCAACGGGAGGCAAAACGACCAAGCGTGCTGGACGGCCAAAGAAGGTTGCCACCAAGCGAGTCACCAAGCGTGCTTCGAAGCGTGGCCGGCCTGCGAAATCCGTAATCCCCGCTGCCGGGACCGCTCAGTTGTCGCTGGACGAACTGCTGAAAGCAAAAGAACTGATCGAAGAGATGGGCGGAATCGAGCGAGCTCGAGCGTCGCTCGATGCCCTCGATCAACTGTCTAGCTAAACGGTTTGGCGGAACCGAATGGGAGTGCTTCCAATGGTCTTGATCCTTTGAAGGTCCTCGGGGCGTCAATCGATGGTCAGCAAATGCAGGTTCGTTTTCAAGACGGATCGGTTGCTTTTGATGATTTGAAGTTGGCGGTTTCGCCGGGAGAATTTGTCGCCATCGCGGGGCCAAGTGGCTGCGGCAAAACGACATTGCTTCGTTGCCTGGCGGGTCTGCAAGACCTGACCTCCGGCACGTTGCAGTTGGAGCCGGCGGTGGAGCCTCGACGTGGTGGGTTGGGATTTGTGTTCCAGGGGGCAGCGTTGATGCCCTGGAGATCGGCTTGGCAGAATGTGGCTTTGCCGCTGGAACTGTTGCAGGGGACGCAGCGGCCGACGGCGAATGAACGGAAGCGAATCGCCTCGGAGTGGCTGTTAAAGGTTGGGCTGCAGCCAGAGGATTTCGAGAAGCGGCCGGATCAGTTGTCCGGTGGCATGCAGATGAGGGTCTCCATTGCCCGAGCTCTGGTAACCGAACCGACGGTCCTCTTGTTGGACGAACCATTCGCTGCGCTTGATGACATGCTTCGGCAGCGACTGGGGCAGATGCTACAACAGATTTGGATGGAACAAGGGCGGACGGTTGTCTTGGTCACGCACAACTTGCAAGAAGCCGTCACCCTTTCGCAGCGTGTGGTGGTGATGAATCGTGGCGGCGTTGTGGGGCAAGTCGCTGTCGATTCGAAGTATCCTCGCAAACCCGAAGTCTTCCGGAGCGAACATCATCTCGCATGTGTTGCGGAAATTTCAGGATTGTTGGAGGAGACTTCGTAAGCGATGCCAATTGCGAATTCATCAAATCGGATGTCCTCTGGCCTTGGATCCCGCCAGAATCCCTATCGGTTTTGGGAAACCTTTTTGTCGGTTTCGGTCGTCGCGGTTTGCTTGGTCCTTGCCTGGGAAGGACTGATTCGCTGGGGAAATATTCATCCCATCCTGTTGCCGCCACCGAGCCAGGTTTTGCAAACGGCTTGGGAGAATCGCGAACGGCTTTTTCAGGGCAGTTTGATGACAGGCTGGGCGGCGCTGGTTGGGTTATGCCTTAGCGTGACCATCGGGTTGATCATTGGGATTTTGTTCAGCCAGTTCCGTGCGCTGCGGATTGGCTTTTTCCCTTATGTGATGTTTTTGCAAACGGTTCCCATTATCGGTATCGCTCCGCTCTTAGTCACGTGGAGCGGGTATCAGTTCAGGACGGTCGTGTATGTAGTGGTAATCATCAGTCTGTTTCCGGTCATCAATAGTGTGACGGCGGGATTGATGGCGACCGATTCGGCGGGGCTGGATTTGTTTCGGCTGTACGGAGCCGGACGCATCAAGACGCTATTGAAATTAAGGCTTCCAGCGGCGGTGCCAGCGATCTTAGTGGGAGTTCGCACCAGCGGTGGGCTGGCGGTCATCGGCGCGATTGTCGGAGATTTCTTTATCGGTTTTGGTGGTAGTCACGACGGTTTGGGAACTTTGATGCTTAGTTGGTTGAATCAACAACATACCGCCTCGCTGATCGCCGCCATGTTCGCCAGTGCAGCCGTTGGGTTGGCGATTTATGGCCTGATCCATCTGGTTTCGCTATTGCTTTTAAGGCGATGGATCCGCGTCTAAAGTTGTGTGTCGCCTTTCGCTCCGCGAAAGAACGTTCTGTTGAAGCTACTTTCGCAGGGGACGTGAAATTTAATGGTGACGTATTGCCGGTCTGTCCACGCTCTGGCGAGCGCGGCGACGGCAGTCACGTTGCTGCCGTCGCCAGGCGGTGGTTCCTGCTGCACGTCCCACCCTTTTGCGTTTCACCTTCGCAGGCGATTACTTGCTCGTGGGCGTTTCGCTTGGTACTTGTACCACGCGCTGTTGCGATTTGATTTCGTCCATGATCTGTTTTTCGACCGTTGGGGCCCAGGCGGTTGGAAGGCCGTAGTAGACCATGGCTCCTCCCCCTTCGTAGCCTCCCTCTTGGAGGACTCGGCGCGATGGAATGTAGGCCATCACGTCGTTGGAGTATCCTGCGACCCACGTCGGTTGCTCACGTGTTGCTTGGATGGCAAGCGAGTAATCAACAACCACTTCGCCACCTAAGAAAACGAATTGCAGTTGCGAACCAAGACTCCAGGTTTGAATCGGGTAGGGATAGGTTGCATCTAGGCTTCCGTTGTCGGCTAGCTGCTGTTTCAGTTGTTTTCCTCGAGAGGCAACGAAGCGATCTTTGGATTGAATCTGTTGGTCAATTTCGGCTTCGGTAGGAAGGGTACCAAAGGCTAGATCGATTTCGCTGTAGGTTGTTTTTAGGGTTGGTTCAAGCGGCAGCATTTCGGTCGTCATGATGGCTGCGTCGACAGCTGTCGCCAAGCGGCGCCCGTAATGTGCGGCCAATTCAGGTGTCCGTCGTGGGAGTGGGTTTTGGTCGGCACCGCAGCCTGCCCAGAACATCGCTTGGCAACCCGGATAGATGGTCTCCAATTCTTGTTGTGCAAATCCGGGATAGTCTCCGGACCAAAGTTGATCACCAAGGGTGGTGGCGTGGCAGGCATAGCCAAATAGGATCGCTTGCAATTCGTTGTTGTTGTCGCGGACCGTCAGGACGGGGACGCTGTGGTCGAAAGGTCCAGCCAGGGTGCCTGCGGTTCGCCGGCTGGGGACCTCTGATTCGGGGCGATTGTCGCGACGATTGGTGGCAAAGGTCGCGGTGGAAAGTCCGTAGGCAAGTTCGCATTCTTGTAGGTTGGCAACCGCCTGTTCGCTGATTTCGACAATCGTTTTCTGAAGCGTTTCGGTGTACTTTTGGATGCTGGCTTGCTCGGTTTCGGACGCGAGCGAATAGTGCATCGTGCCAAGCAATTTTCCGACGACGGGGCCGGTGTGGGTATGGGAAGTACAGATTGCGATCTGTTCCCGTTTTAGGTCCAATTTGTCTTCCAGTTCGGCGCAGATTGCCGAAGATAAGCTGCGGTCGATGCCAACCAAATCAAGAGTCAGGATCAATCCACGGTTGCCGGTTGCGTCCTGGAGGACAAGGGCTTTGGCCCACAGTTCGGTACGTGTGCCCGAAGCGGGGTCGGTCCGGCTGGCATAGCCGGACATTGGCATCGGGTGAGTCGGAGTGATCGTGGCTCGGGCGGCACCGGCTTGCCAGGTCGCGGGGACCGCGTCGGCGGCAAGGATTGGACTTGCCGCGACAAAAAGAAGGAGGCTGAATAGGATCGGCATTTTGTTTGACATCGCGGAACCTCGGTGGGGAGCATGAAGGAGGGAGTACCGAAGATTCTAACGTTTATTCTGACGCCGGGGGCTCCTTTTACGGTGCGTCGCAGTCTCCTTCACCGCGGTGCGTCCGGACGCTGTAGAGGTCGGTTCGGCGGTCACGCCAGTTCTGCACCGATCCTTGTTGGCGGTGGCGTCGCAAAACTTCCAGGTCGACATCGTGAATGATCACGGTTTCGATATTGGGGTTCGCCTCGGCTCCGATCCCATCGCGAGGGAAGACGACATCGGCAGGGGTGAAGATCGCCGTTTGGGCGTAGTGGATATCGGCATTTTCGACGAACGGCAAATTGCCCGTGCAACCGGCGATCGCTACGTAGACATGGTTTTCGACGCAGCGAGCCTGGGCACAGGTTCGGACCCGCATGTAGCCGTGTCGATTGTCGGTGTTGAACGGAACGAAAATAATGTTCGCCCCTTTGGAAGCGGCGATACGTCCCAGTTCGGGGAATTCAACGTCGTAGCAAACCTGGATCGAAATCGGGCCGCAGTCGGTATCAAAGACCTCGATCGCGTCTCCGCCGATAACACCCCACCAACGTCGCTCGCTGGGGGTGATGTGCAGCTTGTACTGTTTTTCGATGCTCCCATCGCGACGAAAAAGGAACGCGACGTTGTAAAGTTGTTCGTCCTCTACAACGAACTGCGAACCTCCGATGATGTTGCAGTCAAAGGAGACCGCCATGTCGATGAACAGTTCGAGGTACTTGGGCGTGAATTCGGCGAGTGCACGAGCCGCAGTGCCGGGGCGCTGAGGCGGCATGCAGGAGAGAAGCTGCGAAGTGAAGAGTTCAGGGAATAGCAAAAAGTCGCATTTGTAATCGCCAGCGACATCGACGAAGTAGCGCGCTTGCTGGGCAAATTCGTCGAAGTTGGCGACTGTTCGCATTTGATACTGAACCGCACCGATTCGGACCGGTTGGACGTTTCGACGAAATCGCCGGCCGGATCCCACCTGGACGTCCAGGTTCTTCCATTCGAGAAAGGTCGCATAGCCGCAGCTTTCGACATCCGACGGGAGGTAGTTGGGGATCAGTCCCTGAAGGGCAAAGCCGTTTGCAATTTGAGCGGTTAAGACAGGGTCGTATAGCGATTTGTTAATGACACGTTCAACGTATTCGCTTGGTTTCATCTCCTCCGCATGTTTGCAGTATCCAGGGATGCGGCCGCCGATGATCATCCGGGTGACCTGTCGTTGTCGGCATAGTTCTTTCCGTGCGGCGTATAGGCGGCGGGAGAGTCGCATCCCGCGATATTCTGGATCGACCATCATTTCGATCCCGTACATCGTGTCTCCGTCGGGACGATGATTGCTGATAAAGCCCGAATCCGCGGTCTTCTTCCAGTCATGCCATTCGAGGTTGTCGTCGTAGTTCAGCAGCAAGCTGCTGGAGGAAGCGGCGACTCGGCCGTCGATTTCGATCACAAATTGGCCTTCTGGAAAATGTTTCAGCTGGCTTTCAATTTGGGATTTTCCCCATGGCTCCATATCAGCAAAGCATTTTTTTTGCAGGACAACCAGAGCGTCATAGTCTTCGATTCGCATCGGGCGGACGATGACATTCCATTCAAAATCGCTTAGATCAATGTCAGATGGGGAGTTCATGTAAGAAAAACAGTCCTTAGGTTAGGTGGTGTCTGAGGTGCGGGCGAGCCGCGCCGCTGGGCTGCAAAATCGATTCGCTACTTTGTAGCGGATCATCGCGAGACGTCCTGTCGTATTCGCCCAAAATTTCAGGTATTTCCCTCGCTAGGTTGTCTGTCGGTTTTGTGATTGTCGACTTTCGCATCCCTTGCAAAAGTATCGGCCGCAAACGCTACCTACGGTTGGTCGTGACAGCAATGCAGCAGGAACCACCGTCTGGCGACGGTAGCGACGTCACCAATACTTTTTTCTTCCCGGAGAGACGACGCTACGGCCGACGTTCTGCTTGCTTGGCGAAAGCAGGCAAGCCTGGCGTTTCAGCCTATGGGGTTACCAATTTGGATAGCATCAGGGTTGCCATTCCCAGAACGAGAAAGAACCCGCACATGTCGGTTACGGTTGTTAGCAGGGGGCCGCTGGCGACTGCAGGGTCGACGCCGAAGCGTTTGAGTAGCAGTGGGACCGTCCCGCCGATAGAAACCGCGATGATCGTGTTGGTTAGCAGGGCGACTCCGACCACCAATCCCAGATAGAGATTGCCATTAAACACAAACGCGGCCAGGGCCACCAACAACCCGAGGACGGTACCGTTGATCAGGCCAACGCTGACCTCCTGCCACCAGACTCGAAAGGCTTCGGTGGGGCGGACCAGCCCAAGGGAGAGTTCTCGCATGCTGACGGCGACCGCTTGGTTTCCGCTGCAACCACTCATGTCGCTGATGATGGGTAAGAAAACCGCCAGGGCGATCACCGCTTCCAGCGTGTCTTGGAACATTGCGATGACGCTGGCCGCCCCCAGGTTCAAGAAGACATTGATGCTAAGCCAGCTGAGCCGTCGTCGGGCTCGCAGCCAGATCGGCATTGTGCGAAGTTCTTCACCGCCGACGATCCCCTGGCTCTTGAGGTAATCACTTTCGACTGCTCGAGTCGCTTCATAGTCGACCGCATCGCGATGGATGACCCCTCGCAGGTGGCCACCCGCGTCGATCACCGGTGCCCCCAGGAAAGAGTGGTCATCAAAAAATTCGACCAAGTCTTCCAGCGAGGTGGAATCGAAGACAGACAACGGGTTGCGGATCATGATCGTGGCGATCCGTTCGGATCGTTTAGCGAACAGCAGGTTGCGCATTGGGATCACGCCGATCAGACGGTCTTCGCTGTCGCAGACATAGCCGTACTGAACGTCGAAGTCGCTGTATTCGTCTTCGTTGGCACTCAGTTGATGGATGACTTCGGCGACCGTCATGTTTTCATGAAACCGCAGGACTTCACAGATCATCAAACCGCCAGCGACATCGTCCGCAAAGGATGTCAGTTCGCGAACGGCGGCCGCTTCGTCGTCGGGTAAAGCCTGTAGGATCGCTTCGGCTTGCTCGCTGCTGACGTCGCCCAGAACGTCGGCTTGTTCATCGCTATGGAGTTCGTGAACGATCGCTGCGGCTGTATCGACCTGCAGCATTCCGATCGTGTTTGCTGCTTGCATTTCGGGCAGGCAACGAATCAGTTCCGCAGCTTCTTCGGCAGAAAGGGCTGTGAGGACCTCGGAGCGTTCGTCCTCGCTCAAGCGGCTGAGGGCTCTTGCTTGGTCGCCCGTGGAGAGCTGTTCGACGCAATCGGTTAGCTGTTGGGGATCCCCGCTACGGGCATGTCGAAGCAGATCCTCCCAAGGGCGATCGTTGGCTTCGGGGGCGTCCGGCAGCGTGGAGTCTTGTGACATATTGGAAGTCATCAATCGATTGCGCGTTCAAAACAGATCGGTAGTGAGCGTGGTATGATAGAGAGTATCAAACTCTTTCTTTTTCTATCACCCGGAATACTTGCAACATGAATCGCAAAATCAATCGACGAAATGCTTTGCTGACTTCGATGGCAGCCGGAGCCCTGATGGTTCACGGGGGTGCCGGTCGTCGACTGTCGGCAGCGGAAAGCCCCAATGAGAAACTGAATTTGGCCTGTATTGGCGTTGGAGGACGAGGGGCGGCGAACGTGAGTGGCGTGAAAAGCCAGAATATGGTCGCCTTTGTCGACGTCGACGCAAAGCGTGCAGGGAAGACGTTTGAATCTTTCCCGAATGTTCAGCAGCTGACGGATTACCGCAAGTTATTTGACCAGTTCGGAAGCAAGCTGGACGGTGTGGTTATTAGCACGCCTGATCATACGCATTTTCACCCCGCTTACGCCGCGATGCAGTTGGGGATTAACGTTTATCTGGAAAAACCGCTCGCCCACAACGTCTGGGAAACAAGAACGCTCACCGAACTCGCTCGCTCCAAAGGTTTGGCGACTCAGTTGGGCTCGCAGCGGCATGCAATGAGCAACATGCACCGGGTGGTTGAGTGGGTTCAGAGCGGAGCGATTGGTGAAGTCCAAGAGGTTCATTCCTGGGTTGGCGGGAGCCGTGGGATGCCCGATTTCCCGACCGACAATCCTCCGGTTCCTCCGGAGCTGAATTACGATCTGTGGCGAGGTCCGGTCCTCAATCCGCCGCGTCCCTATCACCCCACGATTTGCCCTTATGGCTGGCGTTTTTGGTGGGATTTCGGGACGGGAGAAACCGGCAACTGGGGCTGCCATATTCTCGATATCCCCTATTGGTCATTGCAGTTGACCAAGCCAACCCGAATCAAGGCAAGTGGCCCGGAGCCCGATGCCGAGCGGACTCCCAAGGCGATGCATGTTGAATACCAGTTCCCTGCGATCGACGACCATGCAACCCTTGGCAAGCGAGGAGCCGTGAAATTGCACTGGTACCATGGCACGCCTCCGATCCTGAAGGAAAAGGGGCTGGATGCTTCGGGCAATAACACTTTGATGATCGGTTCAAAGGGAATGTTGCTGTGCGGGTTCTCTAAGCGACAGTTGTTGCCAGAGGATCAGTTCGCCGATTACAAGTCGCCTGATGAGTTCATTCCTGATTCGCCAGGCTTCCACAATGAGTGGTTGAATGCATGTCGCGGAGGTGAAGCGGCGACGTGCAATTTTGATTATTCAGGGCCGATGGCCGAAACCGTGTTGTTGGGGAACGTCGCCTATCGAGCGGGGAACTTTGACTGGGACGCCGAAGCCCTCTCGACCGGCGATAATCAAGCGGCACAGGCTCTCATCAAAGAAGCCTACCGACCAGGCTGGGAAATCGAGCAGTCCTAGAGGATCGCAGATTTTCGAAGAGTGCAAAGCAAGGGTAGGTCCGGTTCGCACCGGCCCTGCCCTTTTTTTAGCGGCACGGCGCAAGGACGTGCGATTTATAAGTGAAGAAAGTCTGGCTCCTCTCGCCCTCAAAACAAGCTCGCCTAAAACAGGTTTGATCCTGGATCAACAGTTCGCCAGATAATTCAATTAATGGCGATTCAAAAGCTTGTTTTTGGGGAGAGGGGCCGACAGCGTTGGGCTAGGCGTGGAATAACCGCTTGGAATGCGGGGCGTTCACCGCGTCTTCGCTGCAAAATCGCCGCCTGGAAATCTCCCCCTCTCCCCCAGCCCCTCTCCCCCAAGCAAGCCCCGCTAAGCCAAACAAAGAGGCAGAGATCACGCAATGAACTAGCAGAGATTTCCTCCGCAACAAAGAGCTTGCTTAGGGGCGAGGGGAGCCAGACTTTCGTCAGTTATAAATTTCACGTCCCACGCGAAAGAACGCTCCCTCCAGGGCGCTTTCGCTAGGGACATGCAAAGAATGAGCAAAGAAAGTCTGGCTCCCCTCGCCCTCAAAACAAGCTCGCTTAAAAACAGGTTGGATATTGAATCAACGGTTCGCCAGCTAGTTCAGTTGAATGCGATTCAAAGGCTTGTTTTGGGGGAGAGGGGCTGGGGGAGAGGGGGCCGACAGAGGTAGGCAAGGCGTGACATAACCGCTTGAAATGCGGGGCGTTATCGGGGCCTGCACTGCAAAATCGCCTCGCAGAAAACCGCTCGTTTCCCTGTGGAAACGGTCAAGGTTGGATGATGATCTCTCGTCTTGCGTTTCCGCTTAGGAAAACGATCCGGCTGGCTTGTTCTTTTGCTCGTGTCTGCTCGATCGCTTCTCGCAGGACCTGCACGGTGTCTGCGGGACGTCCGTTGACCGCGACGATCACATCTCCGATGCTTAGCCCTGATCTTGCAGCGAGGCTCCCTTTTTCGACTCGAGTGACCACTAATCCGGTGTCCAGGTTCGTGTAGCCAAGCTGCTGCGCCAGTTGTGGGTCGATCGGCCTGAGGATGGCTCCGATCCCCGCGTCGCCAGGTTTGAACATTGCCATTGCTTGGCGACTGCGGGTTCCCAGGGTGACGTTCAGTTGCAGGGGTTGCCCGTT
The DNA here is from genome assembly GCF_007741495.1 of Roseimaritima multifibrata. Taxonomy (NCBI): domain Bacteria; kingdom Pseudomonadati; phylum Planctomycetota; class Planctomycetia; order Pirellulales; family Pirellulaceae; genus Roseimaritima; species Roseimaritima multifibrata. The sequence continues at coordinate 1,683,112 of NZ_CP036262.1, forward strand.
GCGCGTGATTTGCATCTTCAGGACGCTGCCCGGGCGTTGGGAGGCGACGTGGTTGCGCACGGCGGTCCCGGAGCTCATCCGCTTCCCGTTAATCGATGTGACAACGTCGCCGGGTTGTAAACCTCCGAGGGCCGCAGGTTGATCGTTCAAGACACTGATGACCAGTGCCCCGGTGCTGGATTGGATTCCAAATTCCTTTGCCAGTTGCTCGTTTAGGTCGCCAACTTGGGCTCCGAGGAATCCTCTTTGGACCGCGCCTGATTCGATGATCGAGGTGACGACCATGCTTGCCATGCCGCTGGGGATTGCAAAGCCAATTCCATTGGAGCCACCGCTGCGTGATTCGATGGCGGTGTTGATGCCGATCACTTCGCCTTGCAGGTTGACCAGGGGGCCACCACTATTGCCGGGGTTGATCGCGGCGTCGGTCTGGAGGAAATCTTCGATTCCTTGGCCGCTGCCGACGATCCCTTGGACTCGATTTTTGGCGCTGATGATCCCGGCTGTAACCGTTTGTTCCAGTCCAAAGGGGCTGCCGATCGCCAGCACCCAGTCGCCGACCCGAATCGCTTCGCTATCGCCCAGTCGGGCGGCCGCGTAGTTGGTACCTTCGATCTTGATGACTGCCAAGTCGGTTTCCGGGTCGGTTCCCATGATCTTTGCCGCCAGTCGTCGCCCGTCGCTCAGTTCCACTTCCAGTTCGTCGGTCCCTTCGACCACATGGTTGTTGGTGAGGATATAGCCATCGGTACGAACGATGACTCCACTGCCCAGTCCTTCGCGTTCTCGCGAGCGGGGGGGAAGCTGTCCGAAGAAGTCCTCAAATCCGGGCGGCACATTTCCGCCACGGACCTGTTCGGTTGCGTGGGTGTGGATACTGACGACCGTTGGACGCATCGCATCGGCGACATTTCGAAACGATTCCGACAGGTCGAGTGCCGTCGAATTATTTAGGCGGGAGAGTGCGGCGGTTGGGGCTTGAGCGATTGCGTCATTTTGGAGGGTTGCTGGCAAGCTGAGGACGACGCTGGTAAGCAAGCAGCCCAGGAGCATTGCGGCAAGCGTTAGGCTGAGGGTTTTCCAAATGTTTTGCATGAGAGAAATTCCTTTTGCTAGTCCATAACGAAAGCCAGCCACCACGAAAAATCGTGCTGGCTGGCCTGATTCGATAATCGAAAGATTCGCGGTGTTTAACGTTTGCTAAACTGGGTGGCACGACGTGCACCACGAAGACCTGGTTTCTTACGTTCTTTCATTCGCGAATCACGCGTCAGGTAACCACCTTCGCGTAGTTCGTCGTGAAGTTCTTCGCTGAAACTGACAAGGGCACGGGCTAGGCCCATTCGGATGGCGCCACTTTGTCCGGTGATTCCACCACCATTCACTCGTACGATGACATCAACTTTGTCGCTTTGGCCAGCCGCTTCAAGCGTTTCGGCAATCGCTTTGCGATGTTGTTCGTTTACGAAGTAGTCTGCGATCGTTTTTCGGTTGACCGTGATTTTACCGTCACCGGGGCGAACTCGAACCCGTGCAACGCTGCTTTTGCGGCGCCCGGTACCGAGGGCGTCTCCGTTAATTTTGTCTTTTTTGACAGCGACCATCGTATGAATTTATGCTGGATAGGTAGGTTGTTGGACTTAAATGACAAACGGTCTGCAGGAGAAGTTTAGGAAACTTTCTTGCTGGTCCGTTGCAGTGGTTGGCACTGTTGAGCTTGATGTGGGTGCTCAGGACCTGTGTAGACCTTCAGTTTTTTCAGCATCTGAGATGCCAATTTGTTTTTTGGAAGCATTCGGCGGACCGCGTGGATCAGCAGGTCTTCTGGTTTGCGAGCTTGGCGATCGCCGTAGCTTTCCAAACGCAAACCGGTGTAGCCGGTGTACCACGTGTAGTGGCGGACGTCCATTTTCTTGCCGGTCATGCCGATTTTGTCGACGTTGGTCACGACCACGAAATCGCCGCAATCGACGTGTGGGGTGTACTCAGGACGATGCTTGCCCATCAAAACCACCGCGATATCGCTGGCCAGACGTCCCAAAACTTCATCGGAGCCGTCAACGACGTACCAACTTTTATTCACTTGGCCCGCTTTGGCCATGTATGTTCGCTGCGCGACCATGGTGGTGTACTCGTACCCTAAGTGTGTTGCTTTAATTTGCTGCACGATCCTCAGGCAAATGCCTCGAGAATTCGGTTGCAGTTCTACTGGCTTTTTAAGAACCACAGAGTTTATCGGCGGCTGGTCATACCGGCAAGGCCGCAAACGGGTCCTTTTCTCGGTACTTTTAACGAGCGGCGGTTCATTCGCTAAATTTAGCCGCCTTCGGTCTCGTTGAAACCCCGGTGAATCAGCCTCGGAGGAACGTTTGTATGGGTTCTAGGGTGGGATTGGGAAGTTTGGACGTCTTTGCACGCCGACGGGTTCGTTTTGGGCGGCGAGGAAAGTTTGTTTGAGGACGATGCCGGTTTGGGGCGGTTTGGGGAGATCGGTGGAGAGAAAAGGGGTATGGGAAGTCGCGGGAGGCCCATGATGTCACGGTTTGTTGATCTAGTGATTGTCGCCTTTCGCTCGTCCCCCGCGAAAGAACGCTCCTTTGAAGCTGCTTTCGCGGAGCGGAAAGCTGACAGCCTTTCTCCGCTTTCGATTGAATCCCTAAGCCGGTCATCGAGGAGAGCGAGTGTGTTTGTTTTCGGAGGCAGGGGCTCGGAGGCTAAATTGTGTGAGCCGGTGTGCGGCTGTTTTTCGGCGACCGCAGCGGGCGGATGCACTTCCGGCAATTTACTAGCGTCACAATGGTGCCCTTTAGGGAAGGTCTACTGACGAATCTGCTTGAGAGTCTTGGTTTACCGGAAAAACTTGCTAGCAGGTGCTAACAGTTCGAGCCGTCACTGGGCTAGAATCGCCGCTTCATCGGATATTCAAGTGTTGCTGCGCCGATGCGTTTGGCGGCACTCATTCCTTTCTTCCCCACCTATCACTCCAGATTCGGACATCGGTCATGGCATCTCAAGACACTCCGTCTCCTAGTTCTCAAGCGGTCAAGGGAGGCTCTTTAATCATCAGCCTTCTGTCGATCATGATGTTTCTTCAGTTTTTTGCTTGGGGAGCTTGGTTTGCAACCCTTTCGGTGGCAATGGATTCCAGCCTGTTAGGCGCCTTTATCGGAGGCGCTTATGCAGCGGCTCCGATCGCTGCGATTTTTGCTCCCTTGTTCTTAGGGTTGGTCGCTGACCGTTTTTTCCCTTCGGAGAAGGTGATGGGCGTTCTGATGGTGGTCGGAGGCCTGTTGATGTTTATGGTCCCGGGGGTCGCTGGGAGTGCGTCGGCTTTTGCAACGGAGTCGCTGGCTCAGTTCACCAACAGTGCTGGCGAAGTCGATTCCGATGGCTTTAATGCCTATCAGGTGGCGGAGAATGGTTCGGGGCAGTTGTTGGTTTGGCTGATTTTGGCACATTTGCTCTGCTATATGCCGACGCTTGGGCTGGGCAATACGATCGCGTTCACGCATATCCCTAGTCAGGATCAGTTTCCCAAGATTCGAGTCTGGGGAACCATCGGCTGGATCACCGCGGGGCTGATGTTGGGGGCGTTAGGTTGGTCGGCCTCTTACAATATTTTCTGGCTGGGAGCCGTCAGTTCGGTCGCGTTGGGGATCTTCTGTTTCTTCCTTCCTCACACGCCTCCGCCGCTGAAGGGGCAGCCGATGGATTTGCGTTCGCTGTTCATGGTTGATGCTTTGAAGCTGATGGCCGACCGCAACTTCTTCATTTTTGCACTCTGTTCGACTTTGATCTGTGTTCCCTTGGCCTATTACTACGGGATGACAGGGACTTATTTGAATCAGACGGGGTTTGCTGAAGCCGGAGCGACGATGACGATCGGGCAGATGTCCGAGATTTTCTTCATGCTTTTAATCCCGTTCTTTTTCCGTCGCCTTGGAGTGAAGGTGATGATCATGGTCGGGATGGCTTGCTGGGTGCTGCGATACGCCTTGTTCGCGTACGGAGCTCCCGATCAAACGACCTGGATGCTGTTGTTGGCCGTGGCGTTGCATGGGATCTGCTATGACTTTTTCTTTGTCACCGGGTTTATGTATACGGACAAGAAAGCGCCCGCTGCGATTCGCGGGCAGGCTCAAGGGCTGTTGGTCTTTCTGACCCAAGGGGTCGGCATGTTCTTCGGGTACAAGATCATGGCCGGTGGCAGTCTGTTTGGTGTGATCCCGCTGAACCTGACATTTGGTCAGTACGGTGAACAGGTTCAGACCGCCAAGTATGTCGAAGCCCTTTCGGTGGCTCGTGGGACCGGTGAGGAGCTGGGCTTCTTCCAAAAGTTTACGCAGATGTTCTCTCGTGAGCTTCCCGAAAGCCTTGATCCCGGTTTGCTTGCGGAAACGATGGGGCAGTGGAAAGATTTTTGGCTTTCCCCCGCGATCATGGCGGCCATTATCTTGGTCTTCTTTACTTTGACGTTTTGGGACCGGACGGAAGCCGCTCCGGAGGAATCGGTTGTCGATCCTTCGGAACTTGTGAAATAAGTCGGTCCTTGCGATCGCTTCCGGGGGGCGTCAGAATGCTCTCTGAATGGTTCATTTGCAGTTCGTTAATTTTTTTGGAGCTTTGCCGATGTCGCGTCCGGTCACCTTGTTCACGGGCCAATGGGCCGATCTGCCGTTTACTGAGATGTCTCAGATGACCAAGGATTTTGGCTACGATGGCATCGAGCTGGCTTGCTGGGGCGATCATTTTGATGTCAAGCAAGCCTTGGAAGATGACAATTACTGCAAAGAAAAGCGTGCGGCCCTGGACCAGTTGGGGCTGCAGTGCCATGCGATTAGTGCTCACCTAGCCGGTCAGGCCGTCCTGGATAATATCGATTCGCGTCACCAAGCGATCCTGCCGGATTACGTTTGGGGCGACGGCGATCCCGCGGGCGTGAATGCTCGAGCTGCTGAAGAATTGATGAATTCCGCCCGAGCGGCTCAGAAATTTAACGTGGAAGTGGTGAACGGGTTTACGGGAAGCAGTATTTGGCACCTGCTCTATTCCTTCCCTCCTGTTCCTCCATCGATGATCGATGCCGGTTTCGATTTGTTGGCCGAGCGGTTCAATCCGATTCTTGATGTGTTTGGGGAATGCGGCGTCAAGTTCGCATTGGAAGTCCATCCGACCGAGATCGCTTTTGACATTCATTCGGCGCATCGTGCTTTGGAAGTGCTGGAGCACCGTCCCGAGTTCGGTTTCAATTTTGATCCCAGCCATTTGATCTGGCAGGGAATCGATCCCGTTCAGTTCATTCGTGAATTTCCCGATCGGATTTTCCACGTCCATATCAAGGATGCCAGTGTCACGCTTGATGGTCGCTCGGGGATTAACTGCAGTCATTTGAATTTCGGTGATCCTCGGCGCGGTTGGGATTTCCGCTCACCAGGTCGTGGGGATGTCGATTTCGAAGAGATCATTCGTGCTCTGAATGTCATTGGCTACACCGGGCCGCTTTCCATCGAGTGGGAAGATAGCGGGATGGAGCGGACCTTTGGTGCGACCGAAGCGTGCGAATTCACCAAGAAACTGGACTTTGCACCTAGCAATGTCGCGTTTGATGCCGCGTTTGACGACAAGAACTAACCCTCGTTATTTGAATTGAGTTCGGTTTAGCATGCAGGTTACCGTGAACGGACAGACGGCTGAATTTCCAGACGGATCGTCGATCGTGCAGTTGGTCGCGTTAGCCGATGTGCCGCCAAATTATTTGGCGGTCGAAGTCAACGAAGACGTGATTCCTCGCGATCAGCACGATACCTATGTGCTGAACGAAGGCGATCAAGTCGAAGTCGTTACGTTGGTCGGAGGGGGCTGAAGTGAATTCCAAGCCCCCGGTCGGCGGACAAGCCGATTCCAGCGATTCGCCCGAGCCAATTGATAAGCCTCTGACCGTTGGTGGGCATACGCTCAGCAGCCGTCTAATTGTCGGTACCGGACGGTATGACACGATGGAGGTGATGCGGGATTCGCTTCATCAATCGGGGGCTCACTGCGTGACCGTCGCGGTCCGTCGAGAAAAACTGTACGACAGGACCGGTCAGAATATTCTCGATTTCCTCGATCTGGAGCGGTATATCCTGCTTCCGAATACGGCTGGTTGCTACAACGCAACCGATGCGGTGCGGGCGGCAAGGCTGGGGCGTGAAATCTTGCGGACTCTGGAAAATCCCGGAGCTGATTGGGTGAAGCTGGAAGTGCTGGGCGATACGAAAACCCTGCTGCCAGACCCGGTGGAAACGATTCGAGCCTGCGAAGAGCTGGCCGCCGACGGATTCCAGGTCCTTTGTTACACCAGTGATGATCCGGTTACGGCCAGGCGGTTAAAGGCTGCTGGGGCTGCGAGTGTTATGCCTGCGGGGAGCCCCATCGGTTCGGGGCAGGGACTGTTGAATCAAAATAACCTGCGGATCATCCTGGAGTATTTAAAAGACGACGATCCGGATTATCCCGTGATCATCGATGCAGGGGTGGGAACCGCCAGCGATGTTTCGCAAGCTTTTGAGCTTGGCGCAGACGGGGTTCTGTTGAATACCGCGATCGCTCATGCCAGGGATCCCGTGCGAATGTCGCGGGCGATGCAAGCGGCGACCATCGCCGGCCGCGAAGCCTATTTGGCGGGGCGGATCCCCAAGCGGCTGTATGCAACCGCAAGCAGTCCCGAAGAGGGAGTGATCAGTTCACGTCCCTACGGCAGCCAGCCTCTATAGAGCCGAAGAAGGTTCGGAGCGAGTCGCCCAGAGTAGGCCGGACCAAAGAGCGACAGCGATGCCGTTCCGGCGACCGCTTCCTATTTGGCGGGGCGGATCCCCAAGCGGCTGTATGCAACCGCAAGCAGTCCCGAAGAGGGAGTGATCAGTTCACGTCCCTACGGCAGCCAGCCTCTATAGAGCCGAAAAAGGTTCGGAGCGAGCCGCCCAGAGTAGGCCGGACCAAAGAGCGACAGCGATGCCGTTCCGGCGACCGCTTCCGGCTCTTCGGATGCTAGCTCATCGTGTGGTCTCTGCATCTTTGTTTGGTTTGGCGGAGCTTGCTTGCTGGAACGTCTCATGTTTCAAGGGGGAATGTCACGTCTTGGCCCGGCTCTGTCGGCCCCTCTCCCCCAGCCCCTCTCCCCCAAAACAAGCCTTCGGATCGCAGTCAATTGAACTAGCTGGCGAACCGTTGATTCAATATCGAACCTGTTTTAAGCAAGCTTGTTTTGAGGGCGAGGGGAGCCAGATTCTTGGCTTGCTCTTTCTTTGCTTGCCTGTTCTTTCGTGTCCCGAGCAAAAGGCGACGCTCGCTAGATCGCCAGCCATCAAGCGGTTTGGCCGTCCGCAAGGTTTCAGGAGCCACAGCCGGACAGCACGCGCCGTTCCGCTACCTAAAGTCCGCACCGCCAGCGGCACTCCTTCACTCCTTCACTCCTTCACTCCGTGTCTCCGTGTCTCCGTGTCTCCAGCCTCAGCTAGCATTAACCCCGTCACGTTAACCTAGGCGACTTACAGACTACCTTGTCGGTTATCCGGCCCCTTGGGTATTTTCGGAACAACAATAATGACAGGAGTGACCAATAAAATCGGAAAAAACCTACCAGAGAGGACCCTAATCGGTCGACATATTCTTTCGGACAAGCATTTCTTGTGTCAGTTCACGAGGACTACGCGATACGCCGCAGAGGAAGTGACGTATCGATCGGAATGCTTAAATGTATGCGGCTCAACCAACGACCCAGAGTTCGTGGCCAGCAGCCAATGCAGAGGACCTAAGGAGGGATTCGATGCGACGTTTCTTTTTCGCAGCGGCGGTGCTCGCACTGGCTGCTACATGTCCCATCCAAGGATGGGCCGGCGATCGCGAGATCGCAGAACAGATTTTTAACCGCTTGAAAGTTCAGCGAGACGCTGGTTCTTTACAAGGGTTTCAGTTGGATATGAAAGTTGAAGAGGGCGTTGTTCTCTTCAAGGGCAAGGTTCGCCAAGCCTCTCAAAAGCAGTTGGTACTGTCAGCTGCTGAAGGTGTTGATGGAATTTCGAACGTGGTCGACCAGATTCAGGTCGAGCAAGCTGAGGCAGAAGACTTTTCGCTTCGTGACGCCTTGCAGGCAGAAGTTGCCGAGCCGGTTGTTACCACGGCGAGCCCTGTTGCTTTGCCTCATCCGTTGGCGATCGACTTCCAGCGTGGCTATGACGCTCCTGTAGCGGGCCCCGAAGCGGTTCTTCCTGTTGCGGCTCACGAAGAGGGAACGGCTGACCAAGCGGTCACCAGTTCGATCGTGAAGTTGCTAGGTCGAGCTCAGCAGGAAGGGCATTTGCGTGGATTTGGCGTCGATGTGACCACTTCGAACGGGGAAGTCTTGCTAAAAGGCCAAACCAGCTCGGCAGCTCACAAAGACCTGATCATCGATCTGGCTCGGAATACTCCCGGAGTACGCCGAGTTGTGGATGACATCGCGGTTGCCGGAGCGACTCCGATCTCCGCTTTGAATGATCCTTCGATGAGCCAGGGTGTTCAGCCTGTCGCTCATCCAGCGATGCAACCGGCTCCAATGCCTGGTCAGGCACCGATGGCGGCATCGTACCAAGGTGGTGGGATGGTTCACGGCGGAATGCAAGGGCAACCCGTTCCTTCGGCACCTTATGCTGCGGGACAGGCTTCGCCTCGCTACGACCAGCCATACATGCCAAACTACGCTTGGCCTGGCTACGCCGCCTACCCGAACTACGCTGCGGTTAGCTATCCACAGCAGTACAGCCCTTCGGCTTGGCCGTACATCGGACCCTTTTACCCTTACCCACAGGTTCCATTGGGATGGCGTAAAGTCAGCCTTGAATGGGATGACGGTTGGTGGTTCCTAGATTTCACCGACAAGTAAACAAGTCGGAAACGGACGAATCAGGTCCTCTGAGTCCATGCAATGCCTCGCTTCGAGAAATCGAAGCGAGGCATTTTTCGTGGGTTGTTCCGAATTTGTGGCACCCCTTGGGTTAAAACCAGGGGATTTCTATACTCTGGGATTCTCTCGCTAGCTGCGGAGGCATCCTTAGATGAGCCAATCCAGTCCTAATCATTCGCCCGCCGAATCGGCTGCCGACGCATTTACTGATGAATGCATCTTGGTGCTCGATTTCGGGTCGCAATATGCTCAGTTAATCGCGCGTCGCGTCCGTGAGCAAAATGTTTATTGTCGAATCGTCCGGCATGATTTGTCCGCGGAGCGGATTGCCGAATTAAAGCCGAAGGGGATTATCCTTTCCGGGGGCCCATCAAGTGTCTATGCAGAAGGGGCACCGCGTTGTGATCCCAAGCTGTTTGAGCTGGGGATTCCCGTGCTGGGAATCTGCTACGGGATGCAGTTGATGTGCGAAGCCCTCGGTGGGCAAGTCGAACATACGCTGACGCGTGAATATGGACGAGCTAGCTTGTCGATCGGCGAAGAGCGTCAATTGTTTGCCGGATTGCCGGAAACAATGGACGTCTGGATGAGCCACGGAGACCAGGTGTCGGGGATCGGCGAAGTCTTTGATTCGCTTGCCGCGACCGATACCTGTCCGTACGCCGCAATCGCCCATCAGCAGCTTCCGATCTTTGGAATGCAGTTTCACCCCGAAGTGACGCACACTCCCCTGGGCAGCCAGGTTCTGCACAATTTTGTGATCGGGGTGTGTGGCTGTGAAGGGACTTGGCACCTTTCGGATTTCGCCGATTCGTTGATCGATCAGGTGCGTCAGCAGGTCGGGCAGCGTCGAGTCATTTGTGGGCTTTCCGGCGGAGTCGATTCGTCGGTCGTCGCAGCCTTGTTGTACAAAGCGATCGGGGCGCAGTTGACCTGTATTTTGATCGACAATGGCTTGCTCCGCAAAGACGAACAGAGTGCGGTGATTTCTGAATTTACAAACCATTTCAAAGCCGATTTGCGAGTCGTCGACGCCGAGGATCAATTCCTCGATGCGTTGAAGGGAATCGATGAGCCTCAGGAAAAGCGACGCCGCATCGGCGCCGCCTTTATCGAGTGCTTTCAGGCCGAAGCCGAATCGATCGAGGATGCCCATTTCTTGGCGCAGGGGACGCTTTATCCCGATGTGATCGAGAGCGGAGCTGCTGCCGACGGGCCCGCGGCAACCATCAAATTGCACCACAATGTCGGCGGTCTGCCAGAGAAGCTTGGGTTCGAGCTAATCGAGCCGCTACGCGATCTGTTCAAAGACGAAGTACGCCGTCTGGGTGAAGAACTGGGGCTGCCGCCCGCTCTGGTTTGGCGGCACCCATTCCCCGGTCCAGGCTTGGCCGTCCGTTGCCTTGGAGAGATCACGCGGGAAAAATTAGATGTGCTCCGCGAAGCGGACGAGATCGTCGTCAACGAAATCAAAGCGGCCGGTTTGTATCGTCAGACCAGTCAGTCGTTTGCGGTCCTGCTTCCCGTCCAGAGTGTCGGGGTGATGGGGGACGCCAGGACTTACGAAAATGCGGTAGCAATTCGCAGCGTCAATACCGACGATTTTATGACAGCCGACTGGAGTCGCTTGCCATATGAATTGCTTGCCAAGATGAGCACCCGAATCATTAATGAAGTCAAAGGGGTTAATCGTGTTTGTTACGATATCAGTAGCAAACCCCCCGCAACTATCGAGTGGGAATAAATGAGCCAACACTACATTTTTCAAGTTGAAAATCTCGTAAAAAAACACGGCCCTAAGGTCGTCCTGAACGATATTTCTCTCGCCTTCTATCCCGGTGCCAAAATTGGTGTCCTGGGACCAAACGGTGCAGGGAAATCGACGCTGATGCGGATCATGGCTGGGCAGGATACCGAATTCGAAGGTTCGGCTCGGTTGGCGAAAGGTTACACGGTCGGTTACCTGACTCAGGAACCTGATTTGGATGAAACCAAAAACGTCAGAGAAAACATTGAAACGGCGGTTCAAGAGCGTCGAAAAACGCTCGATCGTTACAACGAAATTAGCGTTCTGCTAGGGGAGATCGATGACCCTGACCAGATGGAAAAGCTATGTGACGAAATGGCGAAACTGCAGGACATCATCGATGCCGAAAACCTGTGGGAACTTGATCGCCAAGTCGAAATCGCGATGCAGGTGATGAATCTGCCCCCCGGCGATGCGGACGTTACCAAGCTGTCCGGTGGTGAACGCCGCCGCGTGGCACTTTGCCAAATGCTGATTCGGCAGCCCGATTTGCTCCTGCTGGACGAGCCGACGAACCACTTGGATGCCGAATCGGTCGCTTGGCTGGAGCAGCATCTGCACAAGTATCCAGGAACCGTCGTCGCCGTGACGCACGACCGCTATTTCTTGGACAACGTCGCCCAGTGGATTCTGGAAATCGATCGCTCTCGGGCGTTCCCGTTTGAAGGGAACTACACCGCTTGGCTGGAGAACAAAGACAAGCGGATGAAGATCGAAAAGCGACAGGAAAAGGCTCGCGAACGAACGCTCTCGCGCGAGCTGGAATGGATCCGGATGAGCCCTAAAGCGCGGCAAGCGAAAAGCAAAGCCCGTATCAAGGCTTACGAAGAAATGTCCCAGCAGTCGTTCGATGAACAACCAGATGATTTGGAAATTCAGATCCCCTCGGGCCCGCACCTGGGCGGAGTCGTGATCGAAGCGGAAAAAGTAAATAAAGCGTTCGGTGAAAAGGTGCTTCTGGAAGACCTTTCCTTCCGTTTGCCTGCCGGTGGCATCGTTGGGGTTATTGGGCCCAACGGAGCTGGTAAGACGACGCTGTTTCGGATGATGACCGGTCAGGATAATCCTGATTCGGGAGCCCTTCGCGTTGGCGAGACGGTGACGATGGGCTATGTCGATCAAAGCCGCGATTCGTTGGACCCTGTCAAAACGGTCTACGAGGAAATCAGTGGCGGACATGAAACATTTGATATGGGCGGACGCGTCATGCACGCCCGCAGCTATGTTTCAAAGTTCAACTTCAAAGGCCCCGACCAAGAAAAACGCGTCGGCAATTTGTCGGGTGGAGAACGGAACCGTGTGCACCTAGCCAAATTGCTACGCCAAGGTTGCAATGTTCTGCTGTTGGACGAACCGACGAATGACCTCGATGTCGATACGCTTCGAGCCCTGGAAGAGGCGATCATGAATTTCGCTGGGTGCGTCGTGGTTACGAGCCATGACCGCTGGTTCTTGGACCGCTTGGCGACTCATATCTTGGCCTTCGAAGGGGACGGGTACGTCCACTGGTGTGAAGGGAACTTTGAAACCTACGAAAACCAGCGACGCGAGCGCCAAGGCGATCAGGGCGACGAGCCTCGTAAGTTCCGATACAAGAGCATCCACGCTTAAGTTGATGGCAATAAAAAAAGCTTGGAGACCAATTGGTCTCCAAGCTCAATAAAAGAACCGCAATGAAACGCTATGAATATCTGGGAATAATCAGCGACTAATTATTAGTTCTGCAGCGAAGTCAGGACTTCATCTGATGGTGCGAAGCGAGCTTCCCAGTCGACTTGCTCCAAGAACCGAAGAGCGTGAATGTAGCGATTGCTGTCGATCCCGTCACGCCCTGCTTCAAGAATGCCCTTCATCGCTTCAATTTCTTCGTGGATCTGGTCGTAGTTGCGACTTCCCCAGCCGGACGTGTCCGCCGACCGAGCACCGAGTAATTGCTGCACCGTTTCGCGATGCGACTTGAACACGGCCGCATCCAGTGGGTAGGTCCAGGTGATCTGCCCTGTCTGGGGATCGTACTGGTCAGTGGATAGACGGTCAGGGCTTCGCGAAGAAGCCAGTTTCTGATAGCCCTCCATGTCCAGTGGTTTGCGACGGTAGCGTTCTTGGTGGTCGTACCACAGATCGCGTCTCGCGTAACGAGCTTCGACTTTATTGACCGAGTTCTCGATCGCTCGGCGATAGGCTTCCTGGTAGTTCATCGCGGAGAGGGAGTTGTAGTAGTTCGCTTTGCCAACCCCTTCGGCATACGCGCCAGCCCCTCGTAGTGCTCCCTCGGTCGACGTGCTGCTGTGGTCTAGCCAGCTGAAACCACTGTCGGAGTATGCGATCGCAGGTCCATAGCCTCCGCTAGGTCCGGTGGCAGGAGCTGCTTCTTGGCCGTAAACGACGGCCAATGCGAGGCAAGTAAAAAGGCTGGTTAGTGCAATGCGGTTCATTTTAATTTCGTCCTAAATCAGATGACGTTTTCCCAGAGGTTCTTGTTAGTTATTAGAAGCAACTGCGGTGCCAAACGTTCCTGGGAATTTGTGTCGTTTTGTAACTTGTTTGTTGGTATCGGTTTAGGTCAATTGCTTTGGTGGGGCTGGCATTTGTCGTTTGTTTCATTTTGAGACGAATCGATCAATGAGAGACAGTTTTTGCAGGTTGTGCCAATGATTGCGGTTCGCATGTGCGGTCGTGGGGGCGTGAAATCAATATGCGGCAGGCACGCGACGGCGCTCGCCAGAGCGTGGATCGGCCGGCAATACGTCACCAATGGATCTCGTCTCTCGAGCGAAAGCGGCATCCACGGAGCGTTCTTTCGCGGGGAACGTGAAAAGAATACGTGACGGTATCCGGAACCACCGTCTGGCGACGGTACGCCACTAGCGGCGGTCGTTGCGCCGTTTTGCTGGGGCGGAACGACTTTGCCAGATCGGAACAACCGTTCAGCGGTCGCTCGCTCCGCTGCCCGGCCATTACGCGTCGGCGATGGCGCGGTCACTGGTCGCGATGATCGTTTCGACGACATCGATCAATTGATCGAGACGGAACGGTTTATACAGAACCCCTTTGGTGGGGTGAAGACCAGCTTGTCGAGCTTTGACGATCGAGTGCCCGGGGTCGTAACCAAATCCGGTCATCAGGACCATCGGGACATTTTCCATGATGTCCCCTAATCGGCACATCACTTGGTATCCGCTGAAATCGGCAAGCCGGATATCGCTGATGATGACGTCGTAGTCTGCGTTGCCGATGCTGCCGCGCACCATCGCGACCGCTTCCTGTCCTTCGTGGGCGGTTTCAACGATGCAGCCGTAGCGTTCCAGCAGGTTGTGGGCATCGTTGCGTACGGTTTCGTCGCCATCGACGACCAGGATCCGTTTGCCTCGCAGCGTGGGGTGTTGAGGTCCCTGAGCGCCGACGGGGACCGCTTCCAGCGGCGTCATCTTTTGGCCAATTTTTTGGATCGTGTTTTTGATGTCGCGTGCATTTTGCAAGATGCGGCGAATGCGGTCGACCATTTCGGAGGAGTGGCCGATGTACAGTTCCATAACGTTGACGGCATCGTTCAGGATTTCGTCAACAGGAAGGGCGACGGCGCTATGGATCGCGTTGCAGCTTTGCTGAGCCGTATTAGCTTTCTGGGCGACCAGCAGTTCCAGGGTGTTCAGTGCAAAGGCGACGTGGCGAGCGAAGATTTCTAGAAACTGCAAGTCATCTTCGCTGAACGCCGAACGCTCGGGGCTTTCGACGTTAATCGTCCCCAGCACTTGGTCATGCAGCATCAGGGGGACGGTGAGCGAGCTTTTGGTTTCCGCGACGCCGGGAACAAATAGTGGGTCGGTATCGACGTCGGTGCAGATATAGCTGACGCCGCGCGAGGCGACAAAACCGGTGACGCCGTTGCCGCGTGGGTGTGCGATGATTTGGCGGTCGGCGGCTTCTTGGTCGATGCCAACGCTGAGGAGCGGGATCAGGTTTCCGGTCGCCAATTCAAGCAGGCGGATTTCGATGACTTCGAAATTTAACAGATCGCTCAGGTGGGCACGGATGTTTTCTTTCAGCAGTTCAATCCGCTCGTCGACCTCCATCATGAAGATCTCGTCGGGCCGCAGGTCGGCCAGTTCGCGGCCGGCTTGATGGATCGCGGCAAGTTTCTGCTGCTGGAGGATTTCGTCCGTGATCTCGCTGACGGTGACAATTAGTTGATTGGGCCAGTTCGGGTCTCGCAGCGGTCCCGCATGGACGTGGAAGTAGCGGTTGTCGCTGGTGAGGAGCGTGCTGCTGCTTTCTTGGTCGGTTGCCAGCGCCGTGTGGAAAGGGCAGAAATCAGGCCCCATGATCTCGGGCTGGTCAAGCAAACTGTAGAAATTGATGTTGGGTTGGATTTTCCCTTCCGGAGTCAAAGCGGAGGGGCTGGCCCATTCCGTTAACCTTGCGTTTCCCCACAAGACCCGGAATGTCTGGTCCAACAATGCAACCCCTTCAGGGATGTCGCGGAGCATGCTGGAGCTTTGCTGGAGACGTAAGAACTCGCTCCCCGAAGGCAGACGCTCGCGATCGATCCAGATGCCATCGAACGATTCCGAGGCAATTCGATGAATCGCTTCGTTCGCCGTCTGTACCTTGACTATTTGAGCTTCAGCGGCACCGAATTCGGCTGCTGAGCAATCTCCGATACATAGTATGCGTGGCGCGCTCATCTTAAAACTCACCCCTGAGTTTCTGTTGTGCCATTGGCGTCATAGCACCACCGTGCGTGGGCAGCCCTCCCTGAATCGTAGAGGTTGTTTCACAGGGTAGCAACATCAGGCAGTGGGGGACACGTCTAACCAAGGCAATTCTGTGGGATTGTCTGGAATTGACCCCCCTGAGGGTGTCAATTCTTCGTGGGAGTCTTTGTGGGACGGAATGGATTAAGAATCGCAACGGCAGAAAGGGCTCCATCGTCAAAGGGTTGCCACCGGGCGATCACGTTGCAGTCCACATGTGACTCTTACGGACGATCCGCTGTCAATGCCAACGTCTTTCGTTAACCATATTCCACTGTTTAAAGTTTAACATGAGTCCCCACAGGTGATTGTGATTGGTTTTGCGTTAGGAACCCCAGTCCGGTGCGTCGCATCGAAAACAGAATCGATCCGCCCGCAGATGCCAAAGCCGATCGCATGGTGGGGACCGCTCGTGGTTTGCTGTCCAGGCGCCGGATGATGTGAACCATGCGGGGTGCCGGTCGATCGCGATGCGGTCTGTCAGGGCGGTCGTGCGTCTGGGGGACATGCAGCCGAAGTCCGCGCCAATGGTCTCGTGTGGACGCGGGGTGGTCTGGCGAGAAGGTTCGGTTGTTTTGCATTGCGCGGCACACGATTTAGCGGACCGCGTAAGAGGCAGCAAAATGGAAAATGGAAAATGGAAATTGAAAGATCCCTGCGGAGTCCATCATTGGACATTTGCGATTCCTCTTCACACTCGAGTCCGTTTCGTGGCGGGCATCGCCGGCGTGACCTGATCCGGCATGCATTGTGGCCTGATTTTCAACAGGCAAGTCTTGGGGGGGATTTGGTGGCTAGGGGGAAGGGCGTGGCTGCTTCACAAATGGGGTGCTAAACGCCCTACAGAGGTTCTTTTGTTGGTTGGGGGTGCGGTCCTAGTCCTTGGCGTTTTGCGAAGGTGTCTTCGATGGTGGTGCGTGGCAGCGGAGGGGGAGGTGGTTTGCCCTTAGTACTTTCGTAATGTTGTGATGACTGAAGGGGCGGGGGGCCAGCAGGCTGGAGTGGCTTGAAGCGCCGTAAACACTGGTTTTTACACGAGTTTAAGATTCCGCCGAGCTGTAGAGGGGGGATGCTAGCAGGTCATTTTATGGGGCCTGACCGCGTGTGGTATATTGTGGCTATTTTTCCTGGTTTTCCTAAACCACTCAATAGGTAATGGGTTGACACCCCATCCTATCCGTCTAAATTCAAAGGCGCGGGCACCTCGCCCAAGCTACGCAGCCGTTAAACTTCCACGTTACTTCGTTCTGTACCTGCCAGCTACATTGCACCTTGGCGTTGCGGGACACCAAAAAAAGGTTTACTTCATGAGATCACGGTTTATGAGCGTGGCATTTGGTTTGTTGGCAACCGCATTGGTTGCCGGACAAGCCTTTGCCCAGTGCGGAGATTGCAGTGGTTGCACCGCTGGCTCCGGTTGTGTCGGTAGCACCAGTGGTGCTGCTGCAGGTGGATATGTCGTCGCTGATGGATGTGCAACGGTTCCTGCGTACACCATGCAGCGCGTCACTCGCACCGAAATGGTTCCGACCACCACTTATCAGCGTCAAACCCAGACGCGTATGCGGACCGTAACCCGTCAGGTTGCTTCGGTACAAACCCGTCAGCAGACCTACACGGTTAACGTTCCTCAGACCCAGTCACGCACCGAGACCTACACGGTCAACGTATGTGTTCCTCACACCGAAGAAGTCAAGTACAACGTTCAGGTTCCGGTTACGACCGAACAAGAGCAAGAGTACCAGGTAGCGGTTCCTGTGACTGAAGAAGTCGAACAGACTTATTCGGTTCGGGTTCCTTACACCGAAGAGGTTCCTTACAGCGTATGCGTTGCATACACCGAGAACGTCGAGCAAGCTTACACCGTGCAGGTTCCTGTACAGAAGCAGCGTGAAGAAAGCTACAAAGTTGCTGTTCCTTATACCGAAAACGTAAAACAGACGTATCAAGTTCAGGTTCCTGTCCAGAAGACTCGTACCGTTCAGTACCAGGTTTGTGTTCCTTACACCGAAACCGTCACCCAGACCTATCAGGTCGCGGTTCCTGTAACGGAAACTCAGACTTACAAGGTTTGCGTTCCTTACACCGAAGAAATCGACCAGACTTACTCGGTACAGGTTCCTTACACCGAAGAAGTCAAGCAGACCTACACCGTTCAGGTTCCTGTAACCGAAATGGTTTCGCAGACTTACCAGGTGAACGTTCCTCGTCAAGAAGTTCGTGAAGGGACTCGTACCGTAACCAAGTGCGTTCCTGTGACCACCATGCGTGAAGTCACCTGCGAACAAGGTCACTGGGTTACCGAGCAAGTTGTTGCTGCAGCTCCTGCAGTCAACACCTGTGGCAACGGTGGCGTTGCTTACGGTAGCGGTTGTGGAAGCAACTGCGGTGGCGGATGCGGATCTTGTGGCGGATGCGGCGGATGTGCAAGTGCTTGTGGCGGTTGTGGTTCGGCTGCTCACGCTGGACACGCTGGCAACGCTGGTTGTACCGTGACTCGTCGTCGTTACGTCAGCAATCCTGTCACCACACAGGTTCCTGTCACGACCTACGAACGTCAGACTCACGAAGTTCCTTACACCTACACCGTCACGATCAACGAGTGCCAAACGAAGACTCGTGAAGTTCCTGTCACTCGTATGACCACGGAAACCCGTGAGCGTACCGTCAACGTCACCAAGTACAAAACCGAGCAGAAGACTCGTAAAGTTGCTGTGACCAAGACTCGCATGGAAGAACGTGAACGCGAAGTCACTCGTATGACCTGCGAAACTCGTACCCGCGAAGTTCCTGTCACCCGGACTCGTTTGGAAACTCAAGTTAAGGAAGTTCCTTACACCGTCCTGGAATGCCAGACTCGTGAACGCGAAGTTCCTGTCACCAAGACTCGCTGGGAAGATCGTGTTCGGACCGTTACTTACACCGAGTGCGCCACCGAAGAACGTACCCGTACCGTCGCCGTTCGCAAAACCCGTATGGAAGAACGTACTCGCCCCGTCACCAAGTGCCGTGTCGAGCAACGTGTCCGCAAGGTTCCTGTGACTCGGATGCAGATGGAAACTCGCACTCGCAAAGTGCCTGTAACCACCTACAACACCGAAGAGCGTACTCGTACCGTTACCACCAATCGTGTGGAAGCTCAGCAACGTGAACGGACCGTTAACTTCACCGTTATGGTTCCAGAAGAACGTACTCGCGAAGTACAAGAAACGGTTTACAACACCGTTACTGAAGAAGTTCCTGAAACCTTCACCGTTTGCGTTCCTGTAACCACTCAACGTGCCGTTCAGGTCACCGAGTGCGTTGCTGTTCCAACCAACGTTGCCGTTCCTGCTTACCAAGCTGGTGCATCCGCTGGATGTGCAAGCTGTGGCGGAACCGTTGCAGCTCCTGGATGTGCAAGCTGTGGCAACTAAGTAAATTTTAGGTTTTCGAACCTAAATACGATTCTTCGGAATCGAACAACTCTGCCTCCGGCAGCCTTCAGGGCTGCCGGAGGTTTTTTGTTGGTTTCTCTTTGCGGCAATGGTGATTAGAATTGGCCTGCGGCCTAGCCGTCTCTTCTCTGCCAATCGATCTTCTCGCGCAATGAGTTTCCTTTGTCAACGACCATTCAATGCCCGTCGTGTGCTGCAAAACTAGCGTTGCCTGAATCGTCTGCTGGCAAGCGGGTGAAATGCCCGAAGTGTGCGACGGTCCTGACCGTGCCAGCTGCCAAGTCCGTTCAAGCGAAACCTGCGAAACCTGTATCGAAGGGGCCAGTCCCGGGTGCCAAGCGATCGATTCGTTGTCCAGGATGTCAGAAATCGCTGTCGGTCCCCGCGAGTGCCGCGGGCAAAACCGTTCAGTGCCCTCAATGCAGCACCAAACTAAAAATTCCCGGATCGCCGCCGTCGGCCGGCCCGGCCAAGAAAGCGGCTCCGCGTCCCGCACCACGTCCAAAGCAAGCGGCTCCCAGCGACGATCTGTTTGGCGGTTCCGGTTCGGGAGGAAGCAGTGACCCGTTTGGCGATTTAGGCAATTTTGCCAGTCCGCCAGCGAGCGGCGGTGGGTTTGGCGGCGGAGCGCCGGCAAGTGCGTCGCCACCATCATTTGGCGGAGGAGCGGCTTCGGCGTATGCGCCACCGGCGGGCGGAGGGAATTCGTTTGGGGCCTCCGGCGGAGGCGGGGGAGGAGGAAACGATCGCAATGCTTTCTATATCATCAACGGAGCCATGATCGCATTGTGGGCCTTCTTTTACACCGGTTACGGCTGTCTTAATCTGGCAATGCTGATCGTGTTGATGGTCACGGGGAAATACTCCGATGGAACACTCCCTTTTATCATCGGGCAAACGGTCGGATATGGCGTTATTGTGATGCTTGGCCTGACGATGTTCTCAGGCGGGATCACGATGGCGATGCGGAAGAAGTTGAACGCGTCGCGGGCCGCAGCCATTATCGCGGCGATTCCCTGCTTTGGGTGTATTGCCTTTCCGTTTGGTATCTGGGCGACCGTATTGTTATTCAGTGCAAACGCAAAGAAGGATTTTCGCAGCTGATTTCCAGCCATTGCTATTTGCGTGACACCTTTCCGATGATTTGTTGCCGCTCGATTCCGCTAGGGGCTTGCCGGCTATCGGCCGAATTTGGTTGGTTGTCTCCGACGACAAAAAAACGGTCGGCTGGCAGGACGATGCGATCCGCCTGCCACTCTAAACGATCGTGTTCGCTGACGAACCAATGGATTTCACGATCGATACGTAGTATGGCCGGCGAATCCGCCTTTGCATCCAAACCATGAATGGCGATCGGGGTCGTTTCGCTGACGGGAATTTCTGACGCCGGACGGTCTGTTTGCGACCAACCATGTGCGGATCCGGTTTGCTCAAATCGGACGACATGTTTGCCTGCCGCAAAGGACCGCTTGTAGGAAACGGTTTTCGATGATTGCCAGCAGGCGATTTCAATTTCCGTTGGTTGTTCAATCGTAAAAGCGGCTTCACACCCAAAAGCTTCCACGCGGTTCATGTGGCGGGTCAGGTCGCGGTTGTAGGGACAGTCATCACGAATCGGTTCAGAGCGTTTTGAGTGAACCGAAAAATGATGATAGACCAACCAACCGTCCGGTCGTTTGAGCCAGCGCTGCGAGGCGCTGACGCCTTGCTCTTTGGAAACATCGGCATGGGGCGTTGGTTCCTGCTGAAATGCGGGAAACCGCGATTCGTGAACCGGGATCCTCGGCAGCGGACCCGGCACCACTTCAGACAGCGGGCGTGCATTGATTTGAAGTTCGTTCCCTTCCAGGGATACCGTGTCTCCGGGGACCGCCACCAGTCGCTTCACTCGTATCCCCGTATCATCAGCGATCGCGACTAAGTCTCCGCGTTGGGGTTCTTGGTTGCAGAGGGTCCAGCCCATCAGGTTCCAGCGATAGGCGGCGCGATCGATCCAGACAGAATCGCCGGGGAGTGCCTGAAATTGGAAGGATTTCGGAGGATATTTTTGCCCGCAATTCCAACATGTCAGATTTTCTGCGAGGTCGTCTGGGGGAGGAAATCTTTGGACGCTTTGGCAGTCAGGGCAGTTGCCTTGCAGGGTCGGGCAAAACAGAGTTGGCATCATCGACGGCCCGGCAATCATCACATTCCCTAGCCAACCCTGGATTTGGCCTAGCCGATGGCCCATCAAGGCAAGGATTCCAGCAAGCACCACCCACCACCACCACTTTGAGCGGTATCGGGATTTTGCCTGGCGGGCTGCCGCGTCGCCAGGCTGAAGTGATAAAGGGGTGTGCATCGACTCGTCTAACGCAGTTAGGGTTTGATCGGTATACTGCTTATCTTCATTTTACGCTCCTGGATTCAGCCCACGACCTTTATGTCTGAACCGCTATCAACAAAATCGTCCTTGCAGACGAACGAAACCTCTTCTCCTTCCGCTGCCGATTCCTGTCAACCGGAATCGACGGAGTCGCTCCATGCAATGAAGCGTGGGCGGATGGGCCAAGCTCTGGGGGTAAAAATAGCCGCCACTGGCTCGTATGCACCCGAAACGGTGGTCACGAACGAAGACCTCGCGGCCCTGGGGTGCGACAGCGACTGGATCGTCCGTCGGACTGGAATCCTGCAGCGTCGCAAAGCTGCCGAGGACCAAGCGACCAGTGATCTCTGCTACGAAGCGGCGATCACATGCTTGAAGCAAGCCGATGTCGATCCGGCCGAGATCGATTTGATCTTGGTGGCGACGATGACACCCGACCATCCAACCCCTTCGGCCGCTTGTCATCTGCAACGTCGACTGGGAGCTACCGCGCCGGCAATGGATATCAACGCGGCCTGTGCCGGGTTCATGTATGCCCTGGTGACGGGATCCCAGTTCGTCGTCAGCGGAACGGCTAAGCGGGTTTTGGTCGTGGGGGCTGACTTGATGAGCCGCACCATCGATCCCGAAGACAAAAAAACCTATCCGCTGTTTGGGGATGGTGCCGGAGCCGCATTGTTGGTTCCCGACAAACCGACGGGGGCAGGACTGCTTTCGTTCCAGCTAGGGAGCGAAGGTTGTGGTGGCGAAATGCTGTGCGTGCCGGCTGGCGGAACGCGGCAAGCATTGACCCCCGAAGCTTACGCGGCGGGGCAGCAGTACCTTCGGATGGACGGACGAAACGTTTTCAAATGGGCGGTCCGCCTGTTCGCCGAAAGTGCGAAAGACGTGCTGGAAGCCGCCGGGAAAGACGCGTCGGAACTGGACTTGGTGGTTTTGCACCAAGCCAACCAACGGATTATCGATTCGGCTGTCAGCGATCTGTCGGTCGATCGAGATCGCGTCTTTGTGAATCTAGACCGCTACGGAAATACCAGTGCCGCCAGCATTCCGCTGGCGTTGGATGAAGCGGTCCGCGAGGGCCGAGTCAAAGAGGGCGATCTGGTGCTGTTATGCGGTTTCGGATCAGGACTTGCCTGGGGAACCGCCTTGTTACGCTGGTAATTGATCGATGGACCAGAGGGCAAGCACCTTGTCGGTGTATTGCCCTCCATCTTGTGTGCACTCTTCGACCAGAACGGCTTTGGGTTCGGAGAGGTGAAACGGCGCCGCCTGCAGGTTTAGCGGACGCCATCGGCCTGTCACGATGTCCGTGTTTTCCTCACGTTCGGTAAACGAAGTGGTGAGCAGGTACTTCGCGCCACTGCTGCGGATGTTCGCCAACGCCTGGTGAATATGTTCGAAAGAAAAATGGACCAAGCAGTCTCGGCAGAAAACCAAGTCGGCCGCTGGAAGCGGATCGCTTAGCAAGTTCTTGTGTAAGAAGCTGACGTTGGGCGACGCATATTTTTGGTTGGCGGCGATCAGGTCTTCAACAATATCGCAGCCGATGTATTCGACGTTGGACAGATCGACATGCTGCATCCAGTGGAAATCACCGCAGGGGACATCGACGACACGTTTGATGTCCAGTTGCTGGAACCATTGTGGCAACGCATCAATGATCCGCTGCGTTTGCGACAGTTCCGATCCAATGCCGGAAATCGATTCCCCGCTTTTCCATGAATTCAACCGATAGATGTCGTTGAAAACCTGGTCGGGGGAAAGGTGTTTTAAGCGTCGCTTGGCACGTTTTCTCTCCACGAATCTTTGCAGGCCCGCAAACAAACCTGAGGGACGTACCGGATTCGATGTTTTGGCAGCAGATGAAATCATTTGATCGACTCTATTGGAAGTCCGCTGAAAAGCGAGGAATGATAGGGGCCGCGGGGGGCGGATGGACGACGGTGGAAACGGCGCGAAAACCTGCCTCCATCGTGCACCGCCATGTAATCGCAGAAAATGGTTGTTTGGCCCACTGAGCAACAAAGTGTTTACGGGCCGTTTTCCACTGACCCGCGCGAACCGCAGCTCGCAGGAATTTGTGGTGCCCGCCGGTCGAGCGTCGAGGGTTTTCTGGAAGGAGCAGCCCCGGAGGAATCGGGATGTCGCGGCGGCGGTATGCGTCGGTGAGAACCCCGTTGATCCGAGCCATCCGCAGGCTGGCGTTGTTCCAGCTAACGCTACCTAGATGTTGGCGATAACAGAGCATGACGTCGGGAAGATTCCCCAGCGGACCTCGCTCTGCCAGCCGCAGCCATAGATCGTGATCTTCGATCCACTCGTACTCTTTGCGGTACCCTCCCAGTTCCAGCACAATGTCGCGCCGCATCATTACCGACGGCTGGGCCATCCCGGTCCGACGGTGCATCAAGCAGTCATCGATCCGCTCTGGATCCGATTCATAGATCGAAATATTAAGTGGGTCACCATCGGCATCAATGTTCAGAATGGCGGTTCCGACAGCGAGGCATTCAGGATGCTTGTCCAGGTAGTCCACCTGAAGGCCGAACCGCTGGGGCATCGAGATGTCATCCGCGTCCATACGCGCAATCAGGGGAGCCGTTGCTTCTTCGATGCCGCGATTCGCGGCGCCTGCGATCCCTCGGTTTTCCTGGTCAATCACCCGGACGCGGGCGTCCCGTTTGGCAAAGTTATGAAGGATTTGAGAGCTGCGGTCGGTGCTACCGTCGTTGACAGCAACCAATTCAAAATCGGTGAAGTCTTGCGATAAGATGCTTGCAACGGCCTCTTTTAGGTGCTGCTGCCCGTTGTAGACCGTTAGCACGACGCTGACGCGAGGAGTCTTCGGTGGGGAGGCGGAAGAAGACATTGCAAGCTTCAATGGGTAATGGTTTTTATCGATAGGTTACGCATGGAATCTACAAAACTCCTTTTAGAGGGGGCAATATCAATCCGAGAAGATAGGCAATTCCTTGGCGATACGATGCGGCGTCCCCTTTGCATTCGTCCCCGCTAGCATTGTGCTGGCCAAATCGTATTGACTGCACCGCTTGATTCGCGTATCGAGGACCCATCCGAAATGGCCGTTTTGCTGTGTCGGTTTCCGCTTTCCTTCCTTGCCGAATTAAATCTCATGAAAGTCTGGTATGTTTCGACCCAGCGGGCATGGGGCGGTGGTGAGGAATATCTAAAGAACCTGGCGGCGGGCGTCGCCAAGCGAGGCCTTGAAGTAGCCGTGATGGCTCCGAAAGGGAGTCCCCTAGCGGCCGCCATGCGTGAAGAAGGGCACAGCGTATTTGAATTCGCCGGGAGGGGACGGGACCCTCGAACCATTTGGCGGTTTCGCAAACGCTTGCAGCTATCGGGCCCCTGCGTCGTCCACTGCAATGATTCGCACGCCCTGATGTTGGGCGGGCTTGCCGCACTTGGGGTGTCGCAAGCACGCGTTCTCGCGATGCGACATACCATGTTCCCGATTCGCTCCCCCGAAAAATACCATCGCTTGGCCGATCGCACGATCTGTGTGTCTCAGGCGGTTGCCAATCAGTGCATCAATGACGGACTGCGAGATTCGAATCTGAAGGTGATTCATGTGGGACTGCCAATCCCTTCACCCGATCCGGCCGCCGTCGCAAAAATACGAAATCAAGTCGCTGCCGATAATCGAAAATTGCTGGTCGCGATCGGTAACCTGTTGCCGTGCAAAGGTCACGCGGATCTAATCCGTGCGATCGGTTTGCTAGACCAGCCGCCGGGAACGTTTGTCCTCGCGATCGCGGGTGAGGGGAAACATCGTGATGAACTGGAGTGTTTGCGGGACGCACTCCCCGACCCCGAATCGGTGCGGTTGTTGGGCTTTCAAGACAATCCAGACGACTGGTTGGCTGCCGCCGATGCGGTCGTTCATCCTTCCCACCAGGAAGGTCTCTGTTTGACCGTTGTGGGAGCGATGATGTTGCGACGACCTGTCGTCGCCAGTCCGGTTGGCGGATTGTGCGAAGTCTTAGCCGCCGAACAAATTCATTCTGAATGGAGTTCCCCACTGGCGGAACTGTGTCTTCCCGAAGATCCCGCGTCGATCGCCAAGGCGTTGCGCACGCTCTTCGACGCCCAAGAGTCCCAAGTCCTGCAATCGCAGACACAGGTCGAAGCGGCCTATCAGCACGCGGTCCAGCGGTTTGGTGTCCAGCCAATGGTTGAGAAGACTCTAGCCTTGTACGAATCGCTAAACGAGCGACGCGCCGCGGCCTGATTTCGCACGAAGCGCAAGCGAGTGAGTGAATAAACTTGCGCATTCTGAAGTTACGCTTTTGAGGTGATTGCTGTGGTCAATCGTCCTGATTTCCGTACTCTTGCGGATGCCTCAAATCATTCGGCTAATCCAGCACCTTTTTAGCTCCAGGTATCGAGAGTTCTGTTTCCGGGTTTGGCCCGGCGGACTCGCAGTTGGCAGCTACCTTATTGGCCGAGAAGGATGAAATAGCAAAGAGGCATGGGGCTGCTGCCAGTTGTTGCCCCGGACCGGAACAAGCCCGGCGGAAGCAAAGTAGCCAACTTCAAAAAACGAAACATCAATACTTACGCAGCGGCGTGGGATTTTCTGATGCACGGCCGCACAGCGGCAACCCCACAGAAACCGTCACTTATCAATTTCACCGTCTGGTGGGGCGGCACAAAAAACGGTGCCCATTCGATCGAATGGACACCGTTTTCAATTCACTTGGCGTGACGAATATTCGCTAGTCGCCCGCCGTTTGCTCTAAGCCTGCTTACTCTTGGCCGCCGGTTGGCTTGCCGCCACCGAACATGCTGTCGAGGGCTTCGTTGCTTGGAGCTGGTTCGTTGCTTACCGGAGGTAGCGACGGAGCCGGGGTGGGTTCCGCTGGTGCTTCCTCGGGACTGTCTGGATCGGCCAGCAGTGGGAACGATTCCTCCAAGCTTTGGATGGGCTCTTCGGCCAATTCTTCCAACGCTTCGCGGCGGTAGTTGACTTCGGCATCTTGGAAGATGCGGAAACCGGTACCG
The DNA here is from genome assembly GCF_007741495.1 of Roseimaritima multifibrata. NCBI lineage: Bacteria > Pseudomonadati > Planctomycetota > Planctomycetia > Pirellulales > Pirellulaceae > Roseimaritima > Roseimaritima multifibrata. The sequence continues at coordinate 1,709,426 of NZ_CP036262.1, forward strand.
GCTGGGATCAAGTGACCCAGGATGACGTTCTCTTTCAGACCGACCAAGCGGTCGACTTTGCCTGCCAGAGCAGCTTCGGTGAGGACCTTGGTCGTTTCTTGGAACGACGCGGCACTGATGAAACTGTTCGACTGGACGGCTGCCTTGGTGATCCCTAGCAACTGAGTACTAGCGGTCGCGGGCCGAGGACGTTTGCCCTTTGCAGGGGTTTGTCCGGCGGCTTCGATTTCCGCATTGGTTTGCTCGATCGCTTCCTTAGGAACAATTTGTCCTTCGGTGTATTCGCTGTCACCAGGGTTGGTGATTTTGAGGCAATCGGACAGTCCTTGATTGCTGCGGCGGAATTCAAATTTGTCCATTACCAAACCCTCCAGCAGACTGGTGTCGCCGGAGGATTCGATTTTCACCTTACGCAACATGCGGGCAATGATGACTTCGCAATGCTTGTCATTGATGTCCACACGCTGTGAGCGGTAAACCTGTTGGATTTCGTGAAGGAGGTATTGCTGGACGGCTTCTTCTCCGGAAACCCGGAGGATGTCGTGAGGAACCAAAGGTCCATCGACCAGGGCCTGACCGGCTTTCACAACGTCACCGCTGTGAACCAAGAAACGTTTACCGTGGGGAACCAAGTGTTCACGCTCGATGCCCGATTCACTACGGACGATGATCGAACGCTTACCACGTTTCTTTTCGCCAAGGATTTCGACGGTACCGTCGACTTCGGCGATCACGGCGGGGTCTTTCGGTTTACGAGCTTCAAAAATCTCGGTAATACGCGGCAGACCACCGGTGATGTCACTAACACCACCCGATTCACGCGGCATTTCAGCCAACACGGCACCGGCTTTGATCATGGCCCCTTCTTCGACCGAGATCATCGCTCGTTCGGGAAGGTACTGAACGTCCAGTGGTTTGCCTTCGGCGTCTTCGATGATGATCTGAGGATGCAATTCCCCTTTATGGTCGACGATCAACATACGGCTTTTACCGCTCGATTCGCGTTCCATACGCATCGTTTCGCCTTCGACCACATCTTCGAAGCGAACCTTACCGGTCAATTCGGTCATAATCGGAATGGAGTACGGGTTCCATTCGCAAAGGACCGAACCTTCGGTCACTTTGTCCCCTTCTTCGACCATCAGGGTCGAACCGGTGGGGATTTCATACGATTCGATTTCGCGACCGCGATCATCGACCAGGGTGATTCCCCCGTTTCGAGTCAACACGATGTTTTTGCCTTCGTCGTTGCGAATGGCTCGCATCCGAGTCAAACGAACTTCACCGGCCGACTTACATTTGATGTCCGACTCTTCGACTTGCTTGCTAACGCTACCACCGATGTGGAACGTACGCATGGTCAACTGAGTACCCGGTTCACCAATCGATTGGGCGGCGATGATTCCGACGGCCATGCCCTCTTCAACCAGGTCACCGGTCGAGAGGTCCATTCCGTAACAGCGACGACAAACACCCAGTGACGCGTCACAGGTCATCGGGCTGCGGACCTGAATCTTGTTCAGTCCCATCAGTTCGATCTTGCGAGCGATTTCCGGAGTGATCAAGCCGCTATCTTCGACGATCACTTCGTCGGTCACCTGGTGAACGATGTTCTGACGACTGATTCGACCACTGATCGATTCGGCCAATTGAACTTCGACTTTCTCGCCGCGGAAAATAACACCCTTGGTGATCCCTTGGGTGGTCCCGCAGTCTTCCAGCGTGATAACCACGTTCTGGGCAACGTCGGCCAGTTTACGAGTTAGGTAACCGGAGTCAGCCGTCTTCAATGCCGTGTCGGCCAGACCTTTACGAGCCCCGTGCGTCGAGGAGAAGTACTCCAGAACGGACAAGCCTTCGCGGAAGTTAGCCTTAATCGGCGTTTCGATGATTTCGCCCGATGGCTTTGCCATCAGACCACGCATCCCGCCCAGCTGACGAATCTGTTCGATACCACCACGAGCACCCGAGTGGGCCATCAGGTACACAGGGTTCATGTACCAGCCGCCTTCGCGGATGTCATGTTCCATCGCCACCATCATGTCGGCGGTGATCGCTTCACGAGCGTGTGTCCAAGTATCCAGAACCTGGTTGTAACGTTCAGGCCCGGTGATAACCCCACGGTCATACAATTTCTTGTACTTCATCACCGTCTTTTCGGCTTCACCGATGTACTTGCTCTTGGTGTCCGGAGTGACCAAGTCATCCGTCGCGAAGGACAGACCACTGCTGGTCGATTCGCGGAAGCCAAGCTGCATCATGTCGTCCAGCAGGTTGATCGTCGCTTTGCGACCCAAACGCTGGTAACAATCGCTAATTACCTTGGCAAGGTCACTCGATCGCTGCGGGAAGTTGTAGAAATCCATCCCTTCAGGAAGCATCTGATTAAATCGGATACGCCCAGGAGTGGTTTCGATGATCGCACCGTAGTCGTTGCGACCTTCGTTGTTTTTCAGTTTCTGGTGACGTGGCAAGCGGACTTTGATATTCGCATGCAGGCCGACAACCCCTTGAGCGTATGCCATGTCGGCTTCGTTGGGGCTGGAGAACGTCATCCCCTGCCCTTTCTGATCCGGCATCGCAACGGTCGTGTAGTAGCAACCCATGACGACGTCTTGCGACGGGCTCATGATCGGTTTGCCGTTCGAAGGTGCAAACACGTTGTTGGTACTAAGCATCAACGTATGCGCTTCGACTTGGGCTTCGATCGAAAGCGGCAAGTGGACCGCCATCTGGTCACCATCGAAGTCGGCGTTAAAGCCTTTGCATACCAATGGGTGCAGGCGAATCGCGTTCCCTTCGACAAGGGTCGGTTCAAAGGCCTGGATTCCCATGCGGTGCAACGTCGGTGCACGATTCAATAGGACCGGGTGGTTGGTGATGACCTGTTCCAGGATATCCCAAACCTCTTCGTCCTTCCGCTCCAGCATCTTCTTCGCCGATTTGATCGTGTCGGCGTGGCCCAGTTCTTTCAGGCGGCGGATGATAAACGGTTGATACAGTTCCAAAGCGATTTTCTTTGGCAGGCCGCACTGATGCAATTTCAGACGCGGACCGACAACGATCACACTTCGAGCCGAATAATCGACTCGTTTACCAAGCAGGTTTTCGCGGAAACGACCCTGCTTACCCTTGATCATGTCGGTCAAGGATTTCAGTGGACGGTTGCTGCTGCCCAGCACTGGTCGTTTGCAGCGGTTGTTATCAAACAACGCATCGACCGACTGTTGGAGCATTCGCTTTTCGTTGCGAATGATCACTTCAGGCGCGTTCAAATCGACCAATTTACGCAATCGGTTATTGCGGTTGATGATTCGGCGATAAAGGTCATTCAAATCGCTCGTCGCGAAATTGCCGCTGTCCAGCAAGACCAAGGGACGAAGGTCCGGAGGAATCACGGGGATAACGTCCAGGACCATCCATTCGGGACGGTTGTCGCTATCACGGATCGATTCGACGATTTTCAGCCGATTGATGTAGTCCTTCTTCTTCTGCTTGCTGCCGGTTTCTTGCAGGTCGATGCGGAGTTGTTCGGACAACTGAACCAGGTCCAGTTTGTTCAACAACTTGCGGACCGCCTCGGCACCCATGTCGGCTTCGAAGGCACCGTCGCCGTACTGTGTACGAGCTGCGCGGTATTCTTCTTCGGTCAGTAGTTGCTGGAATTCCAGGTCGGTGGAACCTGGATCGATCACCACGTAATCTTGGAAGTAGATGACCTTTTCCAGCGAGCTGGTTTTCATCGCCAACAGGTTACCAAGGCGACTTGGCATCGCTTTGAAGAACCAGATGTGAACGACGGGAGCCGCTAGATCGATGTGTCCCATCCGTTTACGACGGACGCGACTGTGGGTCACTTTAACCCCACAGCGATCGCAGATCATCCCTTTGTATTTCATCCCGCGGTATTTACCACAGGCACATTCCCAGTCCTTTTCAGGGCCAAAAATACGTTCGCAAAACAGACCGTCTTTTTCGGGACGGTAGGTACGATAGTTAATCGTTTCGGGTTTTTTAACTTCACCGAACGACCAGCTTTTAATGTCTTGAGGACGTGCCAAGCTGATGCGGACCGAGGCGTAGTCGTTGATACGTTCGTAAGTACCGGTTTCGCCGTTGGACATTCAGGAGACTCCTAAGGTTTGCGTCAAAGAGGACGCGTTGTTTTTTTGGGCCGTGGGGGACTCGCGTCGACCGTCGTCGACGCGAGCTGATTTCAAACCTGCGATTTCAATTTGAAATCTGCCTAAACCGGTCGTTTTTCCAATTGCATGTTGAGTGCTAGTCCTCGAATTTCGTTTGTCAAAACGTCGAAACTGGCGGGCGTGCCTGCCTCCAGGGTGTTTTCCCCTTTGACCATCGATTCGTAGATCTTGGTACGCCCTTCAACATCGTCACTCTTGACGGTGAGAAGTTCTTGCAGGATGTATGCCGCCCCGTAAGCTTCCAACGCCCAGACTTCCATTTCCCCGAAGCGTTGGCCGCCGAAGCGAGCCTTCCCACCCAAGGGTTGTTGGGTAATCAAGGAGTATGGACCAGTGCTACGAGCGTGGACTTTGTCATCGACCAAGTGATGTAGTTTCAGCATGTAGATGTAACCAACGGTTGTCTCTTGAGACATCGCTTCGCCGGTTCGTCCATCCAGAAGCCGCACTTTTCCGTGCCTTGGTAGGCCTGCTTCTTCTAGACAGTCATTGATGTCTTCTTCGCTGGCTCCATCAAAGACCGGGGTGATGGCTTGGAAGCCCAGTTTGGCTCCGGCCCACCCGAGGTGCGTTTCCAGAATCTGTCCCACGTTCATACGACTGGGAACTCCCAGCGGATTCAGCATGATCTGCAGTGGGGTACCATCCGGAAGGAACGGCATGTCTTCCACAGGCAAGATCTTCCCGATAACACCCTTGTTACCGTGGCGACCTGCCATCTTGTCCCCAACGCTGATGACGCGTCGATTGGCGATGTAGACCTTGACCATCTGCAGCACGCCACTGCGAAGCTCGTCGCCTCGCTTCATGCTGTTCAGTTTACGGTCTCGCGAGTCAATCGCTTGTTCAACGTTGATCCACTGTTGCTTGAAGACCTTTTCGACTTCCTCGCGAAGTTCTTCGCCCTTGACCTGTTCGATAACCCGCTTCAACTGGAAATTGACCGCTTGTTCCGCGATGAATTTCGGGTCTTGGCCGTCGGACAGTGGGTTGCCTTCAGCGTCTTTCAGTTTGGTGTTGGCAGTCGCTTCCAGTTCGTTGATCAGGCTGGTGAAAGTGCTGGCGATTTCTTGGTTGCCTTCGCTTTCAACTTCCTTCAATTCTTTTTCGAATTGCTTTCGTTCGTCTTCGGTCAGGCTCATGCGACGCGAGAATTTCTGCGTGTCGATAACGATTCCTTCGATCCCCGAAGGAACCTCCAGCGAATCGTTCTTCACATCCTCACCGGCTCGACCGAAGATCGCGTGAAGGAGTTTTTCTTCCGGAGTCAACTCGGTTTTGCTTTTCGGGCTGACCTTACCAACCAGGACATCGCCTGGCCGGACGTAGGTGCCGACTTGAACGATCCCGGAATCATCCAGGTTACGAAGAGCTTTTTCAGAAACATTGGGGATGTCGCGAGTGAATTCTTCGCGGCCCAATTTCGTTTCGCGAATTTCGACATCGAAGTCTTCGATATGGATCGAAGTATACGTGTCGTTCTTCACCAATTCTTCCGACAGGATGATCGCGTCTTCGTAGTTGTAGCCGTCAAACGACATAAACCCGACCAGCACGTTACGTCCCAGAGCCAGTTCACCGTTTCGGGTGGCAGCTCCGTCGGCGATGATCTGATTCTGTTCAACCTTGTCACCGACGCTGACGATCGGTTTTTGGTTCATACAGGTTCGTTCATTCAGACCTTGGTATTTCTTCAGGTCGTAATGATCGCTACCGATTTCAATTCGCTTTGCATCGGCGTAGGTCACTTTGCCAGCCCGGCGGGCTCGCACGACCATCGCGCTGTTCTTGGCGACTTGACGTTCCATGCCAGTTCCCACGATCGGTGGTTCTGCCACCAACAATGGGACGGCTTGCCGCTGCATGTTCGAACCCATCAATGCACGGTTTGCATCATCGTGTTCGAGGAACGGAATCAAACCGGCTGAAACCCCGACCATCTGGGCCGGAGCAACGTCCATGTAATCGATGCGGTCAGGATGAACGATCTCGAAGTCACTACGGACTCGAGCGATCATGTTTGGTCCTGGAACAAGCGAACCGTCCTTGACCTCGGCATCCGCCGGAGCCACGTACGATTCATCTTCTTCGTCGGCTCGCAACCAGACAACTTCGTCGGTGACTCGGCTTTCTTGAATCTTGCGATAGGGCGTGACCAAAAATCCGTAACCGTCGACGCCGGCGTAAATCGCCAGCGAACTGATCAGTCCAATGTTCGTACCTTCAGGAGTCTCAATCGGACAGATACGTCCGTAGTGGGAAATGTGAACGTCGCGAACTTCAAAACCGGCTCGTTTACGATTCAAACCGCCAGGCCCCAGAGCCGACAAACGACGTTCGTGTGTCAGTTGTGACAGCGGGTTCGTCTGGTCAACGACCTGCGAAAGTTCGCCACGACCGAAGAAGTAATCGATCGCTGCGGAAACACTTTTCGGGTTGATCAAAGAGCGAGGCGTCATGTCCTCGGCATCTTTCATGCTCATTCGCTCTTGGACGGTACGACGCAGTTTCAGGAATCCTTTGCGGAGTTCCTCAGCTGCAAGTTCGTCGATCGTTCGCAGGCGACGATTGCCCAGGTGGTCAATGTCATCGATTTCGGCACCACTGTCCGGATCGAACAGATCCAGCAGGTAGGCGATTGCGGAGATCATGTCCTGGTGACGCAGCGTCATTTCTGATTCGCTGATGTCGGTGCCCAGTTTGCGGTTCAGGCGGAAGCGACCGACCTTGCCCAAACGGTACCGATTTTCATCGTAGAATTTCTCGTTGAAGAGAGTCCGAGCTTTCTCCAGTTGCGGCGGGTTGCCCGGACGCAGACGTTGGTAGATACGGAGGAGGGCTTCTTCGTGGCTGCTGGTGTTGTCGTCACCGAGCGTATTGAAAATCAACGGGACCTTTGGTCCGTCCATGATTTCCACTTCGGTAACACCAGAAGTGCAGATTGTTTCGGCGACACTTTTGGTGATCTTGTGTCCTGCTTCGATGATGATTTCGCCGGCGCGGTCGCTATCGGAAGGATAGATGATGTCGTCAACGGCGACATTCCCTTCGATTTTAGCGGCACTGCGTCCGTCGGAGATCGTTTCGGTCGAAGTCTTGTAGAAGGCTCGCAGGAGATCGGCGTCGGTCGACAGGCTGGGGTCCATTGCTCGCAACAAAGTGGTTGCGGCAAATTTACCACTCTGGTCGATTCGGACGGTCAACGCGTCTTTCTTCGTGACGTTTACTTCGATCCATGATCCACGTTCCGGAATGACTCGGCAACTTGGCAATTTGCGATCGCTTGTTCCTTCTTGTTCCAGAACAAAGTCAACACCAGGGCTACGGTGAAGCTGCGAAACGACAACGCGTTCGGCACCGTTGATGATGAATTCACCACCACCCATCATGATTGGCAGGTCGCCCAAGTAGACTTCTTCGTCCACGGGTTCGTCTCGCATCAGGCGAAGCCAAACACGAAGAGGACGGCCGTAGGTCAAGCGAAGCTGGCGACACTCTTGAGGGGTGTAGCGAGGCTTCCCTAATTCGTAACGGAGGTATTCCAGGTTGATGTTCCCGTCATAACTGCTGATCGGGAAAATCTCACGAAGCACTCCTTCAAGGCCGACATCACGACGGCCCGTAGGCTCGGAGTCTTCTTGTAGGAATACAGAGTAGCTAGCCGTTTGCAGGGCAGTCAAATCGGGCAGGTCGAAACCTTCTCGATCGGAGCCAAAGTGACGGACGGTGGTTGGTTCAAGACGACGATTCGACGTAGTAGCCATTCGCGAGAACGCTCCTTGTAGGCCGGTTACGGGAAGCCCATGGATGGACGGAAACGCTGGAGACTGCCAGCGCGCAGAACAAGCCACGCGAGAACCCCATGGATATAAAAGGGGTTCGAGGGCCGCTCAAGTGCACGGGTACCGGGTGCATCAAGAGGATATTTTCGGGCAAGAAAGGGACGACGGTCGGAAGCTCAGATTTGTGGTTGTACCAAAAAAGCCCGAGACCAGTAACCCCGGCCTCGGGTATTTGGCGCAAATAATGCTGTATCACGAACGAGTGACTATGGCCGCCGTGCCAAGAATCATCGCATTTATTAACGGATCGTCCCTCGCCGCGAGCTCAGTTCGCCTGGGGGTAGCAGGCGGCGAGTTGCCGGAGTCGGTTGTCGGCCGGACGGGATGCCCGGTGGAAAACAGTGGTCCATTAAGCAACGCCACCCGCCGGGAGGCGGGTGAAACGTCGTTGATAGCGAGGAGCCGTCGGTTGTCGAACTATTTAAGTTCGACGCTACCGCCAGCTTCTTCGATTTCGCTCTTGACCTTTTCTGCGTCCTCTTTGCTAACGCCTTCTTTGAGCGTTGCAGGGGCGCTTTCGACCATTTTCTTGGCTTCCATTAGCGAAGCGCCGGTCAGGTTTTTGACGACCTTAACAACGTTCAGCTTTTTGTCGCCAAATCCAGTCAAGATGACGTCGAATTCGGTTTGTTCAACCTCTTCGGCTCCACCGGCGTCGCCTGCAGCTGCCATGACGACTCCGCCACCTGCAGCAGGTTCGATGCCATAGGCATCTTTTAGATAATCGCTTAGTTCTTTTGCCTGCTTCAGGGTCATTTCAGCGATCTTATCGCCAAGTTCCTTGGTTTCGGCACTAAATTCCGCTACTGCGGTTGCTTCTTCAGACATCGTTCGTGTCCCTCTACAAAATTGGCGGATGAATCGGTTTCAACCTCCCTCAAAATCGTTCGCATGTTGCTTGTGGAAGCGACAGAGGCTCACGCTGAGGTCCAAACTTCTTGGTTAGCGTTACGGATAAAAGCCACGAATTGCGGCGACGTTTTACTCTTCTGCTTTTTCCATGATCTGCTTGACTTGGCTGGCAAGTCCCTTGGCGGTGCCGATCAGGGCGCCCGACAGGTTTGCTCCAGGGGCCAGGATCTGGCCGACCAGAGTGGAGATCTGTTCTTCGCGGCTTGGCCATTTGCTGACAGCCTTTAGGGCGTCGGCGTCAAGGGCTTCGCCATCCATGGCCCCACACTGGGCCTTGAAGTGGTCGTACTTGTCACCGTCTTTGTCGAGGGCAACGACTGCTTTAACCAGCGAGACGTAATCGGTCGAGCCCCAGACGATTGCGACAGGGCCGTTAGCCCCTTCGAATGCTGGTGCTAGACTGGTTCCATCGGTGGCACGGCGTGCCAACGAGTTTTTGACCATCAGCATGTGGATGTCTTTTTCAGCCAACTCGTTCCGTAATTCTACGGTCGTGTTAGCGTCCATTCCCACGGTGCTGACAACAACGGCATCCGCAACGCCTTCGAGGCGTCCGGCGATGTCGCGAGTTACCAGGTTTTTTACAAACTTGCTCATTGTATTTCTCTGTTTGCCAAGCTTTCACTTGAGCCGCATTGGCGGCCAGGGACTTAGACTACGACGCGAACGCTAGGGCTCATTGTTCCGCAGATTGCGATCCCGCGGACATATGCCCCTTTGACCGTCTGCGGCTTAAGCCCGAGGACGAAGTCGATGAAGGCCTGGATGTTTTCTTCAAGCTGGGTAGGCTCAAAGCTGAGCTTGCCAACCATTGCGTGGACGTTGCCACCTTTGTCATTTCGGAATTCGACTTTACCAGCCTTGTATTCACCAACAACTTTAGCGACGTCTGGGGTGACGGTTCCTGCTCGTGGGCTAGGCATTAGGCCTCGAGGGCCCAGGACACGCCCGAGAGGTCCGACCAGTCCCATCATGTCCGGTGCGGCGATACAGACATCGAAGTCTGTCCAGCCATCTTTGATCTTTTTCGCCAGGTCGTCCTGTCCGACTTCGTCGGCGCCGGCTTCCTGGGCTGCGGTAGCCGCATCGCCACGGGCGAATACAACAACGCGTTGTGTTTTTCCAATGCCGTGAGGCAAGACCACGCTTCCGCGGATGATCTGGTCGGCTTGGTTGGAGTCAACCCCTAGCCGCATATGGACTTCGACGGTTTGGTCGAATTTTGTTTTGTCGTACTTCTTCAGCGTGCCAACAGCTTCGTTTAGAGGCTGAGGATCGCTGGGCTGCTTGGCCAGTGCGGCCCGCTGTCGCTTGGACGGCTTTCCCATAGCTTGGTGATTTCCTGCTTTGAGTGGTAAAGCGAAGGCGATCTTGAGGCAGCAATCCCTTTGGCGGGTTGCTGCCAGACCTTCTCCCACGATTTGCGACCCGAAACCGAATCGGGCCGAACACTGAACGTTGTATTTTTCTTGAGCAAGCGGAGGCCGCTCGTGATAACTAGTGGCGACTGGGCGACTAGCCTTCGACTTCAATGCCCATGCTGCGGGCAGTTCCTTCGATCATGCGAACGGCATGGTCGATGTTGCGGGCGTTGAGGTCTTTGATCTTCTTCTCGGCGATCTCAGCACACTGGGCTCGGGTTACTTTCCCAACTTTTGTTTTGTTGGGGACGCCGGAGCCTTTGGCGATGCCGGCCGATTGCTTTAGCAGCGAAGCGGCGGGCGGGCTTTTGGTGATGAATTCAAAGGAGCGGTCGTTGTAGACCGTCACGATGACTGGGATGGGAGTCCCGTTGTATTCGCGAGTCGCGTCGTTGAACTGTTGGACAAATTGCCCAAGGTTTACGCCGAATTTACCAAGCGACGTTCCGACAGGTGGTGCCGGAGTGGCTTGGCCACCGGGCACCTGGAACTTCGCTTGTCCTGTTACTTGTTTTGCCATCAAAAAAACTCATGCATCTTCGCTGCGGTGTCTAACGATAAGAATCAAAGCGGTCACTCGACCGGGATCGCTTCTCACCTCCCGCACGCGTAAGGTTTGGGTTAAGGGCCAGATTGTAATGTCTTCGGCTGTGGTGGGAAGGCGTCTTTGCTTATCCCGGGAGGAATTTTTAAGGAATCTGTGAGTATGGCATGGAATCATTGGAGATCCGTTCCTAAAACATGAACGGGCCCCCCGCCCAAAGTGGCCCGTTGGCGGTCGCTTTGTTTCACGTTTACCGTTTTTGGGGTAACCCGGTAAGCTTTTTTCGGTATAGCAGGTGCTCGGATGAATGAGTGTGCGGTCTATCAAGTTGAAACGACGGTCGAGTCGCTAGCGGATGGCGAACGATTGGCTCGTTCCCTTGTTGGGGCTCGTTTAGCGGCTTGTGTGCAGTTGGATCCCGGTCTGACCAGCGTGTTTCGCTGGGAAGGGCAGGTGCAAACCGAGCCTGAGATTCGTCTGACGATGAAGACATCTGGCACGAGGCTTGAAGAGTTGTGCGAGGCGATCGAGACCCAGCATCCCTACGATGTCCCGCAGGTGTTGGCGGTCGCAATTGCCTACGCCAGTCCGGCCTACGCAGAGTGGGTTCGCAGCGAGACCACCGTGGATGCGGATCGTTGAGGGAGGCAACCGGCGAAGGTTGGTGAAGTGATCGACGCGACGATGTGAATAGGGGCGTCACATTCTTAGCGGAACGGCGTAAGCCGTCCGGCCGTCGCCCTGGAAATCTCGCCTATTTGCCGGGCGACTCGCGCCGCACCGCTAGTATTTATGCTCGCTCCCTTTCTTAGCGGAACGGCACAAGCCGTCCGGCCGCATCGCCTTGAAAACCTGCGATTTTCCGTTCAACACTTCGGTCCGGCGTCAGCGATTTTGTTCGCTTCCCTTGCCCTGCAAAAACCTGCTTGCTTTTGTTTGCCGCGGCGACGGCTTGGGGTCGCGTTGGGAATTGGTTTCGAGGTATTCTCTGGGCTCAGCCGACTGGCTGAAGGGAAGGCCTTTTAGACATGGATGTGAACTATGTTGGGACGGATTGCTGAATACTGGAAACGAGATCCAGAGCGACGCGGTTTAGCGGCATTGCAGCCGACCGAGGCGTCTGGCAGCCCCGAGGAAATGGTCGTTTCGCTGCGTCGCACCTTGCGGGCTGCAAAGCCCCAAGACGAATTGCTTGCGTTGGGGCTGTTTTCGCGGTCGACTTGCGATTGGCTTCGAGCACAAGGCATCGCCGGGGAACGTGACTTCTTGAATCTGCCCGCAGAGGCGTTGCTGCCTCGGATTTCGGCAACCACAACCAGGCGTTTTCAGTTGGCGATTCGGATGGCCTCGGCGATCGACGGAATGCGTCCCTGGCATGCGTTGATGCTGTTCGCCATTCATCGCCGGAGTCCGAATAAGTTGGCGGCTGAATCCTCGGGAGCCCTGCACCGGGATCTTACGCGGTTTTCGTGGTCGACTCGCGGGCAAAAGCTGCTGGCAGGTCGCCGGTTGCCTTCCTTGTTGCTGGTCGAGGGCTGGATCGCCGCAGCCCGCGAACGAAGGGGAAAACGAGCGTTGAAGCACGAGCCTGTGTAATGTCGGCTTTCGCTCGGGACGCGAAAAGAATAGGCAAAGAAGATCTGGCTCCCCTCGCCCGCAAAACAAGCTCCACCAAATCAAACAAAATGGCAGAGACCACGGAATGAGCTAGCTAAGGTTTCTTCCGCAACAAAGAGCTTGCTTAGGGGCGAGGGGAGCCAGGCTTTCAATTTCACGTCCCCCGCGAAAGGACGCCCCCCCTCCAGGGCGATTTCGCTCGGGACATGGAAAGAATAAGCAAAGAAAGTCTGGCTCCCCTCGCCCTCAAAACAAGCTCGCTTAAAAACAGGTTGGATATTGAATCAACGGTTCGCCAGCTAGTTCCTTTGAATGCGATTCAAAGGCTTGTTTTGGGGGAGAGGGGGCCGACAGAGGCAGGCAAGGGATGACATAGCCGCTTGAAATACGGGGCGTTATCTGGGTCTGCACTGCAAAATCGCCTCGCGGAAATTCCCCCCCCCCTCTCCCCCAGCCCCTCTCCCCCAAGCAAGCTCCGCCAAATCAAACGAAAAGGCAGAGACCACGGAATGAGCTAGCTAACGTTTCTTCCGCAACAAAGAGCTTGCTTAGGGGCGAGGGGAGCCAGATTTTCGTCCGTTATAAATTTCGCTTCCCCCGCGAAAGAACGCCCCCTCCAGGGCGCTTTCGCTCGGGACATGGAAAGAATAAGCAAAGAAAGTCTGGCTCCCCTCGCCCTCAAAACAAGCTCGCTTAAAAACAGGTTGGATATTGAATCAACGGTTCGCCAGCTAGTTCCGTTGAATGCGATTCAAAGGCTTGTTTTGGGGGAGAGGGGCTGGGGGAGAGGGGGCCGACAGAGGCAGGCAAGGGATGACATAACCGCTTGAAATGCGGGGCGTTATCGGGGCCTGCACTGCAAAATCGCCTCGCGGAAACCCGCCCTCTTCCCCCAAGCAAACGCCACCAAATCAAACGAAATGGCAGAGACCCGGAATGAGCTAGCTAAGATTTCTTCCGCAACAAAGAGCTTGCTTTGGGGCGAGGGGAGCCAGCCTTTCGTCCGTTATAAATTTCACGTCCCCCGCGAAAGGACGCCCTACCATGCAGCTGCTTTCGCGGAACGAAAATCTGTAAGCTTTCTCCGCTTCCGATTAAATCGACGGTCCGTTGCCAGTGCGAATAAGTCCCCGGCGTAAGAGCTTCACTAACACCAGTTTGCCTCCATCGCGATTACTGTTTATCCGCTGGCCCCATCAGTTCTTCGACGGCGCCCAGAATGCGGTCCTTAAAAGTGGTCATCGATGCGTCGCCAAGAAGTTGCGACTGGTTGTTTTGCATGATCGCCGCCGCGAGGGGGCGATGCTGCTGCCAGTCGCTTAATCCGAATGCTCGCACGTCGACGTACGGGTCGGTTAGGTTCTTGCTTAGTTTGGGGACGAAGTAGAAACCATCGGTGGTTCGCACCACGTGGTAGTGCATGGCGCCCCAGAGCAGTCCAGCCCCGCAGATCATCCCAAAGAAAAACGTGCTGATGCGACCCATCTGGTAGGCTCCCGGTGAAAACGGCGGAAGGGATAAGCTGTAAAGCTATCCATTCACGATTACGGTCATCGCCGCTGCCTGGTCCGGGGAAATCCAACCAGGTCAGCGGTCTAATGAATATGTACCGTCATCATTCCTTTGAGGGAAGACGAACGCTGCCGGGGGGGCAGCAATCGGCCGCCTTTATTCGTCGCTATCAATCACGTCTTGGTGCATCCAAGCTTTCAGCCAAGGAGACAGCACCAAGCAGGCGATGCCCGATATCACCGCCGCGATCGCGATCTTGTAAAAGACATCGCCATAGATCATTACGGAGGTTAGCGGGATCGGGATTCCCGATTCGTCGCCCCCTTCGTTGGTGACGCCGGTGAACTGGGAGATGATGCCAGCTAGGTATTGGCTAAAGGCGGTTGCCAAGAACCAGCCACCCATGACCGTACTGACCAAGTGTTTGGGGCTAAGTTTGGTCATCGTCGATAGGCCGACAGGGCTCAGGCAAAGTTCGCCGGTGGTGTGAAGCAGGTAGCCGAGGACAAGCCAGCTAATGGAAACCATCCCGCGCGAGTCCGCGTTGATCGCCCCCATCCAAAGGGCTCCAAACCCGAGGCCCAATTGAATCAGGCCCAATGCAAATTTGACCGGGGAACTGGGGTCGGCATTCCGTTCGCCTAGTTTGCTCCAGAGGTATGCAAACGGCAGTCCGAATAGGAGGATGAAAATCGCGTTTAACGCTTGGAAACTGCTGGTTGCCAATTCGCTATTGCGGCCCGCGATCGCCATTTCTTGTTCGATATGCTCTTCGGTGATGGTCCAGGCAATCGTGAAGTTTGGATCCTTGTTCTCTTCCCGAAGCTTGTTTAGATCGGTCATCGTGAAGGCCGAATCGCCGTGCGTCAGGCCAAGCTGTTCCTGAGTCGGTTGCAAGTCGATCGTTTTGCCTAGCATATCGCTGGTGACGACTTGTCCATTGGCGATGCGGTCAACGTTGCGGTCGGTGAAGTTGCTGATGCTGCTGCCCGCTTGCTCAAAGAAGGCGAAGAAGAGCATCTGGAAGAAAATCAGGATCAGGGCGACGATCATCCGGTGCCGTCCGATGGTTCCCAGGCGAAAGGTTTCGCGGAGCAGGTAGCCAAACGAGAGGAGTCCGATAACCGTTAGGACCAGGCCTGCTGGCTTGGAGACTTCACCGGCTAAGATGGAGGCTGTGTAGCCGAGCGGTCCATAGCTAGCGATCTTTTCAACGGTTTCCGACGAGATCAGTTGGTAGGATTGCCCGCTTTCGGTAAACGGAGAGAGCCCGGACACAAGGAGTGCAAAAACCGGGATCGCGATGACAATTCCCACTCCAAGGCCCCACATTCGATTGGGGGTAAGGGCTCCTTCTGGAGGATTTCCCACATGGCTGGGTAAACCGCCTCGACCGAGGGCGAAACAGGCGATGATTCCTGCAATCAGCAGTCCGACGGCGACAAAAATATTGACGGCGATTGCCAGTGGATTGTCAGGGGTGAAAAAGATCAGGCTGCCCGCGGTCACGATTGCCCCGCCTCCGACCAGCAGTTGAGAAATCAGGTTGGGCATCACAAAGACCGCCAACCCGACCATCATTCCGATCGTGGCGACTCCAAATCCCCAGTGCCAGCCGTACGTTTCGCCTAGATATCCGCACAGCAGGGGGCTCATCGCAGCCCCCAGGTTGATTCCCATGTAAAAAATCGTGAATCCGCCGTCACGCTTTTTGCTCCCCGCGGGATAGAGGGCACCGACGGTTGTCGAGATGTTTGGCTTGAAAAAGCCGTTCCCGGTGATCAGCAACGCGAGGGCAAAGAAGAATGGCCAGGGGCTTTCGATGGTCATCAACAGATGCCCCATCGCCATCAGGATGCCCCCGATGATCACGGCCCTTCGTTGACCGAGCAGGCGGTCGGCCAGCAAACCTCCAATAAATGGAGTCATGTAAACCAGCGCGGTGTAGGCTCCGTACACTGTGTAGGCCTGGGCGTCCCCGTATTTAAGGAACCCCTTGATCATGTACAGGACGAGAAGAGCTCGCATCCCGTAGTATGAAAATCGTTCCCACATTTCAACAAAGAAAAGTGTGAACAGGCCAACAGGGTGCCCAAATAGGGTTGCGGAATCGGACGCGGATTCATTCGGCGTCGGAAGGCTAGCATCAGTGCTCATGGACGTTCGTTTCCCCGCAGCCGCCTGCGGTCCCAAGGGAGGAGAATCAATGGCTGGCCTGGTCATCTGGCCTATTTGCGTCTCCCATAATGGCCTTCGTGAGCAGCCCCTTCAAGCCATCCACACGATTATCGAGTTAGGATGGCCCTTGTGATCATTTAATGGCTACCCCAGACTACCTGTTTCCAATCTCTTTCTTGCAGCCGTGCCGACCTATGCCGATTTCGAACCTTTCCCTGACGGTTGAACCTGAACAAGCTGGTCGAGTCGATTTGATCGTGCGACAGATGACAAATACCTCTCGCAGCCAAGTCCGTGGGATGGTGGACCATGGCTGTGTCTCGGTCAATAAAGTTCTCTGCAAGTCGCTGGGGCGAACGGTTTCGGTAGGCGATGTTGTTGAAGTCAAGTACGACCCCGCACAACGTTACCACGAGAAGAAAAAACGCTGGGATGACCGAGCGTTTACTATGGTTTTTGAAGATGATCATCTGATTGTGGTCGATAAAACGGCGGGGGTTTTGACTGTCCCGACCCCCAAGGCGGAAAGCAATACCTTGGTCGATCGAGTCTCGTCTTACATCAGTTTTTCACGTAGCAAACGAGAGGCGTGTGTCATTCACCGTCTGGACCGTGACGTCAGTGGGCTGCTGGTTTTTGGGAAACACCAAGGGGTCGCCGACCGATTGATCGAACAGTTCAAGCAGCGTAAGCCCGAGCGGCTTTACGCAGCCCTGGTTGCCGGAGTCGTGAAAGCGGACGAGGGAACGATGGAGGCTCACTTGGCGACCGGTAAGAATTTGGACCGATTTATCGCCGCCGAGTCAAAAGATACCGAACGGGCGATTACGCATTTCAAAGTCTTAAAGCGAATGTCGGATACGACGCTGGTCGAAGCCCGCTTGGAAACGGGCAAACGAAATCAGATTCGTGTTCAGTTCGCCCATGCCGGTCACCCGGTTCTTGGCGACCCTCGGTATCGAACCGAGCAAGCCGCCCATCCGGGTTGGGCACGCAAGCGAATCGCCCTGCATGCGAAAACCTTGGGATTTTTTCATCCCCTCACCGGTGAAGAAGTCCGGTTTGAAGCTCCGATCCCCTCGACAATGAAAAAGTTTATGATTGCGAATCGGTAGCCGCAGGTAATGCGGCGGGCTGTTCCTGCGACGAACGCCGGAACAGGTTCTGAAAGTCGTCGAAAAACGTGTACAGCACAGGGATCGCTACCAGCGTCAGGACCAACGACAAGGTCTGTCCCCCCGCAGCCAGGACCGCGATCGAACGTCGCTCTTCGGCGCCCGGTCCCGTCGCAATTAACAGCGGCAGCAAACCGGCGACAAACGACATCGTGGTCATCAAGATCGGTCGAAGTCGGTCTCGGTTTGCCTGCATGATCGCTTGATGACGTGGGATCCCATCGCGACGCAGGCCGTTGGTATGATCGACCTGGAGGATCGCGGCCTTCTTCACCACGCCAAACAGAACCAGGATCCCCAGGGCAGAGTACAGGTTTAGTGTTTCGCCGCCCCAGTACAAGCTAAGCAGCCCAAACGGGATCGCCAGCGGCAGCGACAGCAGGATGATCAGCGGATAAACCAGGTTTTCATACTGTGCTGCCAAAACGATGTACATGAACACAAAGGAGAGCATGAACATCCAGCCGAAATCGGATAGCGTTCGCTCCAGTTCGCGGCCTCCGCCTAAGACTTGGCCGTTGAATCCCACCGGCATGCCGATCTCTTCGGCCGCCGCCTTGATGGCTTCGATTCGGTCGCCCAACGCGTAGCCATCGGAGATGTTTGCACGGACCGATACCATTCGTTGTCGGCTTAAGCGATCGATTCGCGAAGCCGATTCGCTGAATTCAAACTGAACGACATTGTCGATCCGAGTTAGCGACGTGGCGGGGGCGGAATCGTCATCTTGGCCGTCGGTGCTGCCACCGTTGCCGCGGACGTAAAGCCTTGAAATCGATTCGGCGCTGTTGCGGTCAAACCCGATCAGTCGCAGTTCGACGTCGTACGCATCACCGGCCGTTCGGTCCAGGTAACGGGAGACACGATCGTCACCTCCAACGGCAACTCGCAGCGTGTCGGCGATCTCGCGAACTTCCACGCCCAGATTGGCAGCGCGTTCTCTGTCGATCTGAACAAGCATTTCAGGGTTGTCTAATTGAAGCGTCGAGTAGACGTCGACCAGCCCCGGAATCTCTTTCGCTCGTTCACGCATCTTGTTGCTGAATTCTAGCAATAGGTCGGCGTCGGGACCGGTGATCGCATAGTCAATGTCAACGGGAGCCCCCTGCCGAAGCGAGGTGAGATTGCGAACCGACAGCCGCAGGTTGGGGATGACCTTTAGTTTGTTGCGGATCTCGGTCATTTTGTCGCGTTGAGTGTAGTTCCCGCGCCACGCCGATGCTGGGTCACCCTTTAGCAGCCCATGCCAGAGCCGGGTGAACGAGAAGGAACGTTCGCGGCTATCGACCAATTGCACATACAAACCCGCTCGATTGACGTCTCCGAAACTGCGCGTCCCGACGGTGGTCAGAACCGTTTTCACTCCTTCCACCTTAAACAGTTTTTCTTCGATGCGATCGATCGTTTCACGCATCGTCGAAAGGCTGGCTCCCTGCTTCGCTTCGGCGCGAATTTCGAATTCCGATTCGTCGACGTTGAGCGGGATATAGTCGCGGGCGACCATTTTGCTAAGCGGGTAATTCGACGCGATGACAGCGATCACAACGACCAATACCAACCATCGCAAACGCAGCGATTTGGCCAGCAGCCATAGGTAACTTCCTTCGATCCAGTGATAGACGCCCCCTCGCGACTTTGGAGTCGCCCCGGTCTGGGTTTGAGGGCGAAGCAGCTTGCTGCACATCATCGGCGTCAGTGAGAAACTGACCAGCATCGAAATCAGAATTGCGACCGTTGCGGTCACGCCAAACTGGAATAGCAGACGCCCCGTAACGCTGGATAGAAACGAAACGGGTAAGAACACAATCACCAAAGAAAGCGTGGTAGCCAGCACGGCCAAGCCAATCTCTTTGGTCCCCAGCACGGCAGCGGTACGCGGATCCATCCCCTTTTCTTCGATGCAGTGAAAGATGTTTTCTAAGACCACAATCGCATCGTCGATGACCACGCCCACCATCAACACCAGTGCCAGCATGGTCACATTGTTCAACGTGAATCCAAACATCCGCATGAATGCGAAGGTTGCAATGATCGAAGTCGGGATCGCGACGGCAGCGATCACTGTCGACCGCCAGGACCGCATGAACAGCAGTACCGTCAAGCAGGCCAAGATGCTTCCCGAAACTAAGTGCCGTTCGATTTCATGGAGGGCTTCGACGATATATCGTGACTGGTCTTGGATGATTTCGACCTGCACGTCGTCGGGCAAAAGGTCTTGGCAGCGCGGCAGCAGTTCCTTCACTCCGGCGATCACCGCCACCGTGTTCTGCCCGGATTGACGCTGGACTTCTAAAACGACGGCCGGTTCGCCGTTCAGTCTGGCAAGCGTGCGGACCTCTTTGGTGCTGTCGGTAACCGCGCCTAAATCGCTTAGCCGGATCGGCGTCCCATCGACGGTGTCAACGACCAGGTTGGAAAAGTCTCGCGAATCGGCAACTCGGCCAAGGGTCCGCAACGCACGTTCCCTGGGGCCCTCGTCGACGCGTCCACCGGGGACTTCCGCGTTCTGTTTCTGTAAAGCTTCGTGGACTTGCAGGATTGAAATCTGGTGGGCCGCCAGTCGCGATGCATCGATGTCAACCTGGACCGCGCGGTCGGCTGCTCCGGCGATCTGGACTTCACCAACCCCACGCGACGATTCGATCACGTTTTTGACATAGCGGTCGGCCAGGACAAACAGTTCGCGAGATGTCCGCGGTCCGGAGACCGCCAGCGTCATGATCGGCGAGGAATCGAGGTCCTGTTTCTGGACAATCGGAGGATCGATTCCTGGCGGCAATTGATTGCGCACACTGGCAACGGCATCTCGGACATCCTGGATGGCGGCGTCGATGTCGCGGTCCAGTTCCACGGTGACAATAACAAACGCACGGCCATCGGCCGAAATCGAACGGAGTTCATCAATCCCGGCGACCGTTGCGACCGCGTCTTCGATCACGGAACTGACCTCCGATTCCACCTCTTCAGCGGCGGCTCCGGGATAGGTCGTGCGAATATAGATCTGGGGGAGATCCATATTGGGAAATCGATCGACGCCAAGCTGTGGAAACGCGACTAACCCTGCGACCACAAAAGCGGTCATCAGCATCAGTGCGAATACGGGCCGTTTTACGCAAACATCGGCAAGCCAATACAAGGGACGCTACCTCAAGGTTCAGGGTGCCGGTTGGGAAACGGGGTGGATCTTCGTTTGAATTTCCTGGATGCGGGCAACCTGTCCGTTGCTCGCATCACTCAAGATGATGTCTCCCTCCGCTAAACCTTGGAGGATCAATCGGTTTTCATCCGCTTCCGCGGTGTCGTGTAAAGATTGCCGTTTGGCGGTCAGCACGGTCTGTTCGCGGGCGACTCCGTCAACAACCTTCCAGACTTTTTCGGCTCCAGCAAAAAGCGAAACGGCCGAAGCTGGAATCACCAAGGCGGTGGCGTCAGGATCCACGATGACCTCCGCTTTCGCGAACAGGCCCGTCCGCAAGGCGTGCGATTTGTTTTCGATTTCGGCTTCGAATAATAACGCTCGGCTGGAGGCATCCAGGCCAGGACTGATCCGCGTGATCGTGGCCATTTTGGGCGTGGGAATCGATTCGATTTTCAGCCGTACTTGCTGACCCGTCTTCAACGCCTGAGCGTACCGTTCGGGCACGGTGCCGCGAAAGCGAAGCGGGTCGGTACGGACCACGGTCGCCAGTGTCGTTCCGACCGCCACATAGGTTCCTGGCGCAACGTTGCGTGAGAGGACAAGCCCGTCCAGAGGGGAGCGAATGATCGCGTCTTGTTGCCGCTGTAGGGCGAGCGAAAGTTCGGCTTGGCGGACTCCGATCAGAGCGATCTTTTCTTGCACACTGTTTAAAGAGGATGCGTATCGAGCGGCAGCTACCTGCTCGAGTGCAAGGTTTAGGTCATATTCACTTAGCGAAATCGCATTCTGGTCTCGGAGGTCTTCGGCTCGCGATAGTTTGCTTTTGGCTTCCATCCACATCGCTCGCTCCTGTCGGACAGGGGGCGATTTTTCGGGGTCTAAGCCGGAGACGGGGTCCTCGCTGCGGAGTCCGACTGCGGACCTAGCCTGCTGCAGTTGTGCTTCGGCTTGAGCGACGCCCAGATCAAATTCCTCAGGTGCTAAGGTGACCAGAGGGTCGCCCGCACGAACTTCTCCACCCAGGTCCACATGGACCTCCGCGACACGCCCAGCAACCTTTGCGCCTAGGACTGTTTGCTCGTCGGGAAAAAGACTCCCCTGACTTTGGACGATCACCGGCCAAGGAGCCTGAGTGACGGTCATCACTTCGGCCTCCATAACCTCCAACTCTTTCTCCGAAGCATCGCTTTGTTCGTTCGCCGGTTCGCCGCAGCCAGCAAGACTTAGCAGACTGCCAGCGACGCAAAGCCACGCAAATATTGGACGCACTCCCCACAGGGGCATACGGGAACTGGTTTTCCACATGAGGTGAGATCAAAAGGTGGGACAGAGTCGTTCGCGGCATCGACTCATCGGACGGTGGGAGGCCTATTGGAGTCTCTGCGGTGGCGGTTGTCAAGTTTTTAATAACGCGGCTTGAGCCGGTTGGCTTTTATACACTTTCGCTTTGCATACGAGCCTCTTTGTCTCCACTTTTCCGAAAGCGTTTCGCAACAAAAAACCGATCGGTGTTTTGCACCGATCGGTTTCATTTTTTAGCGGGGAGCCGCCTCTGGGGCGGTTTTTAGGAAATGTTATGGCCCTTCGCCAGACATTCCCATCCCTTCCATCATCATCATCTCACCAGGCATCCCGTCGGTCCCCATGGGGTTCGCCGGCGGTTGCGGCACCAAGTCTTCGGTGTAGGTATTTAGATGGTACTGGAATTTGTCATCGATCTCGTCCATCACGGTCAAACCGCCGCTGGTCGGATCAAAGACCAGCGTTAACCCCGGTTCGGTAAGGCCTTCTTCGGCTTCTAGTTCAAGCGGAGTTCCGCCGACGATATCTAGGACCACCGTATTGGTGCGAACGTTGCTGTCTGGTTTCTGTTTGATGCGTAGCGTCAACGGGTCGACGACTTCGGCATCAAGTGCCTTGTTCATGATGGTCCCTGGCTGAATATCGAACGGTGCAGGAACCGGCATCGCATAAGCCCAGTCCCAGCTGGTTGCCACGGCTTTGCTTTTAGGGGTTCCACGCACAAGGTCGATAGGTCGTTTAGAGATTTCAATGGTTTTGACCGAAGGTGGGTCTTCAATCGGTCCGGTGTAGGTCGCCACGGTGCTTGGCAACGAGATTGGATCGCTGGGAGCACTCCAAGGAGTGTAGATGGCGAAATCTCGTTTCTTGGTGGCTTCCGCTTGCTTCAGTTTAGGAACCACGTCGACAAAAACCTCGGGTGCCAAGCTTCGCAGCGAAGGAGCCATCATCGGGTTTTCGGGGAAGTTGGGGTTTTCCATTTTCACTCGCACGCGGTAGACATATTTGCGTCCCGGTTTCGGTGAATTCTTGTTCTGTGGATGGAAGAAATCGTAAAACCGAATCAGCTTGTGATCGGCTGGGTTTTTCTCGACGGTTGCCATGCCTGGCATCCCTCCTTCCATTCCCATGTCCATCCCCATTCCCATCTCCATACCCATGCCCATCCCCATATCGCCTTCCATCCCCATTCCCATGCCCATATCCATTCCGCCTCGGCGTGGGTTATTGATTGCGGGGTTTGCAGCTTTGTCGCCGAATGGGTCGACTTCACGGACTCGGTCACGCGGATCTAACGCTTCGAAAGCCAATCGCTGCATCGATTTCAAAGGGATTTTTGGATGGGTGGCGATCCGGGTGAAATCGTTGATTAGCAGTGGTGGTAGCAGGGCGGTTAGGTGTGGGTCCCGGTAATCTGCAGGAACCACTTCGGTACCGTTACCGCTCCACCATGAGAGCGCGTAAATGTTCATTCGTTCCCAGTCGTCGATCGTCACCCAGTCCTCTTCCTGTAGATCGGCCGCAGCTTTCTGGGTCACGTCGGCCCGTTGGATATCAAATCCGAGGTAGTTGGGGCGGTCACGTAGCGGTTTGTAGTCATCCGTTGGTTCGTAGGCGGCCTGGAACGCTTCGACCATTACTTTGTGAGGCAAGATTGCGGTCCCGGAAATGAAGTAAGCGGTTTGCGGGATCGTTTTCAAAGGGCGTTTGCTTTCGGTGCGAGAGGCGGACGGACGACCGGCTCCGGGACCTTCGCCCCCCATGCCCATATCCATACCCATTCCCATGCCGCCTTCCATTCCCATTCCCATGCCACCCGCTTGGCCGGTTCCGTAGCCTTTGTTGTATTTGGATTCTAAAGATCGAATCTGGTTCTGGCCCATGCCCATCATTCCCGAACCTTCCATGCCCATGCCCATCTCCATTCCCATCCCCATATCACCTTCCATCCCCATCCCCAATTCCATATCCATTCCCATTCCCATTTCCTCGCCACCACCACGTCCGCGTCGGCCGCGGGTACGGGAGCGAGATTTTGGTTTGGGAGCTTCGACTTCAGGGACTTCGGCGTCTTCCAGTTTCATCGCCGGATAAGAGGTGTTCCGGCCCCCTTTCACAGCCATCGCACTAAGGACTCCGCGCATCTTCAATTCCAACGGAGCCATCAGAGTCGGAGCATCTCGTTTCAGCCCTTGGCTGGTCGATTTGGGCTCGAAGGCGGTGTGAGGGTATTCACTAAACGGGATCTGTTTCTGAAGTTGATCGATTCGTTCCTGGTAGGTCCGCGGAGCCGCCTCGGGGAGGAGTTCCAGGACCGCTTCGTTGTGCGGGTCATCGATGCTTGTTTTGACTTCACTCGCTTTTTGCGCCAGTTTTTCTGGCTGCATTTTGTCAAGGAACATCGGGAAGCTGGTTCCCTGATAGATCAGGAACAATGCAAAAGCTGCGATCCCCACCAAAATAATCTTTTCGATGTGGAGGACGAGAATATTGGGTTTTGCTTTGCTGTCCATGACTGGACTCCTGCTTCCAACGAAAACGAAAAGGGTGCTAGGGATTCAATATCAGCCGATATCCGTGGCTGCATCGGCATCCCGTCGGTCCATTCTAACCGGAGCGACGGGAAAAAGCTTGCTGAGAAATCGAGCGTGTCGTTAAGGAGCGGCTGCCGCCGGTCCCGCTCCTGCAGGGGCAGGTTCGGCTGCCGGCTGAGGTAGATTTTCGGGGACAACTTCTCCGGGGGCTGCCGCCTCGGGAAGTTCACCCTCGGGTGTCGGTTCGACGGGGACCGGAGCGACCAAGTCAGGAGTCGCTTGGGTCGGCGCCGCGGGGCGATTGGCTGCGGGTTCGCTTTCCTCGGTTTCTCCGCTCATCGCATGCCCTTCAACCACAGTGTTGCCGTCGACTTTATCGACGCCAAGTTTTTCCATGACGGGAGGATTGTAGATCTGGATGATGCCATAGATTTCGACCGGGACATCCATCGGGTAGCCAACCGGGGTGTTCATGCCTCCGGCACCGCCCATGCCCCCTTCCATTCCCATGCCCATGTCCATGCCCCCTTCCTTTCCCATGCCCATATCCATTCCCATTCCCATATCCATGCCCCCACCACCTTCCATTCCCATTCCAGCCATGCCGCCTGCTGCTCCTCCGCCTTGAGGATTCAGGCGAACTTGGCGAACTTCGACCATCAGGGCTGCGTTGCCACAGGCGGCGAGTAGTCGAGGGATTTCACGTTGGTCCATTTTGACTCGCAGCATGACTGGCAAACGTTTGGCAACGGTCAGGAAAGCGTCTTCGGGACTTTGGTTATCGGGGGACATCGCTGCCCGCACGCGACTGGCTTCGATCGGGGCGTAGTTGATGTCGACATAGCGATTTTCCAGCGGGTCACGGGCAGTCATCATTCCCATGCCGCCTTCCATTCCCATGCCACCTTCCATCCCCATGCCACCTTCCATTCCCATGCCGCTTTCCATCCCCATGCCCATGTCACCTTCCATGCCCATGCCCATCCCCATGTCACCTTCCATGCCCATGCCCATCCCCATTCCCATGCCCATTTCGCCTCCACCACCTGCGGCCGAGCCTCCAGCGGTGACGGGGCTGATCATTCCTGTGGCACGTTTGGCGCTCCGGCCAATTCGGATTTGTTCGATTTCGTGAATCTTGGCTTGGAAGGGCTGAGTGATTTCACCGTTGACGCTGGCGATGATTTCCAGCAACTGAGTCAGGACCCACAGGTTTTCCTGGCTGTAAAGAACTTGCAAAGTCGTCGGGCGTGAACCTCGCCATGGAAAAAGGTCTTTGAGAACCGCTTGTTGGCTGGCGACTTGCCAGCGGACAAGTGGGCCTTTCTCTGCGGCGCGTCCCATGCCCATGCCCATTCCCATGCCGCCTTCCATGCCCATACCCATCCCCATGTCCATGCCGCCTTCCATCCCCATTCCCATCCCCATGTCCGACCCGCCTGGCATGCCCATCCCCATGTCCATGCCGCCTTCCATCCCCATCCCCATGGCGTTACTGCCTGCGGAAAAATCGGCTTTCCATTCAGCACCGACGATTGCGGCTTTGGAATCCAGAACGTCTTGGATGTAATCTCGGTAGGCTTCTAAGTAGGTCGATTCAATTTCTTGTTCTTTGGGGGTGGGAAATTCGTTGAAGTGAGTTTCGACAGGGTAATATTTTTCAACACGTTCGATGAACGATCTGTCGAGGCTTTCGGCTGGCCAGACAAGGATATTCTGTTGGCGTTCGAATTGCGATTTCCAGGCTTCCAGCACCGCATCTTCTTCGCCGTTTACCAATCCTTCAAGGATCTCATGCGACTCGTCATTTGGGTGTTCGTTCATCGCTGAACGAATCGAATCCATCGACGCGTTGGCCGCTTCAAGTTCGCTGATTTGCTTTTGGGATTCCTCCAGTAGGGATCCCGTCGCGATGAACCAGACCGCCAGCGCGATCACGGCAGATAATCCGGTCGTGATCCAGAAGCCATGCTTCTTGAGGACAGCGAGTTTTTGTTTTAGTTGGTCCATGTTTGCAAAACTGTAAAGGTTAGATTCTGCTGAAATTGGAAAAGTGCAAACGAATTCATTTGGAGGGTGTCCTCCGCTACGGCAGCATCGCGACTTCTTGTCCTTCGACCATTTGTTCGGCCGCTTCTTCGGCTTCTAAGGCCGCTTTTTCGGCAGCTTCTTTTTGCATTTGCAAACGTTCGCTGAAGGACAATGGTTTCCAAACAAATTGGAAGGTGAAATCTTGCCGGACCACTTTCAGAGAACGAGGTTCGAATTTCGGAGCATTGGGATCGTCGCTATCGACAGCAGGCATTCCGGGGGCCATTCCCATGCCCATGCCCATTCCCATACCGCCTTCCATTCCCATGCCATCGCCCATTCCTAGGGTTCCAGGTGGTGGTGGCTCGTAGTCAGGGTTGGGAATCATCGTCTCTGTGGGCTTGTTGTCGGAAACAAGAATCGGGTAACTGATCCCCATTTCTTCCATTGTAAAGGTATGCATTTCCCCGTTTTCGTCAGGCAGCTGCACCGATTTGGTGAGGAAGTTGTTCAGCAGGGTTCGCCGCAGGTGGTTGCTCGCTTCGAACCCTTTTCGTTTCGTGCTGTTGTAGTAATGGTAGCCTTTGACTTCGATAACCCAGCCGGTCTCGGCCGGCCCCGTGTCTTCGGCGTACCCTTCGGCCAATTCGGATCCGGTCAAGTCAGCCCAACTTCGTAGTTCTTCGATATACCTTGCAGAGCGTCTTGTATCAAACCAGACCGACAGGTCCTCGTAGAAACGCGAGTCAACCGTTTGGACAAATACGTCGGGGCGGTCGACATAGGGGACTTCTTTGGGGGAAGGAATGCCGTCGGGGTAATCCCCACGCGGCAACATCTGAACGATCGTGGAGGCCAATTCCATCCATTGCAGCCGTCGTTCGCTGTTGCCGGAAACTTCGTTACCGACCGATTGCAGGTAGACCAGCTTCGACTTGTAACCGTCAAATTCGCCTTTGTGCCGGCTGCTGTATTCACTGGTTTGTTTCACCGCGGAGGTTGCTTTGCCCCAGTCGTCCGGATGGGTTTGCGACCAGCTCTTTTCGACAAACACGTAGTGGGTTGCCAGTCCCAGCAGCAATGCTGCCACACAGGCAAGCGCCCATGGCTTTTTGGCTCGGATCATCCGTTCGGTCAGGATTTCCTGAGGGACCATGCTGGTTTTCAGCTGTCCCTGTCCCAACCCTTGAAGGGCAAGTCCATAACAGACGCCGAAGGTGGTCGCGTTATCACGGAAGGCAGGGACCGTCAGGACGTCTTCCCCTTCCAGTCTTGTAAAGCGATCGACGGCGTGGACTTCATAGCCCAGGTTTTTGCCCAGGTACTGAGCCAGTCCAGGCATTTTGACCGTGTTACCGCTAACCAGCAGTTCGGCGATCTCGGCTTTCTTGTTGATGCTGCGGAAAAATCCAATCGAACGTTGGACTTCGGTCACCATGTCATTGAAAATCGGCCGCATCGTCTGGAAGATCAGTTTGGGATCTTCCGCTTCGCGGGCGTGCCGTTTGAGGTGTTCCGCTTTTGCAAACGTCAGTTTTAGATCTTTGGTCAACTGCCGCGTGAAGTGATTCCCTCCCAGCGGAATACTACGCTGCCAAATCCGGAACCCGTTGGTGATGATCAGGTCGGACGAATCGGTTCCGATCGACAGCAGGACGGTCGACGAAGGAGGATTGTCAGGATCAAAGGTTTCGTTTTCTAATCGCTCGGCAAGGCGATCGTAGGCCAGCATGTTGTAAAGCGCCAGCGGAGTCATCTGAATCAGATCGACTTCTAAGCCAACTTTTTCAAAAGGCTCTAGTACTCGGAAGGCTTGCTCGCGTTTCATCGCGAACAGCCCGACTTCCGAATCGAGGGCAAATCCTTCTTCAACGATGCTGCCAGGCATCATTTGGTAATCCCAGACCACATCATCAAGGTCAAACGGGATTTGCTGTTTGGCTTCGTAGCGAACGATATCGGCTACTTTTTTCAATTCGACCGGAGGCGGTTTGAAAAATTTTGCCAATCCGCTCGATCCGGGGACGCTCATCACGATCTTCGTATCGCGCGTATATTCATTGCGCTCGAGGAATTTTAACAATGCCTCGTTGATCAGTTCCTCGGGATCGGCTTCTGGCTGGCTGAGGATTTTCGGATATTCGATGTAATCGAAGGCATCGGTAACGACGTTTTCACCTTCGACGTGGCATCGTAGGGCTTTTAACGCCGATTGACCGATTTCAATTCCCCAAACGCTTGCTGCTTTCGCCATCTTGGTTACCGCTTCCGGTGGGCTGAGTTAGATTAGCTGTGTTGTGCAACAATCCTTGCTTGAGGGACTGTTTCACAACTATGATTTTATCATCGTGTGGCATCGCAGTGCGGAATCGGCAAGGAAGCTTGAAAAGACTAGAAGAAATGGATGCTAAGCCGCTTCTGCCACACCCTCCAGTCTACTGCCGGTTACCGCCCTACGTCAAATTCTAATCAGCCATGCCGATTATCGAAGAGTGTTGTGTTCTTATTCCTTGCCATACTTTGGAAGATTTCCCTTCCAGCGTCTCCAGCACGCACGCGCGTAGCCTGTTGGCGGCATGGTCTGCCCCCTGGGACCCCCGCTTAATCGCTGCAACGGGGAAAATCCCAACTTGGTGCCGGGCGGACGTCCCTCCGACGGTCCTAGACGGTCTAACCCTTTTTATCCCGGAAATTAGCGAAAGTCGCTTGCCCAGCGATTTTTCGACGACTCATTCCACCGAAAATGGGGTGCAGTCGATCCGAGCCACTTCGCGAGCGGGCTTTTTAGAGCCGCTTTCGCTGTCGGAGTTCGGGGGGCCTGCCGAACCGCTAAGTGGAGGCCATCGCGAGGTCGCACCCGCGGATTTCTACTCGCTGGCCTACGTTTTTCTGCAAGTTCAACTGATGACGCGGCAGTTGCGCTATACGAGTAACCTGGACGAGGTCCAATTTGCCGATGTGGTCGTCGCCGCTGCCAAAGCTTGGCAAGCCAGCGATGGGACGGCTGCGGCCGATTCGCTGCACCAAGCTTTCGACATGCTGGCAGAAGAAAGAGACCACTATTTCTCTTCCGATCCCCATCTGATCGATTTGACGTTGGTCGCCAAGACGACTCTGGGGGATTCTCTTGAGGAAGTTTTGAGTGGTTCCCGTCCGGATAATCTTCTGCTGGACGCGGAATTGGTCGAATTGTTGGCGGTGGAACATCCGCAGCGACTGCAGCAGATTCAATCGCGACGCGAAGCCGGAACCCTCGGCGTTGCCGGAGGAGCCCCCGCCGCAGGGACCTGCCTGGATCACTTGACGATCGGTGGGATCAGCAAAACGTTGACCGCCGCCAAAAATCGCTTTGAAGAGGTCTTGGGAACTTCGCCCGATGCGTTCGCGGGCCTGCAGGGTGGGATCCCCACCGATCTTGCCCCTTGGATTGCAGAACTTGGCTACACCGGGGTGATCCCGATCGATTTCGCCGCCGGAAGTGGGCACCGCGAGGAAAGCAAACTGCTGTGGCAGGCCGGAGCCGTTGATTTGGAAGCGTTGGTTGCGAAACCGATCGACGCGGCTGACGAGTCCGAATTCCTCCGGCTGGGAGCTCGTTTGGGGTCCGCCGTCGATGCGGGAGACGTCGCCACCGCATTGTTGGTTCACTGGCCGGGGCAATCATGTGATGCCTTTGCCGATTTGAAACGAGCCAGTGACTGGGGCGTGGCACTAGGCAAATTCTGGACCCTGGGGGATTACTTCTCCGATGGCGAACGCCCCTACCACAGTTTTCATGCCGATGCCGTTGAAGCGACCGGACAGTGGTTGACCAGCCAAGTTCAAGAAGTTGTCGAAAATCCTTTGACCAACGCGGCGTCCGGATTTCGTAAGCAGGTGGTGGCGGAGGAGAATTCTTTATTGAACGCAATGA
Source organism: Roseimaritima multifibrata (assembly GCF_007741495.1). Taxonomy (NCBI): domain Bacteria; kingdom Pseudomonadati; phylum Planctomycetota; class Planctomycetia; order Pirellulales; family Pirellulaceae; genus Roseimaritima; species Roseimaritima multifibrata. Next base: position 1,739,751 of record NZ_CP036262.1, read on the forward strand.
AGGGGTTGGTGGAGGGAACGCCGACGACCGGTACGGTCGGCCCTGCCAATCAAGCCGAAACGCGGAGTGCCGCAAACGGTTTGCTGGCGACGCTGGCTGCGGTCAACACACCTTCGGAATCCAAACCGGCAGCGGTTGCTACCGCGATCGTGAACCCGCATTCCATCCCGCTCCGCGTAGCGGCGACGTTGAAAGGACATCCTCCTGCCATCACCCCCCCTGTTTTCGCTGGGCATGCCGTTGTCGGTGGAGAGAGTGTGGCGTTTGTGGATGTTCCGGCTTTCGGTTTCGTCAACATTCAGCCCGGGGCATCGCCCGCAAGGCAAAGCTGGTTCAAAAAGCCGCCGCGACGCGCCGATGGTCGGATGATGTCGAATGAATTTTTGGACGTCGTGATCGGCGAAGACGGATCGGTCGCGTCGGTTCATAGCGGTCCGGTACGAGGCAATCGCTTCTCGATGCAATTGTGTCTGTTCGATGCCGATCGTGAACCGCGATACACGTCGATGCAGGCCGAACATGTCGAAATGACTCGCAGCGATGGAGCGGTCGGCGAAGTCCGTTGCCAAGGGCGAATGATTCATGGGGATCAATCCATGGGGACGTTCGAAGTCTGCTACCGCGTCGAGTGCGGTTCGCGGTTATTGATCGTTGAAGGGGAAGTGAATTTGGCCAAATCGGTGACGCTGGGAACCAATCCTTGGCGGAACTATGTAGCGGCTCGAGCCGCTGTTGCATCGGATGCCTCTCGCACCAAAGTTCTACTTCGAGACAAAGTGCAGACGGTTCGTGGACGAATGTTGAATTCGCCGCTGGGCGTCGTCGTGGATGAACCCGATCGTCAGTTGTTGGTTATGGCAAACGGTCGGCCAGCACATCGGGCCAGTGGGACCAGAATGCTAGACACGTTGTTGATGGTCAAAGGTCAGACCGATGGCCACTTCCGCATAGCGTATGGGTTTGACGTCAAATCCCCTGTCGCATTTGCCCGAGCCCAATTGGCTCCACCGGTGATTCTTGGCCCCGCCGATAGGACGCCCGAAGCCGAGTCGTTGTCGGTCCCCTTGGGATGGCTGATCCAAGTCGATGCGAGAAACGTATTGATCACCGAAGCGACGACCACGATGGCGGAGGGTAAATTACAGTTGCATTTGTTGTTGGTGGAAACCAGAGGGAAACGAACCAAGACTCGATTGCACACCTACCGTGATCCCAAAACCGCAACGCGTCTGCCCGACGGCAAGCCGTTCGACTGCGAAGATGACAACGTCAAAGTCATCTTAGGAGAACACGAAACCCTGCGATTAACGATCGATTTTTAAAGCACGTTCATTAGAGGTAAGTGATTCGTAATTCTTAGCGGCAGGGCGCAAGCCCTCCGGCCCGTGCGTTGGTTTTGTAGTGAAGTGGCAGGACGGCTAGGATTTGTCCCCGACGCGTTCTCCGAGCCGATCCGGTGCATCGTTTTGGATTCTTAGCGGCAGGGCGCAAGCCCTCCGGCCCGTACGCGTGGTTTTGTAGTGAAGTGGCCGGACGGCTTGCGCCGTTCCGCTAAGAAAAGGGAAGGCATTGGACGCGAGCCCTCCAGCCCGTACGCGTGGTTTTGTAGTGAAGTGGCCGGACGGCTTGCGCCGTTCCGCTAAGAAGGGGGACGGCATTGGACGCGAGCCCTCCAGCCCGTGCGCGTGGTTTTGTAGTGAAGTGGCCGGACGGCTTGCGCCGTTCCGCTAAGAAAGGGGACGGCGATGGGCGCAAGCCCTCCAGCCCGTTCCGCTAGGTTTTGTACCCTCGGGTTCTCGGCACCGATACGCTTAGTCCTTTTCCTCCAGCGTTTTCAATAATCTTGCGATAACTCCTTTGGAATCGTCGTACCACGATTTGGCGAAGATTGTGGTCGTTTTCCAGCCGAAGGCTTGCAGTAATCGCGGACGCATGACGTCCCGCTCCAGAATGTCGTCTTGCTCGTAATAGTTCTGGTCATCTAACAAAATGCCCAGCCGGTAAACCGGTTCGTCTGGCCGCCGGACGGCCAGCGAACAGCGGAAGTGGGATCGTCCGACATTGCGGTCCACTTGATAACCGGCGGCCTCTAATACGCTTGCAATCTGTTCGGCCAAAACGTCTTTGGTAGAGTTGCCCGGTTGCGGTCGATCGATCTGCCATAGCGATAGATTTTGCAAGACTTGGTCTGCCGTTTTGGTGTCGCCTGTCGAAACGGCTGCCGCGTATTTCAAGTAGTTTTTTAAGCAGTTGGCTCCGTCGTTGTAGTCGTTTCGAATCGCTTGGTGATCGATCGAACTGACCACAGCCATGTGATGCTTCGCTCGTGAGAAAGCAACGTTTAAGCGTTTGGCGCCTCCACTGCGATTGATTGGCCCAAAGTTCATTCGCATCTTGCCTGTCGGTGGTTTGCCGTAGCAGATGCTCATGATGATGATGTCCCGTTCGTCGCCTTGGATGTTTTCTAGGTTCTTAACTAGCAGGCCAACAAACTGCCCGTCCTCTTCACGGTCCAGTTCCGCTTCGAGTGCTTGCGCAAAATCTTTGTCCTCTTCCGCCAAGTTTTGCAACGCGTTTTCGATTTCGGTTTGCTGCGCTTCTGAAAACGCGATGACGCCGATGGTCGGATGAGAGCCTGTCGCAGCGGAACCGGAGCCTGTTGGGCAAAGTAATTCGCGGACTAGGTGAGCGATATAGTCTGCCTCGGATCGGTTGCGTCGTTTGTCGTAGATTCCATAGGGGACCGAATGCATGCTGATCGACCGCTGCAATAGTTCCTTTGCACCGGCTGCCCCGTCGGAGGTGGATGTCGCAACGATTGGGGCTTGGTGGACGTCGTTGCAGACTTCCTCCGGGACGGTTAACAAGCGTCCGTCGTAAAACGCCCAGTTCGAAAAACTGATTAACGATTCACTGCGGCTTCGGTAGTGCCAGCCAAGCATCGTCGCGTTTAGATTTTTCGCGGCATGGGTTAACAGGCTATCGCTGTCGAGGTCATAGGGAATCCATTCCCCTTCCGATTCGACTAGAAATTCGTCTTCGGAATCATCCTGTTGCGTCGCGAAAAAGTTTGTGGGCGGCAACTGCATTTCATCGCCGACGATGATTGTTTGCGGGGCTCGGAAGAGAGCCGGGATCGATTCTTCCAAAGTGATTTGACTCGCTTCGTCAAAGATCACCACATCAAAGCGATCCGCAACCAGCGGCAGGGTGTCGGACACACTGAGGGGGCTCATCAACCAAACCGGTTTTAAGTCATTGATGACTTCGCCTGCCTCTTGGCTAACCAAGTCGCGGATCGGTTTGAATCGCATCTGTTTGCCAAATTCGTGTTCCAGGATCCGTCGCCCCTTTTGGTACTTCTTTTTGAAGGCTTTTTGTTCCGCGGTTAGCTTTGCGGCAGGGAGGTTCGTGAGCATCGTGTGCCGGTAGAATTTTGCCGCGACACGCCCACGGATTGCCGCTGCATTGTCGGTCAACCAGTCCTGGTATCCTGCCGAAAGCTTCCGAACCGTTTGTTCGTAAAAAGGTAAACTGAATTTTTGGAGTTCGCGGTTGCTGCGGATGCATTGCTGCAACGTTGTTTCGACGAGGAGTGCTTCGATGGACGGCAGCGGATAGGGAAGAGTACGGATTCGCCGCCGCAGCGATTCGGTCACATGAGCAAGCGGGCGGATTGTTTCTAGGGCTTCAGGCAATTGACCCAAATTCGCTTCCAGCCAGTCGAGCGATTGAAGCCAGTCGTCGGTGTCGACTTGGTCGGTGTCGGCAAACACTGTTTCAAGTGATTCCTGAAGCGTGCCCAAGGGACGCGCGGCGTACCTCAGATGACGCAGCATCCTCCCGGCCGAAGACTGCTTCAGCCAGTCTCGATGCAGGGCGATGAATGAGGCCGGTTGCTGCTGAATCCACTCGCCGAACGCTTCGGATTCTTCGATCAGCCCCTCCACTTGATCGCCCGCGATTTGCAGACGATCGGTGATCTGCCGTACGGTTGTCTCCAGAGCTTGCCGGGCCTCCTGTTCGGCAAGGAGTGGCGCTAGGATTAATGGTAGCGGCGGCCGGAGTGGATGCCGGGAAAAATCATAGCAACGATCGAGAAGTCGATTCAGTTTCCGCCAGCCGGGACGCAGCCAGGGCATGCGACACTGCTGATAGTATTCAGCCTGTTGATTGGCTGTTTCGGCACCGATTGGATCGAGTTTCGTTTTCCAGCCCTCTGTCTGCTGCTCGGCTTCGATGACGCGTTGGCGAAGTTGTTTCCATTGCTGTTGCTTTTTGCGAAACCACCTCGCGTCACGCCCATGATTGGCCTCTGCCAGCAGACTCAGTTGCTCCGCTTCGGTATGCCGGTGCAGGTGTTCTCCATACTCGGCCAACAGCGAGATCTGTGCGAGCGACTGCCACTGGGGCACAGGTAGCTCAGACGCTTGCAGTTGTTGCTGCAGGGCGTTCCAGGATTCGCGGATGCGATGGAAGGCGGTCGAAGCCGTGTCGATGGGCTGGTCGGTTTTTAGAAGCCCAAGTGAGAGGAAGCGGAGCGGGTGCGTGGCCCAGATCGTCGCCCCCGATTCGCTTGGCTGGTGCGTTAGAAAGGGGCCCCGCAAACCTTCTGCAAATTGTTCGATAGCATCGACGCTTGCAGTCCATTCGGAATAGGGAGGCAATCCTTCACGTGTGGTGGCATCACACTCGGGAACTTTGTCTTGCAGTTCGAGGTATCGGTCAAACAGTTTACGCAGTTTCAGACCGACCGAGGCGGGAGATTCCTCCATCGAGTGATCAAATCGTTGCAATGGGGCAAGTTGCCCTTGTAATTGTTCAAGCCTGCTTTCTCTGGCGTTTTGAGGGTCGTTCGGATTTTGACCCAACTGGAGCAAGGATTCATAAGACTGTTTTAGGTCCATCACAAATGATTTTTTGTCCGCTTGCGAATCGTGGATCAGCGAGCAAAGTTCCGCTAGTCCGCACTGTTTCAGCCTTGCATAAACGACGTCAATTGCGGCTCGCTTTTCGCAAACAAAGAGAACCCGTTTTCCCCTCGCCACATAGTCCGCGATCAGGTTGGTGATGGTCTGGGATTTTCCGGTGCCGGGAGGCCCTTGGATGATGTAGCTGTTGCCGGTCCCCGCTTCGGCAATCGAGAGAGCCTGAGTCGGATCGCAGGGGACAACATCAAATCGCTCGGGGAGCGGATGAGGTTCTAAGATTTGACGCTCCGTTGGACGGGGAGTCAGCGAGAACGTCGATTCGAAAGATTCCGATTCAATGTCTTGTTCCAGTAGCGATTCGTAGTCTTGGACAAGAGACATCCGGCGGTAGCGGAAGTTTGCCAGTGTCACATTGCACAGATCAAAAGTCCACTGGTAGGGGTTGTTTCCGGCGGCCCCTTGGATTGCGTAGGCTTGGCGGGAATGAGCGGCTTGCGGCACATCGTCCGTTTCAGGATCGGCGGGGTCTTCGGCTTGTATGAATGACCGGGGACGGGGGCCTTTTTCGATGATCTGGCTAAGTTTTGTCTGTGACGGTTGGATTCGGCTGCTGAATAGTTTGATTCCCAGGGGGTGGTAATTCGCGGGGTCGTAGCTGTAGTCGAGGTCGGAGAATTTGCGGACTCCTTTTCCTGAAACCCTTGCTTTGCGTCGGTAACGGTCGAGCCGACGTTTTGCCGTTTCGCGAATCGATTGGATTCGCGGACGGTCGATTTTTATCAATTCGATCGCCGCTTCGGATTCAGCAATTTTCGATTTCAGGTCGTCAAAGAACTTGTGTAAATCCGTTTTGTCCAAATCCAGATGGGTGGGGAGCCGGATGTCAAAGAGTTGTTTGAATTGGTGGCGGAGGACGGGATTGATTTCCGCTTCGTTGGTTTCCGATTGCAGCCAGTAGGTGTCGCGAATCCCCTTTTTCTTTTGCAGACGGACTGGCAAAAGAATCAATGGGGATTCAAAGGCGGCCGGCGGAGACGCTTTGATATTGGACCAATTGATGAAACAAAGAACCAGACGCAGCTGAGCGAAACCGTATTCGGCTTGGTCACGACGCGTCTCAGTGATCAGCCGGTTTAGCTGCACTGGCAGGTAAAGGGTTTCGGCAAAATTTAAATGCTGGTTCAGTGAGACCTGTTTGCCTGCCGCAATCTTTTTTGCAAAACTTCCTTGCCATGTGCAAATCTGGTCGGGGCGAATGTTCTCGATGTCAAACGAAAGAGGGACCGATGTTTGCGTTAAATTGACGCTCTGCATGGTCGGGCGAAAATGCAGTAGCCGATTGCGCCGCGTCAGTTCAAATAACCGATTTCGCAGGTTCGACAAAACGATCGAACGCTTGTCGTGCGGTGATGAATCTACACGATTGTCGGATTGCTGAATTTCGTAAGTAAAGTCGGCCGGTTGGTGGCGGTAGTTTGAAAGCGTGTGCACCACAGCCGACAGGTCGGAGGGTCTGTCGTGCCTCGCGAGAGCAGTCATTTGGACAATGGCTTTGGCGACCACCGGGTGGAGGTGTTCCGCAAGGTTAAAAAGGTTGTTGCGGTGTTTGACGAAATTTCGCAGGTCTTCCGGTTGTGAAAGGTCCAGCCCGGTGACCATGCTGGCTAGGATCATGCCAAGACTGAATGTGTCGGTAAGCGGATCATGACAGTCCAGGCGGTGTTCCCAGGCGATATGCTCCGGTAGATAAAGCGGACGGGTGACGGGGGCGTCCAATGAACCGATCTGCAAATCGACAATTTCTCTGTCGCCTGTATCAACCTGATGCGTGATTGAATATTGGCCCGTGACATCGACACCTGAGCGGGGATTCGGGACGCGGAAGGAAGCGGGCTGATGGAAGCTGCGGATCGGTTGCTCGGAAGATTGTGCGAACCATAGTCGGCTTTCGGCGATGCGAAGGCTGTCGGTCCCTTCCAGCGGGGCAACGTTGCCTCGGGCGTGTGCTTCGACAACTTGCTCCGCCATCGGAAGGAAGCTTGCGATCGCGTCTTCGGTGCTGAATCCGCCGGTCTGGAAGCGGTCCTGAAGGAAGTCTTCGAATGCAGTCACGCTGTAGGATCCTCGCTGGTGCTAGCCGCTTTGATCAGGGCCTGTCGGTTTTCCTTGATCTGTTTTAGTTGCTGCTTGCGGAGCCGGAGTTCGCGAATCGCAAGCGGTTCAAAAGTCTCCTGCAGCTGGAACCGCATGGCTATGTCGAGGGCCAACGCCAGGGATGCCTCTTCCAATTCAGGATCTGCGGTTACGAAATCAAGCAAGATGAAACCAAAGTACTCTTGCAGTTTCGTGTCGCCGCGGCGGTAAGCGTTTTCTTGTGGCGTGTCTTGATCGCTGGGCGACGGATTTTTTGCTGGGGGATGGTAGTCACTAAAAAACAACCTGGCATGTCCGATCAACGGTTCAGTCTGCATCCACTTGGGCGTTAGTAACGCATCGATCAACTGCCGTGTTAAAAGGGTCTGATGCTGCTGTGAAATAAAGTCAAGCGATTCCAGTTGCGGGGGACCCGCGATCCAATCTTGGATCTTCGCGGCCGCCGTGGATTCGTCGGCATCCCAAGCATCCAGTGCCGCGGCACGGAGGTAGCACTCCGGGTGGCTGATCCCTGTCGATTCAACCGGACCGGATTGGAGGATTTCGGCAGCTTGTTTTCGATAGGCCTGGGCATCGACGCTTTCGGTGCCGGTTTCAAGTTTGACCAGAGTCTGGATCATGGGAGCGGGATCGTCCATGATTTGCATCGCAATACGATCGCAGAAAATTTCGGTGTAAAGCGAGAACAGGCGAGTCGTTTCGATGTGGCTTGGATCGGAGGCCAAGTCCAAGGTCATCGCTTCAAGGATTTGAGACGCGATCAGGCATTCCCCATCCCAGCTTTCTAAGAAAATCAGATGCCCCAGTTCGTGTGCAAATAATGCTTCTTGTTCGGAGGGGGCAAGGCGGTCAAGGATCGGGCCGTGAAGGACGATGTGCGCTTCGTTGGGGAGGTACGCCAGCGAAGCGTTGATCGCCTGTGGGTGTTGCGATTGGTAGACCGTCACGGGGGCCGCAAGCGAGAGTTTTTCGGCTAACGTATCGACGATTTTGTAAACGTCCGTTGCCGAATCACGGTCTAGGCGATAACAGGTCTTGAGAAGATCAAAACGTGTTGCTGCGGACTGATCGTCGCGAAAGCGGTTGGATGCGTACCACTGCCAAACCTCCGCCTCGGCCGTTTTTAGGTATTCGCAGACCTGGGAATGGTAGGGCATGCGTAAAGGAGGTGACGATTTCAACAAACAATCTTTCGAATACGAAAACCGAAATCAAAGCGTGCGAGGTGGGAGGCGGGATAAAGCGGTGTGATTTGCCAAACCGTCGGCTGTTAAGTCGCCCGTCGCTTGGCGTCCGCCGCCTGGCTTCGGAGCCGGTCGCGCACCGGTTGCCGCTTGCTTATTTAAAGCTGTGTTCATCGCTGGGGTACTGGCCACTGCGAACTTCGTCGCAGTAGGCCGTCACGGACTGGGTAATGGCTTCGGCAATATTTCCGTACTGTTTGACAAACCGCGGAAGGTATCCGGCGGTTAATCCGATCAGGTCGTTGGTTACCAGGACTTGGCCGCTGACATGTGGCCCGGCTCCGATTCCAATCGTGGGAACGGAAACGGCCTTGGTGATTTGCCGAGCTGTTTCGGCAGGGACGCATTCGATCAACACGGCAAAGGCTCCCGCATCCGCGGCGGCTCGGGCGTCGAGGATAAGTCGTTCGGTGTTGCGCTGAACTTTATAGCCGCCATCCTGATGAACATTTTGCGGTCGAAGCCCGACATGAGCCATGACGGGGATTCCGGCGGTTGCCAACGCACGGATCCGTTCAGCCTGCTCAAAACCTCCCTCCAGTTTGACCGCTTGGCAGCGAGTCTCTTTCAGTATTCTTGCGCCGGCTCGAAGCGTTTGTTCGACCGAAAGCTGGCCTTCGGGGAATGGCAGATCGACCACGACCAATGCGCGTTCTGCGGCCCGCCCTACCATTTCAGCGTGGTAAATCATCTGGTCCAGAGTAACGGGCAGGGTGGTTTCATGACCCTGAACGACCATTGCCAATGAGTCGCCCACCAGCAGGCAGTCGACGCCTGCTTGGTCCATCAATTTGGCCGTTGGAAAATCGTAAGCGGTCAGCATCGTGATCGGTTGGTTATCGCGAGCCATTTTCGCGAGTGCCGAGGTGGTCACGCGGCGGGGGGAATCAGACTTTGCCATTTTAGAAATCATTGCGTGGATTGGATTGCGGAACGGTGCGAGCCGTCTGGTACCGAACGACCGGAAAATTTGTGCCTCGCCGTTTGCAGGGTTCAATTGTCATCGCTTGGGAGGTAGGTGACAATGCGACGTATCCTCCTTCGCCCTTTGACCGTCGGGAAGACTTTTACGCCATGAAGATACTTTGTTTCAGCGATTTGCACTGTGACACCGAAGCCGCTCGCAACTTGGTCGAACTTGCCAAGAGTGCCGATGTGGTGATCGGCGCCGGGGATTTTGCCAACCGGCATCAAGGGCTGAACTTAACGCTTGATATTTTGGCCGAGATAACTCAGCCAGCGGTTCTTGTGCCTGGCAACGGCGAAACGGCTGAAGAACTTCGCGCTGGGGCGGCGGGCTGGAAATCGGCTCGCGTGCTTCACGGGGAAGGCTGTGAAATCGACGGCGTGCCGTTTTGGGGCGTCGGCGGAGGGATCCCCGTTACTCCATTCGGCGACTGGAGCTACGACTTCGATGAACAAGAGGCAGCCCGATTATTGGCCGGCTGCAAGGAAAACGGAGTTCTGGTGGTTCACTCACCTCCGTTGGATACTGTCGATTCCGACAGTGCTGGACGGGTGCGCGGCAGTCAAGCGATCCGCGACACCCTGCTGACCTGCCAGCCGAAGCTGGCGGTTTGTGGGCACATCCATAGTGATTGGGGCAAACAAATGATGCTGAACAATACTCAGATCTTGAATGCCGGTCCCCGTGGCGTTTGGATGACGATCGATTGAGCGATCGCCAAAGGATCACTCTTCCGCAAGCGGCTCTTTCTTTTCAGTGATCACTTCCAAATCGTCGCATTTTTCCGCGTTCATGGCGATGTATTCTTGCCAATCTTCAGGAACATTGTCCTCGTGGAAAATCGCTTCGACTGGACATTCTGGAACACAGGCTTCACAGTCGATGCACTCTTCAGGGTGGATGTACAACATTTTTTCGTCCTCGTAGAAGCACTCCACAGGACAGACCACCACACAGTCGGTGTATTTGCATCCGAAGCATGGTTGCGTCACCACATGCGTCATCGTAGATACCTTTTCGCTACAGAATGGGGAAAACGAGAAACAAGTGAGGCGAGAAACTCGCACCCAATCATTACCTGAGAATTTAATCGGCACGTACAGGCCACGCGCTTGACCAGGAATTATGGTGAATTGCGTTCCACATGAATTGAAATGCGTTCCACGCAGCTCCGGCGGAGTTCAAATCGTAGTGAATGTTGCGAGGGAATGTCAACGTAGGGGGGGTGGGTAAATAAATACAAAAACTTGCGGTCTGAGGGAGAGCGACTTACGATGAGAGCCTAGCAGCATGTTCTGGCGGGCTCCTTTTCTATTCGGACATTGTTTCTCTCGTGTCATTATCTCCTCCTGACCGCCGTTTGATCGATCAATGCTTGGAGCAGTCTCCGCAAGCATGGGAGAGCTTTGTAGACCGATTTTTGGGGATGGTGGTTCACATCGCCAATCACGCTTCGGAGTCGCGGCGTATCCATTTGACGGCTGAACAGCGTGACGATTTGGTCGCTGAAGTCTTTTTGGCATTCGTTGACAATGATTACGGTGTCCTCCGACGGTTTCGCCGCAATTGCTCATTGGCAACCTACTTGGCCGTCATTGCCCGGCGGATTGTGGTGCGGCGAATCATGGCCATTGGGATCGAACCGGTAAATGGGCATCTGCCCGTGGAACCTCAGGTCGATGCGACCCATGAACATCGGATCGAAGACCAGGAGCAAGTTGCCCTGCTGATGTCACGACTGGAGCCTCACGAGGCGACTGTGGTTCGGATGTACCATCTAGAAGGCAAGTCCTACCGAGAAATCAGTGCTGCCGAAGGGGTTCCCGAAAACAGTATCGGCCCCGTTTTAAGCCGTGCCCGCGCCAAGTTGCGGGAAACGACCAACCCTTAGACCGATTGCACGGACCACCCGCGCGAACGTACCGTATCAAGATTCGCTATGCTCTTGCGATGATCGCTTAATTAGCGAACGAGTGCGAAGTTTTTCACGGGTGTTGGGCTCTTGAGCCATGGAGGCTTGAATCATGGTGCATTTACTTGCCATTCAGAGTGGATGGTGGACGCTGCTTGGGGCAGTTGGCTTGGTGGCTGTTGGGGTTATTGCCTTGGCCATTCTGAATCCGCGGCTTTTCGTTCGCAGTTGTTTCCGCCCAATGTTGGCTTTGCTTTATAGCAAACGCTTGGTGGGGGAAGAGAATTTTCCGAAAACCGGCGGGGCGGTTGTGATCTGCAATCACGCTTCCTGGTTGGATGGAATCTTGCTGCTTTGGATGCTGCCTCGCAACGCTCGATTTATCGTCGATGGTGGCAATTTCGATGGCAAATTCGCTCAGTATCTGGCAGGTGCGTTTGATACGATCCTGATGGCAGCCAATGTGAAATCGATCGGTCGTGCGCTGAAAGCGGGCCGCCAAGGTTTGCACGACGGGCACGTCATCGCGATCTTTCCGGAAGGGACGATCACTCGCAGTGGCCAGTTGCAAGCCTTTCGTCCCGGCGTGACCAAAATCCTGAAAGGAACCGACGTCCCGATTGTGCCTATGTTCTTGGACGGAATGTGGGGCAGCCTATTTAGTTTCTCAGAAGGTAAGTTCTTCTGGAAATGGCCCGCCTGGCCTCGACGGCAATTGACCTTGTATATCGGGACTCCGTTGCCAGTCGATGCACCGCTGGACCGCATGCGAAATGCCGTTCAGCAGCTCGGTTCCAAAGCGATGATCGAGCAGCGTCAGCGGATGCCTAAGCTGCCCTGTCAGATTGTGCGGGCATGGAAGAAACGTGGCGGCAAGATGCAGAACGCCGATTCCAGCGGTGTTGAATTAAGTGGCCGAATGATGTTGCTGCGGACCTTGGTCCTGCAACGCATCCTCCGGCGTGAAGTGCTGCTGGATCCGAAACAGGAACCAACGGTCGGGATTTTGTTGCCGCCAAGTGTTGCGGGAGTCGCGGTGAATGTGGCGATGGCGTTTGAACGCAGGACCGCCGCCAACCTAAATTACACCGTCAGCAGCGATGTCCTGAATCGGTGTATCGAATCGGCTGGGATCAAGCACGTTTTGACCAGTGTTCGATTTATGGAGAAAATGAATTTTGATCTGGATGCCGACGTTGTCCTGCTGGAAGACTTCAAAGACAAAGCGACCTTAGGGGACAAAATTTGGGGCGTCATCGGAGCCTATCTGCTGCCAGCGTTCTGCCTTGAGCGATTGCTAGGTTTGAGGAAAATCGCCTGTGATGACCTGCTGGCCGTGATCTTTACCAGCGGTTCGACGGGGACTCCCAAAGGCGTCATGCTGTCGCACGCAAATATCAGCCACAACGTGGAAGCGATCAAGCAATCGGTTCGTTTGGATAGCGACGATGTGGTGTTGGGGATTTTGCCGTTTTTCCATTCCTTTGGCTATGCGGTCACGCTTTGGGCCGTCCAGACATTGGGGCCTCAGGGCGTTTATCACTTCAACCCGCTCGATGCCCGGCAGGTCGGAAAGCTAGCCGAAAAATATCAAGCGACGGTGTTGCTGGGGACGCCAACGTTCCTCCGCGGCTACCTGCGTCGGATCGAACCCGGCCAGTTTGCAAGTTTGGACGTGGTTGTGGTTGGGGCTGAAAAAATGCCCGCCGATTTGTTTGAATCGTTTGAAAAACGCTTCGGAGTTCGCCCCGTGGAAGGTTACGGAACGACCGAATTAAGCCCTCTCGTTTCCGTCAATATTCCACCCTCGCGTTCGGCTGCTAAATTTCAGCCCGATCGATTCGAAGGTTCGGTCGGTCGCCCGTTCCCCGGAATTAGTGCCAAAGTGGTTTCGCCCGAGGATGGGAGTGAACGCGGAGCCGGCGAGGATGGGCTGTTGTTGATTACGGGACCCAATGTGATGCAAGGTTACATGGGACGTGAAGACCTGACCTCCGAAGTCTTGCAAGACGGGTGGTACATCACTGGCGATATCGCCAATGTGGACAAGGAAGGGTTTCTGCATATCACCGGTCGGCAAAGTCGATTTTCGAAAATTGGCGGTGAAATGGTCCCTCACATCCGCGTCGAAGAGGAACTGGCCAAGCAGCTGCTTGTCGACGATGATGACGATGGGGAGGACGATGTGCTCCGAGTCTGCGTCACGGCAATCCCAGACGCCAAAAAAGGGGAGCGGTTGATCGTGTTGCAGCTGCCCTCGGAAAAGGACCCGAGCGATCTGCGGAAAGGATTGACGGAAGCAGGGCTTCCCAATTTGTTTCTCCCCGCCGCCGATGCGTTTTATACGGTGGAGGAAATTCCAGTCTTGGGAACCGGGAAATTGGATTTGAAGGGGGCGCGGGTTTTGGCCGAGCAATTAACCGATCCTGCGGCAGCCAATGAAACCCAAGCAAGTGGATGACGCCATGGATTCTGCCGAAGCCGATGCCGTAGGGACGACGTCGAAATCAAAGCGACGTCGTTGGTGGATTTTCGGATTCGTTGCAGCCGGACTGATTCTGGGGACGCTGGGATACGTCGAATGGTTTCTGAAACGTCCCGTCGGCGAAGGGCCGGCCGGACCCGAGATCGCCCGCCAGCCGTTTGAGAAAATCTGGAGTGAACAGACGATCCAGATTGTTGGCATCGGGGATAGCGTTACCGCAGGACTGGGGGCGAAGAACCCAAGTCACAGCTATTACAACCGGCTTCGAGAGAATCCGGAGGACGAGTTCGAATCGATGCGGGGCATTTCGTTGTCGGCCGTTCTGCCAAACTTGCAGCATCAAAATTTCGCTGTTTCAGGGTCGGAATCGCTGGCGCATGAGCAGATGGTCAACGAGACCGTTCCTGACTATCCCGCGGAGACCTTCGGGATCATCCTGATGTCCAGCGGAGGGAACGATTTGATTCATAGTTATGGACGTCGACCGCCTCGAGAATGTGCGATGTATGGGGCGACCTTGGCGGAGGCGGAACCATGGATCGAAGCTTTTGGGATCCGCTTAGCTGGGATGTTTGAAAAACTAAACGAGCGGTTCCCCGGCGGCTGTGAAATCTATTGTGCGGATATCTATGATCCAACCGACGGCGTTGGGGACGCGCCCAGTATCTTTTTGCCGCACTGGCCGGACGGGTTAGCCATTCATGCAAAGTACAACCAAACGATCCGTTCGGTTGCGGAGTCATTTGAAAATGTCTTTGTCGTCCCGCTCTACGAGAATTTCCTCGGGCACGGTTCGCATTGCCGGCAGTTTTGGCAACCGCATTACGATGCGCAGGATCCGTATTATTGGTTCTACGATAATGTCGAAGACCCAAACGATCGTGGGTACGATGCGATCCGGCGTCTGTATTTAAAAACGATCGTCGAAAATACGTCGCTCCGCTAGCGGACGCCATCGTCGTTGCCGTAGCTACCGTCGTCAGACGGTGGATTTATTCGATTGTAGGCCTGTCTTGAATACTCGCTTACGCTTCGTGCTAGTAAGCGGAAAGCGAGCGTTGCTACCGAGCGCTAGTGCATTACGGCTCGAGCGACATTGAAGTAGATGACGATTCCTAGGATGTCGACGATTCCAGCGACAAAAGGGTTGCTCATCAAGGCGGGATCCAGCCCCAGTCTTTTGAAGATCAATGGAAGGGTGACTCCGACCATGCACCCCGAAATCACCACCGCGAGAAGCGTGATCGGGATGACCATCGCACTGGCGCTGTCCGGGGCAACAAATAACGACACCACAAAGCCTAGCGAGGCTAAGAAACTGCCAAGCATGCAACTGACCACCAGTTCTCGAGAGAGAATCGTTCTCCAGTCGCGGACGCTTAGGTCGCCGCTGGTCATTGCCGTGATTACCAGGGTTGCCGACTGAGTCCCCGAATTGCCACCCGCTGAAATGATCAGAGGGATGAACAGAACCAGCCACGTGTAAGTTTCCAGTTCTTGGTCGTATTGCCGGAGTGCAAACGCGGTCAGCAGGGCTGCGAAGAAAAGGATGGTTAGCCAGATTCCTCGTTTCCAGCCTAGCCGAACCAGATTGATTCGCAGGTAGCTTTCTTCCAGCGGAGCGACCGCAGCGATGCGCTGTGCGTCCTCGGTTAGTTCCTCTCGAACGACATCGATCACGTCGTCATGCGTGATGATTCCCAGAAGTTGTCGTCCCTGGTCGACCACGGGGATCGCCAACATGTTGTAGCGTTCGACCCGTTCTGCAACCGCTTCTTGGTCATCGGTAGGGAGGACGGCGATCACGTCGGTTTCCATCAAATCGCTCAGTCGCGATTCCACGTTCCCCAGTGCCGAAATCAATTGTCGGCCGGAGACGATTCCGCGGAGCCGATCGTCTTGGTCAACCACATAGATGTAGTAGATCGTTTCTAGTTCTTCCGCTTGTTTGCTCAGTTCTTCCAACGCTTGTCGGACCGTCAGATCTTCGGTCAGTTTGGCGACTTCCGAGGTCATGATCGCCCCGGCGGTCCCCTCGGCAAAAGATTGGAGTCGCCGGATGTCGCGGCGCTCGGATGCCGGTAGCAACGCCAGTAGGTCGACGACTCGACTTTCACTTAGCTCTTGGATCAAGTCGACGCGGTCATCCGAGGGGAGTTCCGCAAGCAGGTTTGCAGCTTCGGTTGTGTCTTCAAAGTTCAGGATGTTCAGTTTTCGGTCGAGATCGAAATACTCGAAAATCTCGGCTCGAAGTCCTGGGGGGGCGTGGAGCAGGACCTGCCAAGATTCGGCAGCGGTAAGTCCTTCCATGTATTCGGCCGTCCGCCCCGGGTTCAGTGCGGTGCAAAATTCCTGCAGCTCTTCGGCACTATTGTGCTCCAGCATCTCTCGCAGTTCTGGGAGAAAAAGTGTGTTGAGCATCGTTGAAGCAATTCACGAGTGTGCAGGGAACTGTCTAGATGGGGCGAGGCCGCGGGGTATCTTAGCGGGCGAAGTCAATTGTCTGCACCCGCCGGTCAGCGGTAAGCAGGGGGCGTCGGATCGGGAGAGAATGGTTTTCCGAGTTCTTGTCACAGGACTTGTGCAGCCAGCGAAGCGGGGTGAAAAACTTCGGTTCACGGCAGGTTTCCCCCTTGATGGCTTTGCGTTTTTGTCCGAGCGGGTGGTTTTTGCCTCCGCGAGATGTGAAATTGTTTCATTTCGTTGACACTTCAATTTTGCCGCAACTATAATTTTGTGGTACGAGGCTCCGCTCCGGTGCTCCCTTCTCATTAAAAGCCCATGTTTTTTCTCGGCAAGTGGTAAGGGTTGAGCTAGAATTGAGCCTAAACTTGATGGATTTCCGCCCTCGGAATCACCTTGTCTCCCAAGAGCCTGCACGATGACATTTTTAGGCAAGTGCTTTACCTTCATGATCTTTATCCTCAGTGCCATATTTATGGCGCTGGCCTTGGCTGCAAATGCCTCCCACCGCAATTGGCGGGAAGAAATTGTCAAGGAAGGTGGATTAAAGGATCAGGTTGAAGAGTTCGCCACAAAAAACCGAGAGCTTGAAGACGCTCGTGTTCGCGTCGAGCGAGCCCTTGCTGCGGAACAGGTTGCTCGCCGGACCGCTTTAGCGGCTCTGGAAACCGACCTCGCACAGAAAAGCGACTTGTTGGCTAAAGCTGAGCAAGCTTTGACCAGCGAGCGTGCGACCAATGAATCATTGGCTCGCAAAGACGCACAGATTACCGACGAACTGACGCGTTTGACTGCCGATAACGCCAAACTTCGCCAGCAAATTGTCACCGAACAAGACGACCGCGACCGTTTGTTCGCCAGGGTCCTCGAATTGACCGACAAAATGAACGGTATTCGGGGTTTGCTGGAAGTTCAGAAAGAGCGGAATCAGACGCTTGTCGCTCAGGTGACTCGCTTTACTGAAGTCATGCAGGCTCGTGGTATCAACGTCAATGACGCCCTCGATGGAGCTCCTCCTGCTCGAAACGGGACCGTATTGGTCGTCGATCGCGGCAAGAAGTTGGTGGAATTGTCCATCGGCTATGACGAAGGGCTGCGAGTTGGCCACATGCTAGAAGTGACCCGTGGATCACAATATTTGGGCCGTGCGAAGGTTCGCCGAACCAGTCCAGATCGTGCCGTTGCGGAGATCATGCCAGACTTTACGCTTGGAACCATCCAAAAGGGCGATCGTGTCGACACCACAATTGAATGATATTCCTCGGAAGCAGAACGCCAACATTTACACAGTGATGCTGCTTGTTAGCATGCTCTTTATGTTGGTCGCTGTTATCGCCATGTTTGTTGAATTTCGCCGGTATGAAGGGACTCTCCCTTGGAAAACCGATGAAGCGCGGCCACAGGTTATGCATCACACGACCTTGCCGACCTATTTCTAGGCACTGGGCCATTGGTCCACTAATTGCTGTAGTGTATGCTCGCAATGGTGGCCAGACAGGCTGGCAGCCAATTGACGTGAAAACGCAGTAACGTATTACAAAGAAGGGTGTCACGATGGCAGGTGCTGTAGCCGAATTTACCGTTGACAATTTTGATTCCGAAGTCCTTCAGTCCTCCAGTCCCGTTCTGGTTGACTTCTGGGCGCCTTGGTGTGGCCCTTGCCGCCAAATTGCACCAATGATCGACGAACTTGCTAACGACAACCCAAGTTTGAAGATCGGAAAGCTGAACATTGATGATCATCCTGAAATCGCTCAGCGATATCAGGTTAACACCATCCCAACCTTGTTGGTATTTAAGGATGGTAATATCAGCGAAACCTTTATCGGAGTTCGCCCAAAAGCTCAGCTGCAAGAAGCTCTCGATTCGGCCGGTGAAGCCTAATCGCGTCGCGAATTGCGAAAGATCCAAAAGCCACAGCAAGTTGTTGTGGCTTTTTTTATGCAAACGCGCCTCCCTCGCCTATCACGAACGGTCCCCAATCAGGCCGAGACTGCAATGAAGACGTTCATTTCACAGTAATGGCGGGCAGGTTGCGGTGTTTTTCCCTCCCCTCCCAAACGCAAAGCTGGCTCGCCGGTGACGGGAATGAAAAATGGCCGTCTCCACAAGGCAATCTTCAATCTTCAATCTTCAATCTTCATTACTCATTAAGCAGTCGCTCACCCAGCGACTGCAGCCTCGTCCCAAACAACGCGCTTTTAAAAAGCCTTTTCATCATCCCTGTCAAAGATCTTCAGCACGCTAAACTTGGGGATCTGTCCCGCGTCTGACCCAGTTGGCGTTTTTTGGGGCTAGCCGTTTCCTTTGTCTTCTTTATGCGAGCCTACTGCGATGGTGGATGTTACTGAGCAACGAGAACTTAGTTTTCCTGACTTTGACGCCGTCCTGGAGGAAGTGGATCGGTTGGCATCGGGGGAGGTTCGCACGGTGGGGAATCATACGTTTGGCGAAATTTTGAATCACCTTGCGATTAGTCATGATGTTTCCGCAGGCCGTCTGCAGGCTCCATCCCCGCCGCTTCTGGTTAAGCTTTTGATGCCGTTGATTCGGCGGACGGTAATTCATGCCAAGCCACTAAAGCCGGGTTTCAAACTGCCCGCTTCCGGCGAATCCTTTTTCTGGCCCGCTGGGGATTTTGAAACGTCCTCGTCGGTGGCTCGCTTCAAAGAATCGGTGGAGTACTACAGGACGAACGGCCCGCTGGCGAAACATCCCTTCTTTGGGAAACTAACAAGTGCCGAGTGTGACCAACTGCAGTGTCGTCACGCGGCCCTGCATCTTGGTTTTGTGCATCCTGCGTGAACCGGCCCTCTCCTATGGTCTGGTGAAAAGGCTTCCCCGATCCGGTTTCGTGGCACGAAATTCAACGAGCGGCGCAAGGCGACAATTGCAGAATGGAGAATGAGAATTGCAAAGTCCCCTGCAAGGACAGTCATTTTGTATTTTTCATTTTACAATTTAGCTTTTGCAATTCCCCTCACCCGTGAGCCAGTTTCGTGGCGGGCAACCTGTCGCAACCTGCCCAGCCATCCACCACGGAATAATTTTCAGAAGGCCACTTCTCCCCGCTCACAGCAGCCCGCGCGTGCCGTTCCGCTACGAAGTCGGTGCCAAACCGCGAGGGGTTGTTGCCTTTACGCGTCTGCCAGATTGGAGATCGATGGCAGTTGCGACGTGGAGGCTGGAAGGACCAGCCATTCGGTGATGACCACCCGCTGGATGATCGGGTCGGTGATGTGCCCTAGAATGGCTTCCATCAAACGGTCGCGAAGAACCGTTTGTGTCGGATCGTTTAGCAGTTCGGTAGGAGCCTGCCGGAGCAATTGTTCGACGGTTTCATTGATTTCCAGCTCTTTCAGCCCGAGTTGTTCTTCGGCAGAATGGCGTCGTTGAGGGTCGACGACCACATGCAGCTGAAACGAGAAAACCTGGGTTAAGTCCGAGACATGTTGGAATCGGTAATGCCCGATCGGAATCGTCGATGATTGTTCTTGATTCAATCGTGCGACCTGGCTGCGGACGTAACTGATGATGACCGCATGGACCACCACCATGGACAGAACAAGTCCAACCACCCAGTAGCGACGTATTAAATTCACGGTAAACGAGCTCTACGGATTCGGTTTATCAAATGGAAACAATAACAACATGGTCGGATTTACGTCCTTTCAACCCTAGGTTGCCTTTATGCTTCCGCAGGATTTGCCAGCAGGGATCTCGAGGAGGCTCGCTTTGAATGTGAATACAACCGACACAACCGCTCCAGTCGTTCTGGTCTGTTCGAGTCCGAAAGCGGGTAGCGGAAGGAATGGCCATCGGATGCCATTGTTGTTGGCGGCCTTGCGGAAAGCCGGTTATGACGTTCACTGCCATCACCAAATCGACAAGGTGGTCGAAATCGCCGAACGCTTGGGCCCCGAGGGGCTTCGCGCGGTGATCCCGGCAGGGGGCGACGGCACGATTCGGTTGGTAGCGGAGAAACTGCCGGCATCCATTCCGCTTGTCCCTTTTCCGCTAGGGACCGAAAACCTGTTGGCCCGCCACTTTGGATTCGCCGCAGACCCCAAGCAAACCGTTCAGACGGTTGAACATGGCCCCCTCTACAGGATGGATGCTGGTAGTGCAAATGGGAAACTGTTTTTGGTGATGGCCAGCTGTGGGTTCGATGCGGAAGTCGTTCGCGGAATGCATTTGACTCGCCGCGGACACATCCGCCGCAGCAGTTACATCAAACCGATTCTGCGTGCGGTACGTAACTACTCTTATCCCTCCATTCATGTCGCCCCGGTTGCCCCCACGCAGCAAGGCGGTTTGGAGCCGTCCGTCGATCCACCGTTCGTTCAGAATCCTGGCAATCCATGCTCCCCAGCTTCCGCTCCCGTCGTGACCAACAAGCTTTCAGGGGCGAGCGTTCCCGCTGTGGGTACCGATTGGCTTTGCCGCTGGGCGTTGGCGTTCAATTTGCCCTGTTATGGCGGCGGGCTTCAGATCGATTCAGAGGCGAGCGAAGTCGATGGGCGGCTGGATCTTACGACTCTGCAAAACGGATCGACCTGGTCGACGCTTCGTTATGTAGCGGGCGTCTTCGCGGGACGGCACCGTCGTTGGACCGATGTTCAGCATCATCTTGGCAAAGCTTGGCTGCTAACGTCCGAGTCCCGTGTCAATTATCAGCTGGACGGCGACTACACGGGGCGTTTGCCTCTCCGCTTGGAATGTCTCCCGGGTCGGCTTACCTTGCGGCTACCGTTAACCTTTGGGGAAACGAAGCCGGTGCTGGATCCTTCTCGGCAGCCAGCTTCGCGCGTTCCCGATGCTTGATCTGTCCGAGTCCGCTCCAACGGATTCCCGTTGCCCTCAAACATTACTGGAGTGAGCTTGTCTGATTCCGATGCTTCACCATCGCAACCGCCTACTGTGTCGATCGGTCCCTATCTTTGTGGGCCGCAGTCACCGTTGCTGCTGATCGCCGGTCCGTGCGTTTTACAGTCGTTCGATCTGGCGATGCAGATTGCACAGCCGCTGGTCGATTTGAATAAGCGGGCGGATGTGAACGTCGTGTTTAAGGCTTCTTTTGATAAAGCCAATCGGACCAGTGTCTCATCGGAACGCGGGCCGGGAATCGACGCCGGCTTGAAGATCCTTGAACAGGTGGCCGATGCGACGGGGTTGCCGACCACGACCGACATCCATCTGCCCGAACAAGCGGCACCGGTTGGAGAGGTCTGTCAGCTATTGCAAATTCCTGCATTCTTGGCAAGGCAGACCGATTTGCTGGTTGCGGCGGCAGCGACCGGACGCCCGGTCAATGTGAAGAAGGGGCAGTTCATGGCACCGGAGGACATGAAATATGTCGTTCAGAAATTAGTCGCAAGTGATGCCTCCGGAGTTTTGTTGTGCGAGCGAGGGACCTTTTTTGGCTATGGCCGTTTGGTCAATGACATGCAGGCCTTGCCGATCATGCGCGCTCTGGGAGCTCCCGTTATTTTTGATGCGACCCATAGCGTGCAGCGTCCTGGAGGGTTGGGCGGAACCACGGGAGGGAACCGTGCAATGGTCGAACCCCTGGCAAGGGCAGCCACAGCGATCGGCGTTGATGGGCTCTTTTTCGAAACCCATCCCGATCCTGCTCAGTCCCCTAGTGATGGTCCCAATATGATCCCGCTAGACCAATTTCCCTCGCTGATTATCCGCTTGCTTCGCCTTCGCGAGACCGTTGAGGACCTGAACCAATGACCCATATCCGATCCTGTTTACGATCTTCCTTGTCCTACTCGCAAACGGTAGCCCTTGTCGCGGTTTTCTGTCTGTTGGGGGCCGCTGGCTGCGAGGATAACACCGCAACGCTGCGGAAAATTCAGCAGCAAAAACAAGCAAGGATGGAAGCGACCAGCAAGGTGGATCACCTCCGTGATACCTACCTCCTCTTTGGTCAGTTGGGGGAATCCAATTTGGAAGCGGCGGCCGCTCAGGTGCGCTACCACCTGAACGCATGGCAGGAATCGCAGGCGGCCAGGTCCGATTCCGGTCCCGATTCGCTTGCCATCCCCGAAAGTTTGGTCGCTACCTGGGATGACGCATTGGTAACCGCAACCGTCAAAGACCGGATGGAAAGCGAACTGTTCCTTGAATCCGATGTCGAACATTTTCGTTTGCAGTATCTGCTCCACCGAATCAGCGACTGGGCGCTCGACGGCGCTTCGCTGGACCCGTGGTTACAGGAACGACTGGATGCGGAGTCGCTGGACGAAACGGAAAGTTATGATTTAGGAATTGCCTGTCAGTACTTCGATTGGGTGATTCGAAATGTTCAGTTGGAACCTCAAGTATTAGGAGGTCCTGCACCGGCGGCGCCGCGTTTAAGTGCGGGGCTGCAGTTTCGTGGTCCTGGGTATCGCCAGACAAGCTGGGAAACGCTCTGGCGAGGAAGCGGCGATGCCTGGCAGCGAAGCGACTTGTTCTTGCAGTTGTGTCGCCAAGCGGGATTGGATGCTTGCCTGCTTGCGGTCCCTCAAGGCCCCGAGGAAAACCTTCAACCGTGGCTGACGGCCGTCCGAATTGGCGATCAGCTTTATCTGTTCGATGCTGAACTAGGCCTTGCCGTTCCCGGCCCTGACGAAAAGGGGATCGCCACCTTGGCCGAGGCACAGCAGGACCCAACGATTCTTCGCCGCCTAAGGGTGCCTGGGCTATTCGAGTACCCATTCACCAGTCAGCAAATTCAAAATTGTGTTGCTTTGCTGGATGCGAATCCTGAACTTCTAAGCAACCGTATGAAAAGGCTTGAAGAAGGGTTTACCGGAGATCGACGGATGAGCCTTTCGCTTGATGCGGCCGGCGTCGCCGAACGTATCGGTGCACTCGATGGGATTTCCGCTGTCCAGTTATGGCAGGTGCCTCTCCAAGCCATGCTCTATCAACAAGGCATTGCGGAAGCGATGCGAGACGATTTGGCTTTGAACCAGTGGTACTATTTGCAGTGGGGGATCTTTGATCGACAGTCCCAGCTCTATCCGGCTCGCTGGCATCATCTGGAGGGGCTGTTTGATGACGACCCCGAGGCCAATATCAAAGGGGCTCGAGTTCAATACATGAAATTGAGGAGCCCTGAATTTGAACTGGAAGATCTGAACATGGATATTCAGTTGCAAATGGAGTACGGGTTGAGGCGAGCCGCTGGCGAAGCGGAAGCGGATCATCGCCGCCGGGTCCTTGTCGTGCAAGAAGTGATGCGAGCGGTCAAGCGGACCGCCACCTTCTGGATCGCCCTGATGCATGTCGAAGAAGGCCGCTGGGAAACCGCCGAGAAATGGTTAAAAGGAAGGGTGCTGGAAGATCCGCAGGCCGGACGATGGTACCCGTCAGCGCGGTACAACCTGGGCCGCGTCTCTGAGCGACTGGGCGATCTTGAACAAGCCGAAGCGATGTACAAAACCAATGGGTACCCCCAGGAACAGGGGAATCGTATCCGGGCGAGGTCGCTGGATGACGAGGAGTGACACGCGGGCAAGGTGCGTGCGATTTGGTGGTGCCGAATTATTGGACGCTAGCGGCTTGATGATTGAGTAATGGTCCCCTTTCGCTCCGCGCAAGAACGCTCCCTTAAAGCTGCTTTCGCGGAGCGTAAGGCTGCAGCGTTTCTCCGCTTTTGATTGTATCGACAGGCCGGTAGCCGCCTGGTAGCGTCTCGGGCTAGGGCGGTTTGGTCGCCGGAAAAAAGGGGGGGGCGGAGGATCTGGACGCATTATTGGAGCGGTTATCGAGGCATTTTCCCCTTTCGGGCAGACTGTTTTTTTGGGGGGTGAGGGATACGTAACTTGGTTGGCTGCAATGGGTAATGCGATCGAGCGAGGTGTTACAACCCTCCCCCAGATCGCTCCCAAGGTGAATTTACAACAGCCTCCCCTGGGGACAGCCTGTAGCGTGGCTTAAACTAAATAGTTCATCCTGGGGCAAGCGTCGATTGACGGTCCCCTCCCTACCGGTTCGGTTCCGAACCCTTTGTGTTCACTTTCGCAAGGTGATTGATCGTCACCCAAAAATACCATGGCCCTGATTATTCTTCGTTGTGTTTTCTTAGCATGTGCGTTGGGGATTTCGCAACTGATTAACTCCAGCTTGGCTGCAGACCAAGTCAATAGCTGGGTACCATGGATGGTTTTTCTGTCGATTTTAGGCATTTCTTCGATTGTTTTGATTGGTGATATCTATATCGCCAAGAAGGACCTGAGCACGATTTCGTCGATCTACTTTGGTTTGCTGATCGGGCTGCTGCTCACTTATATCCTCTCGATCGCGGCCGCCCCGTTGATTCGCGGTCCGAATGTGATCTGGTTTCAGTTAGTGACGGCGATGCTGTTGTGTTATTCCTGCACCAGTTTCTTATTGCAAACGAAGGATGATTTCCGGTTCTTGATTCCCTACGTGGAATTTGTCCGCGAGGTGAAAGGTTTTAAACCTTTGGTCTTGGACACAAGCGTGGTCATCGATGGCCGGATTGAAGACCTGGTCAACACGGGAATCTTTGACAATCAATTGATCATCCCGCGGTTTGCCTTAACCGAACTGCAAGCGATTGCTGACAGCGGAGATAAACTGCGAAGGGCTCGCGGTCGACGTGGGCTGGATGTGTTGAATCGCCTGCGTGGCAACGACAATGTCGATTTGCAGATCTTTGATCGAGAGTTGCCTGAAATGAGCGGGCAGACAGTCGACCTGAAATTGGTCCTGCTGGCCAAGCACTTGGAAGGCAAAGTGGTCACCGGAGATTTCAATCTGAACAAGGTCGCCAAGCTTCACAATGTGACGGTGATCAATCTGAACGAGATCTCCAATGCTCTGAAACCGCTCTACCTGCCAGGTGAGACTTTCCAGGTTCAGGTGATCAAGCCTGGCGAAGGAAACGAGCAAGGGGTTGGCTACCTGGACGACGGCACGATGGTCGTGATCGAAGGCGCAAGGGAAGCGATCGGCGAACAGAAGATGGTGATGGTTACCAGTACGCTGCAGACCAACGCTGGCCGAATGATCTTTGCCAAAGTCGAATAGATGCCGCCATCATGCCGCCAGGAAATTCGCCGGTGGTCAGTTGGCAACTTCGGTAGCGGCGGGCGCTAAGTAGGCTTTTGCTGGGACGTAGACATTGTCGTAGACGACATACAACGCCACCAGGAAAATTGCCACCGAACTGATCCATAGCGTGATGTCGTAAACGCGGGTTGGAAGCAACCGCTGATCCAAGCGGCGGTAACGAAAATGGAGTGCCGCGTAGACGACGATCAGCAAGATGACGACGGTTGCAAGGCCGCCAGAAATGATCATCAACGCTGGATTCTTCATCTGCAGGAATAAGGTCGCCCAGCCGACGGGGATCACCCAAGCCGCAATCGCGATCGCTCGCTTTCGAGACGTAAGGTTTTGGAAATCGTAGCAGCCGACTCGGCCCAAAGCGTCCGCGAACATTCGCGTCCAAGCTGCAAGGGCTGCAAAGAGCGTCGAGTAGAGGACAACGATCGCGCCGCAGATGAACACGTTTCTCGCCCATGGACCAAGCGATTCGGTGTACATGTTCCCAAGCGTCGAAATCAATTCCTCTCCGGCGGGAACCTGACCCTGTCGATTTAGGATCGCGGCTCCCAGCAGGTAAAACATGACCGTCATGCCCGTGTATGCGATCATCGCCAGGATCGCATCCCAGTACATGATACGAATCCAGCCTTTGGCGCGACGTTCCCAGTCCTTGGTATCGTTGCTCGGTCCTGTGTATTTGGCATACCCCTTTTCGATCAACCAATAGTTGTAGGCCATGATCTCGTCGCCGCCGACGCCGGTGATCCCAAAAGCGCCAATCGCGGCAAGTAAGAGGACGGTTTCGGTGGGAAGCGATGGAATCAAACCCGAAGCCAATTCACCAGATGTGATCGCAAAATCGGTGGTCTGCAGGGCGATTAATGAAGCCAATGTAAAAAGCGTGAAAGTCCCGATCATCAAGAGCGACACTTTTTCAATCAGCAGGTAGTAGCCTTTGTAGATCAGCAGCGATACCGATGCGGCGATCGCGTAAGTCGCAATGGCTTTGGTCGGCATCTGTGCGAGTGCCGGAAAGAATTGGACCAGTGCCAGCACGACCCCGCCAACAATACCGCCGACTTGCATCATCTTGGCGATCATCAAAAGCAGCCAGACCCAAATCGACCAGTTCGCATGTCCCAATCTTGGACCGGGTAGCGAGTTCAGCGACGCCATTGTTGATTCGCCGGTCCCAATGGCATGTTTGCCAAATTCCAGCTGGACAACCACTTTGACGAGGCAGCTGAAGATGATGAACCACATCAGCACAAAACCCGCGCGTGCGCCCACGATCGTCGTCGCTACCAATTCACCCGAACCAACGATTGAAGCGGATAAGATGAAGCCTGGCCCGATGTAGGACAACTTGTCCCACAATTTCGTGGGAGGCTCCTTGATGGCGGATTCGTGTAATAGATAGGGATCGGAACTTGGCATGCTTGAGCTTCCATTCGCGTTAACCCCTCACATTGCGGGATTGAGCGTGGTCGGAACAGAGGGCGATTTGCCGGACTTAAACTTCCGCCTGAACGCCCAACGCTCGTGGGGCGAGCGTTAGAGGTATGATAACGGCATTTTAGCCGCCAAGTGGGCCGAGGGGGCTCGTTTCGATAACCGCCAGTCAAAGTGATCTGCAGCGTCTCACTGACCCGGTTGTCGATTTAGTGATTGTCGCCTTTCGTTCCGCGAAAGGCTACAAAAAAATGTCCCCTGCAAACGCTACTTTGGCGTCTCAAACGCTGGGCGACACTGAAAGAATGGCCCCAACGTCGGGCATGAGAGCCGCAACGTTGATGCCTGCGGCGGGTGTTAACGTGCCGCATGGCTGCATTGCAATGAACGCAGCTTCAAAATGTGTAAGCGAGGGATAGCGAGCGTCTTTTGCCATCCCTTGGAGGCAGCTTACTCGGCCGAGGCGGCTTCGGCTGTCTCGGCGGCGGCTTCCTCTTTCGCAGGAGCTTCGGTTTTCTCTTCAGCGGGGGCTTCATCGACTGCGGGGGAAGGTTTGTCTTTCGCGGGTTGCTTTGCTTCTTTTTTAGCCGCTTCTTCGTCTCCCTTGGCAGGTTTTTCTTGATCCGCTTTCCCTTTTTCAAGGTGCGGTTCCTGACGCAAGACGTCGGTTGGATCGTCGAGTGGGGCAAGGACGACGTTCAGGTCCAGTTCTTCCCCTTTGCGATAGATTTTGACGGGCTGCGTCGATCCGATCGGCATCCGTTCAACGACGTTTTGTAGTTCGACCGGTTCGCGGACTCGCTGTCCGGCAAATTCTAGGATCACATCAAGTGGCTGGATGCCAGCTTGTGCAGCTGCGGAATTGTTGATCACTTCGTAGACCAATACGCCCAGCCCAACGGGCAGGTTGACTTTGCGTGCGACCGACGCGTTCAGTTCGGCAAGTCGAATTCCCATCGCGGCTCGTCGGACACGCCCGTGTGCAAGCAGTTCTTCCGCAACCCAGCGAACCTGTGAAATGGGGATTGCGAAACCGATGCCTTGATACGATCCGTTTCGTGTTGCGATGGCCGTGTTGATGCCGACCAAGCGACCGTCCAGGTCGACCAACGCGCCTCCCGAATTGCCCGGGTTGATGGCTGCATCGGTCTGCAGCAGGCTGCCGCGGCGGATGCGATCGATCGTTCGTCCTTTAGCGCTGATGATCCCAGCACTGACGGTAGCTTCTAAACGAAAGGGACTGCCAATTGCCAGTACCCAGTCGCCGATTTCCATTTGGTCGGAGTTGCCCAGTTCCATCGGTTGAAGTTCGACATCCCCGATGTCCAGTCGTAGCGTGGCGAGGTCGTTGTCCGGGTCGCCGTGGACTTCGGTAGCGGTTAGTTCGCGCCCATCCTGAAGACGGACGATTACTTTTTCAGCCGATTCAACAACATGATTATTGGTTACCACGGTTCCTTCGCTGGAGAGTACGACTCCGGAACCCAATCCGGTTGCACGCATTCCATTGCCTCGGTTGCCGGAGCGGTCACGAGGCATCGGTTGCAGTGGATTGTCTGGCTGAGACGGGTCGCTGTTTTCTGCCCCTGATTGTTGCCCGTAGGCGACAACCGTGACGACCGACGGGATGGCAACTTTTGCCGCGTCGCGAAACGCTTTGGAAAGCGCCCGGGGACCACTTAGTTCATCCGCCGCCAAAGCTTGGGACGAAACGACCGTTGGCAGCAGCGTGAAAGCGGCAGCCAGCCCGATTGCAGTAGAAACCTTTGTCAGCGTCGAAATTTTTCGGAGTGCGGGGGACAGGGAAAGTGAACGACGAAACTTATGAAAAAGCATTGGGTTTCCTAAGAGGATGGACCGTGGTGGCATTTTTGAATACGGACTGCAGTCGCAATCCCTTATTATAGTCAATCTGGTGAACTCTCCGCATGTGGCTTGCGAAGGTAGGCAGCCTTAAAGCCTGAAATGATTGTATCCTTTCGCTCTGCGAAAGTCGCTTTAAGGGAGCGTTCTTTCGCGAGGCGAAAGGCGACAAACTTTCTTCGCTGCCGATTAAGTCGTCAGTCCGGAAATCGACCCCAGCTGTACAGTGCCAACGTAGCGTTGGCTGGTTAATCGTCTTTCAGGGCCCCTGCCCCAAAACGAGAAATAACGCAGATCTAGAATGCTCGGGCGAGAGATAACCACCCCCTCAACCGATGCATCGGCTGCGAATCATGGCCGGTTTGCCTAGCCGTCGACGCTTTGGGCTCTTGGGAATGACTTTATCATGGTATCAAGTGGGCTAGTACCAAAGGCGGCGTCAAGAGATCGGTTCAAGCCGAAAGTTTAAAGGTGTCTAGGAAATATGGATTCAAGGGAATTAAGCCGATGGATTGAAGCGGCGCTGCGTTGTCGTGAAAACGCGTACGCTCCTTACAGTCGGTTTGCCGTTGGAGCGGCTTTGGTAACCGCAGGCGGCGACCTTTTTACGGGCTGCAACATTGAAAACGCATCCTTTGGAGGGACGATCTGCGCGGAACGGGTAGCCGCTTCGGCAGCGATCGCTGCGGGCCAGCGTAAGTGGCAGGCAATCGTCTTAGCGCTGTCTGGCGGCGGCCCGCCTTGTGGTATTTGCCGGCAATTCCTAAGCGAATTTGCGCCGGACCTGCGAATATATCGAGTCGACGCCGACAACCCGCAGGGGGAATACCAGGCCGATAGCCTGGCGGACCTCTATCCTCATCCCTTTAGCCGTCACGATCTTTAGTTGGCGCTGAACCGCAGCAAGCGGCGGGCATTTTGTCCGAGCGGGTTTTGCAGGAACTGTTTGTAACATTCCGGGCAAAGCTGAAATTGGTTCGACGTCGTTGTTTGTGTCGCTGCCAGCAGTTCGGCCTCTCGACTCTCGATGTCTCCGAGTAATTCATGCAGTTCAAGCAGGTGGTCTCTCCCTTCTTCGGTAAAAGCTATCTCTGCTTGGACCACCGGGCGGGCTTCAAAATGAACTTCGTAGCAGGTGTCCTGCTGGCAATTGCAATCTCGCTTACAACGATCGCATCGGTAATGGATCATTCGACATTCGTCCCAACGAGTTGTTGGCGTCAATGCAGGGCCTGAGACACCAGGCGATGAAAAAGACATTGAATAGCGCCTACTTCAAAACTTCATCGTATCGATAGAGAAGTCCGCTCTGCAAGCGAATTTGTTTCAAGTCGCGTAAACCCGAAAGGAAAAATTAGGCGTAGGAGGTGATTTGCTAGGGAAAAGCAGGCCTCGCGCGAACCCGTATTGCTGCGGATCGTGTCCGTTCTGGGGAACACGCGACCTAGCTGCCAAACGGAAACAGTTGAATTCTGCTTGCCAGGACGCGTAAAATTAGAAGCAGCGTGATTGACACCGCGCTGCCTACCGAACGCCACCAACCATCGCATGACGTAAATCGTTCCAGGGGGGAGACCCTGACGAGTGACCCTCGCGATGGGAAGCCTGACACGGAGGATGTTATGTCCGCGAGTGCCCTGGAAAGTAATGTGCTTGTCTTGAATCGCTTTTACATGGCGACGCGAGTGATTAACGCACGGCGTGCGTTAACCATCTTGTATCGCAATTGTGCCGAAGTGATTGCGACTGAAATGGACCAGTATGTCAGCTATGATTTTGAATCGTGGTGCGAACTGGGGCAGATGGCCGCGATGGAAAAACAGCCGGGCGAGGACTACATCCAGGCGGTCGGTTTCGAACTGCAGATCCCGCGAATCGTTCGGCTTACCCGGTTTGATCGCGTTCCAATTCATTCGGTTCGATTCAACCGCAAGAACCTATTCGCCAGAGATGGTCACGCTTGCCAGTACTGCGGGCAGTCGAAGCCAACCAATCAGTTGAGCCTCGATCATGTCGTTCCTCGGAGTCACGGCGGGCAGACCACCTGGGAGAACATCGTTTGCTGCTGCCTAAGGTGCAATGGACGAAAAGGGGGACGCACGCCTTTGCAGGCCAACATGAAATTGCTTAGCAAACCTGTGAAACCTAGGCACAATCCGCAGTTGGTCGAGGCGGTGCTGGATCCGCGGTATGCCTGCTGGAAAACGTTTCTTCCGGTAGCCAGTTAAGATCCCCCGCTTGCTCACCGCAGGGGTTGCAGAATAGGCTGGCGGTTCAACGAATTCGCTTTATTATCTCTGAGCCCCTGCGAGCCATGTCCACAAACGAAACGTCTGCTTCCGCTTCCCAGGACCCTTACTTTCAATCACTTTTCGCGGATCGAATCGGTGGCGCCGATTACGGCAAAGGGACCGCGATCTATAAATTCGAAAAGATCAAGCGAGCCAAACGCAAGGCCTTGGAAGACCACCCTGATCGTCAATTGCTCGATTTTGGGATCGGCGAGAACGATTCCATGGCGGCCGCTTCGATCCGCAAGGTAATGGCTGCCGAAATCGATAAGCCCGAAAATCGCGGGTACGCCGACAACGGAATCAGCGAATTTAAGCAGGCTGCCGCTAGGTTCATGCAGCGTCAGTTCGGTGTGACGCTGGATCCCGAAACTCAGATCAATCACAGTATCGGTAGCAAGCCTGCCTATGCGATGCTGCCTGCTTGTTTTATCAATCCCGGTGATATCACCATGATGACGGTTCCGGGATATCCGGTTGCCGGGACGCATACCCGTTATTACGGCGGCGAAGTCTATCAGTTGCCGCTGTTGCCTGAAAACAATTTCCTGCCTGATTTGGATAGTGTCCCCGACGATATCTTTCGGCGGACCAAAATGTTGGTCTTGAATTATCCGAACAGCCCAACAGGGCGAACGGCTCCGGCTGAGTTTTTTGAAAAAGTGGTCGCCCTGGCCAAGGAGAAGCAGTTTATCGTCGTGCAAGACGCGGCCCACATCATGTTGACTTTTGATGGCAAGCCACGCAGTTTCTTGGAAACCCCCGGCGCGATGGATGTGGGTGTCGAAATCCACTCGATGAGCAAGGGGTATGACATGATCGGGTGGCGGATGGGGTGGGTGTGCGGTCACCCGCAGATCGTCCGCGCCTATGCCGATGTGAAAGACAACAGCGACAGCGGGCAATTTATCGCAACCCAAAAAGCGGCTGCCGCTGCGTTGGATGACGATGCGATTCCGGCCGCGATCAGTGCAAAGTATCGTCGTCGGTTGGAGAAATTGGTCACCGTCCTGAACGACTGTGGTTTTCAGTGCGAGATGCCCGGAGGTTCGTATTTCCTCTACACCGCGTCCCCGACGGGAACCGAAGGTGGGGTCACCTTCCCCGCTGCGGAAGACGCGACGCGTCACTTGATCGAAGAAATGGGAATCGTAACGGTCCCTTGGGATGATGCGGGTAAATACCTCCGCTTTAGCGTCACCTACGTGGCTGCGGATGAAGCGGCCGAAGATGCGTTGATGCAGGAAACCCGCCAGCGTCTTTCGGACGCGAAGTTCCAGTTTCAAAGCTAGCGGCGTCTTGATTCGAGAGGACGCATTTGCGTCGCGTCTCAGCGTTTTTCCTGCGGCAGGTGTTTGATTTGCCGCAGGGATTTTTCCGTAGAACGATGCGTCTGCCGGTTCGGCGACGCCTGTCACCGCTAATTCCTGGTTCTTCAGAGGTTGTGCGATGGGGCAGTTTGTCGGTACAAACGATGGTTCTTCATCACCCCCTTCTCGGAGCCTTTTTCGGAGACCCCCTTGAATCGGCCCCCTTCGTCTGAGCCCGATCCCCCGGCCAGTCCCAGAGTTCAACGCCCCGCAAAGATTTCCTCTCCCAAGCCAGCACATGGTAGGCGGGGGGTGGTGGCTGTTATTTTGCGAGACGAGCGTTTTCTGGTGATTCGCCGCTCTCAGCAGGTAACGGCTCCAGGGAAGCTCTGTTTTCCCGGTGGGGGAATCGAACCGGGCGAGACCGAGGAGCAGACGTTGGTGCGTGAGATGTTGGAAGAGCTGGCGATTGCGGTCGACCCCGTCCGGCTTCTATGGCGAAGCACGACCCCGTGGGGAACCAAGCTGGCGTGGTGGTTGGCCGACATTCCCGACACCATGCAGCCCGATCCGGACCCAGCAGAGGTCGCCGAATTTTTCTGGCTGTCGCGACTGGAGTTGAATGACGCAGAGGATTTGCTGCCCAGCGTCCCGCAATTCATGCGGGCTTGGCGTCGAGGTCGGTTGTCGCTGCCAATCAACTGGTAGTTTGAAACTTGCTAGGCGTTTCGGGGCTGGCGGAGAACCGTATTTCGATCGTACCGGAGAGTAGCTGCCAGTTGTGAGCCCGCCGGGGGAAGCCCGGAAACGGAACTCTATTAACCAAGTTTCAAATCTTGGCTTCCTGGCAGGCAAGCTGGCATGAGGCCTTTTCTCCCAGCCACGCTCGCAACTTATTTGTCGCACGTCCCCAGCGAAAGGCGACAATCGATAACCCCTTGGGTATCAACGCAAAAAAGCGTTGTCCGGACAGGTCCGAACAACGCTTTTTCGACGAGGCAGATTGGTGTTTAGACCAATTCTTTTTTGGCACCGATCAAGGTACGCAGACGCTCGGCCAGAAGGTGAGCATCAAACGGTTTCTTGAAGGTTTCGTTGATCGCACTGCGATCGAAGCTCATCGGCTGACCATCGTCAGGCAGCAGAGCAATCAGGATGATGTCGGTGAAATCGACATTCTTCCGTAGGTTTTGGCAGATTTGCACCGATTCGATTTTTCCGATGGAAAAGTCGACGATGATGCAGTCTGGTGTGAAGCTTTCCGCCTGAATTCCTGCTTCGAAGCCGCTAGCAGCGACTGCGACTTTGAAGGATTTCTCAGGTGGCAATTCACGCTTCAAATTTTCGATCAATACTTGGTCCTGGGCGACGATCAAGCACTTGGCCATCGCTTCATCTTCTAAGTCACCAAGAGGCATACCATGTTCCTTAAGGAACTTGATCAGGTATTCTCGAGGAATACGCCGATCTTGAGATCCTGGAATACGGTATCCTTTTAATCGCCCTGAATCGAACCATTTTGAAACAGTTCGTGGGGCGACTTTACAGATCTTGGCGACCTGTCCAGTCGTGAAGACCTTCATGTTAGGTTCTCCATAACGCCTCGTTGAATCTTCCCTGAACCTGCGGTGCGTCGGTAACCGCCGGTTTAGTGGCCCTGGGAGTCGTTGGTCGTTCCACAACCGGTCCTGATCGGTTGTCATGCTCGTGGGGCGAACATAAAAGGAATTTCCTCAGACGGCTGGGTCTGGGCCTGCCGGTTGCGTGTATGCAACGCTCTGTTGGAACGGGATTCTCGCGATTTCGGTTAAAATTATCTCTCTTCGCCCCAGGGGGACTCCAAGAGCCGGTGTGCAACGAGTCTGTAGCGACATCATGTCACTACGCGGGCAGAAGCTGAGCACGAACTAGAAATATCGGCCGGCGAAGTTGGCAGATATCGATAGCTCTGCTCACAGCCGACCATCCTTGCGGATCGCGGCGTGAGTCCAGATTCCCCCCTGTCGTCAAAACAAGCAACTTAAGACCGCCACCGGTCTCCCTACCCCGAAAGGCGAAGAAACCCGGTCAAGCGTTGCCTGTCCGAGAATTAGTTTCGAGCGCAACCACCCTAACTCTTTAACAAGTTTGAGGCGGAACGAGCGGCAGGTTCGGTCTTGACCGTCAAGGTCAATCCCAATTCCCTAGCACGGTTTATCGATTCAACGTGGAAATCGTGAGAATTCGTCTTGACTTCACTCTAAATTTATCGAATTTCCGAGCCCCGAAGAACTTGGGATATTTTTTTCCGGATATTCGATCAGCTGCTCCTGTTCAGAAAAACAGGTCCGCTACCGCTCATATTGTGTGGCTTTATGTCGCAACGCCCATCATGGCCTTGAAGTGAAGGGGCACTCCGTACAACAATGCGTCCGCAAAGGATGATCCCCTGGTCGGATGTCTTGTGCCTTTGTTTCAACCGAGCTCCTGTTCCACTCGTTCAATTGGTGCCCCCTCGGGCAATTGCTATGGATCGCTTTCTATTCCCTCGCTGGGTGAACCGACTTGTGGTTCTGCTTGGCGGCGTGTTTGCTGTCGGGGGCATTTATGCGCTCGCCTTGGGCGGTGTCGCTACTGACCCGGAAACCCTAAATATCGGGTATCAGCCGACTCAGCCAGTTCCGTTTAGTCATGCGATTCATGCAGGGCAGCTTCGGATGGACTGTCGCTATTGCCATAACACTGTGTTTGATGCGGCTCATGCCGCGATCCCGCCGACGGCAACCTGCATTAATTGCCATAGCCCCGCGGATGAAGGAGGGCAGACGTCGCTCGCAGCCGTTCGTGCTGATAGCGATAAACTGGCTCCGATTCATCGAAGCTGGGAAACCGGTCAGAGTATGAACTGGGTTCGGGTCCATAATCTCCCTCAGTTTGTCTACTTTAATCATGCCGTGCATGTGAATTCGGGCGTCAGTTGCGTCAGTTGCCATGGGCGGGTTGATCAGATGGAAGTCGTGCAGCAAGCCAAGCAATTGTCGATGGCCTGGTGTATCGAGTGCCATCGGGACCCGGCGCCGCATCTGCGGCCTGTCGAGTTTGTGACCCAGCTGGACTGGGAACCTGGTGAGGGTGACCCCACCGGTGAAGAGCTAAAAGAAAAACATCATATCAATCCGCAAGTTAACTGCGCTGTGTGTCACCGATGAGCCAACAAAACACTGAGTCCCCAAAGGCTCGCTACTGGCGCAGCCTAAACGAACTTCGGGAAACCCCTGAATTTCGTAGCTATATCGAACGAGAGTTTCCTGTTGCTGCGTCGGAGTACCCGGAAGGGGTTTCGCGTCGTCGCTGGATTCAGCTGATGGGTGCCTCTTTGGCGCTCGGCGGCGTGATCGGTTGTCGTTATCCCGAGGAAAATATCGCTCCGTTCGTGATTCGTCCCGAAGGGCGCGTTCCGGGTGAACCTTATAGCCGGGCAACGAATTTTGAGTTGGCGGGTCGGGTCTATAACCTGCTTGTTAGCTGTGTGGATGGTCGTCCAGTCAAGATTGAAGGTAATGTCGAGCATCCGCTTGGGCGTGGTGGTACCGACGTTTTCTCGCAAGCGTCGATTCTTGGGCTGTATGACCCAGATCGCTTGGGAGAAATCCTTCAGTTCCGTGAAGAGAAGAAGCGTCCTGCGACGCCGGAAGATTTTGCTGGCTATTTGAAGTCGATGCGGAATCGTGCGAAGGCGAACAAGGGTCGTGGGATGGCGGTTCTTGTTGAGCCGACTTCCTCGCCGTCGATGGTTCGGTTGCTTGGTGAGTTGCAGGGGCAGTTGCCGGAATTGACGATCTGTCGTTTTGATTCCGTTGGTAACGATGTCGTCGCCGAAGCGACGCAGGCCGCTGTTGGGCGTCGCTCGCGTACGTTGCTGGATCTTGCTTCTGCGAAAGCCATTTTGACCGTTGAGGCCGATATTCTTGGTCGCGATCGGGCGATGGTTCATAATTCGCGAAGCTTTGTCGACGGTCGCGATCCGATGACCGGCGAAATGAGCCGTTTGTACACTGTCGAAGCTGGGTTCACGAACACCGGTGCTTCGGCGGATTCTCGCTTGTCGCTACGTCCGACCGATGCCGTTCGCTTTTTGGCGGCGTTGGAAGTTGCGATCGATGCGGGCGAACGCTCGACCGATTCGGCCGAAGGTGAATCCAATTACGATGAATTGACAGCTCAGGAGCGTGCGGAGCGTTTCTTGGCTGTGGCTGCTGCCGATTTGGTGCAGGCTGGCGATAAAGCCGTGGTTGTGGTTGGCGAGCACTTGGGTGCGGAAGCCGTCGCGGCCGGTATTCGGATCAATAACAAACTCGGGTCGCTGAACTCTTTGGTTCGCTTCCCTGAATTGGTTGACGCACCGCTCAAGACGGTCGATTTGGCTGCGTTTGTCGAAAAAGCTCAGGCTGGCGAGATTGATTCGCTGGTCGTGTTTGGTGCGAACCCCGTCTTCACGGCTCCGGCAGATGTCGATTTGGGGGATGCGATTGGTCGCGTTGCCGATTCGATTTATCTGGGTGAGTACGACGATGAGACCGCAGTGACCTGTAAATGGGTCGCGCCGATGGCTCATGCTCTGGAAAGCTGGGGCGACGCGCTTTCGGACGATGGGCATTATGGGGTTTGTCAGCCGCAGATTTTGCCGCTTCTGGGTGGTCAGACGCCACTTGAATTGCTCGCCGTCCTTGTTGGCTCGGAAGATTCCGGGGAAGCGATTGTTCGGAAAACGGCCGACGCGATTGCCGGTGGCAGTTTGAGTAACCGCCAGTGGCGCAGTCTTCTGCACGATGGTTTCAGCGATGATTTGAAGGTTGAAGTCGCAGATGCTGAATTCAGTGGCTCCGCTCAGCCTCTGACGACCGATGCATTGAATGCGGTCGACGAAGTGGATCCAGATGATGTGGAAGTGCTGTTTGTTCCTGCCGACGGGATCTACGACGGTCGGTTTGCGAATAATGGTTGGCTGCAGGAAATGCCGCAAGCATTGACTAAGTTGACCTGGGATAACGCGGCTTTGATGAGCCCCCGCACGGCTAGGCAGTTGAAAGTCGCCCACGGAACGATGGTCGCTTTGCGACGCGGTGAAGCGAGTGTCAAGGTTCCCGTTTACGAAATGCCTGGGATGGCACACGCCTGTGTTGTCCTGCCTTATGGTTATGGCCGCACTCGCGTCGGAGCGATTGGTGGGCACGCCGATTGGGAATTCGATTCGGTTGGTACCGATGTTCGCCCACTGCGAACCAGCGATTCAATGCTTGTTGCATACAAGATTGAATCCCGTCCTCGCTCTCACGAAAAGTATGAGCTCGCAACGACTCAGGATCACTGGGCAATCGATGAACTTGGGCGAGACGAAACGGAGACCCGTAGCTACAAACTGATTCGTGAGGGAACGCTGGCGCTGCTGGAGAAGACTCCAGGGTTTACGGAAGCCAAGGGGCCTCACGTTCCTGATCTTGCTCATACCACGCTCTGGAAAGAGCCGATTGAGGAGATCATTGATCAGAAAAACGAATATGTTCCGCAGTGGGGGATGTCCGTTGACTTAAGTAAGTGCACCGGTTGCAACGCATGTGTGATCGCTTGTCAGAGCGAAAACAATGTTCCAATCGTCGGTAAAGAGCAGGTTTCTCTTAGCCGTGAAATGCACTGGATGCGGCTCGACCGTTACTTTCAAGGTACCGAGGATAACGCGGATGTTGTCCAGGAACCTTTGATGTGCATGCACTGCGAAACGGCTCCTTGTGAGCAGGTTTGTCCGGTTGCGGCGACGGTCCATACCAACGAAGGGATCAATGCAATGGCTTATAACCGTTGTATTGGAACGCGTTATTGTGCCAATAACTGTCCATTCAAAGTGCGTCGTTTCAACTACTTCAATTTCAACGAAGATGTTGGGGTTGGTTACGGAATCAACGCGTATCAAAGTAATATTGAATCGGCAAATCGAAAATTGCAGCAGTTGGTTCTGAATCCTGAAGTGACCGTTCGCGGTCGTGGGGTGATGGAGAAATGCACCTACTGCATTCAGCGAGTCGAAGCTGGAAAAATCCAGGCTCGCAAGGAAGGGCGAATGATCCAAGATGGCGACGTGAAAACCGCCTGCCAGACGGCTTGCCCGACTCGAGCTATCGAATTTGGCAATATTGCTGACGAAACTAGCAAGGTTGCGGTCGCTCGCGGAGACATCCGTAGTTATGGAATGTTGCCGCAGTTGCGAGTTAAGCCTCGCACAACCTACATGTCACGCATTCGCAATGTGCATCCTCGGTTGATGACCAGCAAGCAGGTTTATGATCTGCAGCATTTGCACGAACATATTCATCATGGGCACGATGACCATGATGATCACGGTGACGATTCGCACTCCGACGATCCTCATGGTGCCGAAGAGCATCCTGAATCGGTCTCGTAAGTGATCGTCCGGGGAATCTTCCCCGCTGAATTGTATTTTTTAAACTCCAAATCTCTCTTATTTCCCAGTATCCAAAAACCATGTCCATCGCCAGCGTCAAAGGCTTAGACAACACACTGGAACGCCCGGGTGAACGGGCGCCCCTGGTGCTGGGAGACACCAACTTCCACACCATCACTGAATCGGTCTGCAAGATTGCGGAGCGAAAGCCGAGCAAGATGTGGGTCGCGGGATTTTTGATCTCCGCCCATATTGCAGCTTTCTTCAGTATCCTCATCCTGTATTTGATCTACACCGGAGTCGGTGTCTGGGGTAACCGCTCGCCGGTATTCTGGGGCTGGCCGATTGTGAACTTTGTGTTTTGGGTGGGGATCGGACACGCCGGAACGCTGATCAGTGCAATTCTGTTTCTGTTTCGTCAGGAATGGCGTACCAGTATCAACCGTGCCGCGGAAGCGATGACCATTTTTGCGGTTGTCTGTGCTGGTACTTTCCCCGGGATTCACGTTGGGCGAGCTTGGCTGGCTTATTGGTTGGCTCCGTATCCAAGTTTGAACCTTTGGATGTGGCCTCAGTTCCGTAGTCCACTGTTGTGGGACGTGTTTGCCGTTAGTACCTACGGCACCGTTTCGCTGCTGTTTTGGTACATGGGGATGATCCCCGACTTGGCGACCTTTAGAGACCGCGCGAAGAACAAGTATCGACGTTTTGCTTACGGCCTGTTGTCGCTTGGTTGGTCCGGGTCGTCGCGGCACTGGATGCGATACGAAAAAGCCTATGCATTGTTGGCCGCGTTGGCGGCACCGCTTGTGTTGAGTGTTCATACGATCGTTTCCTTTGACTTTGCAGTTAGTCAGGTGCCGGGTTGGCATACAACGATCTTCCCGCCTTACTTTGTTGCGGGAGCCATTTTTAGCGGCTTCGCGATGGTGTTGACTCTGATGATTCCAGCTCGAGCCATGCTCGATCTGAGAAATCTGATCACCATTCGCCACTTAGAAAACATGTGCAAGATCATTCTTGCTACAGGATCGATTGTCGGTTTGGCGTACGGGACTGAGTTTTTCATCGCTTGGTATGGCCAGGTAGGTGAGGAAACGTTTGCCTTCGTTAATCGTGCTTTTGGCCCTTACGCTTGGGCTTACTGGATCATGATTAGCTGCAACGTTATCAGTCCACAATTGTTCTGGTTCCGTCGCTTCCGCACCGATCCAGTCCTGATTTTTATCGTTACCATTTTTGTCAATATCGGAATGTGGTTTGAACGGTTTGTAATTGTTGTGAGTAGTTTGTCACGCGATTACCTCCCAAGTGCCTGGGGATACTTCAGTCCAACCTGGGTTGACTGGGGGATGTTGATTGGATCCTTCGGCCTGTTCTTTACTCTGTTCTTGTTGTTCTGTCGGTTTATGCCGGTCGTCAACATGGCAGAAACCAAAGCCACACTTGCTCATGAAATGCACGTGCGGCACGCGATGGAACATGCAAAGCACGAATCGGAATGAAAGATAGAACCATGGCCGTCAACAAAGAAAAAACAAATCTGAAAGGGGTAACCGCCGAGTTTGACTCGGTCGATACCCTGATGGCTGCATGTCGACGTGTTCGCGATGCAGGCTATCTTAAAACCGATGCCTTTACACCGTTTCCGGTTCACGGAATCGATAAAGCGCTCGGCATTAAACCAACGGTCCTTCCGTGGATATCGTTTGCCGGTGGGCTGACAGGTTGCACCATCGCACTGGCGATGGAAATCTGGATGAATGGTATTAATTACCAGTACATCATCTCGGGTAAACCGATGATCAGTCTGCCAGCGTTCATTCCGGTGGCGTTTGAGCTAACGATTTTGTTAGCCGCGTTTGGGTCGTTCTTTGGAATGTTGGCACTGAATAAGTTGCCTCGTTTCAGTAATCCGATCTTTACAAATCCCCGTTTTGATCGCTCAACCGATGACCGCTTTTTCCTTTACGTTGATGCGGAAGATGGACGCTATGATCATGCCGGCGTGCGAACGTTACTGAGTGATTGTGGTTCTGAGTACGTCGAAGATGTGATCGAAGACGACTCGTCAAACCTGATCCCAAAACCTGTTTTTTATGTGCTGACGGCCTTGGCGATTGTTGCCTTGGTGCCGCCGATCATTTTGGCAAAAATGCGGGTCACCACCAGCGGGACTCCACGTTTTCATATCTTCTACGATATGGATTTTTCGCCCGCTAAAGAAGCACAAACCAAAACCACTCTGTTCTCCGACGGACGCTCCATGCGTCCCGACGTCCCCGGAACCGTGGCCCGTGGTCAGTTGAACTATGGGCTTGATTTCAATACCGGAATCGATATGGAAGCATTGTCCATTATCGATCCTCAGCGAGCAGACCAGTTGGTCAGCCTGTTGCAGGCTCCCGACGATGGGGAACCAGCAGCCGAAGAAAAACCAGCGAAGGAAGCTCCACCAGCTGAGGAAAAACCGGCTGAAGAAAAACCAGCTGAAGAGAAACCGGCCGATGACAAGCCAGCTGACGAAAAGCCAGCTGAAGAGAAACCGGCCGATGATAAGCCAGCTGACGAAAAACCTGCTGACGAGAAACCAGCAGAAGAAATGAAAGCGGAAGAGAAACCTGCTGCTGAAGAGAAACCTGCTGCGGAGACAAAACCTGTCGAGGAAGCAAAGCCTGCTGAGGAAATGAAAGCTGACGCAGCTCCAGCGGTCGTCGCCGAAGAGGCGAAGGCGGCTGTTGAAGAAGTCGCTGCCGCGGCCGACGCAACACCTTGGTTGACAGCGAACCCGCTTGAAGAGACTGCCGCGAATATGAAACGCGGGCAAATGCAATTCAATATCTACTGTGCCGTCTGCCACGGGCGAGACGGTAGCGGTAGTGGTTTGGTCGCCTTGCGGGCTCAGAAGATTTTGGCTGCGACTTGGGTACCTCCCACGCGGCTATACAACGAAGATTTGAACTCCAAAGACTATCCAGATGGCAAGTTGTTCAACACCATTACTCACGGGATTCGCAAGATGCCCGGGTACGGTGCTCAGATCACTGCACAGGACCGTTGGGCGATTGTCGCTTACGTACGAGCCTTGCAGTTAAGCCGGAACGCCGATTCGCTTGGTTTGGAAAGTGTTCCTGCCCCGCGGCGTGCGGAACTGAAGAAATTGCAGGCCGATGTTCAACAACAGCTTGAAGAAGAAGCAAAAAAAGCGGCGGATGCTGCAGCAGCAGCGGACGCAAAGAAGTCCGCGGAACCGGCTGCATAGCCGGGTCTGAAACGCAACCGTTATCCATTGTCCGCACACCAGCCATCCCCATTATCACGTACTTGGTGAACCGAAGTGAGCCATTCTGAACCGATTACTATCAAAGCCCCTGATGACGAGTCGCTGCAATTGCCCGACTCGTTGGCCAAGCTGGCGCTGCCATTGTTGGCTGGCGGTGTGCTTGTCCTCTTGATTGGATGGGGCCTGGGAGCCTCTGCGGTCGAAGGCATT
The DNA here is from genome assembly GCF_007741495.1 of Roseimaritima multifibrata. Lineage (NCBI taxonomy): Bacteria > Pseudomonadati > Planctomycetota > Planctomycetia > Pirellulales > Pirellulaceae > Roseimaritima > Roseimaritima multifibrata. Next base: position 1,781,824 of record NZ_CP036262.1, read on the forward strand.
CGGTACGCAATGCTGGCCTACCTGTCGGCGTTTATGTTCTGCTGCACGATCAGTCTAGGCAGTCTGTTCTTCGTGATCATTCAGCACCTGACGCGGGCCGGCTGGAGTGCCACGGTTCGGCGGACCACCGAACTGCTTGCCAATAACGTCAAGTTGTTGGCAATCATGTTCCTCCCGATTTTAGCCGCGGTCTGGGTCGCTCACCTGACCCATGCGGATTCGGAAACGTCGACCATGTACCAGTGGCAGACCGCTGAATTTGACGCAATGGGCGTCGCCAAAGCGAAACAGCTGTACTTGAATCCATGGTTCTTCACCGTTCGAGCCATCTTCTGCTTCGGTTCTTGGATCCTTTTGGCCCGCTTCTTCTGTGGGCTTAGCCGCCTGCAAGATCAGACGGGCGAAGTCAAGATTACCGAACGGATGCAATTCTGGAGCGGTCCCGGTCTGATCGTCTTTTGCTTGACAGCATCGATTGCCGCTTTTGACTGGATCATGTCATTGGCACCTATGTGGTTCAGCACGATGTTCGGAGTCTACATCTTTGCCGGATCGATTTTGGCGGCTCATGCCACGGCCACCGCCCTGGTTTACTGGTTCCAGTCGCACGGCAAAGTCCGTGACGAATTCACGGTCGAACACTACCACGACATGGCCAAGTTGATCTTCGGCTTTATCGTCTTTTGGGCTTACATCTCGTTTAGCCAGTACCTGTTGATCTGGTACGCCAATATTCCAGAAGAGACCGAATGGTTCTTCTTCCGCCAGTCGCATGGTTGGGCAACGGTGTCGATCCTTTTGATCCTTGCACACTGGTTGCTCCCCTTCCTGGCTTTGATGAGCCGCACGCTACGCCGTCGTCCAGGTTGGGTGGTTGGCTGGGCGTTGTACATTTTGGTCATGCACTTTATCGATCTGTTTTGGGCAATCATGCCACAAGCAACTCATACGCTCGGCCCTGCCGGCGGCGGATTGGGGATCGTCAGTGTGATTTTGTGTGCGGTTGGGATGTTGGCCCTGTATATGGGATGTTTCCTGAAGCAGGCTTCCGAGGTTCCTTTGATTCCTGCCCGCGATCCGCGGTTGGTCGAATCGATTGGCTTTGAGAACATTTAATCGGACCTTTAGAGTTCAAAACAAGAATCAGGCCTCCCTGTTATGTCGAATTACAACGATTTAAATAATCGCCAAATCATCACGATCTCGGTGATCTCCGCCGCGCTAACGTTTATCGCAATTCTGGCTAGCCAGGTGATCTACTATGCCTTGGAGCAACGTGAACACAGATTGAAGTCCGCACAAAGTCATTACGCTGAAGGGAACGAGCTGCTTGCTGAGCAGATGGGGACCATCGAAGAGTATGGCGTAAACTCGCTGACGGGCCAGATTCAAATCCCTATCGATGAGGCGATCGAGAAACGAGCCGCTTTGTCGGCTAAGAATTCCAATGAAAAGCGAGAATCCAATTCCAACGAAACGTAACAGATCGTTTCTGCTTCGGTTGACTGTGCTTTTGGGCGGGTTCGCTTGTTGCCTCCCGGCGATGGCGCAGCCAGGCACCGAGTCGGGGACACTGAACAACGGCGTACCCGCCCAGGTGAAGGGTGTTGACGTCGAACAGCACCTGGGGGTGAACTTGCCCCTCGACTTGGAAGTCACCGATAGCGAAGGAAAAACAGCTCGCCTCGCAGAATATTTTGATGGCAAACGACCGGTCATCGTGACCTTGAATTACAGCGATTGTCCGGTCCTATGCAGCGTTCAGTTGAATGCGTTAACCCGCTCTTTAAATGAACTAAATCTCCGTCTAGGAGACGATTTTCAGATCCTAACGGTCAGTATTGACCCAGACGAATCGACCGAAAGGATCAGCGAAACCAAGGCCCTTTACGTGGGCCAAGTAACCGAACAACCCGATGTCGCTCAGGCGTGGCATTTCGCCACGGCGGAGCAATCAGTGATTACAGAACTGACGGATACGCTAGGATTTAAGTACCGGTTGGATCCCGTCTCCAAACAATTTAACCACCCTGCGATGTTGGCTTTTGTCACTCCCAACGGTGAAATTAGTAACTATTCATTACGAATCGATTTTCCAGCCGAAGACCTTAAACGTTCGCTGATCGCCGCAGGTGAAGGTGAAATTGGGTCTCCGGTCGACCAGATTGTGATGTGGTGTTTTAGCTACGACCCGAACTTGGGGAAATACACCGCGGAAGCTTGGAAGCTAATGCGTTTGGGGGGACTGCTGACGGTGGTCATTGTCCTCGTGGCTTTGATCCCCTATTGGCTCGGGAAACGTAAAACTCAGGCTGATTCTGCGACACCAGACCAAGACGAAACTGAACCTGTCGACTCCGCATCGATGGAACCGTAACCAACAATTCTTTTGATATGACGATGTTAGCTAAACTAAATCAATGCACTTCGGGCCTCTGGGCCGATGCCGCACATAAATTGTGGTTTCCCGATCAGGCTTCCACGTACGCTGCGGAAAGCGATAGCACCTACAGTATGATTCTGTGGGTATCTATCATGTTTTTCGTCCCGTTGATGATTGTGATGGGCTATTTCGTCCTCAAATACAAAAAAGCCAAAGGTGGCAAGGCGACCAGTCGCCTCCGCCATCACAACGGTCTGGAGATCACGTGGACGGTGGTTCCTTGTATCTTCTTGGTGATCATGTTTGTGCGTGGATCCTGGGGATATTTGGATATGTCCATTCCCCCAGAAGGTGCCCGGCAAGTGGACGTCACTGCCTACAAGTGGGCTTGGTCGATGGATTACGGTAACGGAGCCATTCACCCGGAATTGCACGTTGTTTTAGATCAACCGACCAAAATGGTGATGCGATCGACCGACGTTCTGCACTCGTTTTTCGTCCCGGCGTTTCGCATTAAGCGGGACATTGTTCCTGGCCGTTACAACATCGCTTGGTTCGAGGCGACGATGGCTAGTGAAAAAATCAGCGACGAAGAACTCGCCGTCATTCTCGCCGATCATAAAGAATCGGGTGATAAGCAGTGGGATTACGATCGTCACCAAGTCACCGAGGATGGCTACCGATACTTCGACCTGTTTTGTGCGGAATACTGCGGGCAGGATCACTCGACCATGCAATCGTATGTCGTCGTGCATGAAACCCAAGAAGATCTTGACCAGTGGATTAAGAAGATCAGTTCGCGTGGTGAAACGCCTCCTGCCGAATATGGCGAGAAACTGTACAAACTGCGGAACTGTGTCGGCTGCCACTCGCTGGAAGCAAACAAGATCGTCGTCGGCCCTTCATTCCATAACTTGTTTGGTTATGACCGTGAACTTGCAACGGGTGAAAAGGTCCTGGGCGACGAGCAATACATTCGCGAATCGATCCTCGATCCTAAAGCAAAGGTCGTCAACGGATTCAACCCACAGATGCCTAGCTTTAAGGGACAGTTGTCCGACGACGACATCAATTCCCTAATTGCGTTCATCAAACAACAAAGTGATCGGGGCTCTACGGCCGCCGATCTCGCAGAAGAAAAATCGGCTGATGAAAAAGCCGCAGACGCAGCGGAATAGACGAAGTAATGCTTTGTCTGATCAAGTAACCATAATAACGACCAATATTTTATATCCCGAACGTTCAGTTCGGGGCCTTTTAGAGACAGGGGATTAACGATGGCCTCAGGTGCAGTACCGCAAGTTAGCGGGCGCGATGCCGGTTTCGTTTCCGACAGCGAAAACTACCTTAAGAACAGCAGCGGTGTGCTCAGCTGGGCATGCACGCTGGATCATAAGCGGATTGGGATCATGTACCTGGTCGGCATCCTTGCCTCCTTCTTGGGAGGCGGATTGCTGGCGATGGCGATTCGTGCTCATCTGATGTCTCCCGATGGAGCGTTGTTTGAGGACAACAACACCTACAACCAGATCTTTACGCTCCACGGAGCGATCATGGTGTTTTTGTTTATCATCCCAAGTATCCCAGCGGCACTGGGGAACTTTATGGTTCCCGTGATGTTGGGTGCCAAGGACGTTGCTTTCCCTCGCCTAAACCTGAGCAGTTTTTACCTCTGGGTCGGCGGAGCGATTTTCTTCGTCGGGGCTTTGTTGATGAACGGCCTGGATACAGGTTGGACCTTCTACACGCCTTACAGCACGTCGACCGACACATCGGTGGTGATGGCGACCTTGGGAGCATTCATCCTCGGGTTTAGTTCGATTTTTACCGGTCTGAACTTCATCGTGACGATCAATACCATGCGTCCACCAGGGATGACTTGGTTCCGGATGCCTTTGTTCCTCTGGGCGACCTACGCGACCAGCATCATTCAGGTATTGGCTACCCCAGTTTTGGGTATCACCCTGCTTCTTTTGATCGCTGAAAAAACGATGCATATCGGGATCTTCGATCCCGAATTCAACGGTGACCCTGTCACGTTCCAGCACTTCTTCTGGTTCTACAGTCACCCCGCTGTGTACATCATGATTCTGCCAGCGTTTGGTGTGATCAGTGAAATTGTCAGCGTTCATAGTCACAAAGGGATCTTTGGTTATCGCTTCATCGCGTACTCCTCGATCGCTTTGGCTCTGCTTAGTTTCTTGGTCTGGGGACATCACATGTTCACCAGCGGTATGAGTCACGTGACCGTGATTGTCTTCAGTGCTTTGACCTTTACCGTTTCCGTCCCGTCGGCCATTAAGGTCTTCAACTGGGTGGCGACGATGTACAAAGGGGCGATCAGTTTGACCACCCCGATGTGTTATGCCCTTAGCTTTTTGTTCTTGTTCACCATCGGTGGATTGACCGGATTGTTCCTGGGAACGATCAGCACGGACCTTCATCTGCACGATACCTACTTCGTGGTCGCCCACTTCCATTACGTGATGATGGGCGGAACCGTGATCGCCTTTGTCGGTGGCTTGTTCCACTGGTGGCCAAAGATGAGTGGCAAGATGTTCAACGAGGCCTGGGGACGTGTTTCGGCCGTGGTTGTGTTCATTGGCTTTAATATGACCTTCTTTCCTCAGTTCTTGCTAGGGAATCAAGGGATGCCACGGCGGTACGCCAGTTACGACCCTGAATTTGCCTGGTTGCATCAGTTGTCCAGCATCGGTGCATTCACCCTGGGGATCGGCTTGCTGATCGCCGGTTTGGTATTGTTGCACTCGATCTTCAACGGCAAACAGGCTCCTGCAAACCCATGGGGCGGAGCAACGCTTGAATGGCACTGCACCAGTCCTCCACCGTTTTTTAACTTCAAGAATCCACCAGCTGTTGGCGACCCGTATGAATTCGACAATGTCGAATACGATTCGGCGACCGACAACTATGTCTTTACGGATTTGCCTCGTGAACGTGTTCCGGAAAAGACTCCGGAATCCACCCCTGCTTCGGCAGGCGGGCAGTCGTAATCATTGCGTGGTAGGCCTTTGTGCCTATCCGATTTGAATCCATCCTACTACTTTGAACTTTTCGAAAAGCAGCCGTCCGATGGCAGAGACAACCGCAGATGCGCACCATGGTCATGACGATCATGAACATCACGAAAACCTCGCTCACCATTTTGACTCGTACGAACAGCAGTTCGACGCAGGCAAATTGGGGATCTGGTTGTTCCTGGTGACCGAAGTCCTGTTTTTTGGGGGGATGTTCTGTGCGTATGCGTTGTATCGCAATTTACGACCAGAGGTCTTTGAAGGCTGTAGTGAATTCCTGAACACTCAGTTGGGAGCCATTAACACCGGCGTCCTGTTGTTCAGTTCACTGACCATGGCCTGGGCGGTTCGCTGTGCTCAGTTGCGACAACATAAGATGTTGATCGGAATGCTGGCGGCGACGCTTTCGTGTGCCGCGATCTTCTTGGGCGTCAAGGCGGTCGAATACTCTCATAAATTTGGTATGGGTTTGCTGCCAGCCGGTTTGTACACGTACGATCCGCTGCATCCTCATCACGCCGATGCACCGAATTACCTTGCATATATTTGTGTTCCGTTTGCGATCATCGCGGTTTTTGTGATCGGTTGGTTGATCTTGGCGTTCCTCCAAAAGGATGAATTCAAGGTTCGCGTTCTGAAACCGCTGACGGTTGTTTGCCTCTGCTTCTTTGCAGGTGTAGGGCTAGGAACGATCATCGAAGCGGCTGCGGAAAACGCTCATGGAAACGGCGAAGCACACGCTTCGGTCGCCCATGGCGAACATGGAGATGAAGCCGGACATGGCTCGCATGATGAGGAAGGTCACGAAGATCACACGGTCGCTGCGGATGGTCCCATTCTTGCCTCCGATGATGACCTGATCGGGTTGGACGTGTTGGCCAAGGACAGCAGCAACCCTGGTGCGAAGGACAACCTTCGTGCTTTGAAGTCTCAGTCGGCTGCCTCGAGTGGGGCTGTGTTAACGGGCGACGAAAAACCCGTTCCGAATGCGACGGAAAAACGAGACATTAATACTCCCAAACAAGCTGGGATCTTCTTCGGCATCTATTACTGCATGACCGGAGTTCACGCGATCCACATCCTGGCTGGGATGGGGGTTATGGTTTGGTTGCTGATTCGGGCGGTTCGAGCTGAGTTCAACGAAAAGTACTTCGGCCCTGTCGACTTTGTCGGGCTGTACTGGCACTTGGTCGACCTGATTTGGATTTATTTGTTCCCTTTGCTATACCTGATTGGTTAATTGATGAGTGCTTCTTCCGAACATCCCGAGCACGGCAGCGACCACGGTTTTGCGCACCCGCAATCGATCTCGTCACTGTTAACCGTATTTTCGGCGTTGGTTATTTTGACCATCATAACGGTGTTGATCGCCAATTTTAAACTTGGCAACGCTGAGATCTGGATCAGTTTGTTTATTGCTTCGATCAAAGCTTCGTTGGTCATGTATTTCTTCATGCACCTTGGGCATGACAAACCGTTTAATGCTTTGATCTTCCTGTCCAGCGCGTTTTTCTTAGCATTGTTTATGGGCCTGACGATGATGGATCGAAATGCCTACCGATCTTCATTGGAACCCATCATCGATGCTCCCTATGTGAACGAGGCTCTTGAAGAGATCGAAGAGGTCGTTCCGGCCTTGGAAGATCCTGCGGTTGCTGACGATACCGGGGCGATAGAAGGACCGTCGGTCGTGGATCCCCCCGAAGCTCAATAGAGCGTCGCATAGGCACCATCGGATTGCTTCTTCGTTTGGTACCATCCCTATTAAAAATGAAACGTCAGCTTCCAATGCTGGCGTTTTTTTTGTGTTCCCTGCTCTTTAATAATCCACTTTCCTGATATCGAGTCATTGCAATGAAAGCGGTCGCTGTCACCCCCGGAAAACCAAATAGCGTGCATTTGGAAGAGATCTCCAGACCCTCATTGGATGACATTTCAGGAGGGACCGGTGTTCTGGTCCGGACCTTGAAAGTGGGCGTCGATGCAACCGATCGAGAAATCAATGAAGCCCTCTATGGGAACGCTCCCGAAGGGGATGAATTCTTGGTGATCGGGCATGAATCGTTCGGTGTGGTCGAAGAAGTGGGACCGAACGTTCGAAACATCAAGGTCGGCGATTATGTCACCCCGACCGTTCGCCGTCCGGGGAATTCGATCTATGACCAGATCGGAACCTACGACATGACCAGCGAAGAAACCTATTACGAACGCGGTATTAACCTGCGTCATGGTTTCTTGACGGAATACTTCGTCGACGATCAAGAGTACATCGTTCGCGTTCCCAAGGGCCTAAAACACCTGCACGTGTTGATGGAACCGATGAGCTGTGCCGCCAAAGCGGTTCACCAAGCCTATGAAGCTCAGCGGCGGATGAAGGTTTGGCGCCCGCGGGTCGCTTACGTGTTCGGAAGTGGGCAGATCGGATTGTTGACCACCTTGATTCTGAGGCTTCGCGGCTTGCAGGTACACACGGTTGCTCGTGCCCCCGGCCCTCATCTGAAGTCATCGATCGTCGAAGGTTTTGAAGCAACCTACGTCAGCACGAAGGAGCGTTCGCTGGACGATTTGGTTGCGGAAACCGGTCGCCCAGACTTGATCGTTGACGCCACCGGACACAGTGGCCTGGCCTTCGATGCGATGAAGTATGTTGGGCACAACGGGGTGGTGGTCTGGACCAGTATTACTGGTGGTGATCGTCAGATTGAAATTCCTAGCGACAAAATCAACATTGATTGGGTGCTGGGGAATAAACTGTTACTGGGAAGCGTCAACGCCAATCGTGACCATTTTGAAATGGGGATCCGCGATCTCGCGTTGGGCGAGATGATGTTCCCCGGCGTGATCGAGAAAATCCTGACAAGTCCTGTCGATGGACTCGATCAGTACAAAGAGATGATGCGGTTATTGGTGGAAGACGACGACGCCCTGAAAGTCTATGTAAACGTCGCTGAAGAGTAGGGCCAGCAAGGGTACGAAGGTGAGTTGAAACGATGAATCAAATGATCCTTCTGTACCTGCTGATGAGCCTGTTGGTTGTGTCCGCGTCGACAATGGCGGGGACATCCAGGCGGTTCCGGCTGGCGGTATTGATTCCGCTTTCGTTAGCCATTGTTACAGTTGGGTGGCTGTTTGGTTTCGGAGCCAAACAGGATTTGCCCGGCCTTGGGGCCCCTGCGGCGTGGGGCTGGTTCCCACTGATCGCCGCTTGGGTTTGGAGCACGCTTGCGAACCCTTCGCGATGGGTCTTTCCTGTATCGATCTTGTTGGCTTGGTTCACCCTGTTTGGGTTTATGGCGGTCAATGAGCCCCTTTCGGTTCGCTTTCTTCTAACGACCTTGCATCACACGCTGATCGCGGCGCTGGCGGCATTGGCTTGGCTGGGGTTTGCTCAGCTTGTGCGACTGGGGGCCGGAGGTTTGGATGTTGAAAATCGCTTTCCCGCGAATCTTGGTTTCCTTGTTAGACTATCTGCAGGACTAGTGATCGGCCTGCTGACTGTTTTGGCTGGCTTGTTCTTAGTTCCGGGAAAGCCACTGCAGTTGCAGTTGCCACTGGCGATGGTGGTTGCAGCGGCAGAAATGTTGGCCGCCTTCTGTGTTTGGCGAGGTTTTGGGGAATTGGCCCGTTCGGGATTCCCACAAACCTCGAAAGCAAAGTGGGCGAACGGGCCGGTTTTGCTGGCCGTCTTTGTCATTGCTGGCTTCAGCTTTGCGTGGATTCCAATCATTCTGACCGGTGCCACGCGGCTAGGTCAGTGAACTCGAGGAGAGAATGGACGTAGAGCGGAGGCGGATTCAAGATGACCTGCGAGGCAACCTGAAAGGAGAGGTGCTGTGTGACGATGTGACTGCACAGTTGTACGCAGGGGACGCCAGTATTTACCAACTTCGTCCGTTGGGAGTGGTGCGCCCGCGTAATCTGCAAGATGTGGTTACCTGTGTTCGGTATGCTTCGGAACATCATCTAACCATCCATGCCCGAGGAGCTGGAAGCGGCGTTTCCGGCGAGTCCTTGGGGCCTGGGTTATGTCTCGATTTTTCTTGTTATCTCCGACGCAGCGAATTGTTGGACGATGGCGCGCGGGTTCGCGTGCAGCCCGGGGTCGTACTGGCAAACCTCAACCGTGAATTGGGGTCGATCGGGCGCATGTTTGGACCCGATCCCGCAACCCGTAGTGTGACCACGATGGGGAGCGTGCTTGCGGTCGATGCGTCTGGCAGTCATTACCTTCGCTATGGATCCGCGCGGGATACGATTGAATCGATGCAGGTCGTTACCGCTGAAGGCGAAGTTCTTGAATTGGGGCAGCATTCGCCAGAGGAACCGGGGACCCCGGGCGTTTGGGCAGCAGGCGTGCGGCGAGTGATTGACCGCAATGCCGCCGCGATGGAAAAACTTCAAATGGAAGGGCGGCAGCTGCGTGGCGGTTATCGAATCGATGACTGCTCCGCAGGAGAGAAAATTGACCTGGCGAAGTTGACCGTCGGTAGCGAAGGGACGCTTGCACTGATCACCGATGCAACCATTCGTACGGAACCGGTTCCCGGGCATCGCGGAGTCGCATTGCTCTTCTTTCATCGCTTGGAATTGGCGGCTCAAGGGGCAATCGCCGCAGTGCCTCAGGGAGTTGTTGCGTGCGACCTGATGGATCGCCGTTTGCTGGAAATCGCACGCGATATCGAACCCCGCTATGAGGAATTGATTCCACGCGATGCCGAGGCGATGTTGCTGGTCGAAATGCAGGGTGATTCATTGTCGGAACTGCGGGATCGATTAGCCGCTTTGGTGAAAGAACTGCGTGATTCGCTGGGGCTTGCGTTTGCCGCGGTGTCGACGGTCCAGCGAAGTGAACGGAATGTTTATTGGCGGCTTTGTCGACGTGTGATCCCACGCGTCTATCGCCTGAAAGGGAACTCGCGGCCGCTGCCGTTTGTCGAAGATCTTCTGGTTCCGCCTGCTTCGTTGCCCAAAGTCCTGACGGAGATTCAAGCGGCGCTTCAAGCCGAACAGACGACGGCGTTCATGTTCGCGCATGCCGGGCATGGGCAGTTGCATGTTCGTCCGTTTCTTGATCTGGCAGACGCACAGGATCGGATTCGCGTGCGGGCGCTCTCGCAGCGAATTTCCGAAGTCGCCTGGAAACATGGCGGGACTTTATCCGGGGAACATGCTTCGGGGCTAAGTCGATCTTGGTTGCTGCCCAAACAGTACGGCGAGTTTTGGCGTGCAATGCCGGAGATCAAGCGCTTGTTTGATCCTCGTAATCGCTTCAATCCAGGGAAGATCACCGGGGCCAGCATGCAGCAGGTCAATGAAAATCTTCGGCCGGTTGAAGCTTGCATTCAAATTGATAGTGAATGGAAAACCGAAGGCGAAGCGGTTGAGGTCGAAACGGTCGCTGAAATCCAGCCTGCCGAACCTCCCAAGCGGTTGCCTGTCCTGCAGGTCTGGACGGGCGAAGAGACCATTGACCGGGCCGCTCGCGAGTGCAACGGATGCGGTCGCTGCCGCACGAACGCTCCTGAACAACGGCAGTGTCCGGTGTTTCGCGCCTTCCCTATCGAAGAGGCTTCGCCTCGGGCCAAGGCGAATCTGCTCCGTGGCGTGCTTACCGGGGATCTGGATCCGGCCGCGCTTTCCAGTGAACGGGGCAAGGAGGTCGCTGACCTCTGTTTTAATTGCCATCAGTGCCGGCTGGAGTGCCCTGCTTCGGTCAATGTCCCCAAACTGGTGAATGAGATCAAAGGGCAGTATGTCGCGACCAATGGGCTTCCGTTGTCGGACCTGCTGCTGTGCCGATTGGATACGTTGGCACCGATCATGGCCCGCCTGCCTTGGCTGAGCAACCGTTTGCTAAGCAATCGGTTGTCACGTTGGATGTTGGAACGAATGTTTGGGCTGTCCGCGGCTAGGCGTCTGCCCGAGGTCGCAAATCGGACGTTCCTGCGATACGCGTCACGCCGCAAACTGACTCGGCCGATTCGGCAAAGTGGACGGAAGGTCGTTTACTTCATCGATCACTTCGCCAACTACCATGACACCTCGGTCGGAAAAGCGCTGGTCGAAGTCTTGCTGCAGAATCGAGTCGGGGTCTATGTTCCGCCAAAGCAGCTTTACAGTGGGATGTCCCACATCTCTGCTGGCGATCTGAAGACGGCCAAAAAACTGGCCGCACAGAATATCCAATTGCTGGCCGATGCCGTGCGGCAAGGTTATCAAGTCATTGTTTCGGAACCGGCCGCTGCGTTGTGTTTGAAGCGTGAGTACCTGAACCTGATCGACAATGAAGACGCACAACTGGTCGCTGACAACACGTTCGAGGCCTGCCGTTATCTGTGGGATATGCACGGCCGCAATGAACTGACGCTCGATTTTCGGCCCGTCACTGCCACCATTGCCTACCACCTTCCCTGCCACATTCGCGCTATGGACGATGGACAGCCTGGCCCGAAGTTGATGGGCCTGATCCCGGGATTGATGGTGAAATCGGTCAACGCGGGATGCAGCGGGATGGCCGGAACTTGGGGGCTGCAAAAGAAAAATTACCGCAAGAGCCTCCGGATCGGCTGGCCCATGATTTCGGCAATGCGTGACGCGAAAGCTCAGATTGCCGCAAGTGAGTGCAGTGCATGTCGAATGCAGATTGAACATGGGGTCAATCAGGCAGCGGTGCATCCCTTGAAACTGCTCGCCTACGCTTATGGGCGGATGCCCGAAGTCGGTAATTTGCTGGTTTAAAAGCGACGTTGACCTTTCTCGGTCGTTTGCGGACAATTGAAAGGGTCGAAAACTCTTACTTTTTACACATTGAATGGGATTACTTAATGGCTACGGCCGCAGCTTCCGATCTTCAGACGCATTGCAGCACCATCGCTCAACGGGCTCACGAAGCCTCCAGAGAGCTCGCAGGCTTAGACACGGCGACCAAGAACGCTTGGTTGCTGGCTTCTGCTGACGCTCTAGTCGCGGGTTCTCCGTCGATTCTGGCAGCCAATAAACTGGATATCGAAGCCGCCCCCTCGTATGGGCTGAGCGACGCACAGGTCGATCGCTTGGTGCTAAATGACCAGCGAATTGCAGGGATTGCCACCGCTTTACGGGAAATCGCAGCCCTGCCCGATCCGTGTGGAGAAATCATCGAGGGGCAAACCCGTCCCAACGGTTTACAGATGGAAAAGGTAAGAGTCCCTCTGGGGGTTGTCTTTTTTATCTACGAAAGCCGCCCCAATGTGACTGCGGATGCTGCTGCCATTTGCGTTAAAAGTGGCAATGCGGTGATCCTTCGAGGTGGGAAAGAAGCGGCCCATAGCAGCCAGGCGATTGTTGAAATTCTGCAGCAGACAGCCGCGACGCACGGGGTTCCCGCCGGAGCTGTCCAGTTGGTCGATACGCCAGACCGCGACGCGGTTGGGTATTTCCTCAAAATGGATCAGTGGATCGATGTGGCTATCCCACGCGGTGGCGAAGGCTTGATCCGGCGAGTCGCTTCAGAAGCGGCGATGCCTGTGATCAAACATTTCGACGGCAATTGCCACGTCTATGTGGATGCCGACGCCGACCTGGAAATGGCGGTGAATATTACTGAAAATGCGAAGTGTCACCGGATGGGCGTCTGCAACGCTTGCGAATCCTTGCTGGTGCACCAAGCGGTGGCCGAGCAGTTCTTGCCGCTTGTTGCCGAGCGATTGAAGTCGCGTGGCGTGGAGCTCCGTGGCGATCAACGCGCATGTGCGATCACTCCGATGACCCCCGCCAGCGAAGAAGATTTTGGCGCTGAATTCCTCGGGCCCGTGATCAGTGTGGCGGTCGTGGATGACCTGCAGCAGGCGATCGATCACATTGATAAGTATGGGTCCCATCATACCGATGCAATTGTCACCAAGGACCTGAAAGCGGCTCGGACCTTTACGGCAGCGGTCGATAGTGCCGCCGTGATTGTCAATGCAAGCACCCGTTTTAACGACGGTGGCGAATTCGGCCTGGGGGCAGAGATCGGGATTTCAACCGATAAATTCCATGCACGTGGACCCTGTGGTCTCCGTGAGTTGACGACCTATAAATATGTCGTTTATGGCGATGGTCATATCCGCGGATAAGGGTGCCTTCATGCTAGATGCAAAGAGACAACGGAATGTCTGAAGAAGAACCACTCAGCAACAGCCAAGTCGAGAGCTTGCTCAAGCAGATGGAAACAGATGCTGGGGAGCCTCCGCGCCCTGGCGCCGGAGACCCCGAAGCGGCCGCACAAGTCGATTCTCCGGAAGAGGCTTCTGCCGGGGTCGGTGTTGCCATGCCCGGGATGCCGCAAGTACGAACCGTTAACTACGATTTCAAACGCCCGGAGCGAGTTGGCAAGGAACAGATGCGAGCGATGCACAGCCTGCACGAGGGGCTGGCTCGTAGCTTTGGGGCCACGGTGTCGGGGATGTTGCGGACCATGTTGGAGGTCAAATTGATCAGTGTCGATCAATTGACTTACAGCGAATTCGTCTTCAGTCTGGATAACCCAAGTTGCTTCAATGTGCTCAAGCCAGAGCCACTTGAAGGGCACTGGATTCTTGATATTTCGCCTGTCTTGTCGTACGCGATCATCGACCGAATGCTTGGTGGTGACCCGCATCCGGTGGAAAGCCTGCGGCGTCCGCTGACCGAAATCGAAACCCGTTTGATTGGGCGACTGGTCACCGCGTTCAGTGTCGAATTAACCGAGGTCTGGCGGAACATTGTTCAGTTGGATCTGACGGTGGAGAGGGTCGAAAGTAACCCGCAATTGGTCCAGATCGTCCCTCCCAACGAGGTCATAATTCTGATCGGGTTGGAGGTTTCACTGGGAAGGAATCGCGGAATGATGAACCTGTGTATTCCCTTTAATACGATCGAACGCTTCAATTCGCAGCTTTCCAACAACGGTTGGGTCGGGTACAGCAAGAGTCGTCCCAGCGATGAATCGCGTCAGCAAGTTTCGCAGTTCATCGACGACGCGGTCGTCGATATTGTGGTCACGCTAGCCAAGTCGCGGATCAAGACCGGCGAATTGTTGGACCTCTCGGTCGGTGACGTGATCACGACCGAGAAGGACGCGCAGTCACCGCTCGAACTGTCCGTCCAGTCGGTGCCGAAGTTCACCGTAAAGCCTGGGGCTCATCGAGGCAAGAAAGCGGTGCGGATCGATTCGATCATCGAAGATTAGTCTGTGGGGCGTTCTGGTTGCCGCAGCGGATCTCGCTTGCTTTTGGGCAGAAAATAGGGTGGGAGATTTGGCAAGAAAATAGGGACAGGAAAATGGTGTCGCCTGCGCCGTGGGGTAGGTGCCTATTGGTCCGGCCTGCATGGTTCCCCATGTCTTGTCGCTTGTTGGGCATGAAAAAACGCTCGCCAGAGAAGTTCTCTGACGAGCGTTTTGGTTGACCGTTGCCGGGTGGCGGGATCGTTATTTGGATCCAACCAGATCGGCTTTCTTCTTGTCTTCGATGATCTTTTCTTGGACGTTCGAAGGCGTCTGAGCGTACTTCAGCAGTTCCATCGAGAAGGTGCCCTGACCTTGGGTCATACTTCGCAGGTCGGTGGCATAGCCAAAGGTTTCTGCGAGAGGCAATTCACACTGAATGATGCTGTTTTCGCCTTGGGTGTCGGTGCTGGTGATCAAACCACGACGCGAAATTGCGTCTCCAACGACGGGACCTTGGAACGATTCGGGGCATTCGATTTCGACGTGCATGATCGGTTCCAGCAGGACGGGGCCTGCCTTCTTGAAGTTCTCACGGAAGAACTCTTGTGCACACGTGTAGAACGACTTTTCCGAACTGTCGACATCGTGGTAGCTACCATCGTCCAGTTCGATCTTCATGCCTACCACGGGGTATTCGGCAATCGGGCCTTTGGAAAGCGAATCGCGGAAGCCTTTTTCGACGGCAGGGATGTACTGCTTAGGAATACGTCCACCGACGACCTTATCTTCGAATTCGAAGCTATCTTCGCTGTCCGATTCGATAGGGATCAGTTTGCCAACGATGTGAGCAAATTGGCCGGAGCCCCCGGTCTGCTTCTTGAACTTGTGGTTAAAGGCAAGTTCTTTGGTGGGAGCTTCGCGGTAGCTCACTTTAGGAGCACCAACTTCGACATCGACTTTGTATTCACGTCGCATACGTTCGACGTAAACTTCCAAGTGCAATTCGCCCATTCCGCTGATGAGGATCTCTTTGGTTTCCTCGTCGGTGAAGACGCGGAAGGTCGGATCCTCTTTGCGGAAGCGTTGTAGGGCTTTGCCCATCTTGTCCGAGTCTGCACGGCTGACGGGGTTGACCGACATCTTGATAACCGGTTCAGCGATGAACATCGATTCAAGGGTGCAGGCGTCGCGCCCGGCTGCGTAGGTGTCACCGGAAGCGGAATCGATACCCATGACAGCGATAATGTCGCCGGCGGAGGCCTTTTCGATTTCTTCCCGTTTGTCCGAGTGCATTCGAACGATACGGCTGAAGCGTTCTTTACGTCCGGTACGTTGGTTGACGTAAGTGCCACCCTTTTCGATCGTACCTTGGTAGATTCGCATGAAGGTCAACTGACCAAACGGATCGTCAGCGATCTTGAAGGCCATGCCAACGAAGTCACGCTCCGGATCGGGAAGCAGTTCGATACGCTTCGTTTCGTCCTTGGGGTCACGGCCGCGGATTTCGCGATCGAGTGGGCTAGGAAGGTACTTGATAACGGCGTCCAGCAATGGCTGAACCCCTTTGTCTTTGTAAGCGGTTCCGAGGTATACCGGAGTCGCACCCGCAAGAACGGCTTCGCGTGTCACGCGTTCCATCAATTCGGTGCTGACTTCTTCTTCGCTGAGCAGCAGTTCCATCAGTTCATCGCTGAACATCGAAAGCGATTCGAGCATGTGAGCGCGAGCGGCTTCGGCTTCTTCTTGCAGGTCAGCAGGGATTTCTTTTTCGGCAACGATTTCGCCGCGATCCCCTTCGAAGTACAGAGCCTTCATTTTCTGCAGGTCGACGACGCCGCGGAAGTTTTCTTCGGCTCCGATGGGGATCTGCATCAGGAACGCTTCGGCACCCAGTTTTTCGCGAACTTGAGCAACCACTCGGTTCGGGTTGGCTCCGGTTCGGTCCATCTTGTTGATGAAAGCCAGCCGTGGAATTTGATAGCGTTTCATCTGGCGGTCGACCGTGATCGACTGACTTTGAACGCCACCCACTGAACAAAGAACCAGTACGGCTCCGTCCAGTACGCGAAGCGAACGTTCCACTTCGACCGTAAAGTCAACGTGGCCCGGGGTGTCAATCAAGTTGATCGGATGGTTTTTCCAGGAAACGCTCGTCGCGGCACTGGTAATCGTGATACCACGCTCACGTTCCAGTTCCATATGGTCCATCGTGGCCCCGTCGCCATCGCCTCGAACTTCTTCGATCTTATGGATTCGGCCGGTATAAAACAGGATCCGCTCCGAGAGGGTCGTTTTACCCGAGTCGATGTGGGCACTGATACCAATATTACGCAGTTTCTCCAGACTCATTCGTACACCTGAACAACATTTGGTTTCCTGGAGCCGTATACCACGCTGGTCACGAACTTCGGTTAACCGGTACTTATAGGGGGTAAGACACGCTAACCGCTGAAAAGTGACGACGGCGCATGAAATTTTTGGGTGATTTATCGGCAATATCGCAAACAAGAGGCCTGTCGGAAAGGGCAAAAACGCGGATTTTTAGGGGTTATTCCATACCTCAGGACCAGCGATTGACGAGTTCCCTCGCTTAGAAAGTCGCGGACCGAGGCGTTTTGTGCGAACGAAGGGGGCGGGGCGGCAGGAGACACGGGGGGATGCCCGTTGTACTGGGCAGCAAAATCCCAGCCCGACGCACTCGCCCGCTTTTTTCGCTTTTCCTCCAGAATGGTCTTGTGGTCATTGCCAAGGAATAGGTACTAACCGCCTGCTGTATCAGCCTACCGTCATCAGGAAAGGAGTCCGGAATGCCGCTCAGGCTGGCGATATCCCTAACGTTTAGTGCGTCCCTATTCTTCCTCGCTACCACTGCGCTTGCTCAGTTCGGTGGAGGTGGTGCTGGAGGAGGAGGCGGCGGAGGTGCGCCTCCGCCAAACGAACGCCCTCGCTTCTCTGACCATGTCAATGAGATGGGAGGACTGCGCGTTCGCCGTGAAAAGGGGACCGCAATTGTGGCGGACGTGCAAATTCGGGGAAACCGATTTGTTAGTACCGCGGCCATTCTGCAAAAGCTGGAAACCCGCGTCGACCGCTTGTTCGATGAAGAGCTTGTCATGAGCGACATTCGGGCACTGCGAGAATTCGGGGCCTTCTCCGATGTCCGCTTCCGGATCGAAGACGCTGCGAACGGCAAAGTCGTGATTTTCGACGTGGTCGAACTTCCCACGGTTTCGGACGTTATCTACTTCGGTAATCGCGGGTTAAATGATCGAGAGCTAAAGGGACGTTCTGGGTTGCAACCGAAGGACCCTCTGAACGAATTCACGATCGAATCGGCGGTTCGCCGCTTGGAAGATTTTTACCGTGAAAAAGGTTTCAATAATGCGGTGATCCAATCGGTGATCGGGCATGATAAGGATCCCCGTGCCGTGATCTTTCGGATCAACGAAGGGGAACTGGAGCGGATTGCCAAAATCAATATGGTCGGGAATGAGATCGAGGGTGACGCTCGGCTGAAGAAGGTCATTCGGTCTCGAGAACCCTTTATGCGTTTCGGGTATTACATCAACAATCCAGCGAATCTGAAACAGATTGATGAGGATGTCGACATCCTCACTCGCTATTACCGAAACCTCGGGTTCCTGCGAGCTCACGTTAGTCGTCAGATCGAGTACGACGATTCTGGGCAGTGGTTAACGGTCACTTTCGTGATTGTCGAGAACGAACGATACATCATCAACGATATTCAGATCGTAGGAAATGAGTTCGTCGATGAAGCTCAGCTTCGCGAACGTTTGACGCTGAAAGCGGGTGACTACTTCAGCGGCATGAAAATGAATTTGGACGTCAGTGAGCTGACTTACTCTTACGGAACGCTTGGGTTTATCTACTGCGAAGTCCAGCCCCAGCCGGTGATGCGAGACGAGCCTGACCGCGTCGATTTGGTCTACAAGATCAGCGAAGGCGATCGCTGGAAGATCGGTCAGATCTTTGTCAATGTGGAAGGTGAGCCGCATCTGATGCGGGAAACCATGTTGCTAAATCAGTTGGATTTGGTGGAGGGGCAGTTCATTGATCGCCGCAAACTGGAATCAGGACGCAATGTCTTGAATCGTTTGCAGCTGTTTGAAAATAACCCAACGCTTGCCGATCCACCGGACATTAAAGTGGTCCCTCAGGAGGGAAGCTTTGAATATTGATATGAATACAGCTCCGACTTCTAAAGCTCCTCAAACCTCTGGTTGGTCACCTGTGCGAACCGCATCGATGTCGCTTCCGTGCCGTCCGATTTCAAGTCGGCTGGTCGTCTGGGGGGCCAGTTGCTTTGGGCTGTTGGTCCTTGCGACCGGCTGTTCTCAGCTGCCGCAGTCGAAGTCTCCGGCGCCGTTCACCAATTCGGTTGGTTCGAGCGGGCAGGTGTCGCCTGCAACCGATTTGGTTGCCCAGGTTGGAACCCCTGGTGTCGTTC
Source organism: Roseimaritima multifibrata (assembly GCF_007741495.1). Lineage (NCBI taxonomy): Bacteria > Pseudomonadati > Planctomycetota > Planctomycetia > Pirellulales > Pirellulaceae > Roseimaritima > Roseimaritima multifibrata. Next base: position 1,800,882 of record NZ_CP036262.1, read on the forward strand.
AGCCCACCGTTGGTGGGCAAACGGTAGCCAGCGGGCAAGCGGTTCAGCGACCGGCAGATCCGTCGGTTGGAATCGTACGGGCTCAAGGGGGTGGTTATGCCACGCCTCCGTCTTACCAGTCGGGTGACACCCTTCCACCTCCTCAGCCTTACAACGGTGCACCTTACAATGGGCCACCGGTAAGTGCGGTCCCCGAGGCGGCAGGAACCGTGTTTGCCGATCCTGCCTTCCACGGTACGGACTTTGCCCCGCCGCCACCGATGCCTTATGCCCCTCAAGAAAACGTGGCCGACCTCTATATCAATGGAGCTCCGGGACGGACCGGCAAGATTATGATTGGTGGTGCGGTCAACAGTGACGCAGGGGTGACCGGTCAGTTTACGATCGACGAGCGGAACTTTGATATCCGCCGATGGCCGACCAGTTTTCAAGACATGTTTAGTGGGACGGCATTTCGTGGTGACGGGCAGACGTTCCGTTTGGAAGCCGCTCCCGGTACCGAGTATCAGCGTTACAGCGTGCAGTTTGGTGAACCGAACCTGTTTGACACAAACGTCAGCATGAACCTGTCTGGGTTTTTGTATAACCGGCGATTTCAAGACTGGGATGAAGAACGGATCGGAGCTCGGTTAGCACTCGGGTATCGCCTCACTTCTGACCTATCGATGTCGGCCGGCCTGCAAGGTCAAAGTGTCGAACTGTCGGATCCTTTGATCCCGATTCCGGAAATTACGGACTACGTCGGCCAACATGACCTGTTCGCCGGACAGTTCAAACTTACCCATGACACTCGCGACAGCCCTTTTGGGGCGAGCCAAGGTCACATGTTGGAGTGGAGTTTCGAGCAAACGTTCGGCGATTATGTCTATCCGAAGGCGGAGATCGACTATCGGCGTTACTTCCTGGTTCGTCAGCGAGCCGATGGATCTGGCAAACACACCCTCACCTTCGGGACGCAATTTGGCGTAAGCGGCAACGAGACACCCGTTTTCGAGAACTTCTTTGCTGGTGGTTACGCGACGCTGCGTGGGTTTGAATTCCGCGGTGCGAGTCCAATGATTTCGGGAGCTCAGGTTGGGGGCCGTTTCAGCTGGATCAGCTCGGTCGAATATATGGCTCCGATCACGGCGGACGATGCCTTTCGGGCGGTCGCCTTCGTCGACTTCGGGACCGTGGAACGGGACTTCGATATCAATGCTGACAACTTCCGCGTTGCCCCAGGGTTTGGTATCCGAGCCGCGATTCCTGCGATGGGCCCTGCTCCGCTGGCATTTGACTTTGCGTTCCCGGTCGCCTATGCCGAAACGGATGAACGTCAAGTCTTCAGCTTTTACATGAGTGCCGCACGATAATGGGGCATTTGGGGGTCTTCCCTTGGAAGCCGGTTTGGAGGAATCTATGGGATTCCCCTTTCATTGCCATCGGATCGATCAAGTGGGCGGTTTAAGCTCGCTTTGTCCGCTGGCAGATGGCGTTCTAAGTTCTAGGTTTTTGCATGCTCCCTCACAGCGAATTGGCGACGGCCCTTGAAACCGGTGATTTAGTGCAAGCCAAGGAATTGCTTGCTGCACATCCCGAAATGCTGAATTCGGTTGAATGGACGCCCCCACCGCTCCACTGTGCGGTCCTTGCCGATCAGTTAGAGATCGCTGAGCAGTTGCTGGAAATGGGGGCCGATATCGAACTTCGCGATCCGGATCGTGGGACGACTCCACTGCGTTATGCCGTGGTCTACTGCAATCTTCCCATGATCGAAATGCTGATGGAAAAAGGTGCAAACGTCGGCCCGATCGAAGAGGAAGGGACGACCGCTCTCGAATTAGCATTGGCCGGCGCCGACGGTGCCTTTGAAGAATACGATGATCTACCCGCCAAAGGCGAATTTCTCAAAGTTGTCGAATTGCTAAGTCGCTAGTTTCCAAGCACGCTGGTTTTGAAGTGGTGCTGGCCGGCTAGGTCAGCAATTCGTGGACGACTTTTCCGTGGACGTCCGTCAATCGATAATCACGTCCCTGGAAACGATAAGTCAGTCGTTCGTGATCGATTCCCATCTGGTGCAGCAGGGTCGCTTGCAGGTCGTGCACGTGGACCCCATCGCTGGCGACCCCAAACCCTAGTTCGTCCGTCGCACCGTGCTGATGTCCGCCGCGAACTCCACCCCCAGCCATGAAAATGCTGTAGCAGTCGGGGTAGTGATCGCGTCCCAGAACTTTGCTTTTGGCGGTCCGTCCTTCACGGAAGGGAGTCCGCCCAAATTCGCCGCCCCACAGGATCAGGGTTTCGTCTAGCAGTCCTCGTTGGCGCAGGTCTTTGATCAATGCGGCGACCGGCCGGTCCATCGATGCCGACTTGGTCCGCAGGCCGTCACCAAGTCCCGTTCCCGCGCTGGTGCCGTGGAAATCCCAGCCCCAGTCGAACAACTGCACGAAGCGGACGCCCTGCTCCACCAATCGACGCGCCAGCAGGCAGTTGTTGGCAAGGCTGGATCCGCCGACGGTGGCCCCGTAGTTTTCCATCGTCTGAGCGGTTTCTCGCGAGATGTCCATTGCCTCCGGAACGGACGCTTGCATCCGATAGGCTAGTTCGTACTGAGCGATTCGTGTCAGTGTTTCTGGATCTTGAGATTGTTGCATCTGCAACTGGTTCAATTCGTTGAGGGTGTCAAGGCTTTTACGCCGCAAGGATCGTGTCATTCCTGGAGGGTCACTGACGTATAAAACCGGATCCCCTTTCGATCGACACTGGACGCCTTGGAATACGGACGGCAAGAAACCGCTTCCCCAGGCATTTTTTCCCGCACTCGGCTGAGTCCCGCCCGAAATGAGGGCGACGAAACCAGGCAGGTCTTGGTTCTCGGATCCCAAACCGTACGTCACCCAAGAACCCATCGAGGGACGCCCCTGGCGTGGCGATCCGGTCAGCAGCAGCAACTGCGCGGGGGCGTGATTGAATTGATCGGTATACATCGAATGGACAAAACACAACTCGTCGGCCACTTCGCGCAGGTGGGTGACCGTGTCGGACATCCAGTGTCCCGCCTGGCCGACCTGTTCAAATTTGTGAGGCGACCCCATCAAGGTTGGCGTCCCGCTTGTAAACGCGAACTTTCTGCCAGCTAAAAAGGAATCAGGGCAAGGCTGCCCGTCCAAACGGTTTAGCTCCGGTCGGTAATTGAACATGTCTAGCGTTGGAGGTGAGCCCGCTAGATGGATCGAAATGATGTTTTTAACTCGAGGGGGGAAATGGGGGGCACGAGCGGTCAACGG